>JAZQUY010000001.1:0-119276 GCA_045631525.1 Clostridia bacterium
TTTACCGGGGGTTTACCATTTTAAGGGGAAAGACCTATCAAAAATAAAAAACCCGCCACAGCCCTGTGGCGTATTTTTGTAAAAAAAGACCACCAAGGAAAATTGGTGGTCAAAATAAGTTTTTTAGTTTAGAATATAAACTTTCATAGGACGACGACCAAAGCTTATGGCTTCGCCTCTTGTGTTATAACAAAGGTCTATACGATTACCTTTTATGGCACCGCCAGTATCTGCAGCGATTGCTGTGCCGTAAACATATGAGCCGTCAAGACTTTCAATGTAAAGCTTTGTTCCAAGGGGAATAATGCTTGGATCAACTGCCACAATTCCATAACCTGCACGTCTGCCTGTTGCTGTAATGCCATAGGCGGGGTGGGACGGAGCTTTGCCACAGCTTGATGCGTCATAAGCGGTTGCGTTCACTGTGAGAACTCTGCTGTATGAAAGGCTGCCGCTACGTGAAGTGGTTACTGTACCTGCTGATGCGATTGTATAACTGTCGATGGTCTTTCTTGGTCCAACTTCAGTAATCTGTGCAACGGCATCGCGGACAACTTCTTCTTTGATAACCTCGCGTTTTACTTCAACGCCGTCTTCATAGAAGATTTTATAAGAAACCTTTTTCTCACCGGGCGCACCCTTTGATATAACCTTGCGAGCTCCCGTTGCCAAAGCCTTGTTTTCACGCTGAGTGCTTTCATAAGGGATTTCTTCCACTACCTCGATGGTTTCTTCTTTGGTACGGATAAGTGTAATCTCGTCAAATTCTGAAACCTTTGCGGTATACTGTGGGGTTGTTTTGTCGGTTTCCTTTGCATTATAGCCAAGCTCGTTCAAAATTTCACCGACAGTACGGCGTGTCGCAATGTGGAGAGTAGTTTTTCCTTTTTCAGTAACACTGACGTTAAACGCTCTGTATATTTCAATTTTCATGCTATCTTTGAGCTTATCAGTTGGCTGCACGTTCATTTCATCACGAGTGCCAAGTTTGATGTTTTCAGCTTTCAAGATATCTTCAACATATCGATTAAATGTAATAACTTGTTTTGCGGAATTACCTCCGTCAATGATTGTTACTTGTTTGCACATTACAGACACGGTGCATATGACAGCGACTGCGACGATTGCAAAAACTGATGACAAAAGGATGTTCCGTTTGGCTGATGAGGACATGTTAAGCATTCTATCCTTCAGACCATTCAGCATCAAATCACCTCTGCTTTATTAAATTTTGCCTCCCCGGTGGGGTGAGACGGTTACCATTATACACAAATTTTTGGCATAAAGTCAAATTTGATTATCTTGAAATAACCCAAATTAACCTTTTTAATTTTGGAAAAGTGGACCTCAAAAAGTGAAACATTTTAAAATCCTCTCGTTTTCTCTTGTTTTCTCTTGTTTTCTCCGACTCGAAAGGCTTATTTTCCAAAATATGACAAAGTGCGACTTGGTAAATTTTAAGATTTCCTCAAATACATTGTAATCACTTCAGGATAAATTTATTCCAGAAAAAGGAAAAGAAATATGAAAAACGTAAAAATAAACAGCTTTGAACGGCTGGATGACCTTCAGACAAAAAATAATCTCAAACTCATACAAAACCCAGCCTGGTTTTGTTTTGGAGTTGATGCAGTGTTGCTTTCGCATTTTGCATCAAAAACGGTAAAGAAGGGTGCAAATGTCCTTGACTTATGCACCGGAAATGGAATAGTACCAATCTTAATGTCTGAAAAAACAGATGCGTCAAAGATAGTAGGACTTGAAATTCAACAGTGCGTCGCTGAAATGGCAGAGAGGAGTGTTTCTCTCAATAACCTTGATGAAAAAGTTTCTATACAGTGTGGTGACCTTAAAAATGCCGAAGAAATTTTTGGAAAAGAGAAATTTGACAACATAACCTGCAATCCCCCATACAAAGAGGCTGCGGGCGGACTCAAAAATTCCAGTGATACAGTTACAATAGCACGGCACGAGGTTATGTGCAATCTCCGTGATATAATTGAAGTTTCAGCAAAATGTTTAAAGCCCTATGGGAAGCTGTGTATGGTGCACAGGCCAGAAAGACTTGCTGATATTATTTGTCTTATGCGCGAAAATAGGATTGAGCCCAAAAGACTTTGGTTTATACACCCAAAGAAATCAAAAACGGCAAATATAATACTTATAGAGGGTGCAAAATATGGAAACCCAAAACTCTTTCTGGAGCCTCCTCTTTATGTATATGATGAAAATGGCGAATATTCAAAAGAAATAGATGAAATTTATGGCAGAGTAAATCTTAGCTGCAAGGAGGGAAAAAACAAATGACAGGAACTCTTTATCTTTGTCCAACACCTATTGGAAATCTTGGGGATATAACAATTCGCACACTTGAAGTGCTTAAAAATGTTGACCTCATTGCAGCAGAGGATACAAGAAACACACTGAAGCTTCTTAACCACTTTGAAATAGATGTTCCCCTCACCAGTTATTATGAGCATAATAAAGCGAAAAAGGGCGGTGTGCTTATTGAAAAGCTGCGGAATGGACAAAACATTGCGGTGGTTTCGGATGCTGGGATGCCGGGGATTTCAGACCCGGGTGAAGATTTAGTTAAAAAATGCATTGAAGAGGGAATAAAGGTTGTACCTCTTCCTGGTGCATCGGCATTCACCTGTGCTTTGGTTGGCTCAGGGCTGCCCACGGGGCGGTTTTCTTTTGAGGGTTTTCTCGCTATGAACAAGCGTAACAGGAAAATTCATCTTGAGGAAGTTAAAAACGATACACGCACTCTTATATTTTATGAAGCACCCCACAAGCTTGTTTCTACTCTTTCCGATATGCTGGAGGTTTTTGGTGACCGTGAGATTGTTCTTGCAAGAGAGTTGACAAAAAAATTTGAGGAATTTTTTCGTAACACAATCAAAGGGGCACTCAGGCATTATGAAGAAAATCCGCCAAAAGGCGAGTTTGTACTCATTATAAATGGAAAGAATAAAGAAGAACTTAGTGAAGAACTTAAAAAAGAACTACCAAGCCCCGAAGAACTCCTTAAAAAATATATGGGTGAGGGTGTTCGGGGAAAAGATGCGGTGAACCGCACGGCAGAGGAGCTTGGACTTCCAAAGCGTGAGGTTTATGATTTGCATCTAAAACTTAAAGAAGAAAAAAGCAGGGAGGAGTCCTTATGAAAGATCGTGTGCTTATTGTAGATGACGAAAAAAACATATGCGAGCTTATTCGCCTTTATGTAGAAAAAGAGGGATTTCAGACCGTTACTGCATATGACGGCGAGGAGGCGGTCGAAAAGTTTCGCGAAGTTTCACCTGACATAGTTCTTCTTGATATAATGCTTCCTAAAAAAGACGGATGGCAAGTGTGCCGTGAAATCCGCGGAGAGTCCGATGTTCCCATAATTATGCTTACTGCAAAAGGCGAGGTTTTTGACAAGGTTCTGGGCCTTGAGCTTGGAGCTGACGATTATGTGGTGAAGCCGTTTGAACCCAAAGAGCTTGTAGCGAGAATAAAGGCAGTTATGAGAAGAAGCGGCAAAGGCGATGAAAAGGGAAGCGGTCAGGAAATTACATTTGATGGGCTTAGCATTAACCGTGAAACCTATGAAGTGAAGCTAAACGGAAAAGCCATTGAAATGCCTCCCAAGGAATTTGAACTTTTACATTTTTTGGCGAGTAACAAAAATAAGGTGTTCACCCGTGACCAGCTTCTCAATGAAATTTGGGGTTATGAATTTTTCGGAGATTCAAGGACTATTGATGTCCATATAAAAAGAATACGTGAAAAGATTGAAACAGAAGAGGCTCAAGGATTTCCGTGGCAGCTCAAAACCATATGGGGTGTAGGTTATAAATTTGAGGTCAAATAGTAAAAAACTGGTGGAATTTATGAAAAAAACAGTATTTTTTAAACTCTTTTTTAATAATATAATAATTATTATAATAAGTACGTTAATTCTTGCTATGTCGGGGTACGTTCTCATTTCCCATACCGCTTATCGCGAAAGGGTTGAAACACTTAAGGGAAACGCCACCGCTATTTCAGGATTTATAAACAGCGGTGTAACCCCTGAACGTCTTGAAAGCTTTATATATGGTTTTTCACACAGCACAGGGAATAGTATAATTATTATAGACGATAAGGGAAAGATGCTGATGGTATCAAGTGTTGGAGATTTTTATACTCCAAATATAAGCAGTGTTGATATGGAGTATTGCAAAGAGGTGCTAAGAGGCAGAGAACATATAGACAGAGGAACATTGGGGGGCGTTTATAAGACCGAGATGTTTACTTTGCAGATGCCTGTTGTGTCGCCCAATCCTCGTCAGGTTGTAGGGGCGATTTTTATAAGTGCACCTGCCCCCAAAATACTGAGGATGCAGCTTTATCTTTACAGAACTTTGGGGATTGCTATTATATGCGTTTTGCTTTTGTCTCTTGTGATTTCTTATGCCCTGTCCAGAAAGATTTCAAAGCCTATAAAGGATATGGGATGTGCTGTGAAAAAATTTGCCAAGGGTGATTTTTCCAGCAGAGTGGAACCTGGCGAAAAGGGGTATAATATTACGGAGATAGAAGAGCTTGCTGAGTCTTTCAACGATATGGCATTCAGTCTTGAAAAGGCGGAGGATATACGAAACAACTTTATATCAGATGTTTCTCATGAACTCAGGACCCCAATGACAACAATAGGCGGTTTTGTGGACGGAATTCTTGATGGAACAATTCCTGCTGATAAACAAAACGACTACCTTGTGATAGTAAAAGATGAGGTATCAAGGCTTTCGTCACTTGTGAATTCGTTTTTGGATGTTACCAGAAGTGAATCGGGAAGTCATCCCCTTGAACTCAGCAATTTTGACATAAACGAAACAATCCGTCGCATGATGGTGAATTTTGAGAGCAAAATTTCGGAAAAAGAAATTTTTGTGGACATTAATTTTGATGCAGAACAGTGCTGTGTAAGAGCAGACTTGGGCGAAATAAAGAGGGTGCTCACCAACCTCATAGAAAATGCCATAAAGTTCACAAACACACAGGGTATTATTAAAATTTCTGTAAGGAGTAAACAGCAAGATGCTGAAATTTCTGTATACAACACCGGTTGTGGAATTGCAGAAAATGACAGAAAACTGATTTTCGAACGTTTTTACAAGGCGGACAAATCACGTTCCTTAAACCGTGAGGGCACAGGCATCGGGCTTTATATAGTAAAGGAAATAATCAACCGCCACGGAAAAAATATTGAGGTCAAAAGCCAGGAAAACGAATATGCAGAGTTTATATTTACTCTGGACAAGGTAAAGAGCTAAATTTGATTTATTTTTCAAATATTATTCATAAAATTTTAATAATTGGATGATATATTGAAAATATAAATAGCAAGGAGGAATTTTTCTATGAATGAATTTGAAAAGAATGATTATAATGCAGAAGAATTTGATTATAACAAAGTTCATGAAGGGGAATTGCTTCAAAATCCAGAGCCTTCCCAGCAGAAAAACGTCTGGTATGCAGACGATTTTCAGCCTATTGCAGAAAAGAATGCCTTGACGGTGAGTGAAAAGCCAAAAGTGAGAGCCGAAAAAACAAAAGGTATTAAAAAATATGTTGCGATTATTGTTGCGGCTTCTGTTGTGAACGTTGCGGCCCTTGGCGGATTTTTTGCGGCGGGTTATGGCTTTGGCTCGGGGAAACTTGGTTTTTCAAATAAGTCAAATGTTCTTGCCCAGCTTGGACAGTCTCCTGCAGAAAACAATACCCCTAATGCAAAGCCTGCGGTGAATTTGGGCGAAGAGCTTTCTACCGTTGAAATTTCAAAAAAGGTGGGACCTGCTGTGGTGGGCATCACAAGCACCATCCAGAGTATGATGAGTATTTTCAATACTGCTACCGTTTCAGAGGGTACTGGCTCGGGTATCATAATCAGCAGTGATGGATATATTGTTACAAACAATCACGTTATTGACGGTGCGTCTTCGGTAAAGGTTACGCTGAATACAGGCGGCGAATATGAAGCCAAAATTATCGGTACAGACAGCAAAACAGACCTTGCAGTGCTGAAAATAAATCCCGACGAGAAGCTTACAGTGGCGGAGCTTGGTGACTCTTCAGCTATTGAGGTTGGAGAACGAGCTGTTGCTATCGGAAACCCCCTTGGTATGGAGTTCTTTGGCAGCACAACTCAGGGAATAATCAGTGCAATAAACAGAAAAATAACTGTTGATAATCGTACGCTTAGCGTCATACAGACAGACGCTGCAATAAACGAAGGAAACTCAGGCGGCGCCTTGGTGAATGCATATGGTCAGGTAATCGGTATAAATGCGGTTAAGATTTCCTCTTCGACCATTGAGGGTATGGGATTTGCTATCCCGATTTCAGAGGCAAAGCCGGTGCTTGAGGATTTGATAAAGTACGGTTATGTCAAGGGAAGACCTGTTATCGGTATTTCAAGCCGTGATGTCACCGAATATATGGCAAACCGTCAGGGATGGCCCGTAGGTGTTCAGGTAATGGCGGCTCAGGTTGGCAGCGGTGCTGAAATTGCAGGACTTGACCAGGGTGATATCATCACAAAAGCCGACGGCAAAGCGGTTAGGACCACAGATGAACTCAACAAAATAAAGGATTCACACAAACCGGGTGAGGTGCTTAAACTCGAGGTGTGGAAATATGAAACGGGACTTACCAAATCGGTATCAGTAAAGCTTACCGAGGAAAGACCAAATTAAATTATATACAAAATACTTTAGCGGAGAAACAATTTCTCCGCTAAATTTTTGGGAAATTGTGGATTTTGGCATCTGGATGTGATATAATGAACGAGATTTAGTTTGATTTTAGAATAGGAGGATATAAATGAGTGAGATTATAAAAGTGCTTGAAATAATCGGAACTATTGCCTTTGCTGTATCCGGAGCATTGATTGCTATCAATGCCGGGCTTGACATATTCGGGGTGGTGTTTGTAGGTTGCATAACAGCCTTTGGAGGCGGTATAATGAGAGATATTCTTCTTGGAATAACTCCCCCGGCTATTTTTTCGAACTTGTGGATGTTATATATTGCGATTTTTACGGCAATTATAATTTTTGTATTTTCCTACATAAAGAGAAACAAATTCGTGATATTGAAGAAGAAAACGGAACAGATTAACAATCTTTTTGATGCAATCGGACTTGCGGCATTTACGGTAATCGGTGCTGAAATAGCTTGCATAAACGGTTTTGATGACAATTGCTTTGTTGTGACAATAATTGCTATGTTTACCGGTGTTGGCGGAGGTATTTTCAGGGACATTCTGATTGATACCAAGCCTTACGTTTTTATAAAACACATATATGCCCTGGCGTCAATAGCAGGAAGCGTGGCATATTTTTTGATAAGGAAATACGTGGAGGACATCGCAATTGGCTCTGTAATTTCAATGTTTTTGGTAGTCGCTATAAGAATTCTGGCAACAAGATATTGCTGGAACCTACCTAAGGTGGAAATAACTGATAATACTGAAAAATGATTTTTTGAGCCTGACTTGACAAGAGTCTATAAAGATTGTCGAAAAATGTAGAATTGGAGGGAAAGCAATGCACTGTGATGAAAGATTGTGGAGATTTGTTTTATTATTAATACTTGGACTTGTATTTGTAATTGCAGGAACATTTCATTGGCCTTTCCCGTCAATAAAACCATGGTGGCGAACAGGTAAATATGGAGAAATTTTAAATACGGTAGTTATGATAACGATGGGGATATTGATTGTACTAGGTGCATTTGATTTTTACTTTTGATTTTTTTGTCTTATTTTAATACGAACTGCTGTTAAAAAGATTGGCATCTAAATTATACAGTCTTTATAAGCTTTGATATACAAGGGATAAAATTACAAAACCATTGATGATGAAAACTTTCGCAAGGAGAAAAATATGAGAAAGAAGATTTTTAATATAATTGAACCAGCTCAAAAGAGCAATACATTTAGTTCAATATATGACAGTTTTATGATAGTGATTATCTTGTTGAGTTTGTTACCATTATGTTTTAAAGAAACAAGTAATGTTTTAACTATTATTGATACCGTTTGTTTGCTTGTATTTATTGTTGATTATTTGTTACGTTGGATAACTGCTGATTACAAATATGATAAGAACTCTTTGGTTTCTTTTGTGCGATATCCGTTTGGGATTTTTGCTATAATTGATATCGTATCTATTTTGCCTTCAATTTCTATTTTGAATAATGGCTTTAAACTTTTGAGGATTTTTAGAATGGCAAGGGCGTTTAGAGTTTTTAGAGCATTTAAAATGTTCAGATACTCGAAAAGCGTAAAAATTATTGTAGCAGTTTTTAAGAAATCAAAGGAATCATTAATTGCCGTAGGAACATTGGCTATTGCATACATAATAATTTCTGCTTTGGTAGTTTTCAATGTCGAACCTGAATCATTTAATAATTTTTTTGATGCAATATATTGGGCAACAGTTTCATTAACAACTGTAGGTTATGGAGATATTTATCCTGTAACAACAATAGGAAGAATGGTAATAATGGTTTCTTCAATATTTGGAATTGCTATTGTTGCTTTGCCAGCAGGCATTATTACAGCGGGCTATATGAGTGAAATAGACAAGTAATCAGTTCCGTTGTTGAATCGCATACCTAATGCTTAAAATATCTGTTTAGACAGAAAAGAAAAAACCTTGACGGAGGTCATACATATGGATAATAAAATACAAATATTTGAAGATAAAAGAATGAGGACTGCATGGAATGAAGAAACAGAAGAATGGTATTTTTCAGTTAGTGATGTTGTGGAAATCTTAACAGATAGTAGGGATGTTAAACAATACATAAAAAAGATGCGCAGTCGAGATTCTGAACTTAATTCCAAGTGGGGTACAATTTGTACCCCTATTGAAATGATTGCTTTAGATGGCAAACAAAGAAAGATACAAGCAGCAGATGTCGCAGGAATACTTCGTATAATTCAATCAATTCCGTCACCTAAAGCAGAACCATTCAAAATGTGGCTTGCCGAAGTTGGAAAAGAACGAATTGATGAAACTATTGATCCGGAACTTGCAATTGATAGAGCAATAGAAACTTATCAAAAGAAAGGCTACAGTGACGAATGGATACATCAAAGGATTTTATCTATCAGAGTGCGTAATGCATTGACAGATGAATGGGATAAGCATGGAGTTCAAAAAGGTGTAGAATATGCAATTCTCACAGATGAGATTACAAAGGCTTGGTCAGGCATGACAACGCGCAAATATAAGAATTTAAAAGGATTGACAAAAGAAAATCTGCGTGATAATATGAGTGACCTTGAGCTTGTACTTAATATGCTTGCAGAAGCGACAACGACAGAATTATCAAAAACTCATAATCCGCAAACTTTTGAAGAAAATCGCGAGATTGCCAAAAGAGGCGGAAAGTATGCAGGTAATGCACGAAAGGAAATTGAAGCAGATACAGGTAAGCCGGTAATTACATCAAAAAATGCAAGTGAATTAAACCAAGTTGTAGTTGATTTGATTGAAAATATATCAAAAGAAGAATAGAGGCATTTTTATATGAGCAAAGAGGGACGATTTTTGATTTTTTGCATTGAGATATATAGGTCTGCGAAAAATCTAAAAGGAAAAGAAGTTATGCAGTTGTTTCAAAAATATAATGTGTGTGAGTATATTATGGAATGTTATGGTGCATTGCATACCACCGGAGAAAACTATATTATCAACGATATAGATTTGTATATCCAAGCAAGACGAGTTGCTGTATAAAGAATAAATTTTTTTATCCCTAACTTGACAAAATCATATGAAAGAAAACTGAAAAATATTTAAATAAGAAGGGAATGTAATATGGAAGCACAAGCCTATTATGAATATTACAATTTTAACGGTGCAGACTTTTTCACGGTGGTCCTTAAACCAGACAAAGTGGGTAATTTTCCTGTTGTGGTTATGCGTTCGCCTTATGTGAGCAATACAAAAGAAAAAACTGAAAATGATCTGACAGAGCAATTTAAAAATAATAATATTCATTGGACAGAAAACGGATATGCTATTGTACTTCAGCATTGCAGAGGACAGGGAAAAAGTTCAGGAGATTTTATCCCTTATATACACGAGCGTGAAGATGGCCTTGCGTTGAGAAAGTGGATACGTCAGCAAGATTTTTATAACGGACAACTTTTTTTGCTTGGCGGGAGTTATACAGCATCACTTCATTATAGCACAGCGCCATTTGAAGAAGACATAAAAGGTGCTGTTTTCGATGTTCAAGACAGTGAACGCTATCGTTTATGGTACCGAAACGGACAAATGCGCAGAGGGCACGCCAATTGGCATTTTTCCCTTTACAAGGATAAATGTAATCTTGAAAAAAAGCATACTATAGAATCTTTTTCGGAATTACCGATTAAAAATTTATCCCAACGTGTTTTGGGCGAACGTGCAGAGGATTTTGAACAAATGCTTACGGCAGAACGTTTTGATTCTCCTTTTTGGGGGACGCGGTTTGGTGGTAGTGAAGCCAGAGGTGCCGTGTCTGAGGCAAAAATGCCTGTTTTACTTACCACCGGATACAACGATTTTTATGTGGGCGGTATGTTTAAAATGTGGAACGAAATGAAAAATGAAACAAGAGAAAAATGCGCAATGATAGTTTCGCCATATAACCACGGGGATTCATACGATGAACATTATGGAATTAAATTTCCAAAAGGTTCTGTGAAAGAACAATTTGGAAACGATTATCAACTTAAATGGTTTAACAGTATAAGAAAAAAAGAGAAACCTTTTGTAAATCCGGGTGTGATTACTTATTATCGTACATTTGAAGAGAAATGGCAGTCGGATTTTTATGCAGAGGAAACAGAGGAGAAGGTTGTTTCGCTCAGCAAAGGCGTAAAGACATTAGTATACAATCCGCAAAATCCACCTTCATTTAATCCTGAAGGAGTGTGGATGAAAGAACAGAGTAAAAGAGATGATGTTATAAGTATATATACGCAAGCGCAGGAAAAGGATGTGTTTGTAAAAGGGAAAATGAAGGCAAGGCTTACTGTTTCGTCAAATTGTCGCGATACTTCGTTTTATATGATGATAGGCTTACATACTGAGGAGGGCGATTATGCATTAAGACATGATATAACCTCGGTATGCTATCAAAGAGAAAACTACATAGAAAATGAAAAGATTGTGCTAGAGTTCACCTTTGATGAATATGCTTTTGCAATAAAAAAAGGACAGTTTTTAAGAGTTGATATTGCTCCGACGGATAAAAATACCTATGTGTGCCATAGTAACAAAAAGGGACAATACAGTAGTATAGAAGATTGCCAAACGGCATACAATAAGATTTTTTTTGAGGAATCTTGTTTGATTTTACCGTTGGAAAAGTAGCTTTTGGTCCTAACATGACACGAGTAAAAATTGTGTCGAATGGTGGAGAAAGAGGTGGAAAAATGAAGAAAGCAACAAATGAAATATATGCATTGGTCGATGAGGAGTTTATAGAGAAATTTAATTCTAATCAGAGTGCTTTCATGAAAACCACTTATTATAAATTCTATTGTAAATTCTGTGAGTTATACCATAGACAACCGTTGAAAGAAAATGACTTTTTTAAGAATATGCATCGTCGACGAATTCAATTGTATCAATTATGTTGTCCGTATTGTGGAACTATTGAAATAATTCCAAGGGATAAAAAAATAAATGGAACTGGTGGATATAACTATTGTCCTCATTGTGGGAGAGGTTCAGTTAGAGAAAATCTTATTAAACAATCTTCAAGATTTATGAGAATCAATAGAATAAATGATTTGGGGTTGAGAGAATTAAAAAAGCAATACCCCGATAATAAAGATTGGTTGTTAGCTTACGATGTTTATCAAAATGAAATTATTGCAATGGCATCAGTGATTGAAACTGTTTTTAGAGAATGTTTTGAGGCGTTAATATTCATAACTAATTTTGGTATTAGGAACGATTATGTAAAAAAAGCTATTGCTGTATACACGAAGAATGATTTTATGAATGTAGAAAAAGCAAATGACCATTTTAAAAAGGCATTCGATATAAACTTGAAAAGTGAGTTTGATAAGAATGATTGGAATAATTTGATAGACATAGTTAATCTTCGTAATATGATGGTACATAATAATGGGTTTGTGGATAAACAGTTTGAAAAAACACCAACTTATGCGAGGGTTAAGAATAGGGTTGAGGGGAATTTATATAGGCTTGAAGAAGAGGATATCATTAAATACAGTTTGAGTATGCTCGCAGGCATAACTATTATTTCACAACTGTACTTGAACAAATTCTATTTATTCAGAAATACGGTGATATCTAATTATTATTTAAATAATGTTTTGTTTTAAAATTTCTGACGATAAATGGTGAGGACATGAATAGTAGTCCTATTATTCACTGTTCGTCGGTCTTGATACGAACTTTGTCGAAAATTATTGGAAGGAGTGTTAACGTGTTTAAGAAGAAAAAAGTAGAAAAGAAAATTCCTGAAAATACATATAGAGTTATAAAAATTAGTAAAGAAGCATTATTTGAATTTATTTACGAATCATTTATAGATAATCAGGAAGCTTTTTTTGATATAACTGATGGAACAAAAATCATGACTTCTTTTGATATTGATTGGGAAAATGGTTCTTTTATAATGGTTGCACAAAATTGTAAAGACGAGCCACCATTTTGTAACGAAATTGATGTTAGAAAAATATCTGATGCAATAGATGATACAACAGACACAATGTATAATGATAATAGATATATTGAATTAACACAAGAAGAAATTGATGCTATTCAAGAAAAGGAATAAATTTTACTCGTGTCAAGTTTATACAATTTAAACATTAGTTTGCCGATAATAAATATTTACATATCGGGCAGGAAAATCTAATATTCCTGCGGGTTCTAAGGAAAAGCGGTTAAGGAAAAACAGTTGAAAAAATCAAGAAAAATTAGTAGGTCCTATTATTCACTGTTCTCCTAACATGACACGAACTTTTAAGAAATGTCGAATATTGTGAAGTCAAAAGTTTCTCCTCAAGGAGAAGCCTTTGAAAGGTTTCATCTAAACCTTATATGTCGCAACTACTGAAAAGCATTGTCATCTGGATTATACAGTCTTTTTATAAAGATTGTCGAAATTTGGCGAAAGGAAAAGTAATTATGAATTATACTCCAATTGTAAAAAGGTATGAAGATGTTGAATACAGAAGATGTGGTGAAAGCGGACTAAAACTTCCTGCGGTGTCTCTTGGATTGTGGCACAATTTTGGAGACAATGGCGATTTTGAGAATATGCGTAAAATGTGTTTTACGGCCTTTGACCACGGTATAACACATTTTGATTTGGCAAATAATTATGGCCCAAAAGAGGGAAGTGCAGAAACCAATTTTGGCAAAATATTAAATCGTGATTTAAAGGCCTATCGTGACGAAATGATAATAAGCACAAAGGCTGGATATTATATGTGGCCAGGTCCATACGGCGAGTGGGGAAGCAAGAAATATCTAACAGCAAGCCTTGACCAAAGTCTTAGAAGAATGAATGTTGATTATGTTGATATATTCTATCATCATAGAATGGATCCTGATACACCGCTTTATGAAACAATGTGGGCTCTTGATAGTATAGTGAAAAGCGGTAAGGCGCTTTATGTGGGATTGTCAAATTATGATGGAGAAACGATGGAAAAAGCAGCGGCTATTCTTGAAGAGCTTCATTGTCCTTTTGTAATTAATCAAAACCGATATTCTATTTTAGACAGAACTATTGAGAAAAACGGGCTTGTTGAAAGTGCGATTGCAAAAAAGAAAGGCTTGATTATTTTTAGTCCTTTGGCACAGGGACTCCTTACCGACCGTTATTTGGATGGGATTCCGGAGGATAGCAGGGTAAGAACAGACGGAAGATTCTTAAATGAAAAATCTTTGTCAGCAGAAGTGCTTAAAAAAGTTGCAAGCCTGAATGAAATAGCAAAAAATAGAGGCCAAACTCTTGCGCAAATGGCACTTTCGTGGGTGTATAGTCATGAAGGTATTACGAGTGTATTAATCGGAGCCTCAAAACCTGAACAGATATTACAAAATCTTAAAATGGTGGACAATCTTAATTTTACAGAAGAAGAATACAAACAGATTGATTCAATTGTTCTTTAATGCGAATTGTCTTGAAGCATGGTGGTTTTTAGCGTGTCTTAATATAAGCTTATAAAGAATGTCGAATATTGTCGAAAATACTGTCCGTTATATAGTACAACATTTCTGATAAAATCTTGTTAGAATATTGTATACGGAGGGAAATAAAATGTTTTTAATTGAAACCATAAAAGAAGATTGGTCTTATAGATTGCCTGAACGACTAAAATATAATAGATATCGTGGAACAAACAGAATATGTTATCAATTCTTATGTCTGTTGTATTATCCTATAAAAACATTATTGCTTCTGCTTCTATCAGTATATTACTATATCTTTTATGGGTTATATCTTATCTTAAAATACTTTTTTGACAGGAATACATATTATGATGACTTTGAAGCAGATTATTATGATGATGAAGTTACAGAAGATGAAACTATATATGATGATGTAGAGAATACCGAACCAGAAAATAGTGCTCTTAAATTGTTATGGTACTTGGGTTCAGAAAACGATTGGAAACAGGCATTAAACCATTACAACTATATATTAGGAGACAAACAGAGAATTTTAGAAGATTACATCAATAATATAAATGTTGATATAATCCAGACTATGAATATTAATGAATTTTATGAGTTTCTATATAACAAATATTTTGTTTGGAAATTTACGGAGTATTTACCTAACCGCAGAAAAGATTTAGAAAAATATATTAGAGAAGATAATTTAGAAGAATTGCTAAACATAAAAGATGAAATATTTTCAACTTCACATACAGATATAGAAAAGTGTTTAATTACTGCTCAAAAAATTCACGGACTTGGAACTGCTGGTGCTAGTGGTTTATTAGCAATATTGTTTCCTGAAGATTTTGGCACTGTGGATCAATTTGTGGTAAAAAGACTTTGTGAGATAGACCACCCTATTTATAAATCTTTTTTAGACGAAATGAAACCAAAGTCCCTAAATATTAAAGATGGTGTAGTCTTAATTAAAATAATGAGAGAAAAAGCAAATGAATTAAATCAGCAGTTCAATACAGACTTTTGGACACCACGAAAAATTGATATGATACTTTGGTCTTATGGTAGATAGTTTAGTCTTAACTTGTTATGAACTTGCTGATGAAATAGGTGGCATCCAGATTATACAGTCTTTATAATAAGAGTGTCGAATGTTGTCGAAATAAAAATTTGAGGAGGGATTTTGTGAAGAAGATGGTTGCTTGGCTCAAAGAGCTTTACACGAAGCACAAACAAGGCATAGTGCTATTTCTTTATGTGCTTTTGAATGCTGCGCTGATTTATTATTGTATAGAACTTGGAAACAAAAATCCGTTTTTTAATGGTATATTTTATACGGTAATAAACATTCTTTCGGTGTTTGTTGTTATGTCGGCGGTATATATTTTCGTTGGCAGATGGTGGATTTCGTCTCTTGCGGTATCCATACCTGCTTTGGTTTTGAGCATTGCCAATTATTATACCCTGGTTTTCAGGAACTCTCCCATATCAACTCAGGACCTACATAATGCAAAGACAGCCATTTCGGTGATGGGGAGCTATAAATTTCCTTTGAACGTGTATGTTATTGCGATAATTGTGTTTTTTGCTTTGTCGGTTTTGGTGACCCGTGAAATATCTAAGCGCGAGAAAAAGCAGGCGCGGTCAATCAAGAAAAGATTGTTACACAGCTGTTTGCTCTTTGCTTTTGGTGCGGTATTTGTATATCAGGTGTATCTTGCAGAAAACCCCATAAAACCCCGAAACACATTTGTCTGGTCCTGGGAGGATTCATATTATAAATATGGCTTTGTGGCAAGCTCGGTTGAAGTATTTCAAAATTCCATAAATATGGTAACAAAGGCTGATGGATATGATGAAGCAAAGCTCAAAAGTATAGCTGATGAGCATAAAGCGAACGATAAAAAGACGCGTACACCTGATATAATTTTCATACTAAACGAAACATTTTATGATATGAGAGACTTGGTTGATATATCAAAAACCTCGTCGGCTATGCCTTTTATTGACAGCCTGCCAGATGCCCAAAAGGGAAAGGCGGTTGTTGCTGGTACAGGCGGCGGAACGAATAAGAGCGAATATGAATTTTTGACAAGCAATTCTGTTCAGCTTATGTCGGGAATAACTCCTTTTAACTATCTTTCCTTTGATGATGCCAACAGCATAGTCAGCCACCTTGAATCCTTAGGATATTCAAGCTGGGCGGGGCATTGTGCTGAAGAACTCAATTATTCAAGAGGAATTGTATATCCAAAGCTTGGCTTTGATAATATTTTGTTCAGACCACAGTTTGGTGAGGCAGAAAAATATGGAGTGCGTCCTTATGCCACTGATGAATTCTGCTATGACAAAATGCTTGTGGATTATGAAAAAATGGGGGACGGACCTCGGTTTATGTATCTCCTCACCATTCAAAATCACGGCGGTTGGGATATAAACCCTGAGGAAGAGGACATAATAAAGGTAGCTGAGGATTTTGGGGAGAACACGGATATAGTTTCTGAATTTTTGTCCTGTGTGAAGCTTAGTGACAAGGCGTTTGAAAATCTGACCAAATATTTTGAAAACTCCGACCGTGAGGTAATAATATGTATGGTGGGTGACCACGCGCCGTCCTTTGCTACCGAGCTGGTTGAAAACATTGATTTGGAGACCACCTTTAACCTAAGGACCACCCCTTATGTTGTATGGGCAAATTTTGAACTCGAAAAAGAACTGCCGAGTCTCACGTCTATTCCGTATATGGCGCCTATGGTGCTTGATGTGGCGGATTGCCCCACAACGCCTTTTTATGATTATATGGCGGATATGCAAAATAAGATTCCGGTAATTACCGCATTTTCGCTGTATAAGACAGAAAATGGCGAAACATTGAATTACGAAGATGAAAATGAATATAAAGATACCATAGACACTTATTTCGGTATGGTTTACAACAATGCAAGCCCTGATGCAAATCGGGTACAAAAACTGTTCAGGACACCTTAAGAAAAGAGGAAGACTTATGATTGATTTGCGTTATGATGAAAAAATAAAACAATGGATAGAAGAAAATAAAGAGGAAATTCTCGACAAGTGGATTGAAATCTGCAAAATCCCTGCAATAAAAGGAGAAGCAAAGAAAGGCGCTCCTTTTGGCGAGGAATGTGCGAAAGCTCTTAAGGCGTGCAGCAAGCTCTTTGAGGACAGTGGTTTTGCAACAAAGCTTTTTGAAGAATCGGGATATGCCTTGGCAGACTTTGGCGATGGAGAAAAGACAATAGCCCTTTTTGGACATAGCGACGTTGTTCCCGTGGGGGATGGATGGCTTTATACCGAGCCTTTTGAACCCAAAATAATCGACGGAACACTTATCGGCAGAGGTGTTGAGGACAACAAATCGGGGATAATTGCATCCCTTTGTGCCATGAAGTTTTTGAAAGATAATAATGTTCCCATAAAGAGCAAAATAAGAGCCTTTGTAGGTTCCGAGGAAGAAACGGGAATGTCCGACATAAAGGCGTTTTCCAAGGAACAGGATATGCCCCAGGTGTCATTGGTGCTTGACGCAGACTTTCCTTGCAGCGTGGGTGAAAAAGGGATTTGTCACCTTGTTGCAACAAGCGGTGAGAAATGTCAGGATATTATTGATATCAGCGGCGGGGAGGCATTCAATGTGGTGCTTGACAAAGTGAAGATAACAATTAAATATTCTGCTGACCTTGAAAGTGAGCTTTCTTCAAAAATAGCCGCGGACGATACTTTTGAAGTAGAGAAAAATGGAAATCACATAATTCTTTTGGCAAAAGGTATGGCAAAACATGCGGCAGAGCCCGAGGGCTCTGTGAATGCAATGCATAAGGCGGCACAGCTCCTTTGCGAGTGCTGCTCGCTTTGTGAAAATGACAGAAAAATTATGACAGAGGTCACAAAAGTCTTGGGGTGCCCGTTTGGTACCACTATGAGCCTTGCGCATAATGATATAAGATTTGGGAAACTCACTTTTGTAAATGGAATAGCATCTTTAAAAGACGGATATGTTGAACTTTCTTTTGACACCAGATATGGCTCAACTTTGAATCCTGATACACTCGAAAAAAATGTAGCAGAAAGCTTTGGGAAAATGGGCTGGAAAGCAACTGTTAAAAACAATATGCCCGGATTTTCTATTGATGATGACAGCCCCATCCCCGAGATACTTGCGGGTATATATAATGCTGTTACGGGATTTGATGAAAAACCTATCAGGCTTGGTGGAGGAACTTATGCAAGACATATCGAAAATGCATTTTCGGTGGGTACTGTTACTAAGCGTGCCGACAGAAAGATGCCTTTTATGGAAATGCCCAAGGGACACGGTGGTGTTCATCAAAAGGACGAAAAAATAGACATCGAAGGATTTTTCGATGCCCTGAGGATTATTATACATTATATAATAAACATTGACGGATGTATAAATTAAAATGAAAAGGATGAGCCTTTTGCCTCATCCTTTTTTAAATATCTTTTTTCTTACAAAGTAATAAACAATCATCGCGACAATACTTGATGACCCCCATGTTATTGGGTATGAATAATAAACCATTTGGAGTGTTGGGTGCAGTGGAAATACACATAAAACCCAAACCACCCTGAGAAGACAGATGCAAACAACGTTTATGAGCATTGAAATAACAGCTCTGCCCATACCTTTAAGAACACCGCCAAGTACTTGATTGGGGACATGAATAATGTAGCTATAAATAACGATAGACATTTTCAGCATTGCGGCACTTACCACTACCTCGCGGGATGTATCATCAGCAAAAAGACCAAGTAAAGGTCTGCCCAAGAAAATCATAAGGAGTGCAAATGCTCCTGCCCCTACAAAGGCACAGCACATAGCAACTTTTGTCACTGAATCAATCCGTTTGAATTTGCCGGCACCCATATTCTGACCGACAAAGGTGACGACGCCTTGTTCCACAGATGATAAAATCAGAAATCCGAATATCTCCAGGTTGCTGGCAACAACATTTCCGGCTATTGCAATTTTTCCAAAGGAATTGATGGCGGTCTGGATGATAACATTTGAAAGGCTGAACATGCAACCGTTAAGTCCTGATGGAATGCCTGTATAAGCTATTTTAAGGAGCTGATTTTTGTGGATGCGGATATGTGAGGACTTAAGAGAAAACTCTGTTTTTGACTTTAAGAGGATTGTAATTACAGCGATTGCGGAAATTACCTGAGAGGCAATCGTGCCAATCGCAACGCCGATAACCCCGAGCTTTAAAACAATAACGCAAAAGAGATTGAGTGCAATATTTGCAATACCTGAAAAAGCAAGTATATAAAGAGGTCTTTTTGTATCCCCGGCTGCACGGAGAATTGCAGCACCAAAGTTATAAAGAAGTGAAGCGGGCGAACCTAAAAAATAAACCTGCATATAGAGGGTCGCCTGACCAATTACATCATTTGGTGTTGACATAAGGCGGAGGAATGTTCCGGAAAAGAAAAAACCAACTGCGGCAAGCAGAAAACCTGATACTATTGCCAAAGAGACAGATGTGTGAATAGCGTCATGCAGACCCTTCTTGTCACCTGCACCGAAATGTCTTGCACATACAACATTTGCCCCAACAGAAAGACCGATGAAAAGGTTCAATATAAGATTGGTGAGGGCAACTGTTGAACCAACTGCAGCAAGTGCCGTGTCCCCTGCAAAACGTCCGACCACCATGGTGTCTGCTGTGCTGTATAGCTGTTGAAGAAATCCTGAAAGAATTATAGGTACGATAAAATATATAAATTTTTTAGTTATAGGTCCTTCGGTAAGATCGCTACCGAATTTCATAAGAGGTCCCTCGATTCTTGTTGGCATTAAAAGTTAATGCCATGTTTTTTTATAAGTATTTTATCACTCTGAAATTTTTTGTCAATAGCAATCGGCGGGTTTGTAACATTTTGTCGAGAATTTTCATAAAATAAATTAAGCTCATTTTTTGTCGGTTTTCAGGCCGCAAAGAAAAAGAAAGGAATGAAGCTTATGTTTGATAGAAACACTATGTATCCTGAGGGCTATGCTTATGTACCCATTCAGGTTGCAAATGACAGAAACCTTTACAGCCCCGAGATGGGTCTTTCAAGGGGAACAATTTTCCCGACCCTTGACCTGCCTTTGGGTGTTTACGGAAACCAGTCTTTGGATAAGGAGGATGATAGCTGTGACAGAACGTAACAAGCTTATGAAAGAAATCATGGCATATTCTTTTGCGGCATATGACTGGAATTTATATCTCAACACACATCCAAATGACCGTATGGCGCTTATGCAGTTCCGCAAAATGACCGAGAAGGCAAAGGAACTCAAAAAAGAGTATGTCAAAAGGTTTGGCCCGATAGTTGCAGGGGACGCAACCGACACACAGACATGGACATGGGTAGAGGACCCGTGGCCATGGAACAATTAAGGAGGTGCTCGCTTTATGTGGAGTTATCAGAAACGTTTACAGTACCCCATAAACATTAAAAACCCCAACCCGAAGCTTGCCAGCTTTATCGTGAGTCAGTACGGTGGACCTAATGGTGAAGCCAACGCGGCGCTCAGATATTTGTCACAGCGTTTTTCTATGCCCAATGATATAACAAAGGCAACCCTGACGGACGTGGGCACCGAGGAGCTTGCGCATCTCGAAATGGTTGGAACTATTATACACCAGCTAGCAAAAAATGCTACAACAACCGAAATAGAAAACAGCCCTATGGCGCCATATTTTATTGATCATGGCAGGGGAGTTTATGCAATTTCAGCAGGCGGAAATCCCCAGAAGGCAGAAGAGTTTGCGGTCACTGGCGACCCGATAGCTGACCTTGTGGAAGACTTGGCAGCAGAACAAAAGGCAAGGGCGGTTTATGACAATATTTTGAGGGTTTCGGATGACCCGGATGTCAATGATGTAATCAAATTCTTGCGTGAGCGCGAAGTTGTACACTTTCAGCGTTTTGGCGAAGCTCTTGACTCAATCCAGAATAAACCCGCAAGCCGCAATACCTTTTATATGTGTAAAAATAATCGATAGTTTGCAGAAAAAAACAAGGCAGAAATTTCTGCCTTGTTTTTGTGTGTTTGATTATATAAACTTGTAAGATGTAACGCTGTCGTATTTATCGCCCTTTTTGAGGAATCCGTCGGGGAAATGCGATACATTTATGCCGTTGGGAAAGGACTGTGTTTCAAGACAAAATCCGCCGTGTGTTGGGTATTTTACGCCGTCCTTACAAATGCGATTGGTGTCGATTGCGTTTCCTGCATAGAACTGAACAGCAGGCTGGTCGGTATATACTTCCATAACGATGCCACTTTTGTCGCCCTTTGCTTCAATAACTTTGCGGTAACCTTTGCCGTTTAGTGCAATGTTGTGGTCAAAACCGCCGAACATTTTGATTTGTTCGTGGCCTGATTCGAAACGTTCGCCGAGGTTTGCATCAGTACTGAAATCAAATGGAGTACCTTTTACACTGAGAACTTCACCGGTTGGGGTACATTCATCATTATTTGGTGTATAAAAATCACTGTCAATCCAAAGAGTGTGACCATCAATGTTTCCGCTTGCGTGACCGTTGAGGTTGAAATAAGCGTGATTTGTGAGATTCATTACGGTATCCTGGTCGCAAGATGCTTCATAATGGATTCTGAGTTCATTGTCATTTGTAAGGGTGTATGTAACCTTGATACTGGCATTTCCCGGAAAACCTTCTTCGCCGTCAGGACTTGTTATGGAAAGAACAAGGGAAGGTTCGCCAGCATCAATCATTTCTACATCCCATATCTTTTTGTCGAATCCAACTTTTCCACCATGAAGATTGCCGCGCCCATCATTGGGATAAAGCTCATAAGTTTTGCCGTTCAAAGTGAATTTTGAATCAGCGATACGATTTGAGTTTCTTCCAATAAGAGCACCAAAATATGCTTCGTTTTTCAAATAATCTTCGAAAGTATTGTGGCTGAGAACCATATCGACATCTTTGTAAATAAGTCGTCTGACCATGCCGCCATAATTTAGAATTTCGGCAGTCAAGCCGCTTTTGTTGGTGAGAGTATAAAGTATAATATCATTTCCGTTAAGCTCTCCAAATTTAGATTTAGTAATAGACATATCTATCCCTCCTGTATATTGATTATTTTAACATATTAAAGACTGCTCGTCAATAATTTATTCTAAAGGCTTTTCTTATATTTTGAATATTTGTAAGGAGTGGTTCCCTTGATTTTTTTGAACACCGAAGAAAAATAATTGCTGTCATTGAAACCGCACATTGAAGAAATTTCTGTGAGTGAATAGTCTGTCCTTGAAAGAAGCTTGGATGCATTTTGGATACGGACAAAGGTGATATATTCGCAAAGACCCATGCCTGATATTGACTTGAATTTTCGTGACAAATGCCCCTCGCTCATGGCAAATTTGCGACTTAATGATTTGAGAGTCAAATCCTGATTAAAGTTTGAGTTTATGTATTCTGAGATTGACTGGATTATCATTTCGGTTTCATCCAGATTTCTGGTGCTGGTTTCCTTGAGTCTGCACAGAAGAACAAGAGTCTCCAATGTATAGAGGTTAATTAGCTCTTTTGAAAAGTCCGATTCATTTTTATATTCATTCTCAATTTTCTCAAGAACTTCCTCGACAATACGGCGATTTTCTTCAGGAATATAAATAAGCTTTTCTTTTGAAAGAACTTTTATGTGTTCGGAAGCCTCGGGCGTGAGGATGCTGTCGCTGAAACTCAGAAGAATACGCTCATTGTTGAGACATTCCTCACTGTCAGTTTTGTGAATAACACTCTTGGGAACAAAAATAAAGTCACCTTGTTTGACCTTGAAAATTTCATCACGGATGAAGTAGTTTGTTTCGCCTTTTAACATGTAATAAAGCTCATATTCGTCGTGAAGGTGAGCTGTTGAAATAGACCTTTTGTTTGAAATTATAGTATGTGAAAAATTAGGGTTTTTGGATTTGCTGATTTGCATTTTATCACTCCCAGAATATAGTTTAACATATATTTGAACCAAAATCAATCATTTTTTTCGTGTTTTTAACGAAAAATAGCAAAATTTTAAAGGAAAACAAGATGTTTTTGATTTATAATAACCTTGTAAGAATACTCGAAAGGAATAGTTTTTTATGTTTACAAAACCTAACAGATGCGAAAAGTTTATACAGTTCGGTGAAGGCGGATTCTTGAGAGGATTTGTTGACTGGATTATACAGCTCACAAACGAAAATTCTGACTTTGATGCAGGAGTTGTTGTTGTACAGCCCATTGAAAACGGAATGTGTCATATGCTTGAAGCGCAGAACTGTGTTTATACTCACGTCATGCGCGGAATAAAGGACGGCGTTCCAACAGTTGACAAAAAAATCGTTGACGTGATTTCAAGAACAGTTGAGCCTTACAAAGATTTTGATGCATATCTTGATTTGGCTAAAAACCCTGATTTTCGGTTCGTTGTTTCAAACACAACTGAATCGGGAATTGCTTTTTCGGAAAATGACATTCCTGAAAAAGCACCCAATGTGACTTTCCCTGCGAAAGTTACACTTCTTCTCAAGAAACGTTTTGATTTGGGACTTGGCGGATTTATATTCCTGCCTTGTGAACTCATTGACAAAAACGGTGAAACTCTCAAAAAGTATATTTTGAAATATGCGGATTTATGGGGACTTGGCGAAGACTTTAAGCTTTGGGTTGAAAAAGAAAATATTTTCTGTAACACTTTGGTTGACAGAATTGTTACCGGTTACCCGAAAGGCGAAGATATGGAACTTGGCTATGAAGATAATATGGTCAACACCAGTGAAATTTTCCATCTCTGGGTTATTGAAGGACCAGACAGCCTAACAAAGGAATTCCCATTTGACAAAGCTGGTCTCAACATAATCGTTACCGACAATTTGGAAAGATACAGAACAAGAAAGGTTCGCATTTTGAATGGCGCACACACATCAATGATTCCATATGCTATGCTTCTGGGCGTTGAGACGGTGGGTGACTGTATGGAACACGAAGTTTTGAGCAAGTTTGTGAAAGAATGTGTTTATGACGAAATAATTCCGACGTTAGACCTTTCAAATGAAGAACTTGTGGACTATGCAGACAATGTGTTTGAAAGATTTTGTAATCCTTACATCAAGCATCTTTGCGCATCAATTTCACTCAACTCAGTGAGCAAGTTTAAAGTTAGAGTTCTCCCGTCAATTCTTGAATACATTAAGCGCAAGAATGAAATGCCTGATAGACTTCTTACATCTTTTGCAAAGCTTATTGAATTTTACAAAACAGATATGCCGAATGACGACAAGGGCGTTATGGAATTTATGAAAAATGCATCTGTTGAAGAGATTATGGCAAACACAGCCCTCTGGGATGAGGATTTGTCATTCCTTGCTGATGCAGTGAAGGAGAGAATGGGCAGATGATTATCAACAAGCTTGACAACGTTGAAGTAAACCTTGAAAACGGGCACAAATATGCACTTCTCGATATCAAAAACGGTGAAAACATCATTAAATACGGAAACCCAATAGGCCACGCTGTCTGTGACATAAAAAAAGGTGAACATATCCATTCCCACAATATGAAAACAAACCTTTCGGGAAATCTTGAGTATGTTTATGAGCCTGATTTTGTGCCTACCCAAAAGGTTGATACCGACAAGACTTTTATGGGTTATGTGCGCAAAAACGGCGACGTTGGTATCAGAAACGAAGTGTGGATTATAAACACCGTTGGTTGTGTAAATAAAATTTCAAAACGTCTTGCTGACCTCACTGGTGTGAAACATTTTGAGCATCCATTTGGTTGTTCGCAGCTTGGTGATGACCAAAAGATTACCCAGCTTATTCTTAGAGGGCTTATTAATCACCCAAATGCTGCAGCAGTTCTGGTGCTTGGTCTTGGCTGTGAAAACAACAATATCCCTGTTTTCAAAGAGGTCCTTGGCGAATATGATGAGGAAAGAGTTAAGTTCCTGAACGTTCAGGATGTGGAAGACGAAATTGAAGAAGGCGTTCGCATAATTGAAGACCTTAAAAAATATGCGGATACATTCAAACGCCAGCCAGTTCCCGTGTCAAAACTCAAAATTGGTCTTAAGTGCGGTGGCAGTGACGGATACAGCGGAATAAGTGCAAATCCCTTGGTGGGAAGTCTTTCTGACAAGGTGATTTCTTTTGGCGGAAGCTGTGTGCTTTCTGAAGTTCCTGAAATGTTTGGCGCGGAGCATCTTCTTATGAAGCGTTGCCCTACCAAAGAATTGTTTGACAAGACTGTTGCACTGATTAACAATTTCAAAGACTATTTCACAAAGCATAATCAGGTTATATACGAAAATCCGTCACCGGGTAACAAGGCAGGTGGAATAACGACCTTGGAAGAAAAATCTCTTGGCTGTGTTCAAAAGGGCGGAATGAGTGAGGTTGTTGACGTTTTAGACTATGGTGATGTGCTTAAGAAAAACGGACTTTCTCTTCTCAACGGTCCGGGAAATGACATTGTGGCAATCACAAATCTCTCCGCTGCCGGAGTTCATATGATTCTTTTTACAACCGGCAGAGGTACACCTGTGGGCGGACCTGTTCCCACAATCAAAGTTGCAACAAATCACGCCCTCGCTGAAAAGAAAAAGGGCTGGATTGACTTTGATGCATCACCCGTACTCTGTGACACAACAATGGACGAACTAACTGATAGGTTCCTTGATTACATAATCGCTGTGGCATCGGGTGAAGAAACAGCAAATGAGAGAAATGGTTACAGTGAAATCTCGATTTTTAAAGACGGTATTGTTCTTTAAGTGTGAAGCATATTAAAAATTTTATATAGGAGTGAAAAAAATGAAAATTGAAAACGGAAAAGCTACAGGCATAAAAATCGCTTATGTCGGCGGCGGCTCAAAGAACTGGGCTTGGAATCTTATGAGTGACCTGGCACAGGAAAGCGCACTCAGCGGTGATGTGTATCTTTATGATATAGACAAAGAACCTGCTGTTCAGAACGCACAAATCGGTAACGGCATCGGAAAGCTTGATGACAAGCTTGACAACTGGAAATATTTTGTGTCAGATACACTTGAGGATGCTCTCAAGGATGCAAACTTTGTTATTATCTCAATTCTTCCAGGTACATTTGAAGAAATGAGAAGCGACGTTCATACACCTGAAAAGTATGGTATCTATCAGTCTGTTGGCGACACAATGGGTCCTGGTGGTATCATCCGTGCTCTCCGCACAATTCCTATGTACGAAGTTATTGCAAACGGCATCCGTGAAAACTGCCCCAATGCATGGGTTATCAACTACACAAACCCAATGACAATGTGTACAAGAGCTCTTTACAAGGTATTCCCTGAAATTAAAGCTTTTGGCTGCTGCCACGAAGTTTTTGGTACCCAGAAATTCCTTGCAAAAGTTCTTGAAAAGAAGCTTGGCATCAAAGACATCAAGCGAGAAGATATCCGCTGCGAAGTTATGGGTGTTAACCACTTTACATGGCTCAAAAAAGCTTACTATCAGGATATCGATGTATTCCCCATCTACAAGGAATTCTGTGAAGAATATGCAAAGGTTGGCTTCACTGAAGGTGCTGATGACAACTGGCTCAACCGTGTATTCCAGTCAAAGCAGATGGTAAAGATGGACCTTTTCCTCCGTTATGGCTATATTGCAGCAGCAGGTGACCGTCATTTGGCTGAAGCTTGCCCCGGAAAATGGTATCTTGAAAGTCCTGAATGTGTTGAAAAATGGGGCTTTGGTCTTACAAGTGTTGCCCACAGATATAAACTCCTTGATAACGCACTTGAAAAACGCAGAAAGTATATTTCTGGCGAAGAAGCCTTTAAAATTACACCATCTGGTGAAGAAGGCGTAAAGCAGATGAAGGCAATTCTTGGTCTTGGCAGCTTTGTTACAAACGTAAATATGCCAAACCGCGGTCAGATTACAAACCTTCCTATGGATGCTGTTGTTGAAACAAATGCGTCATTCACATCAGGCACAGTTGCTCCTGTTACTGTTGGTGAACTTCCTCCCGCAGTATTTGCTCTTACAATCGACCACGTTGCTGTTCAGGAAATGGTTGTTGAAGCTGCTGTTACCCGTGACCTTGACCTTGCTTTCCAGGCATTCTGCAAGGATCCTCAGGTTAAACGCCTCAACCTTACTGAAGCAAAAGCTCTCTTTGATGAAATGATTGAAAACACCAAAGAATATCTCACAATGTATAATATCTAAAAGCATACATAACAAAAGCCCTTGGCATTCTGCCAAGGGCTTTTTGCTGTTTAAAAATTAAAAGTTCTTTTTATAATCATCAATTATCTTTTTCATTGTTTCAGCTGCCGGCCCGCCAATTATATTTCGCTGGTTTACGCAGGTTTCAAGGGATATGGCATCATAAACGTCCTCATCAAAAAGCGGTGAAAAGTCTTTGAATTCTGCCATAGAAAGCTCTTCAATGAACTTGTCTGTGTCAAGACAAAAAGCAACCATTTTTCCTACAACTGCGTGGGCGTCACGGAATGGAAGACCTTTCTTAACCAGATAGTCAGCCACGTCTGTTGCATTGGTAAAGCCGCCTTTTGCACCTTTTTCCATGGCGGATTTGTTTATGGTCATAGTCTTGAGCATTCCACAAAATACAGGAAGACACATTTTTACGGTATCAAGGGCATCGAAAATCTGTTCTTTATCTTCTTGCATATCCTTGTTGTATGCCAAGGGAAGTCCTTTTAGCATAGTGAGAAGTCCCATAAGGCTTCCAAAAACTCTGCCGGACTTGCCCCTTGCAAGCTCTGCAATGTCAGGGTTCTTTTTCTGGGGCATTATGCTTGAACCGGTGCTGTAAGCATCGTCAAGTGTGATGAAGCCAAACTCGTTTGAACTCCAAAGAATAATTTCCTCAGAAAAACGACTGAGGTGTACCATTATCATTGAGAGAACGAAAGCCATTTCGCAAACAAAGTCACGGTCCGAAACACCGTCAATACTGTTTTTTGTAATATCGTCAAACTCCAGCTCTTTTGCCACAAAATCGCGGTCAAGGGGGTAGGTTGTGCCAGCCAGGGCACCACTACCAAGTGGCATAACATTCATACGCTTTTTCCAGTCGGAGAGCCTTGATAAATCACGTGAGAACATTTCATAGTATGCCATGACGTGATGGCTGAAGGTGATGGGCTGAGCCTTTTGCAGATGAGTGTAGCCCGGCATAATTGTGTCAAGGTTATTTTCTGCTAAGGTGAGGATTGTTTTTTGCAAGTCGGTGAGCATAGAGGAAAGAATTTCTGCTTCGTCACGAAGATAGAGTTTATTGTCAAGAGCCACCTGGTCGTTTCGGCTTCTTCCGGTATGCAGTCTTTTGCCTACATCACCAATCCGTGAAATCAGGATTGTTTCAATGTTCATATGAATATCTTCTGCATCAATGGTGAATTCAACCTTACCACATTCAATATCAGCAAGGATTTCGCCCAAAGTTTTCACAATCAAATCGGCATCTTCCTTGGGGATAATTCCTTGTTTTCCAAGCATTTTTGCGTGAGCCTGACTGCCACGGATGTCCTGTGAATACATACGTGAGTCAAAGCGGATTGAGGAGTTGAAATCGTCAACCGATTTGTCTGTTGATTTTGAAAATCTTCCGCCCCATAATTTCATAGTATCAAGTCTCCTATACAAAAATTCAGGGGTATAAGAGAGATACCCCTGTTTGATTTTTACTGTTCGCCGTTCTTTTTCTTCATCATTGCACGGACCTTGAGAGGAAGACCGAAGAGATTGATGAAGCCTTCGCTGTCCTTGTGGCGGTAAAGCTCTTTGCTATCCCCGAATGATGCGATGTCTTCATTGTAAAGTGAATATTTTGATTTCGCACCGGCAGGTGTGCAGTTACCTTTGTAGAGCTTGAGTCTTACTGTACCGGTAACGTATTTATCCATTTCGTCATACATAGCAGACATAGCCTCGCGAAGAGGTGTGAACCACTTTCCGTCATAAACAAGCTGTGAGAACTGAGTCTGTGTTGTTCTCTTGAATGCCTGAGTGTCACGGTCAAGACAAAGGAATTCAAGTTCCTGAATTGCGGTGTAAAGAATTGTACCACCGGGAGTTTCATAAACGCCACGTGATTTCATGCCAACAAGACGGTCTTCAACGATGTCTGTGATACCAACGCCGTTTGCACCGCCAAGAGCGTTGAGCTTTTCAACCAAAGCAACGGGAGAAAGCTTTTCACCGTCAACAGAAACAGGAACACCTGCTTCAAAGCCGATTTCAACATAAGTTGGGGTATCAGGTGCCTGTTCTGGAGATACGCCAAGCTTCAAAAGGCTGTCATACTGTGGCTCATTCCATGGGTCTTCAAGGTCCATACCCTCATGGCTGATGTGCCAGATGTTGCGGTCACGTGAGTAAAGGTCCTTCTTTGTAACGGGAATTTCAATGCCGTGAGCATTTGCATAGTCAACAGCGTCTTCACGTGATTTGATGTCCCAGATTCTCCAGGGAGCAATGATTTTGAGAGATGGGTCAAGAGCCTTGATTCCAAGCTCAAAACGCACCTGGTCATTACCTTTTCCTGTAGCACCGTGGCAGATAGCAACAGCGCCCTCTTTCTGAGCAATTTCAACAAGTCTCTTTGCAATAATCGGTCTTGCATGAGATGTGCCGAGGAGATATTTGCCCTCGTATGCTGCACCTGATTTGAGAGTGGGGAAGATGTAGTCTTTTACATATTCGTCTCTTAAATCCTCTATGTAACATTTGATAGCGCCTGATTTGATAGCGCGTTCTTCGAGTCCGTCTGTTTCTTTGCCCTGACCAACGTCACCGCACACGCACACAACGTCATAGTCATAATTTTCCTTGAGCCATGTGATGATGATTGATGTGTCAAGACCGCCTGAATAGGCAAGTACAACCTTATCTTTTGCCATTTTAAAAACCTCCTGAAAATTAAAAGCACAGCACAAAAAATGCTTGCCTTATTTCGTTTTTTATATTACAATATGTATTATAATCCTAAATATAGAAAATTGCAACAGTTTTTTTGAAGTTTATGCATTTTTATGCAAAAAAATGAATTTTTATGCATTTTATATCTGGAATATGTATAAAATGCGAAAGGAAAGACTATGAGAATTATAGGGATAGACCCGGGGTACGCTATTGTGGGTGTTGGGTGCATTGATTATGAGGGCAACAGATTCAAGATTGTGGAGTACGGCGCAATCACTACCGAGGCGGGCGAGGATATGACCGACAGGCTGAAGAAGATTTATGATGAGGCAGTGGAGATTATCACAAGGACAAAGCCTGATGCCTTGGCGATTGAAGAGCTATTTTTTCAGAACAATCAGAAAACAGCAATAAACGTAGCTCAGGCAAGAGGGGTACTTATTCTGGCTGCAAAGAACCATGGCGTTCCCGTGTTTGAATACACACCTCTTCAGGTTAAACAGGCGGTGGTGGGATATGGCAGAGCTGACAAAAAACAGGTGCAGCAGATGACAAAAGCAATACTAAATTTGAGCGAAATTCCAAAGCCTGACGATACTGCTGATGCTCTTGCTCTTGCGGTTTGTCACGCCCATACCGGCGGCAGACTTATGTGGTGAGAATTTATACATAAAAACTCGCATTTTGGACTTGTTTTTTGATTTAAAAAGTAGTATACTAATAGAATAGGAAATTTTGGGAAAGGCAGAAAGGCTATGTTTTATTATATCTCAGGCAAAATAGCGCACAAAAGTGACAGCTTTGTTGTGATTGATGCGGGCGGTATTGGATACAGACTTTATGCAAGCACAAAGACCCTTGAACTCCTTGGAGGTGAGGGGGATTTTGCAAAGCTTTATACCTATGCAAATTTCAAAGCGTCAGCTGATGTGTTTGACATTTATGGTTTTGCCACAAAAGAAGAACTTGACCTTTTTATTATGATAATCGGCGTATCCCGTGTGGGAGCAAAGACAGCCATTGCACTTCTCTCAAATATTTCACCGTCAAAGTTCGCATTGTGCATTGCAACCAACGATTCAAAGTATATAGCAAAAAACACCCCCGGTCTTGGTGCAAAGGGTGCGGAAAGAATTGTCCTTGAGCTTAAGGACAAGTTCAAGAACTTTGATATGGGTGATGTTACAAACGATGATGCAATTGAGGTTTACCATGGAGGTGGAACAGAACAAAGCGAAGCGATTTCAGCACTCATAGCTCTTGGTTATTCACAAAGTCAGGCAAAGACAGCGCTTTCCGGCGCAAAAGGAACTGTGGAAGAGCTTGTGAAAATAGGTCTTAAAAATCTTATGAAAGGTTAAAGCCTTATGGAATTTGAAAACGAAAACAGGATTATTTCCACCGGTGCAATAGACGGGGACAATGAAATTGAATATAGCTTAAGACCAAAGCTTCTTGACGACTATGTGGGACAGAAAAAGGCAAAGGAAAATCTTAAGGTTTTTATGGAAGCGGCGAAAAAGAGAAATGAGTCACTTGACCACGTTTTGCTTTACGGTCCTCCCGGTCTTGGAAAGACCACGCTTGCCGGGATAATTGCCAACGAGATGGGGGTAAACATCCGCATCACATCAGGCCCTGCTATTGAGAAGCAGGGGGATTTGGCGGCACTTCTTACCAATCTTTCGGAAAACGATATTTTGTTTATTGACGAAATTCACAGGCTTAACCGAAGCGTTGAAGAAATTCTTTATCCCGCCATGGAAGACGGGGCGCTTGATATTATTATTGGTAAAGGCCCTTCGGCAAGGTCAATACGTCTTGAACTTCCGCACTTTACTCTTATCGGAGCTACCACAAAGGCGGGGGCACTCACTGCACCTCTCCGTGACAGATTTGGCGTTATCAGCCGCCTTGAGATGTATACAAATGACGAGCTTGAAATGATTATAAAGCGTTCTGCCGGAATTTTGGGTATTGAAATCACCAACGGCGGTGCGGCAGAAATTGCATCAAGGTCACGTGGCACCCCAAGAATTGCAAACAGGCTGCTTAAGCGTGTTCGTGATTTTGCCCAGGTTGAATCTGACGGATGCATAACCGACCGCATAGCAGACTATGCTCTCAAAAAGCTTGAGGTTGATGACCTTGGACTTGATGCCACAGACAAGAAGATGATTGAAGCAATCATAAAATTCTATGACGGCGGACCTGTTGGACTTGATACAATCGCTGCAACAGTGGGCGAAGAAAGTGAAACCATTGAGGATGTTTATGAGCCGTATCTTATGCAGATTGGGTTCATAAACCGCACACCAAGAGGCAGAGTGGTGACACGCCTTGCTTATGAGCATTTTGGTATGCCCTTTGGGGGCAAAGACAACGAATTTGATATAAAAATTTCTGACTAAATTTGAAAGGATAAAGACAAATGGAAAAGAAAAAATTCTATCTGACAACAGCCATTGCATATACTTCAAGAAAACCCCATATAGGAAACACCTATGAGGTTGTTCTTTCGGACGCTATTGCCAGATTCAAAAGATATCAGGGCTATGATGTGTTCTTTCTTACAGGAACAGACGAGCATGGCCAGAAAATTCAGCAGCTTGCGGAGGAAAACGGAATTTCACCTCAGGTATATGTTGACGGCGTAGCAGGTGAAATCCGCACCATCTGGGATATGATGAATGCGTCATATGACAAGTTTATAAGAACAACAGACGATTATCACGTGGCAAGCGTACAGAAGATTTTCAAAAAGCTTTATGACCAGGGTGATATTTATAAGGATTCATATACCGGCTGGTATTGTACACCTTGTGAATCATTCTGGACGGATACTCAGCTTGTGGATGGAAAGTGCCCTGATTGTGGACGTGAGGTTCACAAGGGAAATGAAGAAGCGTACTTTTTCAAAATGAGTAAATACCAAAAGGCTCTTGAAAATCACATCGAGGAAAATCCTGATTTCATTCAGCCTGAATCCCGAAAAAGAGAAATGATAAACAACTTCATAAAGCCTGGAATTCAGGACCTTTGTGTGTCAAGAACAAGCATAAGCTGGGGAATACCTGTAAGCTTTGATGAAAAGCACACTGTTTATGTGTGGCTTGATGCCCTTACAAACTATATCAATGCCCTTGGCTACACTCCTGATGAAAAGGGCGAACTTTACGGAAAGTACTGGCCTGCTGATGTTCATATTATCGGCAAGGATATCTTAAGATTCCATACAATTTATTGGCCTATATTCCTTATGGCACTTGGTGAGCCGCTTCCAAAGAAAGTATTTGGACATCCGTGGCTTCTTAGCGGCGAAGACAAGATGAGCAAATCTCTCGGCAATGTTATTTATGCTGATGACTTGGTTCGTCATTTTGGCTGTGATGCAATAAGATATTATTTGCTTCACGAAATGCCTTACGCTCAGGACGGTACAATCACCTATGAAAAAATAGTGAATTCATACAACACAGACCTTGCAAACGTTCTGGGCAATCTCGCCAACAGAACTGTTGCTATGGTGAACAAGTATTTTGACGGCGTTGTACCTGAAAAAGAAACCGCTACAGCTTTTGACGCTGACCTCGGAGCAACTGCTGAAAAGGCAAAGGCTGATGTGGTACGCTTTATGGAAGAATTCCGCACAGCAGATGCCCTTGATGCACTGTGGACCATTGCAAACCGCGCAAATAAATATATTGACGAAACTATGCCCTGGGCACTTGCAAAAGATGAGGCACAGACAGGAACGCTTAAGACAGTTATGTATAATCTTGTTGAAGCACTTCGCTGGATTGCGTCACTTCTTTCACCCTTTATGCCCGAAACTGCTGAAAAGCTTACGGAGGCACTTGGCACAAAGGCATATAGTTTTGATGAACTTGAAATCTTTGGAAAGACAGCCGGCGGACAAAAGGTTGGTGAAGCTGCAATGCTTTTTGCAAGACTTGATGCAGAGAAAAAATTGGCTGAAATCGAAGAAGAAAACAAGGCTAACCAAAAGCCCCAAATCAAGATTGAGCCGTTTAAGGAAGATGTTGATTTTGAAAAATTCCTTGACCTTGATATTCGTGTAGGTAAGGTTCTGGAGTGCGAAGCTGTTCCCAAGTCTTCAAAGCTTCTTCGTTTCACCATTGAAACAGGTAGCGAAACAAGACAGATTTTGTCGGGAATTGCGAAATATTATAAGCCCGAAGATTTGATTGGAAAGAACGTTCTCTTTATAGCAAACTTCCCGCCACGAAAGATGATGGGACTTGAATCAAATGGTATGATTTTGAGTGCTGAACACGATGGCAAATTGGTTGTTACCACCACTCTCAGTGACATTCAAAGCGGAGCTCAAATTGTATAGGAGGAACTATGAGTATTTTTAATAAAGCAGATATTCTTTTGCCCGAATGTGTCGATATGGAAAAGTGGAGCGTTGTGGCTTGTGATCAGTATACCGCGCAGCCTGAGTATTGGGAAGATGCGGCAAAGTTCGTAGGTGACAGCCCATCAACCCTCAACATTGTATATCCCGAAGCCTTTTTGTCAGAGGGAGAGGGCAGAATTGAAAAAATAAACAGCAAGATGCACGAATATCTTGAGAAAGGTATTTTTGCAATACTCAAGGATAGCCTTATTTATGTGGAAAGAACAATGAACAGCGAAAAAATCAGACGCGGCATTGTGGGTGCCATTGATTTGGAGGAGTATGATTTTTCAAAAGGCTCAAAGAGTGCAATCCGCGCAACAGAGGGCACAATCTTAGAGAGAATTCCGCCCAGAGTGAAAATCCGTGAAAATGCTCCCCTTGAGCTTCCCCATGCAATTCTTCTTCTTAACGATGAAACGGACCACATTTTTGGAGGCATAGAAAAATCAAAGCCTCTTTATGACTTTGATTTGATGGGCGGCGGTGGACATATTGCGGCATGGCACATTTTGGGCGATGCGGCAGACAGTGTTATTGCAAAAATCGACAAGTTTGCAAACACAGCAAAAGACAATCTGGTTTTTGCCGTAGGTGACGGAAACCACTCTCTTGCTACGGCGAAAACCTGCTGGGAAAACCTGAAAGGAAAGCTTTCTGAAGAAGAAAGAAAATCACATCCCGCAAGATTTTGCCTTGTGGAAATTGAAAATATTCATGATGAGGCTCTTGAGTTTGAACCTATTCACAGAGTGGTTTTCGGCAAGACCTTTGATGCTGTGAAAAATGATTTGAAAAATTATTATCTCACATGCGACAGCCCAACGTCAACCACTCAGGAAATAGTTCTTGTGTCAGGCGAAAAGACCGAAAGTGTTTTTGTGAAAAATCCGTCTTCGAATCTGACGGTTGGAACTCTGCAGAAATTCTTGGATGATATGAGATATAATCTTGATTATATCCACGGAGATGACGTTGTAAGAGAGCTTTCAGACAGACCTGATGCGGTGGGTTTCATTCTTCCGTGTCCAGAGAAAAATGACCTCTTTGAAACGGTAATCCTTGACGGGGCGCTTCCGAGAAAGACTTTTTCTATGGGCGAGGCCAACGAAAAACGATTCTATCTTGAGGCTAAAAAAATTGTATAAAAGTTGTTTTCAGGGCGGTTTTACCGCCCTGAAAATATGTATGGTGAATGAAAATGAGTAAAAAACTAAACTTTGAGCATACCAAAATAGCCTGTTATGCAGCAGGCTTTACCCAGGCCACTGTCTGCGGTTTTTTGCCCCTTTTGTTTGTAACATTCAATCAGATGTATGAGATACCCCTCGCTCTCATAACTTTATTGGTAACGGTGAATTTCATCGTCCAGTTTGGGATGGACTTTGCGGCACTTTTTTTTGTGGATAAGGTGAGTTATCGGGGAGTGGTCGTTGTTGCGCATATTCTCATCAGCATTGGTCTTTTGCTGCTTGGGACACTGGTGCCTGTTGCAAGAAACACTTATATGGTAATTTTCATTGCTACCTTGTTGTTTTCTGCAGGGGGCGGGCTTCTCGAGGTTATGACAAGCCCTATTATGGAGGGGTGTCCGTCAAAAAATAAGGCGGCGGCAATGAGTCTTCTTCATTCTATGTTTGGGTTCGGCTCGGTTTTGGTGATTATACTTACAAATATACTGCTTTTTGTTCTTGAAAGAGAAAAGTGGTACATAATAGCAATAGTATGGGCGGTTTTGCCCGCTGTGAACAGTGTGTTTTTTTCTTTTGTTCCTATAAATAACATAGTGCAAAGTGAGGAAAGAACACCAATTTCTCAGCTGTTCAAAGGAAAAAGCTTTTTGATTTTTCTTTTGCTGATGGCGTGTGGCGGAGCATCTGAAATCGGAATGAGTCAGTGGGCGTCAGCTTTTGCGGAAACATCCTTAGGAGTTTCAAAAACGGTGGGAGATATTTTGGGACCGTGTGTTTTTGCTTTAATGATGGCTCTGTCAAGACTTTTTTATTCTAAAATTGCGACCAGAATAAATTTAATAAAATATATAATGCTTTGCGGATGTCTCACCATTCTTTGCTATCTGCTGACTGCTTTGCTTCCATTTAAAATTATGGCACTTTTGATGTGCGGATTTTGTGGCTTTACTGTTGGTATAATGTGGCCGGGAACATTGTCACTTGCGGCAAAGGTATATCCCAGAGGTGGTGCAACAATGTTTGGGGTATTGGCACTTGCAGGAGACTTGGGATGCACAACCGGACCATCAATTGTAGGTTTTGTTGCATCGGCATTTGGCGGTGAACTCCGTGCAGGACTCCTTACTGCTACGGTTTTTCCGTTGATTCTGGTACTTGGTGCGTCTATTTTAATAAGACGTGGGAAAAGGCATCCTGGCAAGTATTTTTAAACATTCATTGTTGACATTATAATTCAAATAATATATAATTATTATGAGAAATTAGGGTAACGGTATTCTAGTCGATCACTTCGTTTCCCAGGGCGGGCCTAAAAATTCGCCGAAGGGCATATCGATGAAGTTCCTTGTGCGTGCTCGCGACGCCCAGTCGTGGGTGTGTGCTGGGAGTTAAGGTTTAGGGGCGATCCGCAACGGCATGTGGGCGTTGACCCCTTTTCCGCGGAGGCCTGTGACCGTGTAACGGATGGGACATCCCGCCGCTATACGTATCAGGTTAAAACCTGCGTTGCGGTACCATTTTTGGTGCTGTGGGCAGTGTAGCCTGCCTTGAGTGGGCATGGTGGATAATTGTTCAGACCATCATTCCACGGCCATGGAATGATGTGTTATTGCTTTTTGAAACCATGTTTGCAAAAGAGGCTAAGAAACGTTTGTGATTGTCGAGGAAAACTCCTAGACCGGTCTTGGACGTTTGGTCCGGTGCATATACAGGATTGTAGTGTGTACTCAGTGGCAATCAGGTAACGCATTTGGTAACGATGCGTGACGGGTTTTAAAAGGGAACTTCCCTTTCGGCGACGATTGGGTAACCCGTCGGGAAAGCCAACCTGACCTATGACACAAAATTTACTGTATATGCTACCCTTTAATTTTTTATTAAATTTTACGGAGATGAAGATTGATTGAAAGATGACGTGCATCGAAAACAGAAAGTAAAGTTTAAACCTGCAAAGTTCAAAAAGTCTGACAAAGCCTGGGTTATAAAAACTATTGTGATTACGTTCGTTTTGTCAGGTTTTTTTAACATTTTGTCCAGCGGACTCGCGCAGATGGTGAACATCTGGATAGCAATTCTCATATTGCTGATTATTGTGTTCATCGGCATTTTGTTTGATATAATCGGTATGGCGGTCACTACCGCAGATGAGGCTCCGTTTCACTCTATGGCAGCGAAACGTGTAAAGTATGCCGATCGTGCCATAGCACTTATCAAGGCAAAGGACAAGGTTTCAAACTTTTGCAATGATGTAATCGGTGATATTTGTGGCATTATCAGTGGTTCTGCAGCGGCAGCCGTGGTTGCCTATATTGTAACAATTTCCCCAGGCCTCAGCAGCGTGCTGCTTAGCCTTGTGATTACCGCATCTGTTGCGGCACTCACTGTGAGCGGAAAGGCCGTGGGAAAGACTGTCGCCATCAAATATAGCAGTTTTATTGTATATAATTCTGCAAGGGCAATAGCTGTTTTGAAATTCTGGAGTAAGTAAATATTGGTGTGCTTATGAAAAAAATATTGGACGGAGTCAATTCGTCAGCGGATTTAAAAAAATTAAATATAGCAGAACTCGAAATTCTTGCGGAAGAAATCCGTGAAATTTTGATTGGTACTGTTTCTAAAAATGGGGGACATCTGTCTTCGAACCTTGGCGCTGTGGAGCTTACGCTTGCTATGCACAAGGTTTTTGACTTTTCTTCTGACAAAATTGTCTGGGATGTAGGCCATCAGTCATATACCCACAAAATAATAACCGGCAGGAAAGAGAAATTTTCCTCTCTTCGCCAAAAGGGTGGCATAAGCGGCTTTCCAAAAACCGAAGAGAGTGAAACGGATGCTTTTAACACCGGCCATTCATCGACGTCGGTTTCGGCGGCGCTTGGGTTTGCAACAGCCTTTGCAATGGAGAAAAGCAATGCCCGTGCGGTTGCTGTTATCGGTGACGGAGCCCTGACCGGTGGTATGGCGTATGAGGCGCTTAACCATGCGGGAAGCAGCAGATTGCCGCTTATTGTGATTTTAAATGACAATGGTATGTCCATTTCAGAAAATGTAGGTGGACTTTCTCAGTACTTAAGACGAATGACAAGCAAATCAAAATATATCAATGCGAAAGTTTCAGCAAACAGCTTTCTGAAAGGACTTCCTGTGGTGGGTGAGCCTTTCAGGCGTTTTGTTCACAGCAGCAAGCGATTTGTTAAAAAGTTGCTTTTGCAGAAAAAACTCTTTGAAAATATGGGTCTTGAATATCTTGGACCGGTTGACGGACATGACCTCGAAGAGCTTATTACAATTATGAACTACGCGAAAAGTCTTGGCAGACCGGTGATTGTCCATGCTGTGACCCGAAAAGGGAAGGGATATGCACCGTCTGAGAGTGACCCCGCAAAATTTCATGGCATAGGGAAGTTTGACCAAAAGACCGGTGAAAGTGCGGTTTCATCAAAAGAAACATATTCTGGTGTATTTGGCAGCGAAATAACGAAACTTGCAAAAAACAACGAAAAAGTTGTTTGTATCACGGCGGCTATGCCCGACGGAACGGGTCTCACGGAATTTTCAAAGGAGTTCCCTGATAGGTTTTTTGATGTGGGAATTGCTGAGGGTCATGCGGTGACCTTTTCGGCGGCATTGGCAAAATCAGGACTTGTACCTGTTTTTGCGGTTTATTCGACCTTTCTTCAAAGGGGATATGACCAGCTTATTCACGATGTTGCTTTCCAGAATTTGCACACGGTTTTTGCCATTGACAGAGCCGGAGCGACAGGAAATGACGGTGAGACACATCAGGGGATATATGATTTCTCTTATCTTTCTCATATACCGAATATGAAAATTCTTGCTCCGTCATCGGGGGCAGAGCTTCGTGCCATGCTTAAGTTTGCGGTCTCGGAATGTGATGGTCCTGTTGCCATACGCTATCCCAGAGGGGGTGCCGGAATTGACCAAAAACTGACAGGCGAAATAAAAGACGGTTGTGGCGTCTTGGAACGCGTGGGAAGTGATGTGCTGATTGTGGCGCTTGGAAGCGAAGTAGGCGAGGCGATGACTGCTTCGGAAATCCTTGCCGAAAAGGGAATTTCTGTGGCAGTTATGAATGCAAGATTCTTAAAGCCCTTTGATGAGGAATTGCTTCAGGAATTATCTGATGGTAAGAGGCTAATTGTCACCTGTGAGGATAATGTTGGCATTGGCGGACTTGCAGATACTGTGAGAAGAATTTTGGGAACAGAAATATTGGGCCTCAGCTTTTCTGACGAACCACTAAAATGTGCAAGCATAGAGGAGCAGAAAAAGGATGCAAGCCTTGACGGAAGCGGAATTGCAGAGCGAATAATGAGGGTTTTTAGCGAAGGTGATGAAATTGAGTAAAGAACGACTTGACGTATATATGGTGGAGCAAGGCATGGCAAACAGCCGGAGTGCGGCTCAGGCAATGATTATGGCGGGCGATGTCTATATTGACAATCAAAAGGCTATGAAAGCCGGCGAAACCATAAAAGGTACTGAAAAAATTGAAATACGAAGCAAGGGGCCATCCTTTGTGAGCCGTGGCGGGCTTAAGCTTGATAAAGCAATGAAGGTATTTCCCATTTCACTTTCGGGCTCGGTGTGCATGGATATTGGTGCATCAACGGGTGGGTTTACTGACTGTATGCTCCAAAGTGGCGCAAAAAAGGTGTATTCGGTTGATGTGGGTTATGGTCAGCTGGCATGGAAACTTAGACAAGACGCGCGAGTTGTAAATATGGAGCGTACAAATATCCGTTATATTGACAAAAGCCTTGTTGAAGAGCCTTTGGACTTTTTTTCGGTGGACGTTTCGTTTATATCTTTAAAGCCCGTTTTGCCGGTGGCATTTGACCTGTTAAAAGACGGAGGCTGTGGAGTTTGTTTAATAAAGCCTCAGTTTGAAGCGGGTCGTGAAAAGGTAGGGAAAAAAGGTGTAGTAAGAGAAAAATCTACACATATTGAAGTTATTGAAAAGGTTCTGGAGTTCACAAAGGAAATCGGCTTTTCGGTGAAAGGACTTGATTTTTCACCAATAAAGGGCCCTGAGGGAAATATTGAATATCTTATGTATATAAAAAAGACAAGTGATGAAAGTGAAAACTTTGACATTGAAGCACTTGTGGAAAAATCGCATAATCTTTAAAATTTAGGGGGAATGCCAAGTGAAAAATATTGCACTCTTTGTCAATCGGGACAGAGACCAGAGTCTTGAGGTGACAAAAGAGGTTATTTTGCTCCTCAAAAAATATAATAAGAATATTGTCCTTGATGAATCACTCAAACCGTATATATCTGCAGATGGTGTGACATTTGTTTGTGGCGATGAAATGTTTCAAAAATGTGATATGGTGATTGCTCTCGGCGGCGATGGCACTATCCTTAAAATTGTCAATCAGGCAGCAGAAAACAATGTTCCCATCGCGGGTATAAACCTTGGGCACCTTGGCTTTTTGACTCAGGCGGAAAAAGGTGACCTTTCAAATGTGGTGAAAATCCTTGAGGGTGACTTTTCTGTTGAACACAGAATGATGCTTGATGCAAGAGTGATAAAGAGCGGAAAGATATCTGAGGCCTTCAGTGCTCTAAATGATATAATCATCCGTGGCGACCAGTCAAAAATGATTTCTCTTACGGCAGAAGTGAATAACACTGAGGCGAGCCGTTATCTTGCGGACGGAATTATAATTGCCACATCTACGGGTTCAACGGCATATTCACTATCCTGCGGAGGACCCATTGTGCACAAGGGACTTGATTGTATGATTATGACTCCGATTTGTCCACATACTATGAAATCCAGATGTATGGTGATACCGCCTGAATTCAGTGTTGCAGTTCGATTTGATGCGTCATATTGCAGCGAGGTTGACCTCAAGGTTGACGGAATTTTGGCGAAGCGTCTTGGAAAAGACGAATACATAGAGGTGGTACGAAGCGAAAAACGTGTCCCCCTTATAAATGTAAACTCAAGAGAGTATTTTGATGTAATCAGTCAGAAACTTTCAGATTAAAAATAACAATGAGAAAGGCTGTGAGAAAATGCTTAAGGAATTACATATAAAAAACGTTGCCGTTATTGATGAAGTGCATATTGAATTTTCTCCCGGCTTTAACGTCCTCACGGGCGAAACAGGAGCAGGCAAGTCAATCCTTATCGACTCAATCGGCATGGCTCTTGGCAGACGGACAAGCCACGATTTGTTGCGCACAGGATGCGATGCGGCAGTGGTGAGTGCCTGCTTTTTTGTGTCGAGTGAAGAAATTTTAGGAAAAATGTCGGATATGGGTATTGAATGTGATGACGGAGTGGTGCTGATAAATCGCAAAATCACCGCTGACGGAAAGTCACTTTGCCACATAAACGGCGTAGCTATGCCTCAAGCGGTGGTGCGTGAGATTTCTGCTATGCTCATTGACATTCACGGACAAAGTGACAACCACTCGCTGCTTGATGAAAAGAAGCATCTTGGGATCTTGGATGAATTTGGCGGCGTTAGTGAGAGCATTGAAGACTATAAAAAGATTTTCAAGATGATGAAAGAGCTTTCCAAGGAAAAAGAAAGGCTTTCGGCGTCAAAGGATGAAAAGGCAAGACGAATGGAACTTCTGGAGTTTCAGATTGATGAAATAGACGGTGCGAAACTTAAAACAGGAGAAGATGAAAGTCTTGAAGAACGCCGTGAATATCTTTACAATATGGAAAGTATAACAAAAGGTGCGGGGGCTGCATACGGTGCCCTTTATGGCGGTGAGGAGACATCTGCCTATGACCTTTTGAAAAAGGCGCAGAGAAGCATTTCGGAAATAAGTCGTTTTTTACCAAAACTTGAGACCTGCGGCAACCGTCTTGATGGAATTATAGCGGACACCGAGGACATTGCATCAGAAATAAATGAATATATCTCGGGTACAGAATTCAGTATGGCAGAGCTTGACTTTATTGAAGAACGCCTTGACACCATAAACAATTTAAAACGAAAATACGGAAATTCCATAGAGGAAATTCTTGAATATTGTGAAAAGGCGCGGATAGAGTTGAACACGATTGAAAAAAGTGATGAGCGTCTTGGGGAAATTGAAAGAGAACTGTCTTTGGTTGAGGAAGAGCTTAAAGCTTCAGCAGAAAAACTTACTGCTCTAAGACTTGATACAGCAAAAACCCTTGAAGCGCAGATAAGAAATGAGCTTTTTGAACTTGATATGCCCAAGGTGAGATTTGCCATTGAAATTCTGGATAACGAAAATGAAGGCGAAATTTCATATTTCGAAAACGGCAAGGACAAAGTTCGTTTTTTGCTATCAACCAATCCTGGTGAGGATTTAAAGCCTATGTCAAAAATTGCATCAGGTGGTGAGCTTTCAAGAATTATGCTTGCGGTGAAATCAGTTCTTTCGGATATGGGAACTCAGGATACCATGATTTTTGATGAAATTGATACAGGTGTCAGCGGCAGGGCGGCTCAAAAAATAGCCGAAAAGCTTTCTAATCTCGCAAAAAAACGACAGGTGTTTTCAATTACCCATCTGGCACAGATTGCAAGTATGGCAGACAACCATTTTCTTATTCAAAAGAATTCCACCGACAGCAGCACTCATACAGAAGTTATATGCCTTGACGATGAGGGAAGAACAGATGAACTTGCCCGCATAATCGGTGGCGTTTCGGTGACTGACCTTACACGCAGCAGCGCACTTGAAATGCTTGATATGGCAAAAAAGAAAAAGGAAATCTAAAATATATGCAAAAATTCGGAACTGTGACAAAAATAGAAAAAGATAAAGCGGTTGTTACCGTTGTTCGTGATTCGGCGTGCGGTGAAAATTGTGCGGCTTGCGGGATTTGTAAAAACAGCAAAGAAATGACGATGATTGTACCTGGTGTCGGTTTCAAGGTAGGGGACAAGGTGAGGCTTGTCACAGATGACAAGACCTTTCTTAAATCTTCTGCAATCGGGTACCTCTTGCTCACTGCTCTTTTGATTGTTGGCGGGATAATGGGAGCAAAGCTTGGCGGCGACTGGGCGGCGTTCCTTGGTGCACTTTTGGGACTTGGCACGGGAGTTGTGCTTATCAGGTGTTTCTTTGCAGAAAAAATTGAAATCAGGACAGAAAAGGTTGAGAGATAGGCAATGCTGATAACCATTGAAGGCTTAAACAAAAGCTTTGGACAGGATGAAATATTGAAAAATGTAAAAATGACCATAAACGAAAAAGGACGTTATGGTCTTATTGGCGTTAATGGTGCAGGAAAGTCCACGCTCCTCAAAATTATTATGGGGGAACTGGACTATGACAGCGGGGAACTTACGAAAAAGCCGGGACTTCGGGTTGGTTATCTCAAACAAAACAATGGACTTGAGAGGGAATCTTCAATAATCGCAGAAATGCGCAAGGTTTTTGAGGATGTTATCTTGGCTGAGGAAAATATGCGTCGCCTTGAAAAAAAGATGACAGAGATTTCGGATATTGAATCCGAGGAATACAAGCAGATTTCTTCTGAATATAGCCGCACCCAAAACTTTTTTGACAGCCGTGACGGATATAACATTGATGTAAAAATAAAAACAATACTTTCGGGTATGGGATTTGGTGACAAGGATTTGGACACCGTGATTTCCACCCTTTCAGGCGGTGAAAAAACCCGACTTGCCATTGCAAGACTTCTTCTTGAAGAACCCGAACTTCTTATTCTTGACGAGCCAACAAACCACCTTGATTTTAAGACGCTTAAGTGGCTTGAAGAATATTTGATTTCCTATAATGGCGCAATACTTACGGTTTCCCACGACAGATATTTTCTTGATAAAACTGTTTCACAAATTTATGAGGTGGAACGGGGAAGAGTATATTCTTATGCGGGGAATTATTCAAAGTATCTGGTGGAAAAAGAACAGAGAAGAATCCGTGAAGAAAAGGAATACGAAATTCAGCAGATGCAGATTGCGTCGCTTCAAACTTATGTAGACAAAAATATTGCAAGAGCGTCCACATCCCAAAGTGCAAAATCAAGGCTTAAAACATTGGAGAATATGGAAATCCTTGAAAGACCTGACGGAAATTTAAAGCCCATGCGGCTTAAATTTGAGCATACAAAGGAGCCATACAAGGATGTTCTCACAGTAGAAAGCCTGGATATAACTGTTGGCGAAGAAGAAAAGCTCCTTTGCAGGGATGTGAATTTCCAGGTAAAAAAGCACGAAAAAATTGCCATTATTGGCTCAAATGGAATAGGGAAATCCTCGTTCCTCAAAATTGTGCAGGGACTAATCCCTCATGCAAAAGGCAGCGTTGAGTGGGGAAAGAATGTATCCATAAGCTATTACGAACAGGAAAATTTAAATCTCAATCAGGAAAAAATTGCACTTGACGAGCTTTGGGACAGATTTCCGCAAACCCCTGAGGCGGAAATTCGCAGGGTGCTTGGGAATGTGTTGTTGACCAAGGAAGATGTTTTCAAGCCAGTAAAGATTATCAGTGGCGGAGAACGTGCAAAGCTTGCTTTTTGTATAATTATGCTTGAAAAATCAAACGTAATCATCCTTGACGAGCCTACAAATCACCTTGACCTTTTGTCAAAAGAGGTGCTTGAAACTGCACTTTCAGAGTATGGCGGAACCCTTATATTTGTATCTCATGACCGATATCTTTTGAACAAGGTTCCTGACAAAATCGCGGAACTCAAGGAAGACGGAATTCGCATATATAACGGAAAATATGATTATTATCTTGAAGTGACTCAGCGTGAGGCACAACAGGTGGCGGAGGAAGAAAGGCTTAACGCAGCAGAAAAGGCGGTGGCTCAAGCGAAAGATAAAAAAGAGCAAAGCTATCGCTCAAAAGAACAGCGCCGCATTGAAGCCCAAAGAAAAAATCGCATAAAAGAGCTTGAAAATCTGATAGAAAAGGCGGAAGAAAGGCTCGCCGAACTTGAAAACGAAATGACACAAGAAGAAGTCTTTTCGGATTACAAGCTTATGGCAGAAAAATGCTCCCTGGCAGAGGAACTCCGCACAAAACTCAATGAATATTATGACGAGTGGAGCAGTCTTGAATAACAAAATCCTTTTTCAAAAGAGGTGAAAAGAGATGAACTATTTTGAATTTACTCCTGGAGAGAAAAAATATCTTGAAGAAATAAACGGGGAGTTTGACGTAAAACTTTCACAGTATGCTGCAAAAAACAGCGAGGCAAAACGCATGGCAAAAAAGCCAAGGCACGACATAATCAGACCTCCGTATTCATATGACGTGGACTGTATAATATACAATCCTTTTTATAACAGATATACTGATAAAACACAGGTTTTTTCATTCTACAAAAACGATGACGTGACAAGACGTGCTCTTCACGTTCAGCTTGTTTCAAAGATTGCAAAAACCATAGGCAGAGCGCTCAGATTGAATCTTGATTTGATTGAAGCTATTGCCCTTGGACATGATATGGGGCATACACCGTTTGGACACAAGGGTGAGGAATTTTTGAGCGAATGTTACAGTGAGAATACTGCAAAACACAAGGGAGTGCCCAGGTATTTCAACCACAATGTCCACAGTGCAAGAATTTTCAGGCACATATTGGAAACGGATTTGACACTTCAAACTTTAAGCGGAATTATTGCCCACAACGGCGAACGGATTTGTCGTGAATATACTCCGTCAAAAATAGATACATTCAAAGAGTTTGACACTATTATGGAAAGCTGTTATGTGGAAAAAGACTTTCACAAAAGTCTTCGCCCAAATACCCTTGAGGGGTGTGTTGTCCGCATAAGTGATATGATTGCCTATGCGGGAAAGGACAGACAGGACCTTTATCGTGTGAAACTGATTACCGATGAAAGTTTCAAGTCCAAAAGACTTATCGGCACACGGAACAGTGATATAATTTCAAACGTAATAATAAACATCATAAAAAACAGTATTGATTCCCCGTCACTTAATATGGACGCAGAGGTTTTTGAAGATTTGCGTGATTTGATTGCTGAAAACACACGGCTTATCTATCTTGCTGAAGATGTGAAAGAACCATATCACGAAAGCATCCAGCCTCTTATGAAAAAGCTCTATATGAGGCTATATAGCGATGTGGAAGAACGAAATTTCAAATCTCCCATATTTGTGCATTACTTAAACGATTTTGTCCTTGGTGAAAGCTATCGGAACAAAGCGACCCGAAAAATTGTGGGAGATACGGACGAGATTGTTACTGATTTTATTGCTGCTATGACCGATGATTATTTTGTGGATATATGCAGCCAGCTGCATATAGACGATGAGGCGCTGAGTCACATCAAGTACCACAGCTATTTTGAATAGATAAAGGAGGAAAGAATATGAAAAAGACAGTCGCATTGCTTTTGATGGTTTTTTGTCTTGTAGTCAGCGTTTCAGCAGTGAGCAGTGATATAAAAAGCGTTACTGTTCTTATGTATCATTCGGTATCAGACGGACAAAATGACGTTACTATATCCCCTGAAAATTTCAATAAGCATATGACGGCAATCAGGGATAACGGCTTCACGCCTGTTTCGGTTTTCGATTTGATTGACTTTGTGGATAATGGAAAGGAACTTCCTGAAAAACCTGTTTGTATCACCTTTGACGACGGCTACCGCGACAATTTTTCAAATGCTTTTCCCGTGCTTGAAGCCTTTGGCTTTAAATCTACAATATTTATAATTGGCAGCTCGGTGGGAAAAGACACCTACAAGGATACGGGATTTGGCATAAATGCCCACTTTGGATTTGATGAGGCAAGGGAAATGTTCGCGTCAGGTCTTGTTTCAATCCAGAGCCACAGCTTTGATATGCATCAGTGGGCTGACGGAGAAAATTCGCGATTTGTGAGAAATAATGTTCTTCCCTTTGAAACAGAAGGAATTTTTGATTATGCGAATGTCTTTCAAAACGATTTCAAAAAGAGCAAGGCACAAATAGAAGAAAATGTAGGGGACAGTGTGGTTGCCTTTGCATACCCTACGGGCAGATATAATGCCCTAACCGAGTTTGTTTTGAAACAAAACGGAGTAAGGGTTACCGTGGCCACATCCGAAGGCCCCAATTTCATAAAAAAAGGGGACAAGGAAAGCCTATACAAATTAAATCGCTATAATGTGGGCAACCAGATAGACGAAGAACATCTTCTGAAATGGCTTAATGAGGGAAAAATATGAAAAGAATAGTTTTTTTGTTGCTTGCACTCTTGTTGCTTTTCCAGAATGTGACTTTTGCTGCAAAAAACGAAACCAAAGAATTTGAAATTACATATGTTACCGACTGCGAAACAGAGATAGAGCCTTATAAGGTGAAAACAGCTTCAAACACCATAAAGGTTGAAATTTCCAAAACTGTCCCGAAAAAAGAATGCTATGAGTTCTTGGGCTGGAGCAGAGAAAACGGCTATGAAAAAGAAGCACAGTATCAGCCGAAACAAAAGGTTGAAATAAACGGTGATACAGTGCTTTTTGCGGTGTGGAAGAGGATAGATTCAAAAAAACTTTCCTATATGGACGGCAGTGACAGCGTTTTGCCCACACAGATTGTTTTAAGAGATGAGACTACCATTTCAAAAACTATCCCCCAAGAGCCCGGATATATTTTTGGCGGATGGCAGATAGATAAAAACAAAACAGCAAAGCCTGGAGAGGTGATTTCTGTCTCTAAAGATATGACGCTCACTCCAATATGGCACAAAGGAAATTTTGAGTTGCCGATGCTTTCTGTATGGAGCAATGATGAAAAAGGGGTTCTCTTTTCTGCCAAAAACCTTGCGGATTTTGACAATTTTACTTTAATTGTCAGAAATTTGATAACGGGTGAAGAGACAACATACAGAAGACGTCTCCTTGCGGAAAACTTAGTGCCTGGGCAGTATAAGGCATATATTGATGCTGAAAAATATGGAATAACATACAAAAGCGAAAGCGTGAATTTTGTTGTGCAGTCACCTGAAATGGGTGATGAAACTCCAATAAGACTTTTTATTGACGGCGAAGAACTTCTTTTCGATATGCCACCGAGGTTGATTGACGGCTATACCTTTATTGCCCTCAGGCATTTTTGCGAAAGTATGGGGGCAAGTGTCAGGTGGATTGATGAAAGCCGCTGTGCCGAGATTGTTCTTAACGGAAAAATCGCAAGACTTTATGAAAATTCAAATAAGTGCATAATCAACGGCGAGACCTCTTATCTTCCGCAAAAAACAAGGCTTATATCATCAAGGATGTTCCTGCCTCTTCGGTCGGTGGCTGAAATCTTGGGCTGTGAGATTGTCTGGGATGTGGGAAGAAGAGTTTATGCATATAAGGATGAAGATGCATTCTTTAACAGAAACTTGTTCAAGATAAAAAACCATAACGGTCAGTTCCTCACAGAAAATGAAGGAGAGCTTGCACTTTCTGATGAGGCAAAAGGCGGTGCATGGTTGTTTGATGCTGTTGATAAGACAAATGACATATATGAGATATATAATTTAAGCGCTCTTGACAAGCTTCTTGAGGTGAAATCCTCGGAGATTTTTTCGGGGAACACCGTGAGACTCTGGCAACAAAATGACTTTGACGGAAAACGATGGAGAATAACCAAAGTTCAAAAAGATGAGATTTTAATTTCCCCTGCAAATTCAAATGGCTTATATCTTGATATAGACATAATGACACTGACAGAGGAAGAGAAGACAGTAATAATTGAAAATGTGAATATATAAAATCAGGCAACTTCATTGGAAGTTGCCTTTTGGTTTTATTCAAGAATGGCTTGCACAGATTTTTTTGGAGTGCGAAGATATCTTTTCAGCATATAAAGGTCGTCAGAGTTTTTGCCTATGTGATTCATTCCGCTTTCGCATGAAAGAGAGGCGCGAAAGCCCATTTCACGGATTATGTCAAAGGAGTCGTTGCTTACACTTCCGAAAGGATATGTGAAGGTTGTAGGTGTGAAGCCAACATTGTTTTTGAAAGCATCCTGAAGTTTTCCCAAATCGGAGGTGAGGGCAGCTTTGTAATCATCAAGTGATTCGCCCTTTTTCTTTTTTGTGCCGTTTCTTCCCTTGTCTATGGTGTGAAGATTGTAGGAATGGTTTTGAAATTCAACATTCCCTGAATCAATCATTTCTCTGATATCCTTCCATGTCAGGTGCGAATATGCTGGGTTTTCATCAGGTGTTTCGGTATAAAGGTCTGTGTAATAGCCGATAATTGAAATAACAGCCTTGGAATTGTATTTTTTAAGCAGGGGGAAGGCGTAAGAGCAGTTGTTGAAATATCCGTCATCAAAGGTGAGAACAATTGGTTTTTCAGGCAAAGTGCCTTTTCCGTCTACAAAATCAATCAGGTCCTGCATAACTATCGGTGTGTAGCCCTGTTTTTTTAAGAATTTCAAATCACGTTCAAAATCAGCCTCTGAAATGATATATTCACTGCCTGAGTGACTGCTTCTTAAAATACTGTGATACATAATGATAGGCACATCTTTTTCGCTCCCCTTAGATTTGTCAAAAAGCATAGCAGAGCTTTGGGGGCTGGGGGGGTCTTTGACCATACTGTCTGCATCAATGGAAGTGCCATAACTGTAAAGCTTTATTATGCCGATTCCTGCAAGGGTTATGGCGAAAATTGCAAAGTAATAAATAAGAGTCTTCATTTTTACAACGTACATAAAAAGCCTGCCTTTCTTATTCCATATTGTCTAAGGATTTTTCAAAATAGTCGTATCTTCGGCGGTACTCTCCTAAAAAATCATCTTTTACAACTTCACTTCGATTTTTGGAGAGAAAATTTATTATTTGATAACAGTCAATCCAGATTTCGCCGTTTCCGTCTTTTTGTGACTCATCAAAGATAAGCTGTATTCCAAAATGAAGATGAGGTGTGTCAATGTTATTTACGTTTTCTGATGAGCTGTACCCTGTCATCCCAAGGTAGCCAATTACATCTCCTGCCTTTACAGTGTGACCTATGGAAAGGTCTTTTGGATAGGGATGGTTTTTGCGAAGATGGGCATAGTAATAATAACGCTTTTTGTCAAAGCTTCTGATGCCCACGCGCCAACCGCCGTACTGATTCCAACCGATAGCCTCAACAGTTCCGCTTTCTGTGGCGATTATGGGAGTGCCCACGCCACCCATCATATCGTGCCCAAGGTGCTTTCGTTTGTAACCATAAGAACGGCTTGCGCCGAAATCATCATAGTGGGAGTAACCATAATTTTTTGCGATGGGCGAAAATCCTTTCAGCCCATATTTTTTTGTCCAGACAAGTTCGCCATTTTCGGACATTTCCTGAATTTCATACTCACCTAAGAAACCGCCAAGGACAGCGTCGTATGCTTGCTTGTAATAAGAAAAATACTTCATATCCTTTGTTATGTCCTCAATCTTTTCGCCGTTTTTGAGCCGTTCTACAATAGCGCTGAGGTCCGATGCCTTGAATGAACTGAAGTTTCCGCCATATTTTGCACCAAGAATGGCGAGAAGGTCAATCCAACTGGTGGGGGTACCGGTATTGTGATTTTCAATGTCAGCTTTCATAGCCAAATTCATAGCCACATCCGTTACGCCAAAATCCACCCATTTTATAAATTCTTTTTTTGTTTCAACTACCCCATTGGATTTTGGGGTTGTTTCTGTGGTGGTGTTGCGGCTGATGGAGTGGAAAATGAGAAAGCTGAAGGAGGAAACAAATAAGCAAATGATACATAAAACCGCAATTCCGCGGCTTAATTTGAATGATACGAACATAAAAAAGCCCCCTCCCATACAACTTATGGAAAGGGGGACTCAAATATGATAAATTATTTCTGATTGTCCGAAAAAGAATTTTGCAAAACACCTATTGCCCAGTCACGACCAACTTCAGAAGTATCACCAAATTTATCAGCAGATTCTTTGAACTGACGGCTTATGGCTTCATAAACATCAAAGGACAAATGAGCACGGCAGTTCGGAGCGTTTTCGGTGATTATAAAGAAAACAAGACTTTTTTCATCTTCTGATTTTCCGCCGTAATAAATGCCCAAAATTTTAGCATTTGGTCTTTCATCTTCGAACTGGTCTTCAAGCATAATCTTGTAAAACTCAACAATGCGGTCATCAATATCATCTTCAATAAGTGCGATTTTTTCAACAAAATCATTTATTGTGCGGACAACACGCAAATTATATTCAGTAGTTTCAATAGTAGTATCATCATCTTTTTCTGTCAGGAGCATTACCATGAAATTGTGCTCCTTGTCAAGATAGGTGCAGTTGTATGCAACTAAAATTTCCTCGCCACATTCCGGGCAGGAATAACGAAAAATATCACGGCTGAAAATCCGTTCTTTTATATCGGGGTCCAGTGCGCTATCCCAGAAGTCACAAATCTTGAAAGTTCCCTCTTCAAGACAGGCGGGACAGCAAATGGGCATTGATTTGTCTTTTGCCATAGGAATCACCTCTTATTTTATAGTTTTGATGTCATAAGGCGTGGTCTGGTAAACAAAATAATTGAGCCAGTTTGAATAAAGCAGATTTGCGTGGGAACGCCATTTTACCATGGGGTCTTTTGTGGGGTCGTCATCTGGAAAATAGTTTTTGGGGACTTCAATATCAAGTCCTTTTGCAACGTCACGCTCATATTCTGTTTTCAAGGTGTCGGCATCATATTCAGAATGACCTGTTATGAAAAATCTGCGTTCGTTTTTGTCGGTGATGATATATACCCCGGCGTCATTCGACTCTGCAAGAATTTCAAGGGCAGGGACTTTGTCTATGTCCTCTTTTCTCACCTCGGTATGACGGGAGTGAGGAGCGAAAAAGGTATCGTCAAAGCCACGGAGCAAAATTTTGTGTTTCTTTCCTTGGGAAACAGTGTGCTCAAAAATGCCGAAAACCTTTTTATCCATTGGATATTTGGGAACACCATAATGATAATAAAGGGCTGCCTGTGCACCCCAGCATATGTGAAAGGTAGAGGTGACATTGGTCTTTGACCATTCCATGATTTCGCAAAGCTCTTTCCAATAATCTACGTCTTCAAAGTCCATAGTTTCAACGGGCGCTCCTGTAATTATCAGTCCGTCAAATTTGCTGTCCTTTATATCATCAAAGGTTTTATAAAAAGTCTCAATATGACTTGTTGATGTATTTTTTGAAACATGAGTTTTTGTGTTTATAAACTGAACATTTATTTGAAGCGGGGTGTTTCCAAGAACACGAAGAAGCTGTGTTTCAGTGGTGATTTTTGTGGGCATAAGATTGAGAATTGCAATTTCAAGAGGTCTTATATCCTGAGTGAGAGCACGAGTCTCGGTTATCACAAAAATGTTTTCATTGTTCAGTGTTTCAATAGCAGGAAGTGAGTCGGAAACTTTGATAGGCATAATATCATCTCCTTGCGGTTAAAATTTAAATAACAATTACAATAAGTATAGCATACTTAAAAAAATATATCAACAAAAATTTTAAAGGAGATAAATGATAAAATGTCGGAAGAAAACAAGAACGAAAATCAAAAAGACCAGATAAAGGATATGGGCGGGGTATACACAAAAAACAAAAAAATGAATATTTACTGTCTCAGCATTGTAGGGCAGATAGAAGGACACACTATTCTTCCCTCCGATACAAAAACTACCAAGTATGAGCACGTTATTCCAAAGCTTGTGGAAATAGAGCAAGATGATGAGGTGGACGGTCTTCTTATTATGCTCAATACGGTGGGTGGCGATGTAGAGGCAGGACTTGCTATTGCTGAGATGATTGCGAGTATGAAAAAGCCTACGGTTTCCATTGTCTTGGGCGGCGGACACAGTATAGGTGTTCCGTTGGCGGTCGCAGCCAAGCGTTCCCTCATTGTGCCATCGGCTACTATGACGGTTCACCCAATAAGAACAGGTGGGATAGTTATTGGCGTTCACCAGATGTTTGATTATCTCACAAAAGTTCAGGACAGAATAATAGATTTTGTGGAGAGAAATTCAAAAATAGAGGGTGAGACATTCAGAAAGATAATGCTTGAAACAGGAAAAATTGCAAACGATGTGGGAACAATACTCTTCGGCGAAGAAGCGGTGAGCTGTGGACTTATAGACGGCGTTGGAGGAATAAGCGAAGCAATTGATATTTTATACAAAATGAAAGAAAAATAAAGAACAAAAACCACGCTATGCAAAGGGTTTGGGCGGCTTAGAAAATAAGACATAAAAATCTTTGAAAAATATGCTTGACAGACCAGTGAAAAACAGCTATAATTGTTAAGGTAGAATTTTTTAAAAACTTATTTGACACAAGAAAACCACATTTCCAATTCTCAATATTGGAGGGAGGGAAATCAGTAATGGCTGAAATCAGAGTAAAAGATAACGAATCATTGGACAGTGCACTTCGCCGTTTTAAACGTTCTTGTGCAAAAGCGGGTGTTTTATCAGAAGTTAGAAAAAGGGAACATTATGAAAAACCCAGCGTAAAACGTAAGAAAAAATCAGAAGCTGCAAGAAAGCGCAAATTCAGATAATTTTTTACAGTTTATTTAGGTCGCCGTCAAATTTCTGATGGCGACCTTTTATTTGAAAATATGGAGGTATAAAAATGGCTTTAAAAGAAACTTTGATGCAGGACCTGAAAGATGCAATGAAAGACAAGGACACCATAAGAAAAAATACTGTGCAGATGATACGTTCTGCAATTTTGCAGTTTGAAAAGGATAACCTTACCGAGCTTGATGAAGAAGGGGTTCTTGAGGTTATTGCAAAGGAACTCAAAAAGCGTCGTGATGTTTTGCCCGAATACGAAAAAAGCGGCAGAGACGATTTGATTGCTGACATAAAGCGTGAAATTGAAATCCTTCTCGGCTATCTTCCCGCGCAGCTGACACGTGAAGAACTTGAAGAAATTGTGGTAGCTGCAATTTCTGAAACAGGTGCCGCATCAATGCGTGATATAGGAAAGATTATGGCGTCAGTTATGCCCAAAGTCAAAGGCAGAGCAGACGGCAAAATGATAAACGAAATAGCAAAAGAAAAACTTTCATAAAGCCAGAGGGAAAGATAAATGAAGAACATATTTTTGCCCGAGGTTTTTGTTGATACGGTTTTCGATATTGACCTTGAGGAGCTATCACAAAACGGGGTGAAGGCGTTTATTTTTGATATAGACAACACCTTGGCGACCTATGCCATGCCGCTTCCTGACGAGAAAACGGCAGAGTGGATAAAGAAGCTGCAGAGTAAGGGCTTTGGTGTGTTTTTTGCGTCCAATAATGACGAAATGCGGGTAAAGAACTTTGCTGACAGTGTGGGAGTTCCATACAAGGCAAAGGCTCTCAAGCCCCTTGGAAAGTACCTGAAAAAAGCTTGCAGACTTATGGGGGTAAGCCCCAGAGAAACTGCCCTTGTTGGTGACCAGCTTTTTACTGACATCTGGGGCGGAAACTGGCTTGGGATGTATACAATTCTGGTAAACCCCATTTCTGAAGTGGAGGACAGATTTGTGAAATTCAAACGCCGATTTGAAAAAATTATACTTAAAAATTACAGATAAAGATTTGAGGTTTGGTTATGAAAGCACTGTTTGGTCCTGCAGGGAATTGCGAAGATTTTTATGCATCAGGGAAGAGATCGTCTTTAAGTGCACCTCTTTGGGTGAAAGAGAATGGACTTGGTGCCTATGAATATCAGTGTGGCAAAGGCGTGAAAATTTCCGACGAGGCTGCGAAAAAGCTTGGCGAAAATGCTGCTGAGTGTGGCATTGTATTATCTGTTCACGCGCCGTATTATATCAGCCTGTCATCAACCGAAGCTGAAAAACGTGACAAGAGTATAGATTATATCCTGAGAACATTGAAGGCTGCAAAAGAAATGGGTGCGAAAAGAATTGTGGTGCATTCGGGCTCTTGCGGTGATATAACAAGGAAAGAAGCACTCGAGCTTGCGAAAGACACGCTTTCAAGGGCAGTCAGGGCAGCGGATGAAGCGGGATTTGGTGATATTCACATATGCCCTGAAACTATGGGGAAGGTGAAGCAGCTTGGCACTGTCTGGGAGGTGTGTGAGCTTTGCAGCATTGATGAAAGGCTCATCCCAACCATTGATTTTGGTCATGTAAACGCCCAGACTCTTGGCGGACTTAAAACTATGGAAGATTATGAGCATATATTTGACACCATTCACAAAAAACTGGGCGAATATAGACTTAAGAATTTTCATTCCCACTACAGCCGCATTGAGTATACAAACAGTGGGGAGAAGAAACACCACACCTTTGACGAAACGGAGTTCGAGCCTGAGTTTGACCCCATAGCAAAAATCGTTGCAAAACGTGGACTTTCACCCATAATCATATGTGAATCCCGTGGCACGCAAACTCGAGATGCCGCAAGAATGCAGGAAATTTACAGGGGGATGCTTGATGAATAAAAAGCTTGATGAATTTTTAAAAGAGGGCATTGCTGTCCTTCTTACCTCACCATATAATATGCGGTATTTCAGTGACTTTTCAGGGGGAGAGGGGGCTGTTCTTTTCGCTTTTGATAAAAAGTTTCTTTTTACGGATTCGCGGTATATTGAACAGGCGGGGCGCGAAACAGCGGATTTTTTGTTGACGGAAACAAACGATTATCTTGGTTCTGCCTGCAAAATTTTAAACGAGAATGGTTGCCGAAAGGTTTTCGTTGAAGACAATGAAATAAGTGCAAGGGATTATGACAGAATATCAAAGGCTTTGGAAAATTGTGAAATTATCTTTGGTTCGGAAAAGATAAACACGCTGCGAATGGTAAAGACAGATAAAGAGCTTGAAAAAATCAAAAAGGCTGAAGAAATCGGTTCAAAAGCATTTGAATATATTCTTGATTTCATAAAACCGGATGTTCGTGAAAAAGATATTGCTCTTGAAATTGAATATTTTATGAAAAAGAACGGTGCTGATGGCATAGCTTTTGACACAATAGCCATTTCAGGAAAACGTACAAGTCTTCCTCATGGCACACCCAGTGACAAAAAAATTCAAAAAGGCGATTTTGTCACCATGGATTTTGGCTGCACTGTGGACGGATACTGCTCGGATATGACAAGAACTGTTGTTGTGGGAAAGCCCGATGCCGAGCAGAAAAAGATATATAATGTAGTAAGAACGGCACAACAAATCGGTCTTGATACCATCCGCCAGGGGATACGTGGTTGTGATGCTGATAAAGAAGCAAGAGAATATATAGAAAAATGTGGCTTTGGACAGTATTTCAGGCATTCCCTTGGGCATGGTGTAGGGCTTTTGGTACACGAACTTCCAAACCTTTCGCCAAAATCTGAAATTGTGCTCCGAGAAAATATGGTGGTCAGCTGTGAGCCTGGAATTTATATCCCTGACTTTGGCGGTGTTAGGATTGAAGATTTGGCTGTTGTCAAGGAAGATGGTTGTGAAAATCTTACCCGTGTGACAAAAGAATTGATTGAGCTTTAGAAAAATATAGACAAAATGAGCAATAATGAAAAAATTATCTTGATTTTTTTCGGATAGTAGTATACAATATAATGTAGAATAAAATTGTTAGGAGGAAATACCAATGATATCTGCTGGTGAATTCAGAAACGGCATTACTTTTGAATTTGAAGGCAACGTTTACCAGGTTGTTGAATTTCAGCATGTAAAACCCGGTAAAGGTGCAGCTTTCGTAAGAACAAAAATGAAGAATGTTATTACAGGCGGCGTTGTTGAAAGATCTTTCAACCCAACAGAAAAGGTTGCAAAGGCACACATTGAAAGAAAGGAAATGGAATACCTCTATGAGGATGGCGGTCTTTATTACTTCATGGATCAGGACTATGAACAGATTCCTTTAAGTGCTGACCAGCTTGGCGACGCTCTTAAGTTTGTTAAAGAAAATATGACTGTTACCATTCTTTCACACAAAGGCAACGTGTTTGCTGTTGAACCCCCGACTTTTGTTGAGCTTGTGGTTACAGCGACTGAACCTGGTGTAAAGGGCAACACAGCTACAAACGTTACAAAGCCTGCAACTGTTGAGACTGGTGCAATCGTTACTGTTCCTGCGTTTATTAACGAGGGCGATATGATTAAAATCGACACAAGAACATCTGAATATCTTTCAAGAGTATAATTTCGGGTTCTGCGGCTCAAACTCAAAATAGGGTTTGAGCCTTATTTTTAAAATTGTATATGGCAAAATAAATATTTACGGAGGATATTAAAATGGCTGAACTTACAAATCGTGCAGCATACCTCAAGGGTCTTGCTGACGGAATGAAACTTGACGCAGAAAAAAATGAGGGCAAGCTTATTGCTGAAATCATTGACTTTTTAAGTGATATTGCAGTTGAGATTGAATCTCTTGATGCGGAGCAGGGCTTCCTTGCTGACCAGATTGAAGACTTGGACGAGGAAGTTGAAGTTATCGGCAACGAAGTGTTTGACGAATATTATGACGCAGAAGAAGATGACGAATTTGAAATTTGCTGCCAGGGCTGTGGTGAAGAAATAATCGTTTCTGCTGAAGACCTTATGGATGGCGAAATCCTTTGTCCTACCTGTGGCGCAACAATCGAGTTTGATTTTGACTGTGACTGCGACTGTGCCGAATGCGACTGCGAAGATTGCGACTGTGAATAATTCTTTTATAAAATGAGACCGGATTTTGTCAAATCCGGTCTTTTTCTATTCACAAAACCTTTTGGGAATGTGTAGTATATATTGTAGCAGTATAAAATGCTGCACTATATAAATCAACTGAAAGGTTTGAAATAAAATATGAGCAATGTAGTTGCTGCAATTTTGCTTACAGCGATTGCGGGGCTTTCTACCGGAGTGGGCGGATTGTTCACTTTTTTCTCGAAAAAACTGAACACAAAATTTCTTTCGTTTACACTTGGACTTTCGGCAGGAGTGATGATTTATATTTCCTTTGTAGAATTGCTCGCGAAGTCGGGAACGGGACTTTTGGAAAGCTTTGAGCCGAAGATGGCTACAATTCTAAACACGGCTGTGTTTTTTGCGGGAATGTTCATTGTTGCTTTGATTGACAGATTTATTCCCGAAGCTCAACTGAATAGAAATGCTGGGGATAATGAAAGCGGACTTATGCGTACAGGAATTGTTACAGCGTTGGCTTTGGGGATACATAATTTCCCCGAGGGTATGGCAACCTTTGTTTCGGCACTGGACTCTCCCAGTATGGCGCTTCCTATCGTGTGTGCAATTGCTATTCACAATATTCCCGAGGGTATAGCGGTTTCTGTTCCTATCTTTTATGCCACAAAAAGCCGCAAAAAAGCATTTTGGTATTCTATTTTATCGGGTATAGCGGAACCTGTTGGTGCTGTTATTGGTTATCTCATTCTGATGCCGTTTATGGATGAAATGGTGGAAAGCTTTGTTTTTTCAGCAGTTGCTGGGATTATGGTTTTTATATCGGTCAGCGAACTTTTGCCGGCAGCAAATGAAAATGGTGAATACAAACTGTCAACTTTAGGATTTGTCTTGGGAATGGCAGTTATGGCAATAAGTTTAATCGGATTTATGTAAGAAAATATCGTTAAAAGCCCCTGATTTCAGGGGCTTTTAAGTTATAGGAAAATTTTTCAAAAAAATTTCAAAAAAAGCATTGACAAATAAAAAATATCTGTTATAATAATAGTAACAGTTATCAATATTGAAAATGAGGTGCTGTTATGACAACGACGAAAAGAAGCAGACAGCGGGAGGCAATCTTAGAGGTGATACAAGGCACTAAGTGTCACCCTACAGCCGACTGGGTCTATTCCGAGGTTAGAAAGATTATCCCGAACATAAGCCTTGGCACAGTATACAGAAATCTTTCACAGCTTTCGGAAAAAGGAACAATCCGGAAATTGCATATGGGTACGGCCAGTGAGCATTTTGACGGAAATCCAAATCCACATTATCATGTTTGCTGCACACAGTGCGGAAAGATTGATGATATAGAGGCGGAACCCTTTGAAAAGCTCAATTCCTGGGCGACGGATATGTATGATGGAGAAATTTTTGAACACCATGCTATGTTTTGGGGCAAGTGTTCACAGTGCAAAAGTATAAAATTTTAGGAGGAAAATTATTATGAAAAAATTTGTATGTTCAGTATGTGGTTACGTTCACGAGGGAGATGCTCCTCCCGCAGCTTGTCCGGTTTGCAAGGTTCCGGCTGAAAAATTCAAGGAAATGCAAGAAGGTGCAGCGCTCGCAGCAGAGCATGAATATGGTGTTTATGGTAAAACTGTAAAGAATAACCCTGACATCAGCGAAGAGGACAAGAAGTATATCTTTGAACAGCTTATGGCAAACTTTAACGGCGAATGTGCGGAAGTTGGCATGTATCTCTGCATGGCAAGAATTGCTCATCGTGAGGGTTATCCCGAAGTTGGTCTTTATTGGGAAAAGGCTGCTTTTGAAGAAGCAGAACACGCTGCAAAATTTGCGGAACTCCTTGGTGAAGACCTTGAACCCAATATGAAAGCTACAACAAAAGACAATCTCAAGTGGAGAGTTGACTGCGAATATGGTGCAACACAGGGCAAATTTGACCTTGCATCCTGTGCAAAGAAAAATGGTCTTGATGCTATCCATGACACAGTTCACGAAATGGCTCGCGACGAAGCTCGCCACGGCCGTGGTCTTGAAGGTCTTCTTAAGAGATATTTCTAAAATACAGTTATAAGAATAAAACCCCTTAGATGCGGATAATGCATCAAGGGGTTTTTTTGAAAGTACAAGCGTTAAAAATGGTTAGAGGGTAGCAATATATTCTTTAGGAGAACAGCCTGTTTTTCCCTTAAAAACTTTGGAAAAATATTGAGCATCGGAAAATCCGCATTGAGCTGAAATATCAGAAATGCTGGTAAAGCCTTGCTGCATAAGGGTACAGGCGTGCTGAAAGCGCAAAGTGTTTATGTATTCGTTGATTCCTATCTTGAACGATTTTTTGAAAATGGTAGAAATATACTTGGGGCTGTAAGAGAATTCTGTGCTGAGAGTGTTCAGTGATATATGAGTATCAGAAAAATTATCATCAATATATTTTTTGATAATCAATGCAATGTTGTTTTTTTTGTGAACCAATTTGTCGTCTGCAACAAGTGACTGGTTTCCGAGCACAGAAAAAGTGTAAAGAAGAACACTTTCCGAAGCCCAATCTGCTATTTCAGGATTGATTTCAATACATTTTTGACAAAAAACACAAAGCTCCTGGCGATTGTTAAACATGAAGTTGTTATGGGAGATTTTTGTTTTTTCCATCATCTTATTTGAACGGGAGCCCAAAAAGCTTATATAGGTATAGGAAAATTCTTCATCCGCTTCGATGCAGAATGGCATATCCGGAAAAGTGAAAAAAACGTCGTATTTCTTTAGGGGAATTATTTTGCCTGTGATGTGGAGCTTTCCTGCCCCGGATTGAATATAATGAACCCTGTATAACCCGCAGGTTTTGAGGGATGTAAAGGGTTGAGGCTTGGTTTCAAGGACAAAGTTGACAGTATGGATAGAATGATAGTCGTTGTGGTCAGGCATAAAATAACAAATATTGTTGTCACTCATAAAAACACCTCGCTTTTTTAAACAGTATAACAAAAACAAAGTATAGTGTCAATAAAAAAGCAGACGTTTTTCCACAAAAAAATAGAAAAATTCCATTGTGGTATATAAGCAGTAATGTTATAATGATGGTATAAACTCGATAAGGAGGAAAATAAAATGAGTAAAATTAAAATTGGTGTACTTGGCGGATACCGTGGTTCAAGTATGATTAACTATTGCAAAGATGCGGGAACAGCAGAGGTTGTTGCTATATGTGACAAGTCTCATGAGGTTCTTGAGGCACAAAAAAATCTGGATGAAAATAGCAGCATAGCTCTTTATGACAACTTTGATGATTTTATTGAGCATGATATGGATGCTGTAGTGCTTGCAAACTATGCACATGAGCATGTACCCTTTGCTATAAAGGCGCTCAAAAAAGGAAAACACGTAATTTCTGAAGTATTGCCCGCAAACAATATGAAAGAGGCAATTGAGCTTATTGAAACGGTTGAAGAAACTGGTCTTGTTTATGCGTATGCTGAAAATTATTGCTATATGAACGGACCTTATGAAATGAGAAGACTTTACAAGGAAGGCAAAATCGGTGAATTTGAATACGGCGAATGTGAATATGTTCACAACTGTGAACCTATCTGGCACAGTATTACTTACGGCGAAAAGGACCACTGGAGAAACAATATATATTCAACCTTCTATTGCACACACTCACTTGGCCCCATTATGCATATAACAGGTTTAAGACCGGTTTCAGTTATTGGTTTTGAGGGTACTAAAAACGAAAGAAACCTCCGCGGTGGAGCAAAATGTGCTCAGTTTGGTATTGAAATGGTAACATTGGAAAATGGCGGAATCGTAAAGAGCATTCATGGAGGTTTGTATAAGAATTCTGTTTGGTACTCAGTGTATGGTTCAAAGGGCAGAATGGAAACTGCAAGAGAAGATGCAAAGGTTGATTATGTAGACCATCTTTATGTGAATTATGATGAGTATGATGGTGAGTATGGTCAAGAAAGATTGGAAGATTATTATCCTACTCGTCCCGACGATGAATTTGCAAAGCAGTTTTCACATGGGGGATCAGATTTCTATACAATGAATCACTTCCTTGAAAAAATCAAAGGAAATCCAAATGCTGATATCATTGATGTTTATGAAGCTATGGATATGTTCCTTCCCGGATATTTTGCATATCTTTCAATCCTTGACGGAGGCAAGTCCAAAGAAATACCCAATCTCCGCGAAAAAGCAGCAAGAGACGAATGGAGAAACTATACAGGCTGTACTGACCCGAAGACTGCGGGTGAACATTTGTGGCCAACATTTTCTTTGGGAACACCGGATATTGATGATGGGGTTTATGCTCATATGAAGAAACTCTGGGACGAAGAGTGCACAAAGAAGGAAGGTACTTATAGAACCCGTACGTTTAAACAAGGTGGAAAACACAGAGAAGTTGGAACAACCGGTGTAAAATAATTATTTAATAAATAACCAAATTGCAGTAATTTAACGTTACTGCAATTTGTGCTTGAAAATATTATTTTGACAGAAGCATAAGAATAGAAAAGTCAATATGAGGTGAAACAATGAAAACAGTTAAATTTGGTATTATTGGATGCGGACTTATGGGAAAAGAGTTCGTAGGGGCTGTCGGCAGATGGTCACACTTAGAGGAGACATGTGCAAAGCCTGAAATCGTTGCGGTTTGTGATACAAACCCCGCATCTCTTGATTGGTTCTGTGACAGAGTATCTACCATAAAGTACAAATACACAGACTATAAAGACCTTTTGGCAAATGATGAGGTTGAAGCGATATACTGCGCTGTACCTCACGTGCTCCATGGACAGATTTATGTTGACATAATTGAATCAGGAAAGCACTTTATGGGCGAAAAGCCTTTCGGCATGGATATGGAGCAGAATAAAAAGATTATGGAGGCAATCAGCCGTCATCCCGAGTCTGTGGTTCGTTGTGCCGGGGAATTCCCCTTCTATCCTGCATGTCAAAAACTGATTGACTATATCAAACAGGGAAAAACCGGCAGAATACTTGAAGTTAAGACAGGTTTTTGTCACTCAAGTGATATGAACCCTGAAAAACCTATTAACTGGAAGAGAATGATAAACGTAAACGGTGAATACGGTTGTATGGGTGACTTGGGTCTTCATGCAGAGCAGGTTCCCTTCCGCCTTGGCTGGATACCTGAAAATGTGTGTGCAAAGCTTTCAAATTACATAACAGAAAGACCTGATGGCAAAGGCGGTATGGCAAAATGCGAAACCTGGGATAACGCAACACTTATTTGCGATACAAAGGATGAAAATGGAAACAAGTTCCCCATTACCTTTGAAATGAAGCGTATGCAGCCCGGTGCTACAAACGAATGGTATCTTGAGGTTTATGGCATGGATATGTCACTCAGGTTTTCAACATCTGACCCTAACGCATTCTTCTTCACAGAAGCTATGGGACACGAACAGGCGTGGTGCAGACTTGTGGTAGGAAACAAACCCCAGATTCAGACAGCAACAGGTGCTATATTTGAATTTGGTTTTGCAGATGCAATTCTCCAGATGTGGGCCGCATTTATGTATGAGGTTGAGGGAAGAGAACTTGCCTTTGGCTGCTGCAGACCTGAGGAAACGGTTCTGTCACACAAATTGCATACAGCAGCTCTTCGTTCAGAAAAGGAAAGCGCAATTGTAGAAATATAAAAACAATAAGAAACAGAAAGGAAGAAAAAGAGATGATAAAAAACATTTCCCGTTCGCTTACAGATCTTCTGGGTGCTGAATATATGGAAGCGGTAATTTCCGTTGCCACCGAAATCTGCGGAATGGACAAAGCAGAAGCAGAGCTTTTGGCAAATGAAAAAGTAGATTTTTTCCCGGCTGAGTACACAGCAAAAATGGATGCACTTGCCGAGAAAACAGGTGAAAAATTGGTTAAAGGCTTTGAAAACAACGAGAAAGGTGCTCCCACTGATTCTTTCGCAAAAGCAGCGCATTCAAACATGGCACCAATCGGAGGCCTTGGCTGTACCCGTATAGGTGAAGACGGAAGAGCATACCTCATCGCAAAGAGTGAACATTACCACGCATCCCTCGGCCACAATTTCCCGGGATACAAGCTTATCAACAATGCAAGAAAGCTTGGAATACTCAATGCAACCCACAACAATACCCGTGGATATATCACACGCCTTGCGGAAAGACGTATAATTGCAGCAGCAAATGGTGCACAAAATGATGTAGAAATAGATGCAATCCTTGCATCAAAAGAGCCCCACGTATTGAATCGCATAATCAACCTTGAAACAGGAAGCCTTGCGGGAGAAGCCGGAATAAAAATGATGCTGTCACGTTTCTATAAGCTTGACGGAAGCTATGATGCACCGATTTATGACGGAAAAGTTCCGGTATTTCTTGTTATGGAAGACAACAAGGAAGGTCTTGGTGCAAACTACCACGGAACAACAATTGTGGCACAGACTCTTCGTGGAATGTGGCCTACATTCTATGAAAAATGTGAAAAGAATGAGCTTTACAAGGTAGTAAGCGTAAAGAAAAACGATATAGCAGACTTTGAAGAAAAAATCAGAAAATACAACAGCGGAGACTACAAAACAGCAGGCTTCATCCATGAAATAATTCTTATGAACTATGCAGGTATCCGCCTTACACCAGAATTCTTGCAGGAAGCACACAAGCTGTGCCGCGAGACAGATACCTTTACTATGGTGGATGAAATCCAGTCATGTATGTGGTATGACGGAATGTTTTTGTTCCGCAAGTATGGTCTTACCCCTGACTTTGTAATGATTGGTAAGGGTTTCCCCGGGGGCGAATACCCAGCAAGCAAGGTGATTACAACAGCACCGGCAGACAGCCTCAACCAGTTTGGCGCCCTTGTTACAAACGGACAGGAAGAGCTTGCCAGCCTTGCATATCTTATCACAATGGAATTTTTCTCAGCAAATGGCAAAGAGATTGACGAAATGGGCGAAAAAGTTGAAAAAGGCGTTCGTGCCCTTGCTGAAAAATACCCTGAATTACTTCCTCCCCCTGAGGGACTTGGTCACCTTTCAGCAATACATTTCAATAGTGTAGAAAAAGCGGCAGAGTTCACAAAGATAATGAACGATATGTGCGTTGACATAAGCGCCCAGCTTTACAAGCCCGACTGTCCTCCTGCAGTACTTTTGAAACCACCAGCAACGACCGATGAAAAGGTGATAGAAGTGCTTCTTAAAAAGATTGAGGAAGGCTTATTGAAACTTAAATAAAAGGAGAGATTATCATGAAAATAGGATATTTACCACTTTATATAAAACTTTATGATGATGGCGATGTAGACCGAACAGTTTTGAAAAAATTTTATGAAGACACAACAAAGCTTTTTGAAGAACGCGGAATAGAGGTTGTTACATCAGACTTTTGTCGCATAGAGTCGGAATTTAAAGCGGTTGTTAAAATGTTTGAAGAGGCAGAGGTGGATGCTATTGTTACATGGCATGCGGCATATTCGCCTTCGCTTGAATCAGTAGATGTTCTTGCAAATACAAAGCTCCCGATTATTGTATTTGATTCAACACCGACAGCCAACTTCTCGATTAAAAACGGAACTGAAGAAATTGACTGGAACCACGGTATACACGGCGTTATGGATATGTGCAGCATGTTGAAACGTTATGGAAAACCTTACGCTATCGCAGCAGGGCATTATCTTGAGTCCGATGTCATTGACCGTGTTTGCGGTTTCGTAAGAAGTGCAATCGCAGCGAAAAAACTTGACGGAATGAAAGTCGGTCTTGTTGGCGGTGCATTTAAGGGTATGGGCGACTTTTCCGTAGAACCCGCAGAACTTAAAAAACGATTTGGAATAACTGTTGAAACCATTGAGCCTGCTCGCCTTGCCGAATTAAGCAAAACGGTTACTTGTGATGAGGTACAGGCAGAAATAATGGCAGACCGCCAGCGGTTTGAATTTGATAATAATGTTATTGAGGAAGAATATGAGAACTATACTAGAGCCAGCCTTTCAGTACGGAAATACATTGAAAATGACGGACTCGGGGCGTTTTCAGTTAATTTCTTAAACGTTGACGCTGAAGATCTTGGAACTATGCCTTTCACAGAAGCTTGTAAGGCCATGGAAAGAGGTGTTGGCTATGCGGGTGAGGGAGATGCTCTTACTGCATCATTTACAGGGGCACTTCTTGCGGGTTATCCAGAAACAACCTTTGTGGAAATTTTCTGTCCTGTCTGGAATAAAAACAAGGTACTCCTCAGCCATATGGGCGAAGTGAATTACCGCATTGCAGACGGAAAACCATTACTCAGAAGAACAGGTTCACCGTTTGTTAAGAAGATTATGCCATATGCAGGTTATGCTAAAATGAAACCTGGAAAGGGTGTATATGTAAACATCAGTCGGGATAAGGATGATTATCAGTTGCTTTTGACACCTTGTGAAATGCTGCCTTCAAAGAATGATATACCCCATGTAGTGCGTGGTTGGATGCAGCCTGAGACAACAAATACTACAGCTGAATTTTTGGAAAAGCTCAGCAAGAACGGTGCTACACATCACAGTACTTTTGTTTATGGGGCAACGGTGGAAGAGCTGGAATATTTTGCAAAGCTTCTTTCGCTTAAGACAGTTATAATATAAGGGGAAATATATATGAAATATCTTATTGGTCTTGATATAGGGACATCTGCTGTAAAAGGTGTCCTTATGACAGAAGATGGAACAGTTTCTAAAACTGCCTCTGAGGTTTTTGATTATACCTGGCTTGAAAACGGCGGGGTAGAGATTGATGCTGACAGATTTGTTGATGCTTGTTTTTCTGCAATAAAAGAGCTTGCACAATCGGCAGATTGTGAAATTGCAGGAATATGTGCTTCTTCTGCCAGCGGAAATCTTGTGGTTTTGGATAAAGACAATAAGCCTAGCACCCCGATTTTCAACTGGCAGGATCAAAGAGTCACAACAGAAGCGAAAGAAATTTTAGGCGAAATCGATTGGGAAGACCTTTATCAGAAAATTGGTTGGCCATTTTCCGGTACAGGAATGCCATTGGCACTTCTTTGTTATGTGAAAAAGCATTTTTCTGAGAAAATTGAAAACTGTGGCAAGGTTTGTATGAGTACCGAGTATTTATACTACAAGCTTACGGGCAAATGGGGTATAAGTTCTTCTGCTGGAACGCCTTTTTATCTTATTGACCAGAATACCGGCAAGTATATTCCTGAGCTTTTGGATGCAATTGGGATAACCGAGGACAAACTGCCGCCTATTATGCCCTGCGGAAGCAAACTTGGTGGAGTTACAGCGGAGGCTTCGAAAAAATGTCTTCTTGCTGAGGGAACCCCTGTGGCTTTAGGCAGCTTTGATCATCCGTCTGCTGCAAGGGGTACGGGCGTTTTCAACGAGGGCGAAATGCTCCTTTCCTGCGGAACATCGTGGGTTGGATTCTTCCCCATAAAAGACCGTGATAAAGCAGTATCGGCAGGGGTTCTCATTGATCCGTTTCTGTCTGAAAAAGGCGGCGCGTGGGGAACTATGGTTTCGGTGTCCTCTGTTTCTGTACGTATAGAAATGTATATAAAGCGATACATTGACGATTCCGAAAATCGTTTCAACGTATTGACTGAGCTTGCCCAAAAGAGCACTATGGGTGCAAACGGACTCATTATTTGCTTAAATGATGAACCTGACGATGAAAAGATAAATGCATTCTCCAAAGAGGATATTGCAAGAGCCATTATGGAAGGTGCAGTTATTCTCCTCAAAGAAAAGCTTGATATACTTAAAGCTATTGGAATCAGTCCAAAGAACGCCGTTATGGTAGGTGGACCCTCAAAAAACCCCATGTACCTCAAAATTATTGAAGAGATATGCGGAATAAAGGTACGCGTTATCCATGGCGTAAATGCCGGTGCGGTAGGAGCTGCTATGCTTGCGGGGATTGGTGCGGGCATTTACAAGGACGAAGCAGATGCCAACGACATTTGCAATGAAGGGAAGTAGAAAATATGTTTAATTTAAAAGTAACAGATTATGACAAACAGGTATACGAAAAAGAACTTAAAAGCTTTTTGCCTGATGAAATTGTGGATGTTCATATTCATCCATATAAAAGCGAGTTTGAACCCTTTGGTATAAGGGAAGGGGTATCTAAATGGCCTGCACGCGTTGCTGATGAAATGACGTTTGAACAAATGTCAGAGTGCTTTGAAAAATTGTTTCCTGAAAAAAAAGTTATACCTGTGGCTTGCGGTGACGCATTCAAAAATATTGACCAATCAAATGACTATCTGAGAGACGAGGCTCAAAAACATGGTTTCCCTATCCTTTACAGAACCTCTTTCGATATGGATGTGGACGAGCTTGAAAAGAATGTGAAGGCAGGCGGCTTTTTGGGTCTAAAACCTTATCTTAGCAACTATCCTGCATACTTGCCGTCAAAGGAAATACGCATTTTTGACTTTTTGCCTCATGAACACCTTGAAATTGCCGACAAAAATGGTTGGGCTGTACTTCTTCATATTCCACGTGACGGACGTCTTAAAGATGCGGTGAACATCGCACAGCTTATGGAAATTGAAGAAAAATATCCAAACGTGAAGCTGGTTGTTGCACACATCGGCAGAGCATATTCCAAGGAAGACATCGGCGATGCGTTTGACATTTTGGGCAAGACGAAAAATATGTATTTTGACTTTGCTGCCAACTTAAGTGATGATGCAATTCGTGCCTGCATTGAGGCTGTTGGAACAAAACGTCTTATGTTTGGTGCAGACCTCCCGATTGCAATAATGCGTATGTACAGAATTACAGAAAACGGCGTGTATTATAACGTAGTGCCCCGTGGTCTTTACGGTGATTTAACCGGTGAGGCTCATATGTGTGAAACCGACGAATCTGACATAACCCTTATGATTTACGAGCAGATACGCGCAATGAAGAGGGTTGCTGAAGAGCTGAACCTCTCAAAAGAAGATGTTTATGATATTTTCGCAGGTAATGCAAAAAGACTTTTAGGGATTAAATAAAAAGACTGATAAACTTATGAAAAAAAGAGGACGTTTTTTATGCTTGAAATATTTGAAATAACTTTATCAAATGTTTTGGTCTTATTTGTATTTATTTCTATAGGATACGGATTAAGCAAAACTGGGATATTGCCAGATGGCTTCAGCAAAGGACTTGCCGGCTTGTTGGTAAATGTATTTGTTCCTTGCCTCACGTTCAACAGTATGGCAAACAATTTCAAACTTGAGATACTAAGTTCTAAGATAGATTTGCTTGTTGCGGCTTGCTTGCTGCTTTGCGGATTTTTGGTGTTAGCTTTTGTTTTTTCAAGAGTTTTAACAAAAAACAAAAACACCCGTGATGTATATTTGTATTCATTTACCTTCCCCAATGCCGGATATTTTGGAAATCCGTTGGTGCTTGCTATATTTGGCGAATTGATGCTTTTTGATTTTATACTTTTTAATGTCCCATTTGTTATTCTTACATATACTTTTGGAGTATATATACTAAATCCAAACAGAAATTTCAGTCTCAAAAATCTTTTAAATCCTATAATATTGTCATTGGTTTTGGGAATGTGTGCGGGAATATTTGAAATCAAGTTTCCGACATTTGCGGAAAAAATTATCGAAACAGGAGCAAATTCCTTGGCGCCTGCGGCGATGATCCTTACGGGTGTTGTTTTTGCCAACAATAGCCTGAAAAAAATGGTCTCAAACATAAAGGTATATATTGCGTGTGCAATCAAATTGGTTATAATTCCGATTATTGCAGTGTTTATAATTGCAGCCCTGAAAGTACCGCAGAATATTGCAATTATAATGATTATAAACATGACACTTCCTACAGGTCTCAACAGTATAGTTTTTCCTGAGGCTTATGGAGGGGACAGTCGCACTGGTGCACAGCTTTGCTTTGTGTCTACATTTACGTGTCTTATATTCCTTCCTCTTATCTTGACTTTTTATCAGTATTTGTGCATATAATAATGCTTATTTATCAAACTAAAAAACAGCCGCGAAAAGCGGCTGTTTTTCTTTGCTATCTGTGTCTTCAAATATCTAAATTAAAATTTTTTATTTACGTGATTATTTTATCTATAAAAACATATACTACTGTCAAAGGAGATGAATATTTTGAATATAAAAAAAGTAATAACAATGACAGTCACAGTTATTTCACTTATGTGCCTTGTGACAGGCTGTAATGCAGTAGAAACAGGAAAAAACGCCGTAAAGAATGGCGCACAGCAGGTGGAAAAAGGTGCAGACGCACTTGTGAATGAAGGAAAAGCCATGATGAATGATGAAAAGGCGATGCTTGAGGGCAATAATTCAAAGAATGGCGGAAACTCTTCAATGGCGGGTGGAGACAATTCAATGAATGGCGGAAACTCTTCGATGGCAGGTGGCGGCAACTCAATGAATGGTGAAAACTCTTTGATTACTAACCACGAAAACTCTATGAATGATGGCGACCGTCCCCAAAACAACGGAAAGGAATCACCCACAAACGGAAAAAAATCGAAATTCATAGGTGAGGACAGAGCCAAAGAAATTGCCCTGAAAAAAGCCAATGTAACAAATGAAAGTGTGATTTTTGACAGAATTGAGCTTGAAAAAGAAAACGGAGTATGGCAATACGAGGTGGATTTCAAAAAAGACACCACCGAATATGATGCAAAAATAAATGCCCTTGACGGAACAATTCTGGAGTGGGAAGCAGAAAGAGATTGATAGAAAAAGAGCTTGCAAAAAATGGCAGGCTCTATTTTTTTGAAAAATCTATTGACAAGTGAAGCAAAGTATGCTATATTAACTGTACTAATACAAATAATACAGTTAAATTTCGGGGAGGTGAAAATATGATAAATCTGGACTATAAGGACGGAAAATCTTTGCACGAACAGATAGAGGCAGGATTTCGGGAACTGATTATAAACAAAATTCTTACTAAGGACGAGCAACTGCCGTCGGTGAGAGAACTTTCAATCAGCCTTACTGTGAATCCCAATACGGTGCAAAGGGCATACAAACAGCTTGAACAGGACGGATTTATTTACAGCGTAAAGGGAAAGGGCAGCTTTGTGGCGGCGGTTTCTGATGAACTGGCAGACAAACGGCTTGAGGAACTGTATGATGCGCTTACACTTGCTGCAAAGGAGCTGGCATTTTTGGGAGAAGATGAGGAAACGCTCAAAAATGTCATAAGAAATATATATTCAGAAAAGGAGGGGGCTTTGTGATAAAGGTAAGCGGAGTTACAAAGTATTTTGACGAATTTCGAGTGCTTGACGATATTTCACTGAATGTCAGACGTGGCACTATATATGGTCTTATCGGGCCGAACGGGGCAGGAAAGACCACTATTATAAACCATATAAACGGAGTGCTTTTGCCAAATAGTGGCACTATAACCATAAACGATGAAAAGGTTTTTGAAAACGAAAAGATAAAGCAGAGGGTCTTAAGTATTTCGGATGACTGGTTTTATTACAGCACATTTACCATTCGGGAGATGGCAAAATTTTATAAGGCGGTATATCCGGCTTTTAATGTTCATAGGTATGAATCCATAAAAAAGATTTTCAATATTGATGAAAAACGTCAGATAAGAAAACTTTCAAAGGGTATGAAAAAGCAGGTTGCCTTTTGGCTTTCGCTGTCTGCTATGCCTGATGTTCTTATTCTTGATGAGCCTCTTGACGGACTTGACCCTGTGATGCGAAAACAGGTCTTAAACCTTGTGATTGCAGACGTTGCCGACCGTGAAATGACGGTGCTTGTTTCTTCGCACAATCTTCGTGAACTTGAGGACATCTGTGACTGGGTGGGAATTATACATAAAGGGAAAATGATTCTTGAAAAACCCCTTGATGATCTGAAAGGTGCTGTTCACAAGTATCAGCTTGTTTTGGGGGAGGATAAGGGAACTTTGCTTGAATCAATGGAAAACGTACTGCATATTTCAAAGACCGGCTCGGTTTATAACGTGATTGTCCGTGGAGATTCAAAGGAAACTGACCGGCAGATGAAGGCACTTATGCCGGTCCTTTGTGAAAGGATAAGTCTCACTTTGGAAGAAGTATTTATTTATGAATTGGGAGGGCTTGGTTATGATTTCAAGAACATCATTATTTAATAAGGGAATATTTTATTCCACTCTCAAACGTTATATGTGGGGCTCGGTGCTATATAGTATAATCCTTTTTGCTCTTACCTCGTTGGTTATTCTTTTGGGGGTTGACGTGGAAAATTCGTGGTACAGAATGGGTGACAGCCGTGTAGCGCTTATCTTAGGTGACCACTATCTGATTTTACCTGTGATTATAGGACTGTTTGTACCCACTGTTGTGGCCCTTTTGACGTTTCGATTTTTGCATTCAAAAAAGACTGCGATATTTGTACACAGCCTGCCCGTGACAAGAACGGCGAATTATATATCCACAATTCTTGCGGCATTTGTCCTTATGGGTGCGCCGGTTGTGCTCAATGGCGTTATCCTCGCGTTTCTTAGTATTTTTAAATACGGAGAGTTTTTCACTGTTACCTCTTGCCTTATATGGACCGGGCTAAATCTTCTGACGCTGTTTTCAATGTTTTCAATTGCGGCGTTTGCGGCAGGGCTTACCGGAAACAGCTTTGCTGCAGTTGGACTCAATGGCCTTATCCACGGGATTTTTCTTATATTTGCGGCGGCTTTTTCGGCTATCGCAAAGTGCTTCCTTTATGGCTATCACGATTTGAACAGATTGCTTTATGGGGCTATGAGATGGAACTTTGTATCTTATCTTACGGAAACGGCAAGTGCTATGAGCATTAAAAATGCTCCGGGATTTGACTTCTTGAAGATTGTTATAATAATTCTTATATCCCTTATGTTCTACGTTTTTGGATGGCTCATTTATAGGAAGCGCAGAATGGAAACAGCGGAGGATGTTGCGGCATTTCGGTGTCTCAATCCAATTTACAAATATCTTCTTTCATTTATTTCGGCACTTTCCACATTTGGAATTTTGAGTGGTGCTATTGCGGAAAAACCGCTTGTCCCGGTGATTTTTACAATTATTGTGAGTCTTGTGGTGTATTTCGCTGCAGAAATGGTGCTGAAAAAGAGCTTCAAGGTATGGAAGGCGTATAGGGGCTATCTTGTTTTTGCGGCAGCCTTTTCGGTGATGATATGCATATTTGCCTTCACAAGTTTCTTTGGATTTGAAACACGTATTCCAAGCCGCAGTGATTTTGACGAGGTTGCCATATACGAATATTATTATCAGGACGATATGCCGTGGATTTCGGATGAGGAGCTTATAGACTATACAACAGAGGTCCACAAGATGCTGACACAAAAGAATAATATTTACACAGTGAAAAATGATGATAAGTATACCACGGCCATAACCATAAGGTATAAGCTTAAAAACGGGAAAACAATGATAAGACGTTATCCCGTGACCGAGGTGATGGCTTGCGAAATTCTTGAAAATCTCTATAAGCACGAAAGTTACAAGAAAAAGATATTTGAGGTATTTGGCGAGGAAGTTGGCGAGGTTTATCGCATAACGGTGAATGACGGAAATATCGAACTTGCCGATAAAGAAAAGATAGAGGAGTTCTTTGAATGCCTGAGCCGTGATATTTTGGAACTTGATTACACCCAGATGTGCGACAGCAGTGCATGGCATACCAGTGTTACGATTGCATATATAAAGACAGAGGATTTGGCGGAGCCAGGAGATAAAATGCAGTGGAACATTTATCAAAGCATAAATGCGAATTTCAGGCACACTCTGGGCTGGCTTATAGGGAATGGTTATCAGAGACCTCTCTTCAATGCAGGAGACTGGGACCTTTGCATACTTGATAAAGCACAATGGGAAAAGTACAGAGAAATTGAAGAAGTGACAATGGCGTCCCATAAAGGACCAATGGTCGAGGTGGCAAGACTTCCTCAAATTCAGGAGCTTTCGGATATTGGCATAATTTCCGACGACCTCAGAAAAAACAAAATTGATGATTTTGTGATTTTCAGGGGAGTAAGGTTTGTTCCAGAAAAGGACTATTCATATTATGTTTGTGGAATAGACAATGGTGGATATCTCAATGTTTTAGCGGCATTTTATGAGGATGGAGCGGATTTATTAAATCTTATTGATTAAAGATTGAACAAGTCCAGTAAAAAAAGAGGCCTCCAAAGGCGTACTCACATAGGGAAAAATCAATTTTGACAAGAAGTTAGAACAAAAGTCCTTGAGATAAAATATCTCAAGGACTTTCTTTGTTTGTCAAAACGATAGCATCGCTTGAAACAAGGGGTTTTGGATGGTGAACAAGTAAAAAACGCAGGTAATCCTGTATGGCTTGCCGAGGCTTTTTGCAAAGTTCGACGCCAAAATACAAAGTTTCAAGTTGGTTTATCCCCATGTGAGTACGCCTAATGGTAGTTTTTATTCTACCAAGGAGGCTTTTTGTGCTATCTAAACAAAATGGTGCAGTTTGAAGTGTTTGCTTTTTAAATTTTACTGAGAATTACATGGGTAAAAAACTCATTGCGATTTCAAAGTAGATAAGGAGAGAAATTGCATCGACGATTGTTGTGACAAAGGGACTTGCTGTAACTGCCGGGTCAAAGCCAAGTCTTTTTACTAAGATAGGCAGGCTGCATCCCACGAGTTTTGCACATATTACGGTGACAAGAAGAGTCAGGGAAACGATTATTGAAATAACAACAGGGTCTTGACCTGATGAAAGAATTGAACCATAGTCAACAAGCATCATTTTACCGAAATTGACAATTCCTAAAGCCAAGCCACAAAGGATAGAAGTAAAAAGTTCCTTGCGCAAAACCTTGAAAATATCTTTCATAGTTATGTCATTAAGTGAAAGACTGCGGATAATGGTAACAGAAGCCTGACCGCCGGAGTTTCCGCCAGTACCCATGAGCATTGGAATAAATGCAGTGAGCACAACGCATACCGAAAGCATACTTTCAAAGGAGCTTATAATTTTTCCTGTAAAGGTGGAAGAAATCATAAGGAGCAAAAGCCAGGGGATTCTGTTCTTAAAGGTATCCCATACGGATGTTTTCAGATACGGTTTTTCTGATGGCAAAATAGCCGCCATCTTTTCAATATCCTCGGTGTGCTCTTCCTGAATGACGTCAATTACATCGTCAAAGGTGATAATTCCCACAAGGCGGGTTTCCTTATCAACAACCGGCATAGCCAGAAGGTCATATTTGCGGAAAAGGTTTGCAACATTTTCCTTATCTTCAAAGGTGTCAACAAAAATGACGTTTGTTTCCATCATTTCGCCGATTTGTTTGCAGTTGTTACAGAGCAGCAAATCCTTGACAGTGGTGTACCCAAGAAGCTGACGGTTTTTGTCCGTTACATAGCAGGTGTAAATTGTTTCTTTGTCAACACCAGTTGCACGAATACGTTCGAACGCCTCAGTCACGGTCATGTCGGCTTTGAGGTTTACATACTCAATGGTCATAATGCTTCCGGCACTGTCTTTTGGGTAATTGAGAATTTTATTTATTTCAGACCTTGTCTGTGGGTCTGACTGTCGCAGTATTCGCTTGACAACGTTTGCGGGCATTTCTTCAATAATATCAACGGTGTCATCTACGTACATTTCGTCAAGGACATCACGAAGTTCCTTGTCGCTAAAGCATTTCAAGAGATGCTCCTGAGTATCGGCATCCATTTCGACAAAGGTCTCAGCTGCAAGTTCTTTGGGAAGAAGACGGAAGAGCCTGAGAACGTGTTCCTCAGGAAGCTCGTCATACATCAATGCAATATCAGGGGCGTTCATTTCAGAGAGGGTATTTCGCAGCTTAACAAATTCCTTATTTTCAATCAGTGTCAAAATTTCTTCAAACATACAAAAAACCTCCCATTTCAAAGTATTTTTTAAAAATAAAATCCCTGTGTCAAAGCAAAGAACAATGACACAGGGAAAAATATACCCAAAGAAAACGATGTCACCGTTCAAGCTTTAGCTTCGCAGGGCGATGAAATTGCATTAGACGATACCTTGTGTTCGATATTGCCTGTTCAACCATCTTGTGGTGTCTCCACCATGTCGCGGCAGCAATCCGTATCCCTGTGGTAGCCTTACCTACCGGAATTACCTTTCATATATTATAACTCAAAAAGTATGATTTGTCAACAGTTACATTGAAGAGTATAAAATCTTGGCAGCTTCTGCCTTTGTAAGTGGGTTAAGCGGTTTAAAGCTTTGGTCTTCATATCCCCTCATAGCCCCAATATTCGTAAGGGTAAGAATTCCGTCTACTGCCCATGCGGGAATGTCCTCTTTGTCCACGGCTGTGATTTCGCCCTTGAAAAAACCACCAGGCAGTGTCCTTGCGACGATCGTTGCAGCTTCAGCACGGCTGATTGAGGAAAGTGGGTCAGCGCAGCTTTCGGCGTCGCTTACATATCTGCCTTTCAAGATGCCAAGCTCATAAAGAACTTTGAAGCTGTCAAGTGCCCAGAATGGAATGGTGTCAAGATCGGAATATGGAAGGACCACGTCCTGATATTTGGACTTGTCAACTCCCAAAAAGTTTGTCATCATAACAGCAAATTCAGAGCGTGTCATAGCCTTTTGGGGATTGAAACGGAGTTCATCTCCAACCACTTCGCCGTTTATAATCTTTTGAGATTTCATATACCTCAGGATATCGTCTGCCCAATGTCCTGCGGTGTCTGAAAATGCTCCGGAGGGGTATGATGCTTTGAACATATCAAAGGTTTTGAAAGTGGTATATCCAAAGATGTTTGTTGCAATAATGGTAACTTTTTTAACACCAACTGGTATTTGGGCGGTGAACTCTCCTGTTTCAGCATTGTAGGAAAAAGATGTTTCCTTACCATCGGCACGTATTGATATGCCGTCAGCAGTGGTAGGAATGTCATATTCGCAAGAGATTTTGCCCGTAAAAGTTCCAAGGGTATATGCTGTGTCAACAATAATAGGGTATGATTTTGGGTCATTTGCATCAGCGGGGGTGAGATTAACCGGAATAGAAACTGTTTTGTCACCTGCTGAAATGGTTATATTTCCTGTTTCACCATAGCTACCTGATGCTGTGAACACAAATTTTTCGTTTATGCTGCCGATATTTTCATCGGCTTCCCAAGCAAAGTTTTCGTCACTTGATACAAGCCGGTTATATCCGCCATAAGCCTCTGCGGTCAGAGAAACCGTGTCGCCAGGGTCGAGGGTTAGTGAGGTTATATAATTTCCGCTGTTTTTATCCTTGATTCTTATGTCGGTGGGGGTAGCAAGACAAATCACCGAGGTGGACGCGGTGACATCTCCGCTTTCTGCATAGACTGTTACTGCACCGCTGTCTTTTGCGGTGAAAACACCATCTTTTGTGATGGTACTGTTTTTTCCGTCCTGAACGCTGAAAGTGACATTTTTTGGCACATCAACGGGATAGAAACCGGAGTCTGTAGCTTTTAGGGTCAGCTTTGTGCTTGCACCTGTTAAAACATAGTTTGTCAAAGGATAAATATGAAGATTTGCAAGTTTGCCGGTTTTTTCTGCGGTATTAGTGAAAATAATGTGAGTCGAAAGCTTACGTTCTTTTCCGTCCGAGGGCTTATTCATAAGACTTGCGGTTTCGTTTCCGGGTAGCTGAGTGGAAATTGCGCTTGAGCCGCCGCCGTCAAGGTTGAGGGCTTCGATGCATCCAAGTTCCTTCATTCGCTTTGCCAGAGTTTTAAGCTGAACACCATAGCTGTGACCACTTTGACGTCCGTCGATGGTATAAAGAATTATTTCGCCATTTTCGGTTATACCGATAGCTGTTCTTGGCGCAGCACCTGTGCCAAGATTTGGATTTATTTCGCCATCAATGAGAAGACGTCCGCCAACAGACCCCATGCCGCAAATAACGTCATTCCAACGCTTATCACCGCTGACGCTGAAATGGATAGTTACAGTTTCCCCTTCGGTGAGTGTGGATATGGGATTTAAAAATTCTTCGGGGGCTTTTTTGTCAACGGTGATAACTATTTTTCCCTCTGGTATAGGGATGGAAGATGAATTTTCGCTTATTGATTCCACAACTGCAGTAAGCCTGCTGCCAAGCTTCATTTCACCATCAATGGGATTTAAAATTACGTCAATTCCATCTGTGGTGTTTTGGGTTTCATTTGAAAATTCTGAGGTCATCATGTATGCAGAATAGGGCTGGCGGAACTTGTTTATGTTGTAGATATTAAGCTCGCTGCCGTCTTTTTTTTGCAGAACTGAGTTGAGATAAAAATATGAGATGAATGCAGTTCCGTCAGGCAAAATGCCAATTCCGTCCTGACCGGAGGCATCTTTTGTGAGGATTTTTCCGTCAACGATTGCATTGCTCATAGGAACAAGGGTCTGGAGTGAAAAATAATCAGCATTTGTTCCTGCCAGAACGTCCTTGCCATCTTTTTCAAAAAGTGAAATCTGGTTTGAGAGGGTGTTCCCGCCATACAGTGCATCGCCATAAGTTATAGTGGGAAAGACCGCATCGTTTGGGGTGTATGTTATATAGTTTTCACTTTGTTTGCCCACCCCCGACTGGTCACTGAAAAACAGGTTATGGGTGAAATGGAGACCCTCGCCTATTTTGACAGAATAACCGTCAATTTTTGTGCTGCCCAAAGTTGAGGCAAGACTCCCAAGGGGTGACAAAACAAGGCTCGCCGTGAGAAAAGTGCTGTATAGAATTTTTGTCAGTCTTTTTGTTTTCATAAATATGCACATCCTAAAAAATCTTTGTCGAACTTAAGTATAACAAAAATATAAAATAATGTAAATAAAAAAATATTTACAATAGTGTAACAAAAAAGACGGCAGTGAGTATCTGCCGTCTGAAAAATTATTCAATAACCATTGTGCCGAAATATTCAGGCTTGTGAAAGTCAGGCTTTTCGCGGTCAACCATACACCAGCAGCCCCAGTGAGGGAACTCGGTTTCGTCACCGCATTTATAAACATTTGCGGGGAGGGTCATTCCTTTCTTGAATTCATAGCTGGGTATGTATTTTTTTATAAAGTCAAAAGTTACTGTATAATCGGCTGTCCAGTATTTATCAAAAATTTCGGTTTTGATGCCCAGCAGTTGAAGGTCTTCTTCGGTGAGGTCAATTTTTTCATATCTGTCCTTGCGGAAAGAAACGTTCATAACCCCATTGGGATTAACTTCAAAATTAAAATATCTATCGCAGTGCTCTGGGTCAAAAACAACAAACCATTCAAGACAGCTGTCAAGGTGAACCGGTCCAAAATGCTTGGTGACGGTGGCTTTGGGACTTTTCTCGTGTGCTATGAAATGTACGTGAAATCCTTCGCTACTGTAACATACATTGAACTCAACTTCTGGATAGTATCCGTTTGTGTTTATATAGTCTGTCAGGGTGATAACCGGAATGTCGGCGCAACCCTTTTCTTTGATTGTATACATAACTTACTCCAATCTGCCGATTGTTACGGCAAAAATTCTAAAAAATAAACTCCCAAAACAAATGTCCGGGAGTTTGGTGCGCCAGAAGGGACTCGAACCCCTGACCTACTGGCTCGTAGCCAGTCACTCTATCCAGCTGAGCTACTGGCGCATACCGCAGCAAAAGCAATGTCGCTGCCAACGATTACTTATTGTAGCACACCTTTTAATAAAATGCAAGCCTTTTTTTGAAAAAATTCCGGTTTTCTCCAAAAAAGTTTAAAGGTTAATCGATATCTTCAAGAGCTTTGTATTCTGCAAGAAGCTGTTCAAACCTTGTTTGCTCTGATTGTATGCGATAAATGTAAAAATCCACAAGCTTTGGTTCTGTAACATTGTTGAAGTTTTCGATGGCATATGCAAGATTTGTTTTTGTATGTTCAATGCTTAATTTCAGCGCTTCGCGCTGCTTGTCCTTTGGGTCAGGTATACGTTTTTTTGGTATTGTGATTCTGTTTAAACCCAGAGAAATACCAGAGGAAATTGCTGAAAACATAAAATCACCCTTTCTTCTACACAGTCTTAATAGTAGTATAGGCAAAAAAATGAAATTTATTCCAAAATATTGGCAAAGATTTATCAAAGAACACTTGTGTATTTTGAGAAAGTGTGGTATACTGAAATAGATTGTATTTCTATAAAAACACAAGTTGGACGCGGAGGTCTGATAATGAGTATAAAAGGATTTATTGAAAGGTTTATCGGCACATACAGTGAACGTGAACTGAAAAGAATATACCCCATTGCCGACAAGGTAATGGAGTTTGAAAATGAAATGCAGAAAAAATCCGACAGCGAGCTTCGTGAAATGACGGATATTTTTAAAAGTAGACTTGCATCAGGTGAAACTTTGGATGACATTTTGCCCGAGGCGTTTGCCGTTTGCCGTGAGGCGTCCTGGCGTGTTCTTGGGATGAAACATTTCAGGGTGCAGATCATCGGCGGAATTGTTCTTCATCAGGGCAGAATTTCCGAAATGAAAACCGGTGAGGGAAAAACCTTGGTTGCGACACTCCCTGCTTATCTCAATGCTCTTACTGGAAAGGGCGTGCATATTGTCACTGTCAATGACTATCTGGCAAAGCGTGACAGCGAGTGGATGGGTAAACTTTACAATTTCCTTGGGCTCAGCGTTGGACTTATTATTCACGGAAAAGACAATGAACAAAGAAAAACTGCATATGCAGCGGATATCACTTATGGCACAAACAACGAGATGGGTTTTGATTACCTTCGTGATAATATGGTTATTTATAAAGAGCACCGTGTTCAGCGGGGACACAGTTTTGCCATAGTGGATGAGGTGGACAGTATATTGGTTGACGAAGCAAGAACTCCGTTGATTATATCCGGCGTTGGCGACAAGTCGACAGCTCTTTATGACAGTGCGAATCATTTTGCAAAAACTCTCAAATATCGAACAGTGGTTGAAACCGACAGCAAGGAAGAGGCAGAAGAGGTTTATAGCGATGTTGATTATGTGGTTGACGAAAAAGCAAAAACCGCAATTCTTACCCCTGAGGGTGTGAAAAAGGCGGAGGCGGCTTTCGGAATTGAAAATCTTACCGATCCTGAAAATGCCACCATTTCACATCATATCAATCAGGCAATAAAAGCAAACGGCGTTATGAAACGTGACCGCGAATATGTGGTGAAAGATGGTCAGGTTATAATCGTTGACGAATTCACTGGAAGACTGATGTTCGGAAGACGTTACAGCGACGGGCTGCATCAGGCGATTGAGGCAAAAGAGGGGGTTAAGGTTGAGAACGAAAGCAAAACTCTTGCGACGATTACGTTCCAGAACTTTTTCAGGCTTTATGACAAGCTTTCGGGTATGACAGGTACGGCACTTACTGAAGAAATGGAATTCCGTGATATTTACGGACTTGACGTTGTGGAAATTCCTACAAACCGTCCTATGCAGAGGGTGGACCTTCCTGACATTATGTATAAGACCGAGAATGCCAAATACAATGCGGTTATTGAAGAGGTCGCAGCGGCACACAGCAAGGGCCAACCGGTGCTTATCGGTACGGTTTCCATCGATAAATCCGAAAAGCTCAGTGCTATGCTCCGGAAAAAAGGCATCAAGCACAATGTGTTAAACGCAAAACTTCACGAAAAAGAAGCAGAGATAATTGCTCAGGCAGGCAAGCGGAGTGCGGTGACAATCGCAACAAATATGGCGGGGCGTGGAACGGATATTATCCTCGGCGGAAACGCGGAATTTCTTGCCAAACGTGAAATGGCAAATATGGGATTTTCCCCTGAAATGATTGTTCAGGCTACGGGATTTGCTGAAACCGACGATCAGGAAATTATCGAGGCAAGACGTACTTTTTCTGAGCTTAACAGCAAATATAAGGCTGAAATCGAACCTGAACAAAAAGAGGTTTTGGAAGCGGGCGGTCTTTATATAATCGGCACAGAGCGTCACGAAAGCCGAAGAATTGACAATCAGCTCCGTGGCCGTGCAGGTCGTCAGGGGGATGCCGGAAAGTCAAGATTTTTCCTGTCACTTGAGGATGACCTTTTGAGGCTTTTTGCTGCAGAACGCATAAACCGCATCCTTGAAATTGCGGGATTTGACGAAACTCAGGCAATCGACAGCCGTATGTTTTCAAATGCCATTGAGGTGGCACAGGGCAGAGTCGAGGGCAGAAACTTTGACATAAGAAAGCATGTCTTAAATTATGACGATGTGAACAATCAGCAGCGTGAAATGATTTATACCCAAAGGAACGAAGTTCTTGACGGCGAGGACATTAGAGAATCCATCGTGAAGATGATGCGAAGTGTCCTTGAGGAAATTGCAACTACCGGCGCTGCAGAGTGTCCACACGCAGAGGATTGGAACTGGGATGGCATCAGAACACGGCTTACCGAGATGTTTGGCAGATTTGATGTCGGTGAATTAAGTTTTGACCCATATGACATTGACCGCATGACAACCGAGTCCTTTGCCCAAATAATGATGGAAAAGGTGCTGAAAAAATATGCCGAAAAGGAAGAAATGTTCGGTGACAGAATACGTGAGATTGAACGTATAATTCTTCTTCGTACTGTTGATGCAAAATGGATGGATCACATCGATGCTATGGAACAGCTTCGTCAGGGCATAAACCTCCGTGCCTATGCACAGCGTGACCCGGTGATTGAATATAAGTTTGAAGCTATGGATATGTTTGAAGAGATGATTGCTGTCATCAAGGAAGAAACGGTGAGACAGCTCTTCCACATAGTTCTTGAATCAAAAATCGAAAGAACTCAGGTTGCAAAACCCATAGCTGCAAACCACGGCGGTGACGGAACCGTTGAAAAGAAACCCGTTGTAAAAAGTGAAAAAGTGGGAAGAAATGACCCATGTCCTTGCGGCAGCGGCAAAAAATATAAGCACTGCTGTCTTGACAAGGATAATAATTAGACAATAAAAAAATTCTTTAAAAGGATGTGAAAATGTGATAGAGTTTGATGAATACAAGCTTCAGCTTGACGGAATGAAAAATGATATTACAGATTTGAGGGATTCACTTTAACATAGAAAAAACTATGGAAGAAATAAGTGAGCTTGATGCAAAGACAATGGAGCCTGATTTTTACAGCGATATGGAAAATGCAGGCAAGGTTATGCAAAGGATAAAGGGACTTAAGAACAAGATTGAACGTTATGAGTCGCTTTATTCTGCGTGGGATGATCTCACTACTTTGGTGGCTCTTGCTATTGAGGAAGACGATATAAGTGTTCTTGATGAGGTGAAGTCGGGCTTTTCGGAGCTTTCTGAAAACCTCAGTGCAATGAAACTTGAAACATTGCTTTCAGGAAAGTATGATGGCAATAATGCAATACTCACACTTCACGCCGGTGCCGGCGGAACAGAGGCTCAGGACTGGTGCGAGATGCTTTATCGTATGTTTACAAGATGGGCAGAGCGTCGTGGCTTCAAAACCGAAACCATTGACTTTCTTGACGGCGAAGAAGCGGGTATAAAGAGCGTTACTTTCAGGATTGAGGGCGTAAATGCCTATGGCTATGCCAAGTGCGAAAAGGGTGTTCATCGTCTGGTGCGCATTTCACCATTTGATTCATCCGGCAGACGCCATACGTCTTTTGCGTCCCTTGATGTAATGCCCGAGATTGATGATGATATTGAAATCAACATAAGCCCTGACGATTTAAAAGTTGATACTTACCGTGCAAGTGGTGCGGGAGGTCAGCACGTCAACAAGACAGAATCCGCAATCCGTATAACACATATTCCAACCGGGGTGGTTGTTACCTGCCAGAATGAACGTTCACAGCACAAAAACCGTGATATGGCGATGAAGATGCTGAAATCAAAGCTTGCTGAAATTGCTGAGCGTGAGCAGAAAGAAAGAATAGAAGACCTCAAGGGTGTTCAGATGGAAATCGGCTGGGGAAGCCAGATTCGTTCATACGTTTTCCACCCATACAGTATGGTGAAAGACCACAGAACAAATTTTGAAACCGGAAACACCGGTGCTGTTATGGACGGCGACCTTGACGGATTTATAAATGCATATCTCACCGCACTGTCGCGGGGCGAGATTGAGAAATAGAGGCAGAAAGGAAAGCTATTATGTTTGATAAATTATCTTTTATAGAGAAGCAGCACGAAGAACTGGCGGCAAAAATCAGTGACCCTGCTGTTATGGCGGATATGGACAACTGGAGAAAGCTCTGCAAGGAGCATTCTGATATGACGCCAATCGTTGAAAAGTATAAAGAATACAAAACAAATATGAACACAATTGAAGATGCAAAGGTTATGCTTGATGACCCGGAGACTGATAAAGAGTTCAAAGAAATGCTTCAGGAAGAAATTTCTGCGGCAAAGGAAAACATCGGGCGGATTGAAGAAGAACTCAAGATTTTGCTTCTTCCCAAAGACCCCAACGATGATAAAAACGTTATTGTGGAAATCCGTGGCGGCGCAGGCGGAGATGAGGCGGCGCTTTTTGCGGCTGACCTTTATCGTATGTATTCAATGTATGCCGAAAGCAAAAGATGGAAGACAGAGGTTATGAACCTCAGCGAAATCGGTATCGGTGGTATAAAGGAAGTTTCATTTATGATTGAGGGACAGGGTGCATATAGCCGTCTCAAGTATGAAAGTGGCGTTCACCGTGTTCAGCGTGTTCCTGAAACCGAGTCTCAGGGCAGAATTCATACATCAACCGTTACTGTTGCGGTGCTCCCCGAGGCAGAAGAGGTTGACTTTGAAATAAACCCTGCAGACCTTCAGATTGATACTTATCGTGCCAGCGGTGCAGGCGGTCAGCACGTCAACAAGACAGAGTCAGCTATTCGTATAACACATATCCCCACAGGCGTGATTGTTGAGTGTCAGGATGAGCGTTCTCAGCACAAGAACAAAGACAAAGCGATGAAAGTTCTTCGTTCAAGACTCTATGAGGCAGAACTCCAGAAACAGCAGGAGGCAATCGCCGCAGACAGAAAGAGTCAGGTTGGAACAGGCGACCGAAGCGAAAGAATAAGAACTTACAACTTCCCTCAGGGAAGAGTTTCAGACCACCGAATTGGACTTACACTTTACAAAATTGAAGCTATTATGAACGGTGATATTGATGAAATAATCGATGCACTTATCACCACCGACCAGAGTGAGAAATTGAAACTTCAGGGTGAAGCATAAGAGACGAGGTTTGTTTCTATGGAAACAAGAATTTTTGAAAATAAAACTGAAGATTTGAAAGTAGCGGCAGAGCTTATACGACAGGGTGAAACCGTGGTTTTCCCTACCGAAACAGTTTATGGCCTTGGTGCGAATGCTCTTGATTCTTTGGCGGTGAAAAAAATTTTTGTGGCAAAGGGAAGACCCTCTGACAATCCGTTAATCGTACATATTGCGGATTTTGAGGATGCAGAGCGATTTGCAAAGGATATTCCAAAGACCGCAAAGGTTTTAGCGGAAAAATTCTGTCCCGGGCCCCTTACTATGATTTTCAAAAAGAAAGACTGCATACCAAGTGAGGTGTCAGCGGGGCTTGACACGGTGGGCATAAGAATACCCAAAGACGAAACGGCAAGGGCATTCTTAAAAGAATGCGGTGTACCAGTGGCAGCGCCCAGTGCAAATGTTTCGGGACGTCCAAGTCCAACATCTTTTTCCCACGCTTTTTGTGATATGAACGGAAAGGTTTCAGGGATTATCAAAGGCGAGGACTCTCGGGTTGGTGTTGAATCCACCGTTCTTGATATGACTGCAGCGGTGCCTACTATTTTGAGACCTGGTGGCGTTTCAAGGGAGGAACTTGAAAAAGTGCTTGGCGAAGTTCTTATATCAAGTGAACTCAAAAAAGATGACATCCCAAAGGCACCGGGAATGAAATATAAACATTATTCACCAAAAGGGCAGGTATACATCCTGAAAGGCGAAAATGAAAAAAGAGCTGAGTTTATAAGAAGAAGAAGCCACGTTACATCTGTTGCGGCGGTAGTATTTGATGAAATGGTGAATGCCGATTTTGGTGATGCAAGGGTTTTGTCCCTTGGCAGTGAGAAATCTCCGGAAGATGCGGCGCATCGGCTTTTTGACATACTTCGTGAATGTGATGATTTGGGTGTGAAAGAAATTTATGCTCCTGGAATACCTGATGACGGGCTTTGGAGAGCAGTGAAAAACCGCCTTTATAAAGCAGCTGCGGCTCGAATTATAGATGCGGAGATGGCTAAATCTGTGTTGTTTATTTGTACGGGAAATACCTGCAGAAGCCCAATGGCAGAGGGAATTTTCAACATATCAGGCAAAAATGCGGTTTCTGCATCGGCAGGACTCTTTGCAAGCGGTGGTGTAGCGTCTCTCAATGCAATTCATGCAGTAGCAGAGCTTGGTGTGGATATAAAAAACCATAGTTCGCGTCAGCTTACGCATGAAATGCTTGAAAATTCAGATATAATCCTTACTATGACAGGAAGTCACAAATTAAGCATTCCTGACAAATACGATGTCAAAACGATAACAGAATTTGTCGGTGATATGGGTGAAATTGCTGACCCATATGGCGGTGACATTGAGGTTTACAGAAAGTGTGCCTTGCAACTAAAGGGTCTTATAGAAAGAATGAAATTATGATAGAATATGTGCTTATGGAAAGAAAGCATCTTGAGGGGCTTATTGCCGTTGAAGAAGAGTGTTTTAACAGCGGGTTTGCAAGGGCTACTTTCCAGAAAGAATTTGAAAATAAAATAGCCACCTACTTTGTAGCGGTGGAGGATGAAAAAGTCCTTGGCTATGCGGGACTTTGGAATATTTGTGGGGCAGCGGATATTATTGATGTGGCTGTGCTTGAAAGTCACAGAAGACGCGGGATTGCCCAAAATCTTATTTCGCATTTGATTGAACTTTGCAAAAAAGAAAAAATATGTGAAATAAACCTTGAGGTCAGGGTTTCAAATACCCCTGCCATAAAGCTTTATGAAAAAATGGGCTTTGTGCAGAGCGGTATGAGAAAGAATTATTACGAAAATCGTGAGGATGCATATCTTATGCAAATAAAATTTGAGGAGGAAAACAATGAAGATACTTGCCATTGAAAGTTCATGCGACGAAACAGCTGCAGCTGTGGTTGAAGACGGATGCAATGTCCTTTCAAATGTTATCAACACTCAGATTGAATTGCATAAAGAGTTTGGGGGGGTTGTACCTGAGGTCGCATCCCGAAAACATATTGAAAATATAAGCGATGTGGTGGATAAAGCACTATCAGATGCAAAGACCACCCTTGATGATGTTGATGCCATAGCGGTGACTTATGGCCCGGGACTCATTGGGGCACTTCTTGTGGGAGTATCAACAGCCAAGGCGCTCAGCTTTGCAGCAAAAAAGCCTCTTGTTCCAGTACATCACATAAAGGGACATATCTCAGCAAATTACATTGAGAATCCAGACTTCAAACCACCATTTATTTGCCTTGTGGCATCAGGCGGACATAGTCATATTGTTTATGTAAAGAGCTATACTGAATATGAGGTGCTTGCAAAAACAAGCGACGATGCAGCAGGGGAGGCTTTTGACAAGGTTTCAAGAGTTTTGGGGCTTGGTTATCCCGGTGGTCCTGCAATCCAGAAATGTGCAAAAGAGGGAAGCCCTGATGCAATAAAATTCCCAAGAGTAAATATGGGAAAAGACGGATTTGATTTCAGCTTCAGCGGAGTGAAAACAGCGGTTATAAACTATGTTCACAACGCTGAGCAAAAAGAAACTGAAATAAATAAGGCTGACGTTGCGGCGTCATTTCAGGCGGCAGTGACGGATGTCCTCTGTCAACACTTAATTGAATGTGCAGAAAAATATGGAGTAAGAAGAATTGCTCTTGCGGGGGGTGTTGCTGCAAATGCTCAGCTTCGTGAAAAGGTTGAGGCTTTGGCAAAATCAAAAGGTATGGAGTTTGCTTGCCCGTCACTTGGCCTTTGCACCGATAATGCAGCAATGATTGGCTGTGCGGCTTTTTATGAGTATAGTGCAGGGGTACGGGGTGATATGTCCCTCAATGCCGTAGCAAATTTGTCTCTTTAGAAGTATTTTTGAAAGATTTCTATAATTTTAAATCGCATTTCAAAGGGGATAGCACCACTTTGTGTATTGGTTACGAGGCTAAATTCTTCTTTAGAGAGCGTATCACGCAGCTTTGCTTTTGTTTCATCAGGAACAGAAATTGTTCCTTCTGTAAAACATAACGGCGGATACATAACACACCACCAGTTTTCGCCTTTCGCTTTACCAATCTCGATTTTTACCGCATTATATTTTCCGCAAGGAAGCGATATGTCGCCATATACTTTTGTGGGGAAAGCACATTCGGTAACTGAAACATTTACTGGGTAATCAAATCCAAGGCGGTTGATTTCGTCTTCAGCGGTTTTTTGAATAAGTGCAGAGTGTTTTTTCGCAAGAGCTTTTGCTTCATCTGCTGAATGAGTGTTTTGGAAAATATGAGAGGTTTCGCTTAAAACCTTGTCCCGGACGGCGATTTTCAGTTCTTGGTCAGTTGAACTGTTGCTGTTTGCCACAATGTGAAGACGAAGAACAGAGTTTGAAATGTTTTGAACTGTGCTCTTTGCATAGGTTATAAGTAATGAAAAAGTTAAAATAAGTAAAATAAATAGAAAAATAAGCCGTGATTTGTTTATATGTTGCATTGAGCAAGGTCATCCTTTCTTAGAAAAACAATGATTTTAAGGAAAGTGTTGACATATATTTTCGGCTTTATACATATTGATTTTTTAGCTATTGTGAGTTAAAATTATTAGTAAAGGATGGATGTTTTATGAAAAAACAAAATGTTTGTGTACTGTTTGGAGGAGTTTCATCCGAGCATAGCGTGTCCGAGGTTTCAGCATCTGCTGTGCTTGATAGCATTGACCGCGAAAAATACAACGTTTTTGCGGTGGGTATCACAGAAGACGGAAGATGGCTTTTGTATGACGGTGAAGTTCAGAAAATTCGTGAACATAGTTGGGAAAATGAAAAGACTGTTCCCGCAATACTTTCACCTGACAGATGCGATAAGGCTCTTCTTGTTATGAGAGATGGGGGCACAACAAAAATAAATATAGATGTGGTTTATCCGGTTATTCACGGCAAGAATGGTGAAGACGGCACAATCCCGGGACTTTGTGAACTTGCAGGAATTCCTTATGTGGGAAGCGGTGTAATTGGCAGTGCTGCTTGTATGGACAAATGCATTGCAAAGATACTTTTTGAAAAGGCGGGCATCCCTCAGGCGGACTGGGTGGAGTTAAAGCTTGGACAAAAGCCTGATTTTGAGAAAATGGAAGAAAAGCTTGGCTATCCTATGTTTATTAAACCGTCATCGGCGGGTTCTTCTGTTGGTGTTACCAAGGCACAAAACCGAAAAGAACTTGAGGATGGAATTGCTCTTGCTCTAAAACACGATTACAAGGTTTTGATTGAGGAATGTATAAACGCTCGTGAGGTAGAGTGCGGTGTGATGGGAAATTTAGAACCCGAGACCTCTGCTGTTCTTGGTGAAATCAAGCCTGCCAAAGAGTTTTATGACTTTGAAGCAAAGTATGAATGCGAAGATTCAAAGCTTATGATTCCGGCACCTGTCGACAAGGAAACGGAGGCTAAAATAAAAGAATATGCAATAAACGCATACAAGATTTGTGAGTGCAGAGGACATTCAAGAGTGGATTTCTTTGTGGATAAGGAAACAGGCGATATTTATCTCAATGAGATAAATACCATACCGGGATTTACCCCCATAAGTATGTATCCAAAAGTGTGGGAAGCGTCAGGGCTTTCTATGACAGAGGTTATTGACAGACACATACAGCTTGCCCTTTCGAGAGAGGATTGATGAAAATGGACAAAAGGCCTATCGGCGTTTTTGACTCTGGTCTTGGTGGTCTTACTTGTGTCAGAGAAATAATGAAAATTATGCCTAATGAAGATGTTATTTATTTTGGTGATACAGGAAGAGTTCCTTATGGTACCAGAAGCCGTGATACTATTATCAAATACGTAAGACAGGATATAAGGTTTCTAAAGACCTTTGATATAAAAGCGATAATTATCGCCTGCGGAACAGCCAGCAGTGCAGCACTTCCATGGATTGCGGATGAAAGTGATGCGAAAATTATGGGTGTGGTGGAGCCTGCGGCAAGGGCAGCGGTGGCAGCTACAAAAAACAAAAGGATTGGTGTTCTTGGTACAGGAGCTACCATAAAGTATGGCAAGTACATGTCAAACATAAAAGACATTTGCCCGGATGCTGAGGTTTTCGGGAAGGCTTGCCCTATGTTTGTGCCGCTGGTTGAAAATGGCTATACCGATAGCGAGGCAACAAGGATTATCGCAAGGGAATATCTTGACGAAATGAAAGAAAAAGAAATTGACACACTTATTCTTGGTTGTACGCACTATCCCCTGCTTAAATCAGTGATTGGTGAAATTATGGGAAAAGAAGTGACCCTTATTGATTCAGGGGCGGTGGCAGCTCGTGCTGCATATGATTTCTTGAATGAAAAAAATCTGCTAAATGAGGGCAACGAAGACGGAGCATACCGGTATTTTGTCAGTGACTCGGTTGAGGATTTTTCGACTTTGGGAAGTATGTTTTTGGACAGACCAATCAAAGAAAGCGTTGAAAAAATAGACATTGAAGGGTTTTGATATAATGGAAAACAATGCAATGATTCTTCTTAAAACTTTGCAAAGTGCAGAGGGCGAGGAAGAAACAAATGAAATAGAGCTTCAGACAAAGGGAAAGTTTGCAAAGAGAAACGGCAAGTTTTACATTGTTTATGAAGAAAGTGAACTTACGGGCTTCGAAAATACTACCACTACAATCAAGGTGGAAGAGAATAGCGTCAGCATGATACGTCACGGAAAGTACAATACCAAAATGGAATTTCGTCTTGGTGAAAAGTCTTTGTGCAATTATCAGACGCCTTATGGAGCGATTCCGGTAGGGGTAAATCCGGTGCTGATTGAAAACAACCTTGGTGCTGATGGTGGAGATATCAAGCTTGAATATATCCTTGATATAGACAACTGTGATTATCTTGTGAACAAGCTTAACCTTACGGTTACCAAGAATTTAGCATAAACAAAGGAAAATATTCCCCGAAAAAATTCGGGGCAGAATGGAGAATGAAATGAGCATTATAGAAAATTCAAAGAAAAAAATCGGACAGGCAGTGGTTGAGGCATTTAATAAAGCAGCGGCAAGGGGCGCATTCAATGTTCCTGAGGACCTCAGAATAGCAGAAAAAATTCAGCTTGAAATTCCTAAGGATGAACAACACGGAGATTTTGCCTGCAACGTGGCGATGATGCTTGCAAAAGAGCTTCGCCTTCCTCCAAGAAAAATTGCTGAAGAGATTGCCAGTGAAATCGAAAAGAATGACGAAATCGAAAAGGTTGAGGTTGCAGGTGCCGGCTTTATAAACTTCTATCTGTCAAACGCAAGACTTTATAATGTTCTTCGTGAAATCGAGGAGCAGGGCGAGAATTATGGAAAGATAGATATGGGCAAGGGCAAAAAGGTTATGGTTGAGTTTGTAAGTGCAAACCCAACAGGTCCTATGCATATGGGCAATGCCCGTGGTGGCGCTCTTGGTGACTGTATGGCAAGTGTGTTGGAATATGCTGGTTATGATGTTACTCGTGAATTTTATGTAAACGATGCAGGAAACCAAATTGAAAAATTCGGCAAGTCCCTTGAGGCAAGATATATTCAGGCAATAAAGGGTGAGGATGCAGTGGAGTTCCCTGAGGATGGCTATCACGGCGATGACATAAAAGAACACGCTAAAAAGTTTATTGAAATCGAGGGTGATAAGTATATTGATGCATCACCTGATGAAAGAAAGGCGGCTCTTGTTGCCTATGCTCTTGAAAAGAATGTGGCGTCCCTGAAAACCGACCTTGAGAAATACAGAATTTATTATGATGTATGGTTTAGAGAAAGTGTTCTTCACAAGGAGGGCAAGGTCAAGGAGGCTATTGACCGCTTGACCAAGGCTGGCTATACCTATGAGGAAGACGGTGCGGTGTGGATAAACTGCGAGAAGATGGGGCTTGAAAAGAACGAGGTTCTGGTTCGAAATAATGGCATTCCCACATATTTTGCGGCGGATATTGCATACCATATCAACAAAATCGAAACCCGCGGATTTGACCTTTGTATTGATGTCTGGGGTGCTGACCACCACGGACATATTGCCAGAATGAAAGCGGCACTTGCGGCAGTTGGTATTGACCCTGACAAGTTTGAGGTTTCAATTATGCAGCTCGTACGTCTCACTCAGGGCGGTGAGGCTGTGAGAATGTCAAAACGTACAGGAAAAGCGATTACTCTCACTGACCTTCTTGATGATGTGTCTGTTGATGCAGCAAGATTCTTGTTCAATATGAGAATGGCAGGCAGCCACCTTGATTTTGACCTTGATTTGGCTGTTAAACAGGAAAGTGAAAACCCTGTATTTTATGTTCAGTATGCTCATGCAAGAATTTGCAGTATTATAAGACTTTTGGAGGCAGAGGGCATAAGTGTTAAGCCTATGGCAGAGATTTCATCTGAGCTTTTAAAAGAAAAAGAGGAAATCGCACTTCTCAAGAAACTCTGTGATTTACCAGAAGAAATCCGTGCAGCGGCAGAAACACGTGAGCCTGCAAAAATCACCCGATATGTTATTGACCTTGCATCGGCTTTCCATACTTTCTACAACGCATGCCGCGTGAAAGTGGAAGATGAGGCGTTAATGAATGCACGTCTTAAGATTGTTGACAGTGTAAGAATTGTGATTTCAGGCGTTCTTAAGATGCTTAAAATTGAAGCCCCTGAAAAAATGTAAAAATCGGAGGAGTTGAGTCAGGTGAAAAAGATTACAAAGAGTTTGACAGCGATATGTCTGTCCTGTATTTTGGTGCTTTCCTGCGTACAAATATCTGCGCAGGAGGAAAAGATCCCCACCTATGCTGAAATTATTGAAAGCACAGCACAAAATATTTCGGTTTTCGGCAGATACGATAGACTTTTCGAAGATGATTTGTATGTAAAGGTTCTCGAAGAACTGATAGGCGATGACCACGCACTTTACGAAAAAGCTATGCGGACAATGGTTGAATCGGTGGACGAAAATTCAGCTTATTACACAAAGGAAGAGGCAAAAGCCCTTATGGAAGATTTGGGCGAAGAAATTGTAGGAATTGGCGTAAATATTCTATCCGACAATGGAAACCTCATTGTTTCAAGTCCTATACCAGATTCACCTGCCGAAAAAGCGGGCATAAAGTCAGGGGATATAATAATCGGCGCTGACAACATTGATTTGAGAGATGTAGAGTTTGAAAATGCCATAAATTATATCCGCGGACAAGAGGGCACAACTGTAAAAATCAAGGTTTTGCGTTCAGGATTTGCTGAACCCATTGTTTTCAGCGTTGTACGTGAGACAGTGGTGGCACCCGCTACAGCCTTTGAAATCTTGGAAGAGGAAGATAAGAAAATTGCAAAGATTTCCATTTATTCCTTTACCGAAAATGTAGCAAAAGAATTTGAAGAGATAATGAAAGAGGTCGACGAAAAAGGAATTAAAAATATAGTGATTGACCTCAGAAACAATGGTGGCGGCTATCTTGACCAAGCTGTTTTAATCGCTGATATGTTCCTTGAAGAGGGGCAGATTATTACAACAGAAGACCACAAGATGGACATTTTGGATAAAGTCTACAAGGCTACCGGACAGAAAACAGATTATAACATTGCTGTCCTCACGAACGGAATGAGTGCAAGTGCATCCGAGGTGCTTACTGCGGCACTTAAAGAGAACGGCGCAGCCAGAGTTGTAGGCGAAAAGACCTATGGAAAAGGCACTGTCCAATCACTCAGAGCACTGAGTGACGGTGCTATGATAAAGTTTACTATTGCATATTACCTGACACCACAGGGGAACAATATTCATAAAATGGGTATTATGCCTGATGTGCAAGTGAAAAATTCTTCAAAGCCCGTTGATATGTCAAAGTATGACTTTTTCAATCTTAACAAGGTTTACAAGGTAGGAGATAAGGGCGAAGAAGTAAGACAGGCAAAAGAGATGCTTGAACTTTTGGGACTTTTTGTGGGTGAAATAAATGACGTCTATGATGAAAATCTCAAGATTGCAGTTAACAATTTCCAACAGGCAAAAAAACTTTTTCCTTATGGAGTTCTTGATATAACAACACAAATGAATTTGTATGATACAGTGAGAACAGCTGAGGTTGAAAATGATGACCAGCTGGCAGCGGCACTGAGAGGATTTTAAGACAGAAAGGATTTGATAAAATGAGTGAAAATTGCACACATGATTGCTCAAGTTGTGGTGAAAACTGCAGTTCAAGAAAGGAAGAACAAAGCTTTCTTGCTCCCAGCAATTCAATGAGCAATGTTAAAAAAGTGATTGGAATAGTAAGTGGAAAGGGTGGTGTAGGTAAGTCTTTGGTTACATCTCTTATGGCAGCAGGTGTTCAAAGAGAGGGATACCGCACAGCCATTTTGGATGCAGATATTACAGGACCGTCAATTCCCAAACTTTTTGGTATAAACGCAAAAGCTGAGGGCACAGAGTATGGCATTTTGCCAAAGGTAAGCCGTGGCGGCACAAAAATTATGTCAATAAATCTTCTTCTTGAAAATGACACTGACCCGGTTGTCTGGCGTGGACCTGTTATCGGCGGAACTGTGAAACAGTTCTGGACCGATGTATTGTGGGAGGACGTTGACTGTATGTTTGTGGATATGCCTCCCGGAACGGGTGATGTTCCCCTGACAGTTTTTCAGTCTCTTCCTGTTGACGGAATAATTGTTGTTACATCACCTCAGGAGCTTGTTTCGATGATTGTTGAAAAGGCTGTGAATATGGCAAAGATGATGAATATTCCCATCCTTGGATTAGTTGAAAATATGAGCTATGTAGAATGCCCCACTTGCTCAGAAAAAATCAGCATTTTTGGCGAAAGCAAAATTGACGAGGTTTCAAAAAATGCAGGACTTAAGGCCCTTGGAAAGATACCCATGAAAGCGGAGATTGCATCGCGCTGTGACGCCGGTCAGGTTGAAGCCATTGACAGCACACCATATTTGAAGGCGGCTATTGATGCAGTAAAAGAAATTATAAATTCTTAAAAAGAGGAAAGATATGTTTTTATCAGATAAATGGAAGGATTACGAGCTTCTTGACACAAGTCGTGGCGAAAAGCTTGAACGCTGGGGGGATATTGTGCTTCGGCGGCCTGACCCACAAATCGTGTGGGATACAGAGGGCGAAAAGGCGAACAAAATCTGGCGCGAGGCTGATGCACACTACATTCGCAGCAATACCGGCGGCGGACATTGGGAAAGTCGAAAAGGTATGCCGGAAAGCTGGACTGTTGATTATGGAAAGCTCAGGTTCGGCATCAAAATGATGGGCTTCAAGCATACAGGGCTATTTCCTGAACAAGCCACAAATTGGGACTGGTTTTCGGATATCATAAGAAAATCAGGTCGTGAAAATGTGAATGTCCTTAACCTCTTTGCATATACAGGCGGTGCTACCATGGCGGCGGCATCTGCGGGGGCTTCGGTTTGTCACGTGGATGCGTCAAAGGGAATGGTTGCATGGGCAAAGGAAAATGCGGTGCTGTCAGGACTTGAAAATCGTCCTATCAGGTACATTGTTGATGACGTGAAGAAATTCACGGAGCGTGAAATCAGACGCGGAAGAAAATATGATGCGGTGATTATGGACCCGCCGTCTTATGGCAGAGGCCCATCGGGCGAAGTGTGGAAGATTGAAGACGAGCTTTTCGACCTTGTGAAGCTTTGTATGGAGGTCTTGTCGGATGACCCCTTGTTCTTTTTGATAAATTCCTATACAACGGGGCTTTCGGGCGGAGTTCTTGAAAATATCTATAAAATGACTCTTAAGAAGAAGTTTGGCGGGAATTCTGCCGTTGATGAAGTTGGTCTTCCGGTGACAAAGAACGGACTTGTGCTTCCTTGTGGATATTCAGGACGTTGGTGGAAATAAAAGACATCTGTAAAAATGAAGGTGAAACTTTTGGACAAAACAGAAAAGAATACAGATACAATTATTGAAATAAAGGATTTGGAGTTTTCCTATGATGACACAGATGCCAATGAAACCGATGCGGTTTTAAAGGGCATAAATTTGTGTGTCAAAAAAGGGGAATTCCTTGCGGTTCTCGGTCACAACGGCTCGGGGAAATCTACCCTTGCTAAACACTTAAATGCCATTTTAGTTCCAACGGGCGGAACGGTAATGGTTGATGGGATAAATACCGCAGACGAAGATGCGCTTTATGACATAAGACAAAAGGTGGGCATGGTTTTTCAGAACCCTGATAATCAGCTTGTTGCCACCATTGTTGAAGAGGACGTAGCTTTTGCCCCTGAAAATTTGGGCGTTGAGCCAAAGGAGATACGCAAGAGAGTAGACTATGCTCTTGATGCTGTCAATATGATAAAATATAAAGACCATTCATCAAGTATGCTCAGCGGCGGACAAAAGCAAAGAATTGCTGTTGCAGGGGTCCTTGCTATGAAGCCGGAGGTTATTGTTATGGACGAATCCACGGCTATGCTTGACCCTGTGGGCAGATACGAGATTATGGAAACAGTGAAAAAACTCAACCGTCAGGAGAAAATGACGGTTGTTATGATTACGCATTTTATGGAAGAAGCGGCTCAGGCTGACCGCGTGGTGGTTATGGACCGTGGCGAAATTGTTATGGAGGGAACTCCCAAGATGATTTTTTCTCAGGTGGAAAAGCTCAAAAAAATCGGGCTTGACGTTCCCCAGACAACAGAGCTTCTTTATTCTCTTAAAAAGTCGGGCTTTGAGCTCGGATGCGACATTTTGACAGTGGAAGAATGTGCTGCTGAAATAGAGAATTTTTTGAAGGACGGGGGCGGTTTATGTGATTAAGCTAAAAGGCGTAAATTATACATACATGAGCGGTGGCCCTTTTGAAAAAGCAGCGGTAAAAAATATAAACCTTGACCTGAAAACCGGTGAATTCATAGGTCTTATAGGACATACAGGTTCGGGAAAGTCTACGCTTATTCAGCTTATGGCAGGACTTTTAAAACCCGACAGTGGCAGCATCACTATTGATGGACAAACCCTTTATGAAAAAAACACAAATATGCGAAAGCTGAGATTTCAGATAGGATATGTTATGCAGTACCCTGAATATCAGCTGTTTGAAGAAACGGTCTTTCAGGATATTGCATTTGGGCCCAAGAATATGGGACTTTCTGAGGATGAGATAAAGCGGCGTGTGCATTTTGCGGCAAAGCTTGTGGGACTTGATGATGCTGTTTTGGAAAAGTCGCCCTTTGACCTTTCCGGCGGACAGAAAAGAAGAGCTGCCATTGCGGGCGTTGTTGCTATGGAGCCAAAGCTTTTGATTCTTGATGAACCAACAGCGGGACTTGACCCCGGTGGCAGGGACGAGATTTTGTGCAAGATACGGGATATGCACCGCCGGCTTGGTATAACTGTAATCCTTGTTTCTCACAGTATGGAGGATATTGCAAGCCTTGCTGATAGAATTGTTGTTATGAACCAAGGTGAAGTTGCGATGCAAGGCACGCCACATGAGATTTTCCAAAATGCAAAGGAACTCAGGAACATGGGACTTGCTGTACCTCAGATAACTGAAGTTTGTGACAGACTTCGCGATGCAGGAATGCCTCTCCCTGAGGGGATATATACCGTTTCTGCGGCAAAGACAGAGCTTGAAAAAATATTAAACGCAAAGGAAAAGAGATGATAAAATGCTTAAAGATATTACCCTTGGTCAATATTTTCCGGGAAATTCTTTGATACACAGACTTGACCCGCGGACAAAAATTCTTTGCATAGTTATCTATATCACAGTGATTTTTTGTATAAAAAACTTCTGGGGATATGGCGTTTTGGCAATCTTTACGGCATTGTGCATTTTTTCTTCAAAAATTCCATTCAGTTATGTAATAAAAGGTGTAAAGCCAATACTCATTTTCGTTGTATTTACGGCGGTTTTCAATTTGTTTTTAACAAACGGAAGGATTATATGGAGCTGGGGCTTTCTCAAAATAACTGCCGAGGGATTGCGCCTTGCAATCTTTATGGTGTTGAGATTGTTTTTTCTCGTGATGGGAACATCACTTCTGACACTTACAACATCGCCAATAGCTCTCACTGACGGGATTGAGAGACTTCTCTCACCTTTTAAGAAAATAGGCGTTCCGGCACACGAGCTTGCTATGATGATGACAATCGCTCTTCGGTTTGTGCCCACACTTTTGGAGGAAACTGAAAAGATAATCAAGGCGCAGACTGCCCGTGGTGCAGATTTTGAAAGCGGAAATATAATAAACCGTGCAAAAGCAATGATTCCAATTCTTATCCCTCTTTTTGTGGGGGCGTTCAGGCGTGCCGATGATTTGGCGGTGGCTATGGAATGCAGATGTTATCGCGGCGGGGAGAACAGAACACGGCTTAAAGAACTTAAAATGACTAAGGCTGATGTATGGGGCTGGGTCTATGTTCTTGTTTTTGCGGTACTTGTTTTTGCATCGAATATTTTGTTGTAGTTTTTTAAAGTGGGGTATCTTATGAAAAATATTGCACTTAAAATTATGTACGACGGCACAAACTATCACGGTTGGCAGTTCCAGAAGAACGGCATCACCGTTCAGGAGCGTATGGAAACTATTCTCTCAGAACTTCTTGGGGAGGAGATTTCTGTTTGTGGCTGCAGCCGTACTGATGCGGGGGTTCACGCTCTTGAGTTTGTGTTAAACTTCAAAAGCGAGACAACCATACCACTTGAAAGGCTTCCCTATGCCATAAATACTCACCTTGGGGATGATGATATTTCGGTTATTTCTGCCCGGGAGGTAGCTGGCGATTTTAATGCAAGATTTTCAGCAAAAGGAAAGTGCTATGAATACAGAATCTGGAATTCGAATATACAAAATCCTTTTGAAACAAAATACAGCTGGCACGTCCCATATAATCTTAATGTGGAAGAAATGAAAAAAGCAGCTGAAAAATTTTGTGGAACTCACGATTTCTCCGCATTTATGGCTTCCGGTGGCTCACAAAAAACCACCGTTCGCACGGTTCATGTTTGTCGGGTGTTGTGGGACGGAGAGAAACCCCAAAAAATAAAGATAGAAATTTCGGCAAATGCCTTTCTTTATAATATGGTGAGGATTATTGCCGGAACGCTGGTTGAGGTCGGCACAGGGCGAAAAACTGTAGCCGAAATAGAAAAAATCATCGGCGACTGTGACAGACGCGGTGCAGGACAGACAGCGCCGCCAGAAGGGCTTTTTCTCAAAGAGGTCTTTTATGACCAAAATGTTTTGGAGTGGTAAATATTATGAGAGAGAAAAAAGAAACACTTAAAAATGTTTTCAGCAAAAAACGAATAGTGGCAGTACTTATTTTGTTGGTGCTGACACTTGTTATGATGTTTTCCAATCCGGAATTTCAAAAGTTTTTGTCAAGACCAGACTCGGTTTCTGTCAGCTTTCAGCCGGGGATGAATTATTATTCGGTGAATTATGGAAAGGAAATGCTGATTGTGGGCAAGGAAGGTGTCCGCAGTATTGATAATCGCGGCAGAGAAGTATTCAGCCTTGTCAACAATATTACAGAGCCAGGCGTGATGGTAAAAAATGATTTTATTATGCTTGCTGATATGGGCGGAACTCAAAGCTATCTCTACAAAAATGACAAGCTTATTTCACAAATTAAGACAGAAAGAGAAATACTTGCGGCAAAACTGAATAAAAATGGTTATATAGCACTTTCCAGCAGTGAACTTGGATACAAAGGTGTGGTAAGCATCTTTGACAAAAGCGGAAAAGAGCTTTTTAAATGGCACAGTGGAAGCGGATACATAGGTGATATTGACATTTCTTCAAAGAACGAGCTTGCAGCAGCGCAGCTTATGACTGACAAGGAAAAGTTATACAGCAAAATTATGCTTGTTGATATCTTGGGTAAAGAAGAGGCGAAATGCATAGCCGAAGTTGGCGGGGTTGTGCTGAAGCTTAAGTACAAAAACGGTGGTGGACTTATTGCTGTGACAGACGAAAAGGTCTATGTCTTTAAGAAAAATGGAAAACAACAATTTGTCATTGACTTTGACGGAAAAACTCCGGTTGAATGCAATATAGAAAACGAGAACAATATGGTGTTTGCCTTTGACAGCGGAACAAATAATACCATTTTGGAAAGCTATTCTTCCAGGGGGAAACTCCGCGGCAGACTTGAAACGGACGGAGAAATAAAAACCTTTGACGTAAATGGTGAATGTATTTTGGCGGTTACAATAAATGGAGTATACAGATTTTCGCCGTCAGGAAAACAAAAAGGTAAAATTGACGCAGGTCAGGACATAAAGAAAATAAAGATTTTTGCCGGAAGAGATGAATTTTTGTCCTTAGGCAGTGCAAGTGCAGATATAATAAAAATAAAGTAAAGGTGGGAACAAAATGCTCGCGGATATTGTGGCTGTTTTGATAGTTGCAGGTTTCATTGCCATAGGATACAGGTCTGGGCTTATGAAATCGCTGATAAGCATAGTTTCATACGTTTTATCCATTCTACTATCTTTCTGGATTTATCCTGTTGTGTCGGGTTGGCTCAAAAAAACTGCTGTCTATACATATCTTGTGGATTTTATAGGTGAAAAATATGTTTCAGGAAGTCTTCCCGCAGAAACCGATGGTGCTTGGGGAATGATATGGAATTACGTGGGTGACGGAATTGAAGCGGCGACCACAAGTATCTCAGGTGCTATTGCAGAGTTGATAATAAAAATTATTGCATTTTTGTTGGTGCTTATATTTTTCAAAATTGCTATACGCCTTATTGGAAAGGTGCTTAATATCTTCACAAAGCTCCCCGTGATAAAACAATTCAACCGCCTTGGCGGTGCGGTTTTAGGCGGAGGAATAGGTGTTGTGGTGCTTTATATCGCGGCGGCTGCTTTAGTGCTACTTTCACCATTTGACGGAAACAGCAAGCTAATGACTGAAATAAACAATTCGGCATTTGCCTCACAGCTTTGTGAGAATAATGTAATTCTTGAGTTTTTGAACAAGGGTGAGTAAATATTACTTTTTCAAATAGGGCATAACACACAATATTTTAATTGAAAGATTGCGAAAATTTTAACAAAAAATACTTGATAAATTTTGTTAAATGGAGTAAAATATACTTTGTGAAATTTATTAAACATTAAGATAAATATATGGAGGGTTTTAAAATGAACAAAAAAACAGTTGACGATATTTGTCCAAAGGGCAAACGCGTTTTGGTGCGTTGTGATTTCAACGTTCCGATCAAAGACGGCAAAATCACTGACGAAACAAGAATTGTAGGGGCTCTTCCCACAATCAAGAAGCTTATCGCAGACGGTGCAAAGGTTATCCTTTGCTCACACATGGGCAAACCCAAGGGTGAACCAAAACCCGAGCTTTCACTTGCTCCTGTTGCTGCACGTCTTAGCGAACTTTTGGGCAAAGAAGTTATTTTTGCAGCAGACGATAATGTTGTAGGTGAAAATGCAAAGAAAGCAGTTGCCGAAATGAACGAGGGAGATGTTGTTCTTCTTGAAAACACAAGATACAGAGCAGAAGAAACAAAGAACGTAGAAGAATTCAGCAAGGAACTTGCAAGCCTTTGTGATATTTTTGTAAACGATGCATTCGGTACAGCTCACCGTGCACACTGTTCAAACGTTGGTGTTACTGAATTTGTTGACGAGGCTGTTGGCGGTTACCTTATCAACAAGGAAATCGAATACCTCGGAAATGCAGTAAACAACCCCGTAAGACCTCTTGTCGCTGTTCTTGGCGGCTCAAAGGTTTCATCAAAGATTTCTGTTATCAACAATCTTTTGGAAAAGGTTGATACCCTCATTATCGGTGGGGGTATGGCTTATACCTTTATGAAAGCTCTTGGCGAAGAAGTTGGCGATTCACTTCTTGAAGCTGACTACCTTGACTATGCAAAAGAAATGATGGCAAAGGCAGAGGAAAAGGGCGTAAAACTCCTTATCCCTGTTGATACTGTTGTTGCGAAGGCTTTTGACAACGATGCAGAAAAGAAAACTGTTGGTCGTGGCGAAATTGAAGAAGGCTGGCAGGGTCTTGACATCGGTGAAAAGACAATTGAACTTTACAAAGATGCTCTCAAAGACGCAAAGACTGTTGTGTGGAACGGACCTATGGGCGTTTTTGAAATGCCTAACTTTGCAAAGGGCACAAATGCAATAGCTCTTATGCTTGCTGACCTTGATGCTACAACAATCATCGGCGGCGGCGACAGTGTTGCGGCTGTAAACCAGGCAGGTCTTGGCGACAAGATGAGCCACATTTCAACAGGGGGCGGTGCTTCTCTTGAATTCCTCGAGGGCAAAGACCTCCCCGGCGTTGTTGCTATTAACGATAAATAAAAGACAAAGGAGAAAACAAAAATGGGAAAGTATATTATTGCCGGCAACTGGAAAATGAACAAGTTGCCAAGCGAAACATATGATTTTGTAAAAGAGGTTGCCGCTGCAACAGAGGGTGCTAAATGTGAAGTGGTTTGCTGCACACCTTATGTTTGTCTTTCCGAAGCAGTTCGTGCTGCAAAAGACACACACGTTAAAATCGGTGCTGAAAACCTTCATTTTGAAGACAAGGGTGCTTTCACAGGCGAAGTAAGTGCTGATATGCTCTGTGATTTAGGCGTCAGCTATGTTATCATCGGTCACTCTGAAAGAAGACAGTATTTTGCTGAAACTGACGAAACAGTAAACCTCAAGACCAAGAAAGCTTTGGAAAAGGGCCTTATCCCCATTGTTTGTGTGGGTGAAAGCCTTGAAGAAAGAGAAGCCGGAATCACAATGGACCTCATTGCTATTCAGGTTAAAAAAGCATTTGCTGGCATTGCGGCTGAGGATGCGAAAAAGGTTGTTATCGCATACGAACCCATCTGGGCTATCGGCACAGGCAAGACTGCTACAGCTGAGCAGGCTCAGGAAGTTTGCGAGGGCATCAGAAAGATTTTTGCAGAGCTTTACTGCGAAAATTGCGCAAAAGACGTTACAATTCAGTACGGCGGAAGCATGAACGCAGCTAACGCTGCAGAGCTTCTTGCAAAAAACGATATTGACGGTGGTCTTATCGGTGGCGCAAGCCTCAAGAGTGCAGATTTTGCTGTTATAGTAAAGGCTGCACAGTAATTTTAAAATAAAGAATGAGGGCGAAGAAAATTCGCCCTTGTTTTGAGTTAATACGGTCTAAAGAAAGGAAAGAATAATGAGTAAAAAACCTTATGCACTTATAATTATGGACGGCTATGGCGTGAACGAGCGTCACGAGGGAAATGCTATTTATTCAGCAAAAACACCGAATATGGATAGGTATTTGGCTGAATTTCCAAATACTGTTATCCATGCGTCAGGTATGGATGTAGGCCTTCCCGAAGGTCAAATGGGCAACTCTGAGGTTGGGCACACAAACATCGGTGCAGGAAGAATTGTTTATCAGGAACTTACAAGAATTACAAAGTCAATCGAAGACGGCGACTTTTTTGAAAACGAAGCTCTTTGTGAGGCAGTGGAAAACTGCAAAAAGAATGACAGCGCTATGCACCTTATGGGACTCTTGTCAGATGGCGGTGTTCACAGCCACCTAAACCACCTTTTCGGGCTTTTGGAAATGGCAAAGAAAAACGGCCTCACAAAAGTATATGTTCACTGCTTTATGGACGGACGTGACGTTTCTCCCACATCAGGTGCTGATTTTGTAAGCCAATTGGTTGAAAAAATGAGAAATCTTGAGGTGGGCAAAATCGCATCTGTTATGGGCAGATATTACGCTATGGACCGTGACAATCGTTGGGAACGTGTGAGCGAAGCTTACAAGGCTATGGTAAAAGGCGAGGGCAACAAAGACACTTCTGCTGTGAATGCTGTTAAAAAGTCCTATAACGACGGCGTAACAGATGAGTTCATTGTTCCCACAGTTATCACTGATGACAGCGGAAACCCTCTCGGAAAGATTTCCGAAAATGACTCGGTTGTGTTCTTCAATTTTAGACCCGACAGAGCAAGAGAAATCACAAGAACAATCGTTGATACAGAGTTCAGTGGCTTTGAGAGAGATTTCTTTGGCACATACTTTGTTTGTATGACACAGTATGATGCATCAATGCCAAATGTTAATGTGGCATTTAAGCCACAAAGCCTCATCAACACCTTTGGCGAATATATCAGCAAAACTGGTCTTCGTCAGCTCAGAATTGCTGAAACCGAAAAGTATGCACACGTTACATTTTTCTTTAATGGCGGTGTTGAATCTGTTTATGACGGTGAGGACAGAGCGCTTATTAATTCACCAAAAGTTGCAACCTATGACCTTCAGCCTGAAATGAGTGCGTATGAGGTTACTGACGAGGTTGTGAAAAGAATAGAAAGCGGCGAGTATGACGTAATTGTGCTAAACTTTGCAAACTGTGATATGGTGGGTCATACAGGAGTGTTTGATGCGGCAGTAAAAGCGGTTGAAACCGTTGATGAGTGCCTTGGCAGAACCATTGATGCGATACTCAAAATGGGCGGAACGGCACTTGTTACCGCTGACCACGGAAACGCAGACCAGATGCTTGATTACAGCACAAATGATGTATTCACAGCGCACACAACAAATGTTGTTCCTCTTGTTCTGGTGGGCGGACCTGATGGTGCAAATTTGAAAGTGGGAAGACTTGCTGACCTTGCTCCCACCATGCTTGACCTTATGGGACTTACAAAGCCTGATGAAATGACTGGAGAAAGCCTCTTGGTTAAATAATAAGAAAATTAGAATTTAGTGGCACACAAAAGGTGTGCCACTTTTCTCTTTCATAGGAATTTTTATGAAAATATGGGGTTAAACTAACAAAAACTGTGAAAGGGAAAAGTGATGAAAGAAAAAACATTGTTATACAACGGACAGATATTTACTGTAAACAAAAATGACGATATAGCAGAGGCAATTCTTTTTGAAGAAGATAGAATTTTGTTTGTAGGGAAGACGGCGGATGCCCTGAGACTCATAGACGAAAATACTGAATGGAAGGATTTATATGGCTGTGCGGTGCTCCCCGGATTTATTGATTGTCATATTCATATGGCGGTGGCAGGGGCAAAAATTCACAACCAGATTGATTTGTCAAAGAAAGCAGGGGTAGAGGATATAAACGGACTGCTTGAAAAAGTAAAAAGAGCATCAGAAGATACAAATAACGGCGATTGGGTAATCGGAAGTAATTATAGCAATGAATCTTTAAATGAAAAGAGACACATAACGGCAAAAGAACTTGATACAGTTGCGCCCGAAACACCAGTTCTCATAATCCATACCAGCGGTCATATAAGCGTTGCAAACACAAAGGCACTTGAAATTGCAGAAAATAAAGGCTTTAAGATAGAACGCGATGATGTTTTAAAGGACGAAAATCAAAGGCCGACCGGTGTTTTGCAGGAGGGGGCGCATTTCGCTATGCTTAGGCTTTCGCCTGTTCTGCCAACTGATGAAGAATTGGTTTCGGGGATAGAAAAATTCAGCAGGGATTTGATAAAACGTGGGATTACCTCGGCTCACGATGCCGGAGGATTTGGAACAGCAACTTTTCGGACGCTGCAAAAGGCAAAAGAGGAGAAAAAACTTTTTTGTAGGACTTACCCAATGCTCTGGACTCTCTTCGGAAAGTCCGCACAAATTGATGTGGCAAAAAATTCTTTTGAAACGGGGTTTTACACCGGGCTTGGTGATGAAATGCTGAAAATGGGGCCACTCAAAATTATGACAGATGGCTCTGCAGTAGGGGGAACCTGTGCCACGAGCAGACCACTTATGCACCTTGGCGAAATAACGCCCACCACATTTACTCAAGAAGAAATGGATGAGATTTTTGTGGAGGGTCACAGACTTGGCTTTCAGCTTACTGCACACGCAGTGGGAGACAGGGCGATTGAGATGGTGCTTGATTCTTACGAAAAGGCAATGGAGGCTTATCCAAGGAAAGATGCACGGCATAGAATTGAGCATTGTTTTCTGTGCCCGCCAAATTTGGTAGAGCGCATAAAAAAACTTAAGGTTTTGCCGATTCCAAACCCCGGATTTTTGTCGGTTTGGGGTGGTGTTTTCGAAAAATATTATGGCGACAGACTTCAAAATGTTATGCCACTGAAAAGCTTTGAGGATGCAGAAATTATCACGCCTTTTGGCTCTGATGCAATGGTTATTGAAGAATATGAGCCTCTTTTTGGGATTGCAGCAGCGATGGAAAGATGTGATTTAAAAACAGGCAGCAGCATTGGTGAAGAACAGAAAATATCCCTGATGCGTGCAATAAGATGCTACACCTATTTTGGCGCCTATGCATCCTTTGAAGAAAAAATAAAAGGCAGTCTTGAAGAGGGAAAGCTCGCTGATTTGGTCGTTTTGAGCTCATCAATCGCAGGAAAGACTCCGGAAGAAATACGAAAAATCAAAGTGACAGAAAGCTATCTGGGTGGAAAGCGAATTGTCTAAAATAAAAAGCGACAATAAAAGTGAAAAAAATAGTCAAAACAGTTGAAAAAAAAATATATATTTGATATAATATACTGTAAAATGTGGCAAATAGCGTGTTTTATTCGCCAAAGTCGAAAGAAAATTGAAAAGCGGTGCAAATAATTTTTTTTAAAACCGCGATATATAGGGACTTTTAAGAGACCCTGAGGAGAAAGTGATATGAATCACAACAAAACAAAAGCCCTTCGTGAAGGGGCAATGATGGTTGCCCTTACAATTATTTTTATTTTGATTTCGGTATATGTTCCCATTCTTTCATTTTTGGGGACTCTTGCGGCACCAGTTCCTATGGCGGCATTTGCCGCCAGAAATGGACTGAAGCCTGTATGGATTGCGGTGGCAGCGGTTTTTGCACTTACTGTGTTTGTTACCGGCGGCAATATATTTTCTGCTGTATCAACAGTGCTTATGTCGGTTATCCCGGGTGCTGTTTGCGGATATTTTCAGGGAAAACGGGCACTGTTTTTCAACGCGCTTATTGGTACTACTGTTGCTGTTGCAATCGGTTGGGTGTTTGAACTTCTTGTGATAAACGTGTTTGCAGGAAGCGGCATTGATGAAATGATTGCACAGGCGGGTGAACAATTTAAAGCCATAAGCACATCTATGCTTCAGAATATCCCGAAAGCTCAGCTTGAAAGTCTTGGGGTGGCATCGTATGAAGCTTTTGCAAATGAACTTATTGAAACTTTTGAATATACAATAAAGGTTTATTTCCCGTCGTTTGTGATAATAAGTGCGGCGATTACGGGGTACATGATTCTCAGGATAAGTGCTTTTGTAATAAGACGTACCAAAATTGCAGAGGTTTTGGTGGTGAAGTTTTCCATGATGAAAGCTCCAAGAAGTATGAGTACAGCACTCCTCGTGTTTTATATCATTCATCTTCTGGTGACACCGGGGTCACTTATATGGCTGGTGCTTGCCAATATTGTGATTATTCTCTATGCAATTTTGAGTGTGTGCGGTCTTTCATTTATTGATTACAAATTCAAAAAGAAAGTTCGTTCCGCATGGGTGCGAGGTGCCATTTATTTTGTAGCATTACTAATGTTAAGTACCTTTTCATCGGTGATTTCCACGGCCCTCATCATAATTGCAGTTTTAGACAGTGGACGGGATTTTAGAAATATTGGCGTGACCGAAAATTACGGCGGATAGGATATAGAAGAATTTGGAGGTGATTTCCAATGAAAACTGAAAAAGTTGGAGCGAGAGTTTTTTTCAACTCAAAGCGAAGATACATAAGGCTTTCGGTGTATGCGGTTATTTTGTTTGCACTTGGCTTGGTTTTGGCTGCAAACAAACGACCTGAGGCGATTTTTGAAATTGCTCTTACAGTGGGTATAATTGCATTTGAGGTTTTTCATGTACAAAAAAGCCAGAAAGAGTTTTTGAAATATACACAGCATCTCGATTTTTGTCTGAATGACAATTCCCGTGGGTCGCTTCTCAACTATCCTGCGCCTCTTATTATTACGGATATGGATGGAAAAATAAACTGGTACAACGATTGGTTCCGCTTGGCAGTGAATGAAGAGGATATTTATGGACGTGATGTTCATCAGCTTATCTCTGATATAAGCATAAGCAAGCTTCTTGAAAATGATGAGAAATCACATATCAAACTTACCATAGGCGAAAACCATTATGAAATATGGGGAAACGTTGTGGGCGGACGCAAAGGTCAAAGTGACAGTCTTGTGGTGATATATTTCATTGATAAAACCGAAGAGGTACGCATAGCAAAGCTTCGTGAAGATGAATTTATAATCGAGAGTATAGTAATCATCGACAATTATGATGAGGTGCTGAAAGAGACACCTGACACCAACCACGGTGCCCTTATGGGTGAAATTGAGCAAAAGGTCAATGCATGGGTGGCACTGGGAAATGGCGTTATACGGAAATATGAACGTGACAAATTTTTTGTATTTTTCAGCAACAAAGAGTTTGAAAAAATACTTGCTAACAAATTTTCTGTGCTTGATGAGGTAAGAAACATCAATCACGAGAATAAAATTCCTGCAACTCTCAGTATCGGTGTGGGAAAAAGCGGAGTTGATATTGCTGAAAACGATAAGTTTGCAAGACTTGCTATTGATATGGCTCTTGGACGTGGCGGTGACCAGGTGGTTATACGCGACAATGCGAACTTTACATTCTTCGGCGCAAAAACCCGTGAGGTTGAAAAGCGTACAAAGGTTAAGGCGAGGGTGGTTGCTCATGCTCTCCGTGAGCTTGTTGACCATTCGAGCAAGGTTTTAATCATGGGTCACGCAGGGTCGGATATGGACAGTATGGGTGCATCTATTGGCCTTTTCAAAGCGGTTAAAAGCCGCAATAAGGATGCATATATCGTGGTTGATACAGAAAAAAGCAATGCCAAAATGCTTATTCAGGAATTCAAGACTACCCAGAGGTATGAAGATGCATTCATAAGTGGCGAACATGCTCTCAATATTTATGAAAATGATACACTTGTGATTGTTGTAGACGTTCACAGACCTGGTATGGTTGAGTGTCCCGAACTTTTGCAGCATGCGAAAAATGTGGTTTTGATTGACCACCACAGACGAAGCGAAGACTTCATTGAAAATGCTGTGCTCACCTATCATGAGCCATACGCATCTTCAACCTGCGAAATGATAACAGAAATTCTTCAGTATCTTCAGGATAATGAACGCCTTACTAAGCAGGAGGCAGAAGCTCTTTATGCAGGTATATTTATGGATACCAAGGGCTTTACTTTTAAGACAGGCGTGAGGACCTTTGAGGCAGCATCTTATCTTCGCCGTATGGGTGTTGATACAGTAAATGTCAGACGACTTTTCAAGACTGATATTGACTGTTATGTGGCAAAGGCGGAAATAATCAGCAGTGCCGTTGTTTACAGAGACAACATTGCCCTTTCTTATCTTTATGAAGAATGCCCCAATATGGCGGTGACAGTAGCTCAGGCGGCGGATGAACTCCTTGACATTTCAGGGATTGAAGCGTCATTTGTTCTGGCAAAGCAAGGGAACCGTGTTTTAATCAGCGGACGGTCACTCGAAAAAGTGAATGTTCAGGTTATCCTTGAAAAGCTGGGCGGCGGAGGTCACATTACCATTGCCGGAGCACAGATAGAGGATGCTGATATTGAAAGAGCGGACATACTTTTGAAAGAGGCAATAGACGAATTTTTCAGTGAATAGATTTAACAGAGCAGAAAGGCAGGAAATATAAATGAAAGTTATACTTACTCAGGACGTAAAGGGGCAGGGAAAAAAGGGTGACCTTATAAATGTTAGTGACGGATATGCAAGAAACTTTTTGCTTCCCAAGGGAGTTGCTATTGAGGCAAGCAAGCAGGCAATAAATGACCTTGAGGGAAAAAGAGGTGCTGAGGCATACCGCAAAAACGTTGAAGAAGAAAAAGCAAAAAATATTGCTGAAAGAATGAAGGAAATTACTGTTAAGCTTGAGGCAAAGGCAGGAGCAGGCGGCAAGCTTTTTGGCTCAATCACTTCAAAGGATGTGGCTGATGCACTTAAAGCACAGTATAATATTGATATTGACAAAAGAAAATTTGAACTCAAAGACGGAATCAAAACTTGTGGTGAAACAGAGGTAGCTGTTCGTCTTTATCCCCAGATTGTTGGAAAGTTCAAGGTGATTGTTACCGAACAAAAATAAAAAATCAGTGAAAACAGCTTTGTGAAATTTGCAAAGGAGGGAAATGTGCTATGGAAGAAAAAACAGTTTCTGAGTTTCAGGGCTTTGAAAGGGTTATGCCATTCAGCCGTGAGGCAGAACAGTCCGTTTTGGGTGCGATGCTTCTTGATATGCAGCGTATACCTGATGCGATGGCTATATGCCGTGCTGACGATTTTTATATTGAGCGAAACAAGGAGCTTTTCAATACCATACTTGAGCTTTACAATCTTGGAAAGCCTATTGATATGGTTACCATCAAAGAGCAGCTTACTTTGAGGGGAAGCTATGACTCGGTGGGCGGCCTTGAATTTGTTATGGAAACCATGAATATGGTGCCAACTACCAGAAACATCAAGCACTATGCAGAAATTGTGGCACAAAAGGCACTCCTTCGAAATATCATAAAGATTTCTGAAAAAGCAGCAGAGGATAGTTATCGTGGTGATGAGGAAGCAGACATTGTCATAGGCGAGATGGAGCAAAAACTCATCGATTTGTCTCAGGAGCGAAACTCAAAAGGTCCTGTTCACCTGAGGACTTACCTTGGACAAAGCGTTGAGAACTTGGCAAAGCTTTCTGAAAATAATGATGATGTAACAGGTATTGCCACGGGGTTTATTGATATAGACAAGCGTACTGCCGGACTTCACGGGTCAGAGCTTGTGCTGATTGCGGCACGTCCCGGTATGGGTAAAACAAGCTTTGCCCTTAATATTGCACAAAATGCAGCGATAAGTACCGGAACCACCGTTGCAGTATTCAACCTCGAAATGCCAGGCATCCAGATTGCAAACCGTATGCTTTCAAGCGAGGCAATGGTTAGCTCTGAGGCACTGAAAAAAGGCAACATAAAAGACTCAGAATGGGAAAAAATTGGTGAAGCGGTTGAAGTTCTCAGCAATGCAAACATATACATTGATGATACATCCTCAATAACTGCACCTGAGATTGTTGCGAGATGCAGGAAACTCAAAATGGAGCATAATCTTGGACTCGTAGTTATTGACTATATCCAGCTAATTAGCGGAAGTAATTCAAAAAGTGAGGGCAACAGACAGCAGGAAATTTCAGAAATTTCACGTTCCCTCAAAATTATGGCAAACGAGCTGAAAATTCCGGTGATTGCACTTTCTCAGCTCAGCCGTGCTGTTGAAAAGCGTGAAAGCAAAGAACCTATGCTTAGCGATCTTCGTGAATCGGGTGCTATTGAGCAGGATGCTGATATGGTTATGTTTTTATACCGTGAGGGTGCTTACAACGAGGCGGCAGAAGAACCAAATCGGACAAAATGCATCTTTGCAAAGCACAGAAACGGTGAAACTGGCTATGACTATTTGACGTGGCTGGGTGAATTTACCAAATTTTCAAATTGGAGTGGAAGCCGTGAGTAATGGGAATTTCCTGTTGAAAAAGGTTTTTGAGACTATCTGCAAGCACAATATGATAAGCCGTGGAGAAAAAATTCTGGTGGCTGTTTCAGGCGGTGCGGATTCTGTTTGTATGCTTCATGCACTGAATGCACTTAAAACGTCTTTTGGATTTAGCATATACTGTGCGCATTTAAATCATGGACTCAGGGGGGAAGCGGCAGACAGTGACGAAAGATTTGTAGTTGAGCTTTGCGGAAAGCTTGACATTCCGGTGTTCACAAATGCGGTGGATGTGAGAGCCTTTGCAAAAGAAAAAAAACTTTCTCTTGAAGAAGCAGGAAGAGTCCTTAGATATAAGTTTTTTGACGAGCTTTCAAAGAGGCACAGAATAGACAAAATAGCTACTGCACACAACAAAAATGACAATGCAGAAACAGTGCTTATGCGAATTTTTCGTGGCACGGGGATTGACGGACTTTGTGGGATTTCATATAAGCGCGAGGACGGCGTCATAAGACCCTTACTTGATATTGAGAGACGAGAAATTGAAGAGTATTGCAAAGATAATAATCTGTCTTTTTGTACTGATGAAACAAACAATGAGAATGAATACACGAGAAATAAAATAAGAAATGAACTTTTGCCATATATCACTGAGAATTTCAATCCTGATGTGGTGGACAGCCTTTCAAGGCTTACCGAAACCGCAAAGGAAGACGGCGAGTTTTTAAACAGTTATGCTAAGCGGCTTTATGAAAGACTTCGCAGTCCCCTTTCTTTGAAGAAACCAGTGATGCTTCACATCGAAAGTATTTCTATGGTGAGCCGAAGCATTGCCTCAAGAGTCTTGCGTATTGCGGCACTTGATGCTGCCAAAGACGTAAAGCTTGAAAAAAAGCATATCGACGATGTGTTTGATTTAATGACAAAAGAGACAGGCACAAGGATTTCTCTTCCAAAAGGGCTTGTGGCAGAGGTGCAGTATGGATGGCTGACCTTTGCGGATGGCGAAAAAAAACCAAAAGTTTTGGAAGATGAGCAGTTTTTCTTTACTGAGGTTTTACCCGGTGATGTAGTTTATGTTCAAAATGTTGATAAGAACATTTCGGTGAGGACAGAAAATGAAAAGGGCTACAAGTGTAAGATAAATGAGCAGACCTTGGATTTTGATAAGCTCGAAGGCAAGCATCTGTTTTTGAGAAGCCGACGTGACGGAGACAGAATGGTTTGCTTTTCGGACGGCAGAACAAAGAAAATAAAAAATATACTCATTGACGGCAAAGTCCCCAGAGGTGACAGAGACAAAATTTTGCTTCTTGCTACGGGCGATGAAGTTCTTGCCATAGTGGGCAACCGTGTGAGTGAAAAATATAAAATTACAAATGAAACAGAGAGGACTTTGGTGATAAGGTATGGAGACATTGATGAATAAAAAAGTTTTGATTGATGAAAAAGCTCTTGATGAACGTGTAAGTGAGCTTGCAGAAGAAATAAACCGTGACTTTGCAGGTGAGAAGCTCATCGTTGTCGGCGTTCTTAAAGGGGCATTTATGTTTATGAGCGATTTACTCAAAAAGATAAACCTTGACACCGAAGTCTATTTTTTGAAAGCAGAAAGCTATGGCAGAGGAACAGAGTCTTCAGGAACTGTCAAAATAACAAAGGATATTGAAGCGGATATTGCGGGCGAAAATGTACTTTTGGTTGAGGATATAATCGACAGTGGATTTACCATGCGTGAGGTTATGTCGCTTCTCAGTGCAAGAAATCCCAAAACCTTGAAGCTTGCATCATGCCTAAGCAAACCAAGCCGCAGGGAATGTGAGATTGATATTGCTTATCTTGGATTTGAAATACCTGACGAATTTGTTATTGGTTATGGCCTTGACTATGCTGAAAAATACAGAAATTTACCTTATATCGGTTATATAGAACAGTAGAATTTTTGGGAGGACAGAAAAATGAATACAAATGAAGTACGCACAAGATTTGCACCAAGCCCCACGGGTTATATGCATATAGGAAATTTGAGAACAGCTCTTTATGCATATCTTCTTACAAAATCCAAGGGCGGAAAATTTATACTCAGAATTGAAGACACTGACCAGGAACGTTATGTTGACGGGGCGGTTGATGTTATATACAAGACCATGAAAGATACTGGTCTTATTCATGATGAAGGTCCGGATGTTGGTGGTGACTTTGGACCTTATATCCAGAGCGAAAGACGAAATATTTATAAAGAATATGCAGAAAAGTTGGTTGAACTGGGTCACGCATATTATTGCTTCTGTGACAAAGAACGCCTTGAGGACTTGCGTCAGAGACAGACTGTGATGAAAGTTCCCACAAAATATGACGGTCTTTGCAGCAAGCTTTCAAAGGAAGAAATTGAAGAAAAGATAAAAGCGGGCGTTCCTTATGTAATCCGCCAGAAAATGCCCAAATACGGAAAGACAAGCTTTCAGGACGAAGTGTTTGGTGAAATCTCGGTTGAGAATGCAATCCTTGATGACAACGTTCTCTTAAAGGCTGACGGACTTCCCACTTACAATTTTGCAAACGTAATTGATGACCATCTTATGAACATCACACATATAATAAGAGGAAGTGAGTATCTTTCATCAACTCCGAAATACAATCTTCTTTATGAAGCATTTGGCTGGGAAATTCCCAAGTATATTCACGTTTCACCGGTTATGAAAGACGCAAACAATAAGCTTTCAAAACGTAACGGCGATGCGTCATACGAAGACTTTATTGCAAAAGGCTATCTCAAAGAAGCGATTGTGAACTATATCGCACTTCTTGGCTGGGCACCCGGCGATGAAAGAGAAAAGTTTACTATGGATGAGCTTATCCAGGCTTTTGATGTTAAAGGCATCAGCAAATCTCCTGCGATTTTTGATGAGAAAAAGCTTGCGTGGCTCAACGGTGAATACTTAAGAGAATTAAGCCTTGAAAAATTCCACGAATCGGCACTTCCTTACTATGAGGGTGTAATCAAAAATCCTGCAATCGAGCTAAAAGCAGTTTCAGAACTTTTGCAGCCAAGATGCGAAAAGCTTTCAGATATCCCCGAACAGGTTGATTTCTTTGACCAGCTTCCCGAATATGAGAATGAGCTTTATACCCACAAGAAAATGAAAACCGACCCCGAAAATTCTCTTGAAGCATTGAAAGCGATTTTGCCCGTGATTGAGGGTATTGAAAATTGGACAAAAGAAAATATTCACGATGAGCTTATTGCTTTGGTTGAACGTCTTGAACTGAAAAACGGCAGAATTTTGTGGCCCTTAAGAGTTGCAGTATCAGGCAAAGCTTTTACCCCCGGTGGCGGTGTTGAGCTTGCGCATATCTTAGGCAAAGACGAAACAATAAACCGTGTGAAATACGGAATCGAAAAGCTTTCAAAATAAAAAAGGCGGGAATGATAAAAATGGATATTACAACAAAGTTTTCGGATAAGGTGAAGCATCTTGAAGCATCAGCAATAAGAGAAATCTTTAAGCTCCTCGCAAAGCCTGGGATTATCAGCTTTGCAGGCGGTGCTCCTGACCCTGAACTTTTCCCCAAAAAAGAATTTGCAGAGATTGCAAAAGAAATTCTTGAAACCCAAGGCAATACAGCTCTTCAATACGGAATTACCGAGGGCTATGCACCTCTTCGAGAATGGGTGAAAAACCGCCTTGTGAGTCAGGGGGTTTTGACCGCTGAAGATGATGTAATAATCGGCAGCGGCGGTCAACAGGGTATTGACCTTGCCACCAAATCTCTTATAAACCCCGGTGACGGTGTGATTTGCGAAGAACCAAGCTTCATCGGCGGACTCAACTGCTTCCGGTCATATAATGCCGAGCTTTACGGAGTGAGGGTACTTGATGACGGCATTGATACCGAGGCGCTTGAAGAGACTCTCAAAGCACATAAAAATGTAAAAGTGCTTTATACAATTTCCACGTTCCAGAACCCGTCAGGTATAACCATTTCTCTTGAGAAGAGAAAGAAAATATTGGAGCTTGCTGACAAGTATGATTTTCTTATCTATGAAGACAATCCTTATGGCGAACTGAGATTTGAGGGTGAAGAAATTCCAACACTCAAGTCTATGGATAAATCGGGCAGAGTTATTTACTTTGGTTCATTCTCGAAAATTCTTGCTCCTGGTATGAGACTTGGCTTTGTGTCAGCACCTGCACCGCTACTTGAAAGAATGATAATCTGCAAGCAGACAGAGGATGTTCACACAAATGTTTTGTCACAGATGATTGCTTATGAATTTGTGAGCCGATATTCAATAGACGAACACATCGAAAAGCTGCGTGCGGCTTACGGCAAAAAATGCAAGCTTATGATGGATGCTATGGATAAATATTTCCCCCAGGATGTTAAACACACTCATCCAGAGGGTGGACTTTTCTTGTTCTGCACATTGCCTGAGGGCGTTGACAGCAAGGAGCTTATGAAAAAAGCCCTTGAAAGAAATGTTGCGTTCGTCCCTGGAACATCCTGTATGATTGATGACAAGGCGGTTTATAACACATTCAGAATGAACTATTCAACAGCGTCAGAGGAAGATATTGAAAAAGGAATAAAAGCCCTTGGCGAAGTTATTTATGAATTTTTAGGAAAGTAAAGTTATATCTTTTGAAAGGAATTTGTCAAAATGGAAACAAATATTCAGACAGAGCCTAAAAAACGTATTTTAAGCGGGATTCAGCCGTCGGGTGCTCTTACTTTAGGAAACTATGTGGGGGCTCTTCGGAATTGGGTACAGCTTCAAAAGGAAGAAAGGTACGAAAGCTATTATATGATAGCGGACCTCCATTCCATAACAGTAAGGCAGGAACCCAAGGAACTCAGAAAAAACTGTATGGACCTTCTGGCACTTTTTCTTGCCTGTGGTCTTGACGGCGAAAAGGAGCCAATATTCTTTCAGTCCCACGTTCCGGCTCATACTCAGCTTGGTTGGGTTCTTGATTGTAATGCCTATATGGGTGAACTTTCCCGTATGACACAGTTCAAGGACAAAAGTCGCAAACACGCAGACAACATAAACGCAGGGCTTTTTACATACCCATCGCTTATGGCTGCGGATATATTACTTTATCAGGCAGACCTTGTTCCCGTGGGCAAGGACCAGAAGCAACATCTTGAACTTACCCGTGACCTTGCGGTGAGATTCAATAATGCATACAGTGATACATTCAAAGTTCCCGAACCTTATATTCCAAAGGTAGGGGCAAAAATAATGAGTCTTCAGGAGCCGACACAAAAAATGTCAAAGTCTGACCCCAATGAAAACTCATACATTCTCTTGCTTGACCCCATCGACACCATCGTGAAAAAGATAAAGCGTGCAGTTACCGACTCGGATGCAAGAGTTTGCCAGGGTGAGGGAAAGGCAGGCGTTGAAAACCTGATGAGCATTTATTCTTCAATGACCGGAAAGACTATGGATGAAATAACAGCAGAATTTGATGGCAAAGGCTATGGCGATTTCAAAGCGGCAGTTGCGGAATCTGTTGTTGAGGTTCTAAGGCCCATTCAGGAAAAACACGCTGACCTTATGAAAAATAAGGATTATCTTGAAAGCATTTACCAAAAGGGTGCTGAAATTGCAAATTATACAGCAAGAAAGACCATTTCAAAGGTATACAGAAAGGTTGGCTTTATTCAGCCGTAGCAGAGGAAGGACTGAAGATAAATATGGTTACAAGTGGAAATATATTTATTATTCTGGCACTTGCAGTAGGTTTTTTGGTTGCCTTTGCATCAACACCTACGGTTATTGCACTTGCCAACAAAATAAAGGCGATAGATATTCCCAAAGACGCGCGTCGTGTCCACAATAAACCGATACCGCTTATTGGCGGACTTGCAATATTTTATGGATTTGTGGTGAGTGTACTGTGCTTCGCTGTTGTTGACAAAGCACTTATGGGAATTTTGGTGGGTTCTGTCATAATGGTTACTGTTGGCGTTATCGACGATATGCGAAATCTTGATGCCAGGGTAAAGCTTATTTTTCAGCTTCTGTCTGCATCAATCGTTATATATTGCGGGGTGGATATCGAATATATAGCAAACCCGCTTTCGCGTTGGGTTGGACCTCAGTATATAAGCCTCGGTCTTTGGAAAATTCCTATCACAATGATTTGGATAGTTGGAATAACCAATGCAGTGAATTTGATTGACGGACTTGATGGACTTGCGGCAGGCGTTTCAACAATAGCATCTGTGGCACTTCTCTCGCTCACAATTATTTCGCAAAACTTAAACGCTGCTATTGTGGCAGCAGCTCTTGCGGGTGCGGGCTTTGGATTTTTGCCTTACAACTTCAACCCGGCAAAGATTTTTATGGGGGACACAGGCTCCACATTTCTTGGATTTGTGCTGGCGTGCATTTCAATTCAGGGTGTTATGAAGATGTATGCTCTTGTTTCATTTGTTGTACCAGTACTTATATTGGGACTTCCCGTGTTTGATACACTTTTTGCGATAATCCGCAGAATTATAAAAAGAAAACCCATAATGGCACCGGACAGAGGACATCTTCATCACAGACTGCTTGATATGGGATTTTCACAAAAACAAACGGTTACTATCCTTTATACACTCACAAGTCTTCTTTGTTTAACTGCAGTTGTAATGGCGCTTAAAGACGCATTCCGTGGACTTTTCCTTATACTTGCAGTTGTGGTAATAATGGTTGTAAGCCTTGGTGTTATGGCACCGAAAGAAGAACCCAATACGGAGGAAAAAGAAAATGAAAAAAATTAAAGTAATGACAATTTTTGGAACAAGACCTGAAGCCATAAAAATGGCACCGCTGGTTAAAGAGCTTGAAAAAAATGAAAATATTGAGTCTATCGTGTGCGTTACAGCACAGCACAGACAGATGCTTGACCAGGTCCTTGAAATTTTTGATATAAAGCCGGATTTTGACCTCAATATAATGAAAGAAAGACAGACTCTTATCGGGATTACCACAAGAGGTCTTGAGGGTCTTGACAGTGTTATGAAAGAGGCACAGCCCGATATAGTTTTGGTTCACGGTGACACATCAACAACCTTTGTAGGAAGTTTGGCAGCTTTCTAAAGTCGGAGGCCAAGCGGTCTTAGGAAGACAA
>JAZQUY010000002.1:0-215481 GCA_045631525.1 Clostridia bacterium
ACACCGCAAGGTGTTTGACATACATTCGGTGGCAATAGCAAGAAGGTCACACCTGTTCCCATTCCGAACACAGTAGTTAAGCTTCTTAGCGCTGATGATACTTGGTGGGCAACTGCCTGGGAAAGTAAGACGTCGCCGGAACTCATACCGGAGTTTATCTCCGGTAACATATTCCTCCTTAGCTCAGTCGGTAGAGCATGCGGCTGTTAACCGCAGGGTCGTTGGTTCAAGTCCAACAGGGGGAGCCATATGGCTCCGTGGTCAAGCGGTCAAGACACCGCCCTTTCACGGCGGTAACAGGGGTTCGATTCCCCTCGGAGTCACCACAAACAACAACTTATCTTAGTGATAGGTTGTTGTTTTTTGTTGTTTGAGTTGTTTGTGTGCTTGGCTATAATTTACTCCGACGTATTTCGCTAAAATGTGTCAAAAATTGTCATTGATATTTAATGTCAGGTGTGATAGAGTAATAATGTAAAAGAAAATTGAGGAGGTGTTGTTGTGAAAAAAATAATTTCAAAAGTAGAATATGATACAGAAACAGCGGAGCTTATTGCGAAAAATACGATGGGAGAGTTTGGCGACAAGGATGGATTTGAAGAGAGCCTTTATATGACAAAGGATGGGAAGTATTTCCTTTATACCAACGGCGGTGAAGAGTCAAAATATCCCAAAGAAGCGATAACAAGAATGTCGGCAGAAAAGGCAAAAGAATGGCAGAAAAACAATAAATAACTAGTGAAAAGCACACCTTGATGGGGGTGCTTTTTCAGTAAGGGGTGTTGAAAAAATAGCTTGGATATGATACAATAGTCCAAGAGGTGAATATCGTGAAAATTGTTTTACAAAGAGTTTCAAGTGCAAAGGTAGAGGTTGAGGAAAAAACCGTTGGTGAAATCGGCAAAGGCTACCTTTTGCTTTTGGGTGTTTCAAATGAAGATACAAAAGAAATTGCGGACAAGATGATTGAAAAGGTGGCAAAGCTCCGCATTTTTGAGGATAGTGAGGGAAAAACAAACCTCAATATAGACGCGGTAGAGGGCGAAGTTTTGGTTGTGTCGCAGTTCACACTTTATGCTGATTGCAGAAAAGGTAACAGACCAAGCTTTATAAACGCGGGGGCTCCGCAGATGGCAGAGGAGCTTTATGAATATGTGTTCACGAGATGCGGTGAGCTTTTCCGGAACACACAAAAAGGAATTTTTGGTGCTGATATGAAAGTGTCACTTGTGAATGACGGGCCGTTCACCATTTTGCTTGACAGTAAGGAAATCTTGGGATGATGACAAAGAGCGAATTGAGAAAAATAAACAAAGAAAAGCGTGCTGCGATGAAAGATGCTGAGGTAAAAGAAAAAAGCCTTGCCATAGCAAAGACTTTTCTGGATAGCGAAATATATAAAAATGCGAAAACAATAATGGCTTATATGCCCCTTGGAAACGAGGTTGATACAAGAGAGATAATTTTATCGGCGTTTTCGGATGGGAAATGCGTTGTTGTTCCAATTACAGATGCGGAGTCAGGAGAGATAACACCCTGTGCGATAGAAAAGGATGAGACTTTTCAAAAAGGTGCTTTCAGCATCTTGGAGCCTGATTCAAAGAGAATAGCAGACCCACAGCAGATAGATGCAGTTTTGGTGCCGGGGATTGCCTTTGATAAAAAAGGCGGACGTGTTGGATTTGGAAAGGGTTGTTATGACCTATTTTTGAAAAAGACCGATGCGCTGAAAATCGGATTATGCTATGCCTTTCAGTTGTGTGATGAAATAGATGCAGAAAGTCACGATATAAAAATGGATTTTGTGATTACTGAAAATGTGAATAGTGTTTGATTTGGTATAAAAAGAACACCATCCAATGTTTTGGATGGTGTTTTGTGTTTGTATGTGATTTAGTTGGCTGAAACCTTAATGTTATCACCTTTGACAATGATGACGTCTTGCACTTTGCCCTCGTAAGTTCTTAAGTAAACGTGGTCAGCCATTTTTTGAGCATCATAGCTTTGGGTTGACATATCAAAGGTTCCTATAATGTTGTCATCTGTATCAGTTACGTTTACAGTGCCTTGGAAGGTATATAGTGCAGGGAAATACTTAAAGTTTGCAACATCGCCATTTCTTACAGTGATTTCTCTGCGAGTTTTGGTAATTACATAAATGTTTCTAGCGTTCTTAAGATTATATTCAGTGCCGTTAATGGTCGCTATATCTTTACTATCATCAAACGCTGTAACAACACCGCCTGCAAGGGTTTCATCAGGGTTGGTTATTATGTATGCATCATCCCCTGTTGCGAGAGATACAGGCTCGTTGGTTGTGAAACTTCGTACGTTTTCATCAAAGTTCCATACATATTTGATTGATGAAATAAGACCAGAATCGTCAAATTCAAGCTTTACAATATCCCCTGGGGTGGGCATTGAACCTGTTGCAACTTCGGGGGTAGTGGCTACAAGTGAACTGTCGCTGTTAAGTAGATATGAGATATCCCAGATGTCTTCGCCGTCGTTGTCTGTGGCTTTGCCAATTTCTTCGATAACAGCGAGGTATGAGGGGATAGGTTCAACAGTTCCGCTCAAAGATACATTAAGCGGTTTAAGAGTGTTGAGAGTATCCCAAAAGAAAATTTTTGCGGAACAATTCAGGTAGTTTGCATATCCGCTCAAGGAAATACTGAAATCGGTTGCGGTTGCGGGTGAATCTTTATATGTAACGTTTAAAAGCTTTCTTGAACCATCATACACGGCAAGTATCACAGTGCAGTCAAGCACAGTGTCAAAGGTCATTTTCGCTGTAACTGTGTCTCCGGTGCTGTTGCAAACAATGCTTTTGAGAGTCACATTACTTGGCAATGGGTCACTCTCTGCCGCAATGGGCGTGATTGACAAGGAAGCAAGGAGCATCAAAATGGTGAGTAGTGTGCTTATAAATTTTTTCATACAAGGTCCCTCCCGGAAGTGTTTTACAGTATTATAACATATTTTGGAAAATATGTCCACTCGATGTTGTTGATATTTGGAAATATGGCAAATTCGCCAAAAGTGTAAAATCTCATTTGGCGATTATTTTTAATCCTCTTCGTCAAAATATTCAAGGTCCTCGCCGTTTGGGAATTCTTCTTCGCACATATCGAGGTACATTTCTTCAGTGTCTTGCTGTGCTTTTTGAAGGTTTTCTATGACGTCGGTTATGTCGTTAAAAAGTTTGTGGTAGAGCTTTTTGTAATCGGGCATAAGTTTTCTCCTTTGAAAATAAAAAAATGCGTGGCTGAGCCACGCATGAAAAACGCATGACTCTTGTTTGCGAGACAATTTTTCTACCAAAACAGAGGTTACGAAAAATGAGCATGCGTTTTTGCCGAAAGCAAAAAGCCCTCCATTTTAGTAGTATTAAATTATCTCGCAAAATTATTATATCACAACATTCGAAAAATTACAATATATTTTTTATTCAGGGGACACCTTTGGCTGAAGCGCTTTTTCGGTTCGTCTCTGTGGGTATTAAAAAAGGTATAAAAAAAGAAGCCAAAATTTTGACTTCTTTTTTAAATTATTTCTTCATCATAATTCCCTGAGATTCAAGGCTTGCGATTATTGAATCAACAATTTCCATAACCTCTTCTTTGGTGAGAGTACGTTCAGGGTGAGAGAAAATCATTCTTACGGTGATTGACTTTCCGTTTTCGTCGGTGTAGGTGTCAACCACAGATACCGACTTGATAAGGTCACAGTTGGCATTCTTTATTGCATCACCAATAGGTGCAAACTTCTCAGATACAAAGGATACATCAATTTCCATTTCAGGATATTTTGACGGCTCCTGATAGCGGATGCTTGCGTTTTTGATTTCCGAAAAGTCGCGGACATCAATTTCTGCAAAGACAATGGACGCTTTCTTGTCAATCTTCTTTGAAATTGTGGGATGAACTATGCCAATCTTTCCAAGCTCCTTGCCATCACAGAAAATTGCATTGAGGTTTTTGGGATGCTCATATGAATGACTTGCATCAATAGGTGCAAAGGTGAGAGACTGGTGCTTTATGTCATCTGTCACAACCGCCAGCATATCACGAAGCTCAAGATAAAGGGTTTCAACACTCTTTGTTTTGCTGAAAAGTGTAATGGCAAGCTTTTTGTGTTCGTCACAAAGATTTCCATCTTTCATTCCGTTCACTGTTCTGCCAATTTCAAAAAGACCGAAATCTGTACTGAAACCTGTGTTGTATTTCACCTGACAGAGCTGGGTGGGAACGATTGAATTTCTTATTGTTTCAATATTCGGGTTGGTGGCGTTCACAAGCTTGATGTTGTTTTCAATCTCAATGCCCAACGCTTTATATTCATCAAAGTAAGCCCAGATGTAAGAGTGAGTTTCGTGAAGTGAGAAACGCTTAACCAAAATATCCTTGATGCGGTCTTCATCGGTTTTTTCCTGAGCCATGCGGATAGGATAAAGAGGAGCAACAGCTGTGTGAACGTCAAAGTTGTCATAGCCATAAATTCTTGTGATTTCCTCGATGATGTCGGCTTTCATTGTTACGTCCTTGGTGGCACGCCATGAGGGAACCTGAACCGAGAATTTATTGCCGTCAAGGGCAACGTCAAAGCCGAGAGCCTTGAGAGTATTCACGATTGTATCGTTTGAAATTTCGATTCCTGCATAGCGATCAACAAAGTTCTTGTCAAAGTCGATTTTGATATTATCATAACGGAAAGCATATTCATCAGTAAGGCTTGAAACAACCTTTACACCGCTGTCAATGTCGGTGAGGAGCTTCACAAATCTTGCGATAGCAGGAACGGTCATTTCGGGGTCAAGGCACTTTTCATAGCGCATTGACGCATCTGTTCTGTGGGCAAGGCGAACTGTTGACTTGCGGATTGAAACGGCATCAAATGTTGCAGATTCAAGGGTAAGTGTTGTGGTGTCCTCCACAATTTCAGAATCCAGACCGCCCATTATACCTGCGATAGCAACAGGAGTGTCGCTGTTGCAAATCATCAATGTGTTTTCGTCAATGTTGCGGTCAATTCCGTCAAGGGTTTTGAATGTGAAGGGTTTATCAAATCTCTTTATACGAAGCTTTTCAACCTTACGAGAGTCGAATGCGTGCATTGGCTGACCCATTTCAAGCATAAGGTAGTTGGTAAGGTCAGCAAGAAGATTTATGCCTCGCATACCGCAGTAGAAAAGGCGGATACGCATATTCACGGGGCTGACTGTTTTTGTGATGTTTTCAACCTGCAAGCATGAATATCTCTGGCAGAGGGGGTCTTCAATCTTCATGTCGATTTTGGGAAGATTATCATGCGCCGAAAGGTCAACTGTTTCAAGGGGTTTAAGCGGACGGTTTGCAAGGGCTGCAAATTCTCTTGCTATGCCATAGTGTCCCCAAAGGTCAGGACGGTTTGTGAGGGATTTGTTGTCAACCTCAAAAACGATATCGTCAATCTGGTAGATGTCTTTCACTGATGTTCCACAGGGTACATCCTCTGTGATGTCCATAATACCCTCGTGATTGTCGCTGATGCCAAGCTCCTTTTCTGAGCAGCACATACCGTGTGAGGGATAGCCTGCAAGTGGGCGTGGTGCGATGGTGATTTCGCCAATCTTTGCACCAACCTTTGCGAAAGCGGTTTTCATCCCAACACGCACGTTTGGTGCACCGCATACAACGTCGGTGAGTTGTCCATCACCTGCGTCAACTTTCAGAAGGTGAAGCTTTTTTGATTCGGGGTGGTCTTCGACAGATTTGATTTCTGCAACCACGATGCCCTCGATGTCGCTTCCCTTGAAGAATATTTCGTTTTCAACCTCGGCTGTGGAAAGCGAGAATTGATTTATAAGTTTAAGTTTGTCAAGGCCTGACAAATCAACAAAGTCAGAAATCCAGTTCATTGATAAAAGCATAGTATATTATCTCCTTTCCATATTATTCGTCGTCGGTAAATTGTGTAAGAACTTTGAGGCTGCCGCTGTTTAAGTCACGGATGTCTTTTACGCCATATCTCATCATAACAAGTCGTGTAAGCCCAAGACCAAAAGCAAAGCCTGTGTATTCTTCGGGGTCAATGCCGCCGGCTTTCAAAACTTCCGGGTGAATCATACCGCAAGGACAAAGCTCAAGCCAACCGCTGTGTTTGCAGGAGGGACAGCCCTCACCGCCACAGATAAGGCAGTTTATGTCAAGCTCAAAGCCGGGTTCCACAAAGGGGAAGAAACCGGGACGGAGACGAACCTTGATATCCTTCTTGAAAACCTCTGAAAGCATGGTTTTCATAAAGAAGATAAGGTTTGAAATTGAGATGTCTTTGTCCACCATAACGCCTTCCATCTGGAAGAATGTGTTTTCGTGGTTGGCGTCGGTTGCCTCATTGCGGAAACAACGTCCTGGGAAAATAGCCTTGATGGGAACCCCATCGTTCACAAGTGCGTCTTTGTATTTTTTGTAAATCGCATTCTGTGCCGCTGATGTGTGTGATTTAAGCAGCTGACCGTTTTCAAGGTAATAGGTATCCTGCATATCACGTGCGGGGTGATGCTTTGGAATGTTCAGCGCCTCAAAACATTCATAGTCGGTAACAATTTCGCTGTAATCTTCAATATGAAAGCCCATAGATTTGAAAATCTGTTCACATTCACGCTGAACAAGGGTGATTGGATGATATGAGCCACGTGTGATATCCACCGGGGTTGAAATGTCAATGTCGGGCATTGAGTTGATTTCTGCCTCAATCTCCTTTGCTTTCATTTCTTCGATTTTTGCAGTTATTGCGTCTGTTGCTTCGGCTTTCAGGATGTTTACTTCCTGACCGAAGGTCTTTTTCTCCTCAACAGAGAGGTCTTTCATCTGTTTGAGCAGCCCTGTGATAAGACCGTTTTTTCCAAGATATTCAACTCTTAATGCATCAAGGCTTGCCATATCGCTAACAGTCTCAAGCTTTGAGAGGAATTCTTGTTTCATAGTTGTTGTTTTCTCTGACATAACATTTATCCTTTCTATAAAAGTTTAAAGAGCAAATAAAAAACTCGCCCCAAAAGTCTTGGGACGAGTATAAAATACCCGCGGTACCACCCGGATTCAGAAAAAATTCTGCACTCTATCTGGCGTTTTGACGTGACGCCTGCACCCTGCTTATGCGAAGTTCGCTTTCGCAGAAAACTCCAATGCTGAAATTCACAGTCGGGACCAAAATGGATACTCTCAGCCAGTGATATCCAATCTCTTGTTTGGTTTTGCCGATGCTACTTACACATCTTCACAGTTTGTACCATATAAATATATCACTTTATGAAGAAGTTGTCAAGAATTGATTTTGATTTTTGTGTATGGTATAATGATTCAGGCGAAGTTAGCATGCCACAGAAATAAGGGGCGTATAAAACTACTCATTGGCATTAACTGAAAAATAACAATGCCGAAAGGGAGAATAACAAATGAAAAGCAAAAAACTTAAAAATTTTGTATTTATGAATATGGGATGTGTACTTCTTTCTGTGGGTGTATATTTCTTTAAAATTCCAAATGGTTTCGCAACAGGCGGTGTAACCGGTATAGGTACTGTTTTGGGAAAAATTTTCTTCATAACACCTGCAGTATGGATATGGATTTTGAACATCGCCCTTTTGTTGTTGGGGTTTTTATTTTTAGGCTGGCAAAATAGCTTTAAAACAATCTATTGCAGTATGTTTTATTCGGCTCTTACATATGTTTTTGAGTTGTTCATACCGCTTTCTGCTCCGCTGACAAATCAACCGCTTTTAGAATTGGTGTATGCGATGCTCCTTACAGCTATTGGCTCGGCAATGATCTTTAATAGTGATGCATCTTCTGGCGGAACAGATATAGCCGCTTTAATTTTGAAAAAGTATACAAGCCTTGATGTTGGAAAAGCCTTATTAACTGTTGATTCCATTGTCGCTGTGAGCTCATTTTTTGTATTTAACATACAAGCGGGACACTTTTCATTACTGGGATTGTTTGCTAAGGCTTTCTTGGTGGACAGCATTATTGAAAGTCTGAATACTTGTAAATATTTTGTTGTAATAACTACAAAACGCAAAGAAATATCGCAATACATTATAAAAACGCTTCATCATGGCGTTACTGTTAGCGATGCGGTTGGTGAGTTTACAAAAGATCAAAGAGCAATGATTCATACAGTATGCAAACGCGCAGAGGCAATAAAGCTCAAAAAGAAAATCAAAGAAATTGATCCGTCGTCTTTTATTATTGTTACTACCAGCAGTGAAATTATTGGACGTGGTTTTAGAAATGTGTGATTATGTTTTTTGGTCCTGATTTAACACCAACTATAACTAAAAAAGATTGTCCTTTAGATTATACAGTTTTTTACGCATAAGGGTGTCAAATAATGCAGGCAGGGAGCAAAATATAATTTAAGGCATATGTTTTTAAAGGAGATAACAAAATGTATAACAGAGAAACTTTTACAAAACACGATTACAAATTAAATTATGCTATTGAATATCCTGACGGGTTTTCTGAAAATAAAAAATATCCGATACTGTTTAACTTTCATGGAATGGGGGAGGTTCCAGGAAATGTCGATATGGCTCTTGCGAATTGTCCTTTGAAACGCGAAAGGTTGACATCGGATATGCCATTTATTTTCGTGGTTCCTGTATGTGGAGAGGATTATACCTGGTTCCAGAATTTCAATTATGTTATTGATTTTATGAAGAGTATAATTGAAAAGGACTATGTTGATGAGGACAGAGTTTATCTTTCGGGTCACAGCATGGGCGGATATACTGCGTGGACAATGGCTTTTGTTCATCCGGAACTTTTTGCCGCAGCGATTATTTTCTCCGGTGGTGGACTTTATGCCGGCGTTCGGGACAGAATCAAATTTCCGGTTCGTGCGATTCACGGAACGGCAGATACCACAGTTCTATTCCGCGAAAGCGAAATGATGGTTGATCGTGTTAACCGGGCAGGTGGTCAGGCTGAACTTATTCCTATGGAAGGCTATGACCACGATGTTTGGCACGATTATTTTGACAATGTCGGACCTTATGAGTGGTTGCTTAAGCATAGGAGAGAAATTAAATAAGTAAAAAAGATATTTGGTTCTGACTTGCTGTGAGTTAAAGTGAAAATAAATAGGCAGGTGAAAAAAGTGAAAAAAGTTAATATATTAACAAAAATTCTTATTGTTTTGCTGATAGTGGCATTGGTAGGATTTATCGGTGCAAAACTGGAAAATCATAAAATGCAAAAGTCCATTGACGAGATGTTCACCAACAGTTATCATAATTTAACTCTCAATATGTTAAATCAAACTGTTGAGGGAATCGGCGAAGATGCTATACATAGGTATAATGCAGAAAACACAAAATGGAGCTCGATTATGATAAATTATTATCATATTTCTTCGTTCCATAAATACAATAATCAGGATTTAGATTATATTATCGCGATGTTGTCGCAGTCTTCAGGTTATAATGCGGTAACAGTGCTTGATATGGATTTGAATTTGTACCATAAAATAAAGGGAGTTCCAAAAGATTCTTTTAAAAATAAAGAGATTTTAAAAGAAGCAAGAGAAGCAATCGAAAATGCGGTAGTTGAAAATTAGGCAAAAATATTTTAATGCGGAGGGAATTCTTTATGGGAAATGCATGCAGGGGCACGGCGGTTATTTTGTTTGTTATAAATATTTTGTTGGCATTTGTGCTGCTGATAAAGGCTGGGTTTATCATATTCCTGGCGTTACTGGTGAGTGGTTTTGTAAGCTTTTTAAGTTTGTTTGCACTTGGTACGATTATTGAAAATACAGAATACATAAATGTAAGTATACTTGAATTGCGTGGACTTTTGAGAAAAATTAGTGAAAAAGAAACAGATGACACAAGCAATGCTGTTTCATATAAAGCAGCGGATAGGGTCCCGAAAGAACCTTATGGAAAGGCGTGGACCTGCAAAAAATGTAATGCTGAAAATGAAGGAACGACGCTGTTTTGCAAAAGCTGTGGCGAATATAAATAAAAAACGGACTGCACCAAGCAGTCCGTTTAAAATTTACATCTAAACATCCATTATAACAGGAAGTATCATAGGCTTTCTCTTTGTTTTTGAAAAGATAAAGGCCCCAAGCTCATTTTTGACGTGGGATTTAAGGCTCGCCCAGTCGAGCGTGTTGTTGTCAAGGCAGGTGTTTACTATGTCAGCGGTTTTTATCCGCATACTTTCCATCAAATCCTCAGATTCGCGGACATAAACAAAACCTCTTGATATGATATCAGGACCTGCGACAACCGTTTGGCTTGCGTGGTCGATGGTCATAACAACCACGATAAGACCATCTTCTGAGAGGTGCTTTCTGTCGCGAAGAACTATGCTGCCAACGTCTCCAACTCCAAGTCCGTCAACAAGAACCTTTCCCGATGGAACTGTTCCGGTGATTTTCGCGTCATTTGCTGAAACTTCAAGAACGTTTCCATTTTCCATCATAAAGATGTCCTTTGATTTCATTCCCATTTGAAGAGCAAGGTCACGGTGGCGGCTGAGGTGCTTGAATTCTCCGTGTACCGGCATAAAGAATCTTGGCTTTGCAAGAGCAAGAATTATTTTCAGCTCCTCCTGGCAAGCGTGTCCTGAAACGTGAACGTCTGCCAAAGATTCATAAATAACCTCTGCCCCGTGTTTAAGCAGCTCATTGATTACATTTGAAATGGCCTTTTCGTTTCCGGGGATTGGACTTGCTGAAATGATAACCAAATCGTCTGCCTCGATATTTACCTTTTTGTGACCGGAATATGCCATTCTTGAAAGAGCGGACATGGTTTCGCCCTGACTTCCCGTGGTGACGATAACAAGCTGTTCTTTTGAATATCTGCCGATTTCGTCAAGCTTTATCAGGGTATTTTTCGGAATGTCCATATAGCCAAGCTCGATTGCGGCAGCCAGGACATTTTCCATACTGCGTCCTGATACTGCAACCTTTCTGCCGTATTTGACAGCTGCGTTTATTATTTGCTGCACCCTATGTATATTGGATGCAAAGGTTGCCACAAAAATTCGTTTGTTGCAGTTTTCAAAAACATTGTCAAAGGTGGCGCCAACTGTACTCTCGCTCATAGTATAGCCACGGCGTTCTGCGTTGGTGCTGTCTGACATAAGAAGAAGAATCCCTTGTTTTCCAAGCTCGCCGATTCTTCCAAGGTCAATCATTTCTCCGTTTATGGGTGTTGAATCAATTTTGAAGTCGCCTGTATGCAGAACCACTCCAGCAGGGGTATGAAACGCCACTGCCACAGCGTCTGCAATGCTGTGGTTTGAACGGACAAACTCTACCTTGAAATCCCCAAGCTTGAAAGTTTCGCCGGGGTTTATGACATTGAGCTTTGCACTGTTTAAAATTCCGTGCTCTTCGAGCTTGTTTCTTAAAATGCCAAGGGTAAGTTTTGTTCCATAGACAGGAACATTGAATTCCTTAAGAACATAAGGAATAGCCCCGATGTGGTCCTCGTGACCATGGGTCAAAATGATACCTCTGATTCTGTTCTTGTGTTTTTGCAGATAGGTTATATCAGGTATAACCATATCAATTCCCAGCATATCGTCGTCAGGGAATGCCAGACCTGCGTCCAGAATCAAAAGATCACTTCCGTACTCGAAGACTGTCATGTTTTTTCCGATCTCATGCAGACCTCCGAGGGGTGTTATCTTTATTTTTTTACTTTTTTGCACAAAATATCCTCCATTTTTCTAAATATTTGACCGCACATAATTCAACAAGTCTATTATACACCAAAAGTTCGGGTATTTCAAGAGCTTTGGAAATATTTACATACAAATTTTTCCCGTATAATCAAAAAGTATTCAAAAAAATATGAAAAAATACGCAATATGGGTTTGACAAATCACTAAAATTTGTGTATAATAAGGAAAACAAATCTCCTGCAACTGACGGAGCATGGAAAACCATGGGGGAGCAGGATGGAAGATTAGCCGACCGTCTGGGCATCCCGTGCTTTTGGGGATGTCTTTTTATTTTTACATGAAAGGGATGAGTTTTATGAAATGCTGGAGAGACTTTAAAGAGGGAAATTGGAATAAAAATATAGATGTCAGTGATTTTATAAAAAAGAATTATATACCATACTCTGGCGGGTCTGAATTCTTGCGTGGGACAACTGAGCGTACAGACCGTGTCCTTGCACGTGTTAAGGAGCTTTTGGTGAAAGAAAATGAAAACGGCGGGGTGCTTAGTGTAGACCCTGATAATGTGTCATCACTTCTTACGTTCAGGCCGGGATATGTAATCAAAGAAGATGATATTATAGTTGGTCTTCAAACAGATGAACCCCTTAAAAGAGCAGTAAATCCATTTGCCGGATACCGCAATGCAGTTCAGGCCTGCAAGGCTTATGGCTATGAAATAGGCGAAAATGTAAGTAATGAATTTAAATACCGTACCACTCACAATACCGGCGTTTTCAGAGTTTATACAGATACAATGAAAAAAGCAAGACACGTGGGTGTTCTTACCGGTCTTCCCGATGCTTATGCTCGTGGCAGAATTATCGGTGACTATCGAAGAATTGCTCTTTATGGAATGGATTATCTCATAGAGCAAAGAAAGCTTGATAAAAAGAGAATAAGCGAAAGGGATATGTCAGCTGAAACCATACAGCTTCTTGAAGATATTGAGAGACAGCTTGAGTTTATGACACAGCTTGTTGAGATGGCAGCGGAATACGGTTGTGATATTTCGCGTCCTGCTGAAAATGCCCGTGAGGCTGTGCAGTGGCTTTATTTTGGCTACCTTGGAGCAGTAAAGGAACAAAACGGTGCTGCAAACAGTATAGGACGAATTTCTGGATTTATTGATATTTATATCCAGCGTGATATTGAAGAGGGAACTCTTGATGAAAAGGGAGCGCAGGAATTGATTGATGATTTAGTCCTCAAAATGCGTCTCGTAAGGCATCTCCGCACACCTGAATATAACGAGCTTTTTGCTGGTGACCCTGTGTGGGTTACCTGTTCTCTTGCGGGTATGGGCGAAGATGGAAGGCCTATGGTGACAAAGACCTGTTTCAGATTTTTGCAGACACTCTATAACCTCGGGCCAAGTGCTGAGCCGAATATAACCGTTTTGTGGTCTGAGGGCCTTCCCGAAGAATTTAAAAAGTTCTGTGCAAAGGTTTCTATTGATACAGACTCAATTCAGTATGAAAACGATGATGTAATGCGCAAGGATTTTGGCGATGATTATGCTATTGCCTGCTGCGTTTCAGCAATGAAAACAGGAAAGCAGATGCAGTTTTTCGGTGCAAGATGTAATCTTGCAAAGGTGCTTCTTATGGCATTAAACGGCGGCCGTGACGAAATCTATGGTGAGCAGGTTGCACCAAGTGGCAAGGCGTTTGTTGAGGGAACACCCCTTGTCTATGAAGAAGTTCTTGAGGCGTTCAAGACCTATGCTGCATGGATGGCAAAGCTTTATGTAAACACAATGAACGTTATTCACTATATGCACGACAGATATGCATATGAAAGACTTATGATGGCACTTCATGATGTAGAGCCGGAGCGTCTTATGGCATTTGGCATAAGCGGACTCAGCGTTCTTGCTGACAGCCTCAGTGCAATAAAGTATGCAAAGGTTGTGCCCGTGAAAGATGAAAGAGGTTTGATAGTAGACTTCAAAACCGAGGGAGACTTCCCCAAATACGGAAACGATGATGACCGTGCAGATGAAATTGCAAAGTGGATCACAGAGTTTTTCTATTCAGAGCTTTGCAAAACAAAGACATACCGTGGTGCAAAACATACGCTTTCAATTCTTACAATCACATCAAATGTGGTTTATGGCAAAAAAACCGGTTCTACCCCTGACGGAAGACAGGCGGGTGAGCCATTTGCTCCGGGCGCAAACCCCATGCATGGACGTGACAGCGAAGGCGCACTTGCATCACTCAACTCGGTGGCAAAGATTTGTTATGATTGCTGTCAGGACGGTATATCAAATACATTCTCAATCACTCCCGAAACCTTGGGAACTGATGAAAATGACAGAATAAAGAAGCTTGTTTCGGTGCTTGACGGATATTTTGCGCAAAGTGCCCATCACCTCAATGTAAATGTCCTCAACCATCAAAAGCTTATTGATGCTATGAATGACCCCGCTCTTTATCCGTCACTTACCATCCGTGTAAGTGGATATGCCGTTAATTTCAACAAGCTGACACGCGACAAACAGCTGGAGGTTATTTCAAGAACATTCCACGAAAAAATGTAAGGCTTGGTGAACGTTATGAAAGGTTATGTCCATTCCTTTGAAAGCTTGGCGGCTCTTGATGGCGAGGGTATCAGATATGGCGTTTTTATGCAGGGGTGCCCTCTTAGGTGTGTATACTGCCACAACCCCGACACATGGGGAAAGGGCGGAACAGAACTTTCGCCTGAGGAATTGGTAAAAAAAGTTTCAAGATACAAGCCATATTTTGGGAAAACCGGAGGAGTTACCTTTTCAGGTGGAGAGCCTCTTCTTCAGTCCAAGTTTATCAGGGAGACAGTGACGTACTTGAAACAAGAGGGGATAAATTATGCCATTGATACGTCCGGTGCAGTAGCACTTTCGGATGACGCAAAGTATGTGCTCGAAAATGCACAGCTTGTTATTCTTGACCTTAAGTTCTGGGACGATGAGAATTATAAAAAGTATACGGGAATGGGAATATCAAAAGTTTTTGATACCCTTGAATTTTTGGAAGATATAAAAAAACGCACATGGGTGCGGACTGTTGTTGTTCCGGGCATAAATGACAGCGAAGAAAAAATTCAAAGATATCTTGAAATGCTTAAAAACAAATATTTCGTTGAGAAATATGAACTTCTGGGATTTCACACTATGGGATTTTTCAAGTATGAGAATATGGGAATAAAAAATCCTTTGCAAGACACAAAACCATTGGAAAAAGAGACTTTGAAAGAGCTTCAAGAATTTGTTGATAATGAACTGAAAAAGCCTTGAGTGAATAAAAAACTCAAGGTTTTTTTGTATCTGTTTGCGGTATGAATTGGGGATGAAAAAACCATAATAAAAAACAGAAACAAATTTTATCAGGAGGATAAATTTTATGCTTATGTCTTTTGTTGCCATTGTTCAGCTTTGCTTTACTGTGGTGATTGGAATATATTTTCTTACAGTTTTAAAAAGTCAGTATTCTGGACGGAGTTCTATGAATCAGGAAAGCACAAGAGAGCTTGAACGATTGAAAAAACTGAATGACATAAAACTCACCACCCCTCTCACTGAAGAAACCCGGCCAAAATCGGTGAAAGATATAGTTGGGCAAAGCGAGGGAATAAGGGCGCTAAGGTGTGCGATATGCGGCAAAAACCCCCAGCACGTGCTGATTTATGGACCTCCGGGGGTTGGAAAGACTGCGGCGTCAAGGGTGGTGCTCTCGGAGGCAAAGAAAAATCCTGAATCACCCTTTGGAGAGTTTTCAAAATTCATTGAGGTGGATGCCACTACTATGCAGTTTGATGAAAGAAGCATAGCTGATCCCCTGATTGGGTCAGTTCACGACCCCATCTATCAAGGAGCAGGGGCATATGGTCCTGCCGGTGTTCCCCAGCCTAAAGAGGGGGCGGTTACAAAGGCACACGGGGGAATTCTGTTTATAGATGAGATAGGTGAGCTTTCATCAATACAGATGAACAAGCTGCTTAAAGTTCTTGAAGACAGACGGGTGTATTTTGATAGTGCATATTACAGTAGTAGCAACAAGGAAATCCCACGACATATTCATGAAATGTTCAAAAACGGACTTCCTGCAGATTTTCGGCTGATTGGTGCTACCACAAGGCTTCCAGAGGAAATTCCGCCGGCGCTCAGGTCAAGATGCGTTGAGATATTTTTCAAAGGTCTTTCAAGGGATGAAGTGAAAACTATAGCAAAAAAAGCGTCGCAAAAAACCGAGGCGGAATTTGATGATGACGTCTTTGAACTCGTAGCGGAGTTTGCCGAGAACGGACGTGACGCTGTGAATATAATACAAACGGCAGAAAGCGTTTCAAAGCTTGAAAAAAGAAAAACTGTTGAGATTTCTGACGCTCGCTGGGTAATTGAAACAGGGAAATATTGTCCTCGTTATGAAAAAGCACTTTCAAAAGAGATGAAAGAGGGAAAGGTGTCAGGTCTTGCGGTTTTTGGGAATGGACAAGGCTGCATTCTTGATATAGAAGCGGTGGTCGAAAAGTGTAAGGCAGGATGCGGGACAGTTACCGTTACCGGTGCAATAGAGGAAGAGGAAATTTCAAATAACAGGCAAAAACTTAAGAGAAAAAGCAGTATACTTGCGTCTGTAGAAAATACGATGACAGTTCTCAAAAAGATTTTTGGGATTAGGACAGAGGATTTTGATGTCCACATAAATTTCCCAAACTGTATGCCCGTTGACGGACCATCTGCGGGAACGGCAATTTTTTGTGCGGTATACTCAGCATTGAAAGAAATGAAAATATCAGGAACTGTTGCATTCACAGGCGAAATTTCCATTATGGGAGATGTGTGGGGAGTGGGTGAGGTTCCACTCAAGATACGTGCAGGGATGGATGCCGGGGCAAAGAAAATAATAATTCCGTCTGCAAACTGGCAGGAGGAATATAAAAATTTTGAGTGTGAAATTATACCTGTTTCAAATGTTTTTGAACTTATTGATGCTGCTGTTGGAATGGATGACAGCGAAAAAGGCAGAAATAATGAAAAAATTTCCCAGAATATTGGAATTATTAGTGCCGAAGGGGTTGAAATTTTCAAACAAAAATAGTATAATAGATTGGATAATGGGCAAAATATGATAATTTGTCCGTGAGAGGATGAAAACAGAAAGATGGCAAACAGAAAAAATATACTGCCGCTTATACCCCTTCGGGGACTTACCATTTTTCCAGGTATGGTCCTCCACTTTGATGTGGGCAGAAAAAAATCAATAGCGGCTGTTGAATATGCAATGTCCTCTGATCAGATGGTTTTTCTTAGCTATCAAAAGGACATTATGACCGAAAACCCTACCAAGAGCGATGTTTCAAAAATCGGCGTTGTCGCTGAAGTGAAGCAGATACTCAGGCTCCCTGACGGAAATATCAGGGTCTTGGTCGAGGGGCTTTACAGAGCAGGAATGACAGGTTTTTATGATGAAGAAAGCTTTTTGAAAGCAAGTGTTGTGAAAAAATCAGACATCCGCTGCAATGACTTTGTGGAAGAACAGGTTTTGATGCGCAAAATTCAAAGGCTTTTGGAGGATTATTTCAGCCTTTATGAAAAAATGAATCCTGAGATTGCTGCATCCATGCTTGAAATCGAGGATGCCGGGGAGCTTGCGGATATAACTGCTATGAACTTCCCTCTTAAGCCTCACGAAAAACAGATAATTCTTGAAGAACTTGATGTGAGAACAAGGATGGAAAAACTCATTGCTCTTATGGAAAATGAGAACAACATTATGGAAGTTGAGCAGGGTGTTATGTCAAAGCTTCGGTCAAGCCTTGACAAAAATCAGCGTGATTATATTCTGCGTGAACAGATGAAAGTCATTCAGGAAGAATTGGGTGACTTTGAATCAGGTCAGGCGGAAGCAGATGATTACCGCAGAAAGATGCAACAGAGAAAGCTGCCAAAAGAGGTCTCTGAAAAGCTTGAGGAAGAGCTTTTGAAGCTTTCAAGGCTTTCAATCCATTCTCAGGAATATGGCGTGGTGCAGAATTACGTTGAAACTGTTCTTGCTATGCCCTGGGAAATATCTACCGAAGAAAATAAGGACATAAAGCTTGCAAAGAAAATTTTAGAGCGTGACCACTATGGTCTTGAAAAGGTGAAAGAAAGAATTCTTGAATATCTGGCGGTGAAGAGTCTTTCGGATGAAGCAAAAGGCTCAATAATTTGTCTTGCAGGACCTCCCGGAACGGGAAAGACGTCTATTGCAAAATCTCTTGCCGAGGCTCTTGGCAGAAAGTATGTAAGGGTCAGCCTTGGCGGAATTCAGAACGAAGCTGAAATCCGTGGACACAGAAAGACCTATGTTGGGGCAATGCCCGGCCGGATAGTTGCGGCGCTTAAATCGGCAGGAAGCAACAATCCCCTTATTCTCCTTGATGAGATTGACAAGATGTCAAGTGATTTCCGTGGCGACCCCACAGCTGCTATGCTTGAGGTGTTGGACCCTGAACAAAATAAGGGATTTCGTGACCATTTTTTAGAGCTTCCATTTGATTTGTCAAAGGTGCTCTTTGTGGCAACAGCGAACTCGGTTGAGAATATTCCTATGCCCCTTTATGACAGAATGGACATAATCGAAATTTCGGGGTACACCGATGATGAAAAAATGGGAATTGCAAAGAAATATCTTTTCCCCAAACAACAGAGGGAAAATGGCCTTAAACCTGAAATGATAAAAATTCCTACAAAGACAATGAAGCTTTTGATTGAAGGCTACACCCGTGAATCAGGTGTCAGAACACTTGAAAGAAAGCTTGGGGCAATCTGCCGAAAGGCAGCAAAGGAAATTGTTGAAGAAAAGAAAGACTTCATCACGGTTGATGAAGCTGTTCTTAAAAAATACTTGGGCAGCAGGGTGTTCCTTTATGACCACATAGAAAAAGAAGATTTGATGGGGGCTGCCACGGGTCTTGCGTGGACAGAAAGCGGCGGCGATACACTCAGCATTGAAGTTAACACCATGAAAGGCAGCGGAAAGCTTGAACTCACAGGAAATTTGGGCGATGTTATGAAAGAGTCCGCTATGGCGGCACTCAGCTTTATTCGTGCAAATGCAGAGGCTCTTTCAATAAATGCAGATTTTTATAAAGAAAAAGATATACATATCCATGTGCCTGAGGGCGCTATCCCCAAAGATGGTCCATCAGCAGGAATAACCATGGCTACAGCAATTATTTCGGCTCTTTCTGGAGAGAGGGTAAGCAAAAAGGTGGCTATGACAGGTGAAATTACTCTCCGTGGAAAGGTGCTTCCCATAGGCGGTCTTCGTGAGAAGTCGCTTGCGGCATACCGAATGGGGATAAAGAAAATTATCATTCCTTTTGAAAATAAAAAGGATTTTGAGGAGCTTCCTGACAAAATCAAAAATGAAATTGAGTTTGTTTTTGCCAAGGATATGAAAACTGTCCTTGAAAATGCTTTCTGTGGGGGTGCAAAAAAGTGGAATTTATCGATGTTAAACTTTTAACCACGGCGGTAAAACAAGAGCAATACCCCGATGAAGCACTTCCTGAAATTGCTCTTGTTGGACGTTCAAATGTGGGAAAGTCTTCTCTTGTAAACTGCATTTCAAACCGTAAGAATTTTGCAAGAACAAGCGGCACTCCAGGAAAGACCGCAACAATAAACTTTTATGAAATAGGAAAGCGGTTTCGCCTTGTTGACCTGCCAGGCTATGGCTACGCAAAGGTCTCAAAGATTGAAAAAGAAAAGTGGGGCGAAATGATAGAGGGTTATCTATCAAGCCGCAAAAATCTTGTTCAGGTTATTCAGCTTGTTGACGCAAGACACAAGCCCACTGCGGACGACAAGATGATGTTTGACTGGATAAAGAGCTATAACTTTGAGCCGCTGGTGGTTGCAACAAAGCTTGACAAGCTCAAGAAATCTCAGGTTGAGGCAAGCCTCACCGCAATATATGAAGAATTAGAACTTAATGAGGAGTCGGTGCTCATCCCATTTTCTTCTGAAACCCGCGAGGGCAGGGATGATGTTTTAGAACTTATTGAATATGTGCTCACCGACAACAAAAATGATTAGAGAGAAGTCTTTTAAGAAAGGATTTTGGCACAAATGATTACAAAACCAAGAGGTACCGAGGACGTATTGCCAAAGGACAGCAAACTGTGGCAGTACATAGAAAAAACTGCCCGTGAGGTTTGTGACCTTTACGGATATAAAGAAATCAGAACTCCAGTGTTTGAACACACAGAGCTTTTTCAGCGTGGCGTTGGTGATACCACAGATGTTGTTCAAAAGGAAATGTATACATTTGAGGATAAAGGCGGAAGGTCAATAACCTTAAAGCCTGAGGGAACAGCGACACTGGTTCGTAGCTATATCGAAAATTCCCTTTATGCAAATCCTCAGCCCACAAAGCTAAGCTATATCATCCCTTGCTTCAGGTATGAAAAGCCACAGTCAGGAAGACTTCGTGAATTTCATCAGTTCGGGATTGAGTGCTTTGGTGCAAGCGGTGCATCCACTGATGCGGAGGTTATTTCTCTTGCATGGATGTTCCTCAAAAAGCTTGGACTGTCTGGCATAACACTTAACATCAACAGCATTGGCTGTCCTGTGTGCAAAAAGGAATATAATCAAAAGCTCAGAGCATATTTTGAAGAATATAAGGGCGAGCTTTGCCCTACCTGCCTTGAAAGACTTGAAAAAAATCCTATGAGAATTATCGATTGCAAGTCAGAAATTTGCAGTCGCATCGCAAAGAACGCACCCAAGATGGTTGACCACCTTTGCACAGAGTGCAGTGAGCACTTTGAAGAAACAAAGGCAAGACTTTCGGGAATGGGCATTGATTTTGAGGTAAATCCAGACATAGTGAGAGGTCTTGACTATTACACAAAGACAGTGTTTGAATTTGTGTCCGACTGCCTTGGGGCACAATCCACGGTTTGCGGTGGCGGTCGTTACAGCGGACTTGTTGAAGAGCTTGGCGGAAAGCCTGCAGACGGCATAGGATTTGCGGCAGGAATTGAAAGGCTTATACTTGTTCTTAAAGCCCAAAAAGGTGAAGAGGTAAGCTTTGATGACGGGCCTGAGATTTTTGTGGCAACAATGGGTGATGAGGCTGACAAGGCAGCACAGAAGCTGATTTTTGAGCTTCGCACAAAAGGAATCCATGCACAGCAGGATTTATGTGGAAGAAGCCTTAAAGCACAGATGAAATATGCTGACAAGCTTGCGGCAAGATACAGCGTGGTTATAGGTGATGATGAAATTGCCAATAATAAAGGAAATCTCAAAAATATGGGAACAGGCGAAGTGAAAGAAATTTCTTTGACAGCGGACGCTATATGCGAGATTTTAGATGTGGAGGTAAGATAAATGGATACAATGAAAGGTCTTAAAAGAACCAATTACTGCGGCGAAACCGAAGGAATCGGCAAAACTGTTGTTGTGGGCGGATATGTTCAGAAAATCCGTGATATGGGAACTTTGATTTTTATTGACCTAAGAGACAGAACAGGCATAGTTCAGCTTGCTTTTGACGAAACAACAGATAAGGAAGTTTTTGAGAAAGCGGCATCCTGTCACAGCGAATATGTTCTTATGGCAAAGGGCGTTGTCCGTGAAAGAGAAAGTAAAAACGATGCCATAAAGACAGGCGAAATTGAAATTTTTGTTGATGACCTGAGAATTTTGGCAAAGGCGCAGACACCGCCTTTTGAAATTACAGACAAAACAAATGTAAACGAAGAACTTCGTCTCAAATATCGTTATCTTGACTTGCGTCGAGCACCTCTTCAGGAAAACATAATAAGAAGAAGCAAGATTGCAAAAAGTGCAAGAGACTATTTTGAAGAAAACGGCTTCATCGAAATTGAAACTCCAATGATGATAAAGTCAACACCTGAGGGTGCGAGGGACTATATCATTCCCTCACGTATCCACGGCGGAAAGTTTTATGCTCTTCCCCAGTCCCCCCAGATTTACAAGCAGCTCCTCATGATTTCAGGATTTGACAGATACATTCAGCTTGCACGTTGTTTCCGTGACGAGGACCTGAGAGCTGACCGTCAGCCTGAATTTACACAGATTGACCTTGAAATGTCATTTGTTGATGTTGAGGACGTCCTTGAAATGATTGAGGGTCTTATGAAGAGACTATTTAAGGATGTACTTGATATGGATATTCCATTGCCTCTTCCCAGAATGTCATACAAGGAAGCTATGGAAAGATACGGCTCGGATAAGCCTGATACACGTTTTGAAATGGAAATATGCGACCTTTCTGATTTGGTAAAGGATTGCGGCTTTGGCGTGTTTACATCAGCTATTGAAGACGGCGGCAGTGTCCGTGCGATTTGTGCAAAGAATGCGGCTGAAACATTGACTCGAAAAGAAATTGACAAGCTCACCGAATACGTACGCGGCATAGGCGCAAAAGGTCTTGCGTACATCAGATGGATTGAGGATGTGCCGAATTGTTCTTTTTCAAAATTTATGACAGAAGACGAGCTTTCTGCAATAATTGAAAAGTGTGGCGCAGAAAAGGGCGATGTTGTGTTTATTGTGGCAGACAAAACAAATACAGTTCTTTCGACACTTGGTGCACTTCGTCTCAAGGTTGCAAAACAGCTTGATATAATCAAGGAGGGATTTAACTTCCTTTGGGTTACACAGTTCCCGTTCTTTGAATATGACGAAGAAAGCAAAACCTATGTTGCTATGCACCATCCATTTACAATGCCTGAGGATGACTGCATTCAGTATCTTGAAACAGCACCCGAGAAGGTTACTGCAAAGGCGTATGACTTGGTGCTCAACGGCACAGAGCTTTCAAGTGGTTCAATCCGTATAAATGACTATGAGCTTCAGCAGAAGATGTTCAGGGCGCTTGGACTTTCTGAGGAAGAAATTGCTGCAAAATTTGGCTTCTTGGTTGAGGCTTACAAATATGGTGCAGCACCTCACGGCGGTATGGGCATCGGTCTTGACCGAATTGCAATGATTATGTGCGGAGCAGACAGTCTTCGTGATGTTGTGGCATTCCCCAAGGTGCAGAACGCGTCCGAGCTTATGTCAAATTCACCTGACAGGGTTGATGATGTTCAGCTTAAAGAGCTTTCGATAAAGATTGACTTGGAAGAAAAATAAAGGGCTTTGAATAAAATTTAGCTTGAAAGTCAGGAGGCGATACAATGAAAAAGCAAACGGTTGCCATTATTTTAGTTGTGGCGCTATTGCTTGCCGGAGGATGCTTTGGAATTTACAGCTATATACAAAACCAGAAAAATGAAGAGATAAAAAACACACCCATTTTCAGTTGCAAGGCGTCGGAAATTGTGGAGTATGGTGTGAAGAACGCACAGGAGAATTATCTGCTCATCAAAGAGGATACTGATTGGTATGTGAAAGATAATGATGTTGCAGTTCTCAATTCAGAAAAAGTTCAGGAAACGGTAAACAGTGCGTCTATGATTATGACGTTGGGTCTTTTGCGTGAGAGAGAACTGAAAGAGTTTACTGCTACAGATGTTAAGGAGCTTTCCCTTGCACTCCACGATGGGACACGCTGCAACATCAAGTTCGTGGGCGAAAAAGCGGAGGTCTGTGCTGCTAAAGTCAATGACAGCGAGGAAATTTATGCTATCAGGACATCTGTGAGGGATATACTTATAGCGCCGCTTTCGAAGTTTCGTGCATCAGTGATTTTTGATGGACTTATGGGAGAGGACGCGCCTCTTGAATATTACAGCTTCAAAGATTTTGACAAGACCCAAACTGTTATAAGGACAAAAATCTCGGCTGAAATTTCAAACAGCAGAAAAAATCGTTATATTATGGAAAAACCCTACAGAAAAGATGTGGATGATGAAGCGTTTGAACAGCTGATATTAGTGAAAATTCCCCGACTTGCTGCTGAAAAGTATGAGGATGAAATTCCTGAGGATAAAGAGATTTATGGTCTTGATGAAAAATCTCGTGCACGGCTTCACTTCAGGTGGGGTGATTTTGACGAGACACTTTACTTGGGAAAAACAGAGGGCGGACTTGTTTATGCCGAGAGGCTTGGAAAAGACGGAATCTTTATGATAAATTCTTCCCAACTTGAATTTCTCTATACCGAGCCGTTTTACCTCTTGGAGTCGGGAGTTCTTCGGTCTGACTTTGAAAACATTTCCGGACTTACAGTGAAAACAAAAGATAAGGAATATAAAATCGAGAGCCGAAACCGAAAAGAAAACAACAAAGAGTTCTTTGTTAACGGAAAGACGGCAAGTGAAGCGGCATTTAGTGCGGTTGCTGAAATTGTTGGCGGGATAAAAATAAACAGTGAGATTGCGCAGAGTGTTAAAGACAACGGCAATGTTGTTATAACAGTTTATTTTGACAATGGTATGGGCAGTCAAAAAATCAGCCTCAGTGATATAAATGACAAAGAATATGCAGCGTTCACAGATGGAAAAGCAGAATTTGCGGTGGACAAAAAGTCGGTTGAAGAACTGCTTTTGGAACTTGATAAAATAAGTAAAAATCCGATAAAAACGGATGAGAAAGGATAAATTCAAATGAAAAACGTTTTTGATGAACTGAAAGAGCGTGGGCTTATTGCCCAGATGACTCACGAGGAAGAAATCAAGAAGCTTCTCGCGGAGGAAAAGATAACCTTTTATATAGGTTTTGACCCCACAGCCGACAGCCTTCATATTGGTCACTTTATGCAGCTTGTGGTTATGCGTCATATGCAGAATGCAGGGCATAGGCCTATTATCCTGCTTGGCGGTGGCACTACAATGGTTGGTGACCCCACAGGGAAGACCGATATGCGTCCTATGATAACCAAGGAAACAATTCAGTACAATGCTGACAGATTCAAGGAACAGATGTCAAAGTTTATTGACTTTTCTGATGGCAAGGCGATTATGGTAAACAATGCCGACTGGCTTTTGGATCTTAACTACGTTGATTTTCTTCGTGAGGTTGGTGTACATTTCTCGGTTAACAGAATGCTTTCAGCTGAATGTTTCAAAACCAGAATGGAAAGAGGTCTTTCGTTCCTTGAATTCAACTATATGCTGATGCAGAGCTATGACTTCTACAAACTGAATAAAGATTACGGTTGTATCATGGAGTTCGGTGGCGATGATCAGTGGTCAAATATCATTGGCGGTATTGAACTTATTCGCCGCAAGGAGTCAAAAGAGGCTTATGGTATGACATTTACATTGCTCACAACATCTGAGGGCAAGAAGATGGGTAAGACCGAAAAGGGTGCTCTTTGGCTTGACCCTGAAAAAGTTACTCCTTATGAATTCTATCAGTACTGGAGAAACGTTGATGACAAGGACGTAATAAGACTTTTGAAGCTTGTTACTTTTGTTCCAATGTCAGAAATTGCAGAATATGAAAAGCTTGAAGGACAGGAACTTAACCGTGTAAAAGAACGCTTAGCCTTTGAGGTTACAAAGATGGTGCACGGTGAGGAAGAAGCCAACAAAGCTGACCAGGCGGCAAAGGCAGTGTTCGGTGCAGGCGCTGATGACTCCAATATGCCTACATATGATATGGAGGCAGCGGATGCTGAGAATGGTATAAATATTCTTGATTTGCTTGTGAAAAGCGGACTTGCTCCGTCAAAGGGCGAGGGAAGACGTCTTGTTCAGCAAGGCGGTGTAAGCATCGACGGAAACAAAATTATGGATGTGAATTATATTGTTGAAAAGTCGATATTTAGAGACGGCAAGATAGTTATCAAAAAGGGAAAGAAAGTATTCCTCAAGGTAACAATGTAAATTTCTGGTTTATTACCACAGAATGGAGTGTTTAAAATGGCAGAAGAATTGTCAAAGACATACGATCCCAAAGCAGTTGAGGACCGTATATACAATAATTGGGTAAATAAAGGCTATTTCCGTGCAAAAGCGGACAAAAACAAAAAGCCTTTTACTATTGTAATTCCACCCCCGAATGTAACCGGTCAGCTTCATATGGGTCATGCATTCGATGAAACATTGCAGGATATTCTTATTCGTTACAAGAGAATGCAGGGATTTGAAGCTTTGTGGGTTCCAGGGACCGACCATGCGGGAATTGCGACACAGATTAAGGTTGAAGCGGAGCTTCGAGAAAAAGAAGGACTTACCCGCTATGATCTTGGCCGTGAGAAGTTTCTTGAACGCGTTTGGGATTGGAAGGAAAAATACGGCAATCGCATAATCAGTCAGCTCAAAAAGATTGGTTGTTCCTGCGATTGGGACAGAGAACGTTTTACTATGGACGAGGGCTGTTCAAAGGCTGTTCGTGAGGTTTTTGTTAACCTTTATGACAAGGGATTGATTTACAGAGGTCCAAGAATCATAAACTGGTGTCCAAACTGTATAACAGCTCTTTCGAATGAAGAGGTTGAACATGCAGAACAGGCAGGACATTTCTGGCACATAAAGTACCAGATAAAGGGTACTGATGATTATGTGGTTATTGCAACAACACGTCCTGAGACACTTTTTGGTGATACAGCTGTTGCGGTTAATCCCGAAGACGAAAGATATAAGGACCTTGTTGGCAAGATGTTGCTCCTGCCCCTTACAGACAGGGAGATTCCGGTCATTGCCGATGAATATGTTGACAAGGAATTTGGAACAGGTTGTGTAAAAATTACTCCTGCTCATGACCCAAATGACTTTGAAGTAGGCAAACGTCATGACCTTGAAATCATAAAGGTTATGAACGACAATGCAACCATGAATTCATACGCAGGAAAGTATGAAGGTATGGATCGTTATGAATGCCGCAAGGCAATGATAAAAGATCTCGAAGAAATGGGACTTCTTGTGAAGACGGAAGACCATTCACACAATGTAGGTCAGTGCTATCGTTGCGGAACAACAATTGAACCAATCGTTTCAGACCAGTGGTTTGTGAAAATGAAACCTCTTGCAGAAGCGGCAATCAAGGCTGTTGCGAGCCGGGAGACAGAGTTTGTTCCTGAACGCTTCTCCAAGACATATATGAACTGGATGGAAAATGTATATGACTGGTGTATTTCGCGTCAGCTCTGGTGGGGACACAGAATCCCTGCGTTCTATTGTGATGATTGCGGCGAAATGACCGTTTCAAAAGAGAATATTACTGTTTGCCCCAAGTGCGGAAAACCGGTAAGACAGGAAGATGATGTTCTTGATACATGGTTCTCATCTGCACTTTGGCCTTTCTCCACTCTGGGTTGGCCCGAAAAGACAGAAGATTACGATTATTTCTATCCTACAAGCACTCTTGTAACAGGATACGATATTATTTTCTTCTGGGTATCAAGAATGATTTTCTCAGCGTGTGAACATACCGGAAAGGCGCCTTTCAAGCACGTGTTCATTCATGGTCTTGTTCGTGACGGGAATGGCGAAAAAATGTCAAAATCCAAGGGCAACGGCGTTGACCCCCTTATGATTATTGATATGTTCGGTGCAGATGCCCTGAGATTTACGCTTGTTACAGGTGTTGCACCTGGTAATGATATGAGATTCCCGGTAACTTATGAGCCGCCAGTTGAAAAAGGCAAGAACCCTGATCCTGCAGTCAACAAGATTGTGGGTGCTCCCGGGGTTGAGGCAAGCAGAAACTTTGCAAACAAAATCTGGAACGCATCACGTTTTGTTATGATGAACCTTTCAATCGACAAGGCTGAGCTTCCTGCAAAGGACAAGCTTCATATCGAAGACAAATGGATACTTCACAGATATAACGAGCTTGTTCGCGAGGTTACCGAAAACCTTGATAAATACGAGCTTGGCATAGCTGTTCAGAAACTTTATGACTTTATCTGGGACGAATTCTGTGACTGGTACATAGAGCTTGTTAAGCCCAGATTCTTTGCAGAGGGTGAGAGCAACATATCGGCGCAGCAGGTGCTTGCATATGTGCTTTCAAACACACTCAAGCTTCTCCATCCTTTTATGCCGTTTATTACTGAAGAAATCTGGCAGGCACTTCCCCATAATGGTGAAAGTATTATGATTTCTGAGTGGCCAAAAGTTTCTGCTGAGCTTTCTGACTCCAAAGCAGAGACTGAAATGATTGGCATAATGGACGCAATCAAAGGGATAAGAAATGTGAGAAATGAGATGAATGTTCCCCCGTCAAAAAAAGTTAAGCTTTTTGTTATAACGAAAGACGAAGAACTCTTCTCTCAGGCGGGCGTATTCTTTGAAAAGCTTGCAAGTGCATCAGAAACAGAAATCAAGCAAGATAAAACAGGCGTTCCTGAAAATGCGGTTTCTGTTGTTACAGCAAGAGCAGAAATTCTTCTTCCTATGGACGAGCTGGTTGACCGCGAAAAAGAAATGGAAAGACTCACCAAGGAAAAGACCAGACTTGAGGGCGAAATCAAACGTGCTGAGGGCAAACTTTCAAATAAAGGCTTTACAGACAAGGCTCCGGCAAACGTAGTTGAGGAAGAACGCCAGAAATGTGAAAAGTACAAGGCTATGCTTGAAAAGGTCATGGAGAGCCTTCAAAAAATGGCATAAAATGGCACTTTAAACCAAATAATAACGAATACAGTCGATTGATTCCATCGGCTGTATTTTTTTGTCGTTTTTTCGGGGACGAAAGTCCAAAACTCGCAAGGAAATATGCATATTGTGTGCGAAATATAAAAATGGAAGAAATTGTAAAAGGAGGTATTGGCGTGGATATAAAGCTTGAATGCATAGGTCAGACTTTGGTAGTAAAACTGTCCGGCGAGATAGACCATCACACATCAGGGGATATACGGGATATTTTGGACAGGGAGATAAGTTCGGGTAATGTCACAAATCTTGTATTTGACTTTGACAGGGTAACTTTTATGGACAGCTCGGGTATTGGAATGATGGTTGGAAGATACAAACAGATTTCGGCTTTGGGCGGAAAAGTAATGGTCATAAGGGTGAGCACTCAGCTGGATAAAATATTTGAGATATCCGGACTTAAAAAAATTCTGGATTTTGGTAAGGAGAAAATACAATGAATATATCGGATGCAATAATTTTTTTAGGTGAAGTGAAAAAATCTGCTGCACTGTTTTGGTGCTTTTTCAAAGAGGGGGTAGTGTCTAAATGGAAAACTATATGAAGCTTGAAGTCCCGGCAAAAAGCTGCAACGAATCTTTTGTTCGTGCCACTGTTGGGGCGTTTTCGGTCCAGCTTGATATAAGCATTGAGGAGCTTTCTGATATAAAAACTGCGGTATCCGAGGCAGTGACCAATTCTATTGTTCATGGATACGAGAATATGAAGGGCGTTGTGAAAATCGTCTGCCGAGTTATTGAAAATGTGATGGAGATTGAAATAACCGATTACGGAAAGGGAATTGAGGACATAGGACAAGCCATGCAGCCGCTTTTCACAACCCAGCCGGATTCTGAAAGAAGCGGTATGGGATTTACTGTTATGGAAACTTTTATGGATGAACTCAGCGTCAAATCTACAGTGGGAGAAGGGACTGTGGTGACAATGAAAAAGAAAATAAGAGGTTAATGCGGTGCAGACAAAAAAATATAATGAAAATATTGAGAGCCTGATTGGAAAAGCAAAAAATGGAGATTTGACTGCGCGAAACATAATTGTAGAAGAAAACATAGGACTTGTGAGAAGTGTACTTAAAAGATTTTCAGGGCGAGGTCACGAAACGGAGGACCTCTTTCAGATTGGCTGCATAGGACTTATAAAGGCAATTGAAAAATTTGACCCTGCCTTCGAGGTGAAGTTTTCCACATATGCTGTGCCTATGATAATAGGCGAAATAAAACGTTTCATAAGAGATGACGGAATAATAAAGGTGAGCCGCAGTCTTAAAGAACTTGCACTCCGGGCAATAAGTGTTCAGGAGATAATGAGACGTGAGGAAAACCGTGAACCCACTGTGAAAGAGTTGGCTGCAAAGCTTGAAGTCAGCGCAGAAGACCTTGCCGCGGCACTAGAAGCGGGGCTTAGGCCTGAATCACTTTATGCAGAGCCAAAGGAAGAGGGGAAAGAGGGAAAGGCGCTTATTGAACGTCTTGAAAGCGCAAGAAATTGTGAAAAGGAAATTGTTGACCGCATACTTATCGGGGAGCTTTTGGCGGATTTTGATGACCGGGAAAAAAAGATAATAATATACAGATATTTTAAGCAGAAAACTCAGGCGCAGATTGCGACGCAGCTCGGGATTTCCCAGGTCCAGGTGTCACGGATTGAAAAAAAGGTATTGGCTTTGATGCGTGAAAAAGTGAACAGAGATGGATGAAAATTCCAGACAAATAAAGGTCTATACTCTTGACGAGGCATTGAAATTATGCTAAAATAATATGAAACTTTTAATGACTTTAGATCGTTTAATGACATTATGAGGTGCAGTATGAGGTATAAGGCTTATGTCGCTACCTATGCGGATGAATCCCAGGAAGTGAACAAGGACAATTTTTTTCTAAACGGCTTTTGCAGAGAGGATGTGCAAGAACTCACTTGCTCTGCTGAAAATAAAAATTTCAGGAGCCGAAATCTTTATGCTCTTTCTAGCGGTGCAAAAAATGCTATTAAAGGTGAGGAGGCGGCTTATCTCGCTATTGATACGCTGAAAGGGTTTTATGGTGCGGATTTCACAAAGGAAAACCGGACTTATTTTAGCTTTGCCAATTCTGCAGTTAAAAGCCTCATTTTTGAAAAAAAACAGGATGAGTTTGAAGTTGATATTTCGGTTATTTATATAGGAAATGATGTTGCAACGGTTTACAATATGGGTGATGCCCCTGTCTTTTACTTTAAAGATGGTTCTCTCAGAAAACTTACCGGGGAAGTGCCAAAGTCAGTTGAAGATGCGAAAAACATCCGCGATGATGAGGGAGAATGGAAAACTGTTCTCGAGAAGAAAGACACCATTCCCTATATAGGATTTGCCGGTGAAGGCGAAGCTGTTCCACATACATCTGATCCCATAAAGCTTAAAAGTAACGTACTTCTTCTTATGTGCAGCAAGTCGGTGATGGATATTCTTGATGAGAATGAAATGATTGCTGTGCTCAAAGATGAAAATATAAAAGTCAAAGATAAAGCCGGGAAGATAATAGAATTGGCAATACAAAAAGAACCTAATGGGAATTATACAGTAGAGATTATAGAAGCAAAAAGAGGCATTGCTGTTGGCAATGATGATATCTATTCGCTTGTCAAGTGCCTGGCGGTTGTTGCAGCGTGCGTGGTTTTTTCTGTTTCGTTTACTTTTGTTGCTGACAGTATAGGTTCTATGATAAATAATATCAAAACCTTTGTAAGTGACAATATACCAAAGAGAGAAGAGATTGATTCTCCGGTATGGATTCCAAAGGTTGCCCAAGAAGAACCTGAAAAAGAAAAGGTTGAGGAAAAAGTCGAACAAAAAGAGGCAGAGCCACAGAGGACCCAAGTGACAAAACCAAAACCTGCATCAAAACCTTCAAACAAGGTGCCTGATACATCGTCTTCATCCATAAAGAAACCGGTTGAAAGCACAAATCAGGATGCCCCGGTTCAAAAAGAAATGAATACAGATGTTGAACTTCCAATAGATTTTAATTAACACAAAAACACATCATTTTTTGAGATTAAAAGTGATGTGTTTTCGTTTTGAGGTGTTGTTGACACTCAGTTTTAAATATGTTAAAATGTTGGAAATGGGGAGTTGGTGTGCTGTGAGCTATAAATTTTTTGAGAACAGAACTTGCGAATTTTATCCGTGTCACAAAACAGAGAGAATAAACTGCCTTTTTTGCTTTTGCCCACTTTATAATACTGAGTGTGGCGGAAATTTCGAACTGATTTTGGGTAACGATGGTAAGAAAATAAAGGATTGCAGCCACTGTGTTGTCCCTCATAGTGAAAAAGGTTATGAATACGTGATAGAAAAGCTGAAAGCGGCGCAAACTGAAACAAAAGGGTGAAAAATGATGGATATAAAGCAAGAGATTTTTGAATTGAGAAAAACAATTGAAGAACATAATCACAACTATTATGTTATGGATAGTCCCACAATTTCAGACTTTGATTATGATGCGCTGATGCAAAGACTTATAAAGCTGGAAGAAGAAAACCCTGAGTTTGAAGACGAAAATTCCCCAACCAAGCGGGTTGGTGGTGCCGTGCTCAGTGAGTTTGGTCAGGTGGAGCACCACGTTCCTATGCAGAGCCTTGGTGATGTTTTTTCGTATGATGAGCTTATGGAATTTGACCAGAGAGTTATTCAGGGACTGGATGGCGAAAAACCACAGTATGTTGTTGAAATGAAGATTGACGGACTTTCGGTGTCCCTTGAATATAGAAATGGTCGCTTTGTTCGTGGTGCAACTCGCGGTGACGGAAATGTTGGCGAGGACATAACCGAAAACCTAAAAACTGTGAAATCTATACCCCTCAAAATTGACTGCGATGCTAAACGCCTTGTCGTTCGAGGTGAGGTATATATGTCGAAGAAAACTTTTGATGAGGTAAATGCAGAAAAGCGTTCTTTGGGGGAAGCTCTTTTTGCCAATCCAAGAAATGCGGCGGCGGGGTCGCTTCGGCAGCTTGACAGCAAAATCACCGCAAAACGAAAGCTTGATATTTTTATATTTAACATACAGGAAATCTCGGATGACAGAATTTCATCACATACAGAAGGTTTTTCCTGGCTTGACGAAATGGGATTTAAGACAAGCCCGGTGAGGACGGTTTGTCAGAATATGGATGAGGCATACCTTGAAATTTTAAAGATAGGTGAAAGTCGCAAGGACTTGCCTTTTGATATTGACGGGGCTGTTGTCAAGGTGGAAAGCCTTGCTCAGCGTGAAATCCTTGGCTCTACATCAAAGGTTCCCAAGTGGGCGATTGCATACAAGTTTCCTGCAGAGCAACAGGAAACCACAGTGGAAGACATAATTGTTCAGGTGGGCAGAACCGGGGTTATTACACCAAATGCTGTCCTTACCCCTGTGAAAATAGCGGGGTCTACCGTGAGCCGTGCGACACTCCACAATGAAGATTTTATCTTAGCAAAGGATTTAAAAATTGGCGACCGTGTTCTTGTGCAAAAGGCGGGGGACATAATTCCCGAGGTTGTATCGGTTCTCAAGGAAAAGCGAACAGGGGATGAGAAATCATTCAGGATGCCAACCCATTGTCCTGCTTGCGGCGAAGAACTTTTTCGTGAGGAGGGTGAAGCGGCGCTTCGGTGTACAAGCACGAATTGTCCTGCGCAGAGAATACGCAGTATAATACATTTCGCATCTCGCGGAGCAATGGACATTGATGGACTTGGCGATGCTGTGGTTGAACAGCTGGTGAACGAAGGGCTTATAAAGACCTCGGCGGACTTATTCTATCTCCAAAAGGACGAACTTGTAAATCTTGAACGCTTTGCTGAAAAATCTGCGCAGAATTTGATTGATGCCATTGAAAAGGCAAAGGAAAATTTCCTTGACAAGCTTTTGTGTGGGCTTGGAATACGTCTTATTGGTGCAAAAGGTGCAAAAGCTATTGCCGCGCACTTTGGAAATATTGAAAATATTATGAATGCACAACTAGACGAGGTGCTTTCGATTGATGATGTAGGCGAAAAAATGGCAGAAAGCCTTGTGTATTATTTTGCAGAACCTGAGACAAAAGAACTCATCGAAAGGATGAAAAACGCTGGTGTCAATATGACAGCGGAAGAAAAAGTGTCAGGTGGTGTCCTTGAGGGAAAGACTTTTGTCCTCACGGGAACGCTTCCAACCCTAAAACGCCCTGAGGCGCAGAAAATCATTGAGGACAACGGCGGAAAGGTGTCAGGTTCGGTATCAAAAAAGACCGATTTTGTTGTAGCAGGAGAAGAGGCAGGTAGCAAACTCACAAAAGCCGAAAGCCTTGGGATTAAAATAATAACGGAAGAAGAACTTCTTGGTATGATTTAAAAGAAAAGACCACTCATTCAAAGATGAGTGGTCTTTTTATAGTTACTTTTGGGGGAAGGGAAGCTTTTGATTGCTTACGGCACAAATATAATTCATATCAACGTTGTAATATTTTGCTAAGATTATAACGCTTTCAAGAGGAATTCTTATTCTTCGATTTTCATAATCAGAATATGTTTTTTGACCTACGTTTAAAAGAGCAGCTATCTGCGATTGATTTTTGTCGTTGTCCTCGCGCAGCTCACGTATTCTTTCAGCTATATCCATAAAATTGCCCCTTTCTTTTAGAAATCATAACATAGAGTGTATACCACTATTGACTTTTAGAGTTATATACTCTAAAATGTTATGTAATAAAGGTTTTTATGTGAAAGGAAATGGTTGCAATGATAATAGATATAACTGGCGTTGAATTGATACCTGGGAATTGTGGGATTGATTGTCTTGGGAATGGAGAGCATAAGGATACAGAAGGGAATATTATTGAATGTTGTTGTGATGAGTGTGATTATTTAATATGCTGTTTAGAAAGTCACGATGATAGTGACTGTAAAAGATGTATTTATGAAGATTGTCCCCGCTTTAAAAGATGAAAAAAGCTTGAAAAATACTGTTCTTTTTATTGACAACAAAGAGGTGTTGGGTATATAATATTTTATTATATTTAAGTTTCTGGAATTTAAAGGAAGATAATAATGGTTTTTAATAATATTTTGGAAGCAATGGGAGATACTCCTGTTATAAGGCTTTCGCATATGGCACCGCCTGACGGGGCAGAAATTTTTGTGAAGTTTGAGGGGCTCAATGTTGGCGGCTCAATTAAAACAAGAACAGCCTACAATATGATTTGCGATGCTGAAAAAAGAGGACTTATAAATAAAGATACTGTGATTGTTGAACCCACCAGCGGAAATCAGGGAATTGGTCTTGCACTTGTTGGGGCGGTTAAAGGTTATAAGGTGAAAATCGTTATGCCTGACTCTGTTAGTGAAGAACGGCGCAAGCTTGTCAAACATTATGGTGCTGAGGTTATTCTTGTCCATGATGCAGGAAATATCGGCGAGTGCATACACGAATGTCTTAATACGGCACTGCGTATGCAGGAAGAATGTGACAATGTGTTTGTGCCTCAGCAGTTTGAAAACCCTGCCAATGTTGAAGTTCAACGAAAGGTTACCGGAGAGGAAATTTTGAGACAGGTGGAGGGCCCAATACACGGATTTTGCTCGGGGATTGGTACAGGCGGTACAATCACCGGTATAGGCGAAACACTAAAAGAAAAAAATCCCTATATGGAAATCTGGGCAGTTGAGCCTGAACACGCGGCAATCCTTTCGGGGGGTTCAATCGGCACCCACATTCAAATGGGGATTGGTGACGGAGTTATTCCTAAAATTTTAAATCAGAATATTTTTACAGACATTTGTGTGATAAAAGACGAAGAAGCAATAAATACCGCAAAAGACCTTGCCTCAAAGGAAGGTATAATGTGTGGCATATCAAGTGGCACAAATGTGGCAGCGGCAATAAAGCTTGCAAAGAAATTAGGTAAAGGTAAAACGGTGGTGACGGTGCTCCCCGATACAGCAGAGAGATACTTTTCAACTCCGCTTTTTGAAGAAAACTAAATTACAGGAGGAAAAAATATGAACAGCAATGTAAGACCTGAAACAATGGAACGTATCACAACAAAGGAGCTTGCAGACAAATTTATCAAAGAGCAGATAGAGGAAGTTCGCGCACAGGTAGGCGACAAAAAAGTTCTTCTGGCGCTCTCGGGCGGCGTTGACAGCTCGGTGGTTGCGGCACTTCTTATAAAAGCAATAGGTAAACAGCTTGTTTGCGTGCACGTGAACCACGGACTTATGCGAAAGGGCGAAAGCGAGCAGGTTATCGAAGTTTTTGGAAAAGAGCTTGATGCAAACCTTATATATATTGATGCTACAGACAGATTTTTGGATCTCTTGAAAGATGTGGCTGAGCCTGAGAGAAAGAGGAAAATTATCGGCGGCGAATTTATCAAGGTTTTTGATGAGGAAGCGGCAAAGCTTGAAGGTATTGACTTTTTGGCGCAGGGAACAATTTACCCTGATATTCTTGAAAGTGACGGTGTAAAGGCTCATCACAACGTTGGTGGACTTCCTGAAGATATGGAAATGGAGCTTGTTGAACCTGTTAAGCTTCTTTACAAGGACGAGGTAAGAGTTGTGGGCAGTGCCCTTGGTCTTCCTGACGAAATGGTTTATCGCCAGCCGTTCCCCGGCCCCGGTCTTGGTGTTCGTTGCCTTGGCGCAATCACTCGTGACAGACTTGAGGCGCTTCGTGAGGCTGATGCAATCCTCCGTGAAGAATTTGATAAGTGTGGTCTTGCGGGCAAGGTATGGCAGTATTTCATTGCTGTTCCTGATTTCAAGAGTGTCGGCGTAAGAAACGACAAGAGATATGAGGGTTGGCCCGCTATCATTCGTGCGGTGAATACCACCGACGCAATGACAGCCACCATTGAAGAAATACCCTATGATGTTCTCCACAAAATCACAGCACGTATCACAGCAGAAGTTGAGGGCATCAACCGTGTTCTCCTTGACCTTACACCAAAGCCCGTAGGCACTATCGAGTGGGAATAAAATGAAAAATCCCCGAAAGCCTTGAAAAATCAGGGTTTTCGGGGTTTCTTTTTGCTTTTTGAGTACATTTTGAGTACAATTTTGATTTATTCTTCTACTTTAGTTTGAAAAGTCAGGTGGAATCTTAACCGATATTCCGTCACTAGAATTTAGCATAATACTAGAGTGCTGAAGCTCAAGTTCAATAACTTCTTTTTGCTCTTTCAATTCTTCTAAAATATTAATAAGTTCTTTATCCGATGTGTCGCAGATTTCTGCGGCACATTTTTCGTATCTGTGGTTAATTCTTTCCCACTTTAAAATATCGCTTAATATATTTTCGTTTTTTAAGTAATACAAAATGGTGTTGGCAGATAAGTCAGTTTTGTCTACTTTTGCACCAAAGAAATTTGTTATAAAAGGATTTATAACAATACTAACGGTATCTGCATTTATCATACCGTTTTCTTCTCTTTCGCCGTTTATGGACACGATTTTAGTTTTAATGAGCATAATCATCAAGCCCATAAAATCGCCAACTGTTTCAAGCCTAATATTATTTTCAAAGCCTGCAAGTGCAAACGAGCTTACGCCGAGGGCTTCTGCAAGCCTGTCAATCTGTGCTGTTTGAGGCACCATTTTATTTATTTCATATTTTCTTATAGAAACCGGATGTATCCCTGAAAGCTCAGCAAGTTTGGCTTGAGTAATGCCTATACGCTTTCTAAAATACTTGATTTTTTCACCTATAGTCATAGTATTTTTACCCCATTCGTAGTTTTGTCACTACAATTATAACACATAAAAATAAAAAAATCCACACTTTTTTGAAAAATTGTTAAATATGAACATTTTGTGAAATTCCAGAATTACTCTTGACAAAAGGTAGTGATTAAGCTACAATATAATTAAAGTAGCGACATCACTACGAAATGTATGAAAGGAGGATGGCTAATGAGTGTTCAGAACAAAACCTACATTACTGCAACAGAATTAGCGGAAATGCTCGGAATATCCAAAGGGCATGCTTATAAAATCATAAGAGGTCTGAACAACGAGCTTAAAAAAGATGGATATATTGTTTTTTCGGGAAAAGTACCCAAAGACTATTTTAATAAGCGCTGTTACGGCTACGGCGTACAATGAGGAGGTAGTAAGCTATGAAGGCTGAAAAAGACAAGAATACCGGGAAATGGCTCATTCAATTCCGATATACAAATTGGCAGGGTGAGCGAAAGAAAACAACAAAACGAGGCTTCAATACAAAAAGAGAGGCAGAAGAATGGGTGAGAAACTTTCTGATGTCGCAGCAAGCGGATTTTAATATGAACTTTGAAGAGTTTGTAAAAATCTACAGAGCTGATGTAAGCAACAGAATCAGATCATCTACATCGGAAACCAAAGACAATATTATTGATAAGAAAATCTTACCGTACTTCGGTAAGAAGAGTGTAAACAGTATAACGGCTGCTGATATCCGAAATTGGCAAAATACTATGATGTCGCTACGCAAAAAGGACGGCAAGCCTTATTCTGAAACATATCTACACACTATCAATAATCAGCTTACGGCAATATTTAATTATGCTGTTAAATTCTATGACCTTGCCAACAATCCTTGCAGAAAAGCAGGAAGTATGGGAAGAAAGCAGGCTGACGAAATGCGATTCCTGACGGTTGATGAGTTTTCAAGATTTATTGATGGTGTTATGGATAAGCAGAAATCCTATGTTACATTTATGACCTTGTTTTGGACGGGGATGCGATTGGGTGAAATGCTTGCTTTAACACCTGCGGATGTCGATTTCGAAAACAAAACCATACGAATTGACAAATCCTATGACACAAAGCATAAGTCAAATGGTCCTACAAAGACCTACACTTCAACAAGGACAATAACGGCTCCGGAATTTCTTCTTGCAGACATCAAGGATTATATGAATTCCGTTTATGGCTTGAAGAAAAACGACAGATTGTTTGGTGTAACAAAATACTATATGGAGCACGAGAAGGAACGGGCTTTAAAGAACAGCGGGATTCCTCATATTAGAATACACGATTTGAGACATTCTCATTGTGCATTGCTTTTCGAAATGGGAATACCACCGCTTGAAGTGAAGGAAAGATTAGGGCATAAGAACATTGAAACAACGCTCAATGTATATGCCCATGTTTATCCTGGTAAGCAGAGGGTTCTTTCAGACAAGCTTGATAAAGTGTATAAGGAGGGGTTACAAAGTGGCAAGGAAGAATGAAAACAGAGTTCGCAGTAAAACAGTAAGTTTTTATGTAACACCGTTGGAGCACACGGAGCTGATGGCAAGAATTAAGGTATCGGGAATGCCAAAGGGAGAGTATTTTATACAATCCTTATTGCATCAAAAAATTGAAATTTATGTCGGCAAATACCAAAGTGATCGCTTGGCACTTGAACTTAAAAAGCTGAGAGAAACACTTGAAACTGTAACCGATATTGATGATATCGCCGATACAATTATTGAATGCCACGCTCTGCTGAACCAATTACAAGAGGTTACGGCTGATAATGCAAAGTTATCAGCCGATGACTTCAGAACAATAACTTGAACGAAGGAGGTGGTTTTATGTGAGAGGGAATTTCTTCAAAATGGATAATGATATTTTCAAATGTGGGTTAGATGCTTACGAATTTATGGTTTATTCATACCTTGTGATGAAAGCAGACAGAGATAAAATGACCTGCTATCCGACAGTAAGTAAAATTGCTGTGGATTGCGGCATCAGTAAATCTCAGGTACATAAGGTTACAGCTTCGTTAGAAGAGAAAGGCTTAATTACAAAGAAAATGCGATACAAGGACACCATAAACGGTAAAAAACATCAGACAAGCAGCCTCTATCATATAGAGCCACTGCCTACACAATATGGAGGGAGTGCCTCCGTATTAAATACCCACTCACTCTCCGATATAGAGGGGAAATAAATAAACAAGAATTATATATCAATATTCATTTATCAAAAACCACTACAACAAGAAGGTGAGGTCGTGGATTATAAAACGACACAATTTAACTATTATCTCGATGAATGTTATTTTCATCCCGAACGAGATAAGGAATTTGCTTCTGAAACCGAAAAGAATTTGGAAAGGAAGGCTATGGAACTGCTTTGGAATAAGGAAAGCATTAAAGTACACGACATTACATATTCCAACGAGGAAATAAGACAGAAGTTACTTGATGAAATGATGCCGGAAATTTTGGACAGAGCCGTAGAGGTTTATCGCGAAGCTAAAGGCGTAAAATCTGAAACGGCATATCTTGCAGGCTGTATATTCAGAACTCTTATAGACTACGATGCATATATAGAACGGTTATTCAGACAGACATTCAGAGGGTAAGTAAAGGAGAATTCTACTAATCATTTTCACGGAGCCGTACACGGCTCTGTGGAGGTGGTTAGAGAAAATAAATAATTAAATTCAAGGAGGAATTATCAATGAAAGAAAGGTTTATCGAAAATGCAATTGAGTATGTAAGAAACGGTGATTATTACATACCGAACTTGGAAGTGCCGGAATGTAAGCACGAAATCGGAAAGTATGGAAGATTAAGAAGGAAACATTTGAAGACAAGTAAGCATTGCCAATATAGTGCGCTTCTTATGACAGGAAAATTGTTTGAGCATTTACACGAGGTTGATGTTCAGGCACAAGAAATTTTAGACAGATTCATCAAGGAAGCAGAGAAAAACGCTCCCGACAAAGCAACTCAGCAGATGGCGTGGGTTGGTCATATGAACAACGCAAAGGCGTGTGCGGAAGAAATTATCTACAACGAGATAATTTATATTTAATGTTGTAACAAGCACTGAATTTGGCATTGCAAATTCGATTTTTAAGGGATACCCCTAACACCCCAAATACGGAAGGAGGCGGTAATATGCGCAACAGAACAAAGACCTTTTCGGTAAGGTTAAGTGAGCAAGAATATGAAACCTTAAATAAGGCAATAACGAAAACAGGTCTTACAAAATCAACTTTTATACGAACCGTTGCAAAAGGATATTTACCCAAACCACGACCACCTAATGGATATGATAAGATGATGTCAGAACTGACTGAAATTAACACCAATCTTTATGACATTTGCAGGTTGGCATCAAATGTTGGCAAGGTTGACGCTACTCTTCTGGAAGTACAGGCAGAACGATTGGAGAAGGCAATTTTACAAATCAACACAATCTTTACCGTTCCCGATAAAATCAAAGGAGGCGATATAAAATGGCAACAACAAAAATATGGGACATAAAAGGCAGACTTGATACACTTATAAATTATGCTGCTAATCCCGAAAAGACAGATGGCAAGATTTATAATGAAAAGCAAATACAAGCTCTCCACGATATTATGGACTATGCCTCTGATGATTATAAAACGGAGCGAAGCTTATATGTATCGGGCGTTAACACAACGCCCGATATGGCAAAACAGAAAATGCATCAAACAAAGCTCCGTTATGGCAAGACGGATGGCATCGTAGCATTTCACGCTATACAGAGTTTTAAACCGGGAGAGGTTACCCCAAAAATTGCTCATGAAATCGGGAAAAGACTTGCAAAGGAAATGTGGGGCGATAGGTTTGAGGTGGTAATTGCGACTCACCTGAATAAAGAACATATCCATAATCACTTTGTAATAAATTCTGTATCCTTTGCGGATGGATTGAAATATTATGATAACACCGCAAATTATAATCTTATTAAAAAGATTTCTGATAGGCTATGTGAGGAATATAATCTGTCAGTAATACGAAATCCTAAAAGCAAGGGCAAGCATTATGCCGAGTGGTACGCTGAGAAAAACGGCTATCCAACGATACGAGGTCAGATAAGGGATGAGATTGATACCATTATTCAATGTTCATATACTTATCAAAGCTTTTGGACGGAACTCAAACGCAGAGGATATGAGGTTAAGGATACAGGAAAATACATAGCATTAAAACCAACATTCTCTGAAAAATATATTCGCCTTAAATCTCTAGGTGAAAATTATAGTCTTGAAGCAATTAAAGAGCGTATTATTAGGGCAAGAAACGGTATTAGAGATTTGTCTGTACCTAAACCTGACTATAATGCTTGGCTCAAAAAATATGAACCAATAAAGCTCAAAGGCTTCAAGGCTCTGTACTATCACTACTTATATCTGTTTGGGAAGATACGTAAAAAGGAACCACCGCAAAGAGTATGCTTTTATTTGAGAGAAGAACTTATAAAATTTGAGCGATACCAAAAACAGTTTCATTTTCTTTATGATAATGATATTGAAACATCTACTCAACTTCTTGAAATAAAACAAAAGTCAGAAGATAGGATATCCGAACTGACATTGCAACGGTCAAGGTTATATCACAAGCCTGATGCTAAAGGAGAAATTGCAGATATAAATACCGAGCTGAAGGACCTTCGAACGAAAGTCAGAATGTGTAATAACATTTTGAGTGATTCGGAGCGTATCAACGAAAAGTATAACGAAGCACAAAGACTTGAACAAGAAGCAATGCTTCCTAAAAAGTATAAGAAAAAGGATAAATATGAGGAACACTCACGATAGGATGTTATTTGCGATATGAACTTCTGCTTCGCATCTTGATAGCAGAATCGTGAAAATCACGATTCAAGAAATGTGAAAATCACATTTCAAGAAGTTTCTTATTCGCAGGTCAAACGAAGTAACTATCACTAAGAAAGTGATTTTGGGCTCACAAATCAAGAAGTGTGAAAATCACATCTCAAGAATAGTGAAAATCACTATTCAGGACAAGTGAATTTAACGAATCAAGAATTTCAAAAGATATTAGGAGGAATTTATGAAAACTATTAAAGCTATTATAATCTTAACATTGGTAAGCATTTTTACCACAACCACATACGCAGCAGAGTTGCCGAGAGAGTCGGCGCCCTGCAATGCTACAAATGAAGCAATCATTTTTGTCGAAAGTTACATCGGTGATATTTTAACCGAGGTGCAAAATGGATTGGGATATTCAGATGCGCGAGCTAAATCAAATCGTATATTCTTCGATGCTTTCCTTAAAGGGCAAACCAATGGTTATAGCTATGGTGAACTTGTAGATATTGCAAACTGTGCAATATGGCAGTACCGGGATATGTACCTTCGACCTAATTTTTATAAAGATAATCTCGAAAAAGTCAGAGTTATAATCGCTCCCGTTATTGAAGCTTATAAATCCGGCAAAATAACTTATGCTGAAACTGAATTCCATGCTCGAAACAGAATATATCAATCAGTAAATCCATCATTTAATCCCGATGTTGAATATATGAAAGATCCTTTATCAAGAGATATTCCATCAGTCGATAATAGCTTGTTTATACTTGCAAGAAAATTAATTTTGGAAAGTAAATAATTATAATGGGGTGTAGCCAATTTGGTTACACCCCTTAAAGTTAAAATTCGTATTTTTTAATTGTTTCGATTGAATCACGAAGCATATCAAGTTGTTTCTTACTCATATTCTCAACATCTGCTTTGATTGTACTTAAAAAGATATTTGAGTTATCTTCTTCAAAGTCCACTGCAAATGTATCAATGGGAACATTTAATGCTTTGGCTATTTTATATATCATCGTAAAGTGAGTGTCGTGATAACCTTGCTCTATCCTTGAAATATGCTTTTGAGAAATTCCTGACTTTTCAGAAAGCTGTTCTTGGGTAAGACCTGCTTTTTGACGGCACTCCTGAATTCTTTTACCAACACATTTTGTAATTTGTTCTTTTTCTAATTTATCAAAACTCATAATCTCACAACCCTCACAACAATTATTCTCATTAATATAATTATATATTCAAGGGTGATTTAATGTAACTTGATACTTGGATACAATTTTCCATAATTCTACAAATAGGTAATAATTTTTATTTATTTTTCTATATATGTGTGGTATAATAGATTATAATATTACTTTTATGATGATTTTGAGGGTACAATTATGAATAATGAAAAAGCGTGTTGTTTTTTCGGACACAGAAAGATTGTGGAAACACCCGAACTGATAGAAAGACTTACAAAAGAGATTGAGGTTTTAATCACAGAAAAAGAGGTTAGCACTTTTTATTTTGGCAGCAAAAGTGAATTTGATGATTTATGCCATAAAGTCGTTGCCGAACTGAAAGAGAAATATCCTCATATCAAACGGATCTATGTCAGGTCAGCATTTCAACACATTCCCGATTGGTATGAAGATAGTCTACTTCAACATTATGAAGATACATACTTTCCTGAACATATAGAGAAAGCAGGCAGAGCATCTTATGTGGAACGGAATCAGGAAATGATAAACAAATCGGATTTTTGTGTAGTGTACTATGATGAAAATTATGCACCGCCGAGAAGAAGAAACAGCAGACGGGATTTGACAGACTACCAACCTAAAAGTGGTACAAAGGTCGCTTTGGACTATGCTATAAAAAATGGAATTTGTATAAATAATGTGTTTTCTGACAGATAAAAAATAGTTCCTCAATCCGTCATTCAATCCTGATATTGAATATATGAAAGCCCCTCTTTTAAGAGATATTCCGTCAGTTGATAATAGCTTGTTTTTACTTGCGAGAAAGCTTATTTTAGAAAGTAAAAGATTTGATTGTGAAATAGACAAATGAAAATATGACCGTTTTCTCTCTTTTTTTACATAAAAGCGCATAAATTATCCAAATTCGGCTCAAAATATATTGACATTAACCAAATTTGGTGATATAATTATATTATGGATTTTTGGAAGGAGTTATGTGTTTTGGATAGCATTACTTTATTGATTAAGAATGAAATAAAAGCTCAATACAAAAGTGTCAGAAAATTCTCAGAAGAAAGTGGCATTCCATACAGTACCTTATCTAATGCTCTCTCTAAAGGGGTTGGAGGAACATCTTATGATACGGTAGTTAAAATTTGCCAACTTCTTGATATCAAACAAAGTTACGATGAAGATATAGTTTTATTTAATAATAAATTCCATGACATTTATTCAAAATTAACTATGTTGGATGAACGAGGCCTCCACACAATATGTGCAGTTCTTGATGTCGAATATGCACGATGCACTAACATAAACGGAGATCCGATAATAAAAGCGTTTAATGGTGTAGGATATGCAAACAAACAATTAGATGATTCTAATATGGAAAAGAAGGTGCAGGATGATGAATGAAACACAATATGGAAAATCAATTGCTGCACAAATATTGAAAAAGTATAAATTGATTAAGCCTTCTCTTGACGAATTGGTTTTTATTGCGTCGGAAAATGGATACGACATTATTGATTACAGCAAAGATGAAAACCTCGACAGTATAATAACTCTTGCAGACAGATTATCGATACAGTCGTATATAGAAACTGGTACAGCTTTTACATATAAAAACAATGAAACAAGACTGATTTTCTTGTGTGAATCAATGACAAATGATGAAAAGTTATATGCTTTAGCCCATGAGCTTGGACATATCTTTTGTAATCATTTTAGCACAAACTCTCAATCTGTAAGTAGTGTAAAGGAAGAACGAGAAGCAAATGAATTTGCTCATTATTTGTTAGAACCATCTTTTGGTGTTAAAGTCAAGGTTTTGTTATCTAAATATAAAAAACTGTTGACAAGTGCCGTATCGATCCTTCTTGTTATAATAATGGCGTTTTCAATATGGAAATATGCTGTTGATGAAAAACCTTATTCAAAGGAGTATTATAAAACTACAAACGGAGAAAAGTACCACGAAAAAGATTGTATTATAATCAAAGATAAGAACAATGTAAAGCGAGTAACAGAAAAAGACATGAGAACAAAAAAATACGAACCATGCCAGGTTTGTTTACCATAGGAATTGTGAGGAGGATTTATTATGTATATTGATTTAAAAGAAGGCGTAAAAAAAGTGAAAAGTGGATCTCTCTTTTTTAAGACTTTTGGAGTGTTAACAATCATTTTGCTCATTCCGTTCATCTTGTGTGCTGGAATTGCAAAAATAATCTTCGGTGTTCTGTTAGCATTAGATGTTTTGTTTGTACTCTTTATTCTATTTATATGCTTTACAGGCAGAGGTTCTAAAAGTGAAAACATTGCTGTTCGTGAACGACTTGGAGAAGATTTAAAAACATTTCAGAACATCAATAAAGAATTTGTTCAAGAGTTCTGCTCGTGGTATATAGAATGGCAGAAGGATTACTATGGGAAAGAATCAGGCAATTCAGATAAGGCTATGCATTTGGCTTTGAACTTACATATTACCAAGCTTCCTGATATGAGCATTTTAGAAAAATGTGAAAAACTATATTTTTCCGGAAGTGAAATTTCAAAAGTTGATAAATATAAATTGCTCGAATTAGCGCAAAGGCTTGACAAAAGCACAAAGGATGACGAAAGAGATTCTATAAAAAAGCAAATTATAGAAGTAATGCAAGTATATTAAAAATTCTAATTTATATTATAAAAATCAGAGGTGATATCTATGGGGTTGTTTGACATTTTCAAAAAAACTTCCTCCCCGTCAAAAGTGAAAGTTCTATCACACGAAGAAAAACTTAATTATGCATATACCAGCTATAAAAAAGCTATGGTCGATGTTATTTTTCCAGGCGGATGCGAGTAAGTCGATAATATAATTTTATCATTGACGAAGATATGTGATATAACCTTAAATGACCTTGGCTGTATGGATTATAGTTGGATACTTTCTATATATTCAGATACGTTCATACATTTGGCTACAACCGATGTTTCTAATGATACATTTTTACTTGAATTACAGACAAGACATAGTCGTTACATAAAAGATGAGATCGCTGCTAACGACGTTTTCGAATTTTGTAAGTCCTGTATGATTAACTATCATTTTCCGGGTGAAAACGCAAAAATCATAGAAGTAAACGGTGAAAAGCAGAGCGATCCATCTGGTATCGTAAAAACAATTAAAATCAGGTTGGATATTTCACCAAGTTATTTAGAGTTGTATTTAGAAACAGCGTTTAAAAAGAAGGCTCATATGTACAACATCCCTGGGTTCAGAAAAGGACGAGCACCACGAAGTTTAATTGAAAAAACATATGGTGATAGTATCTTTTGGAATGATGCTATGGAAATCGCTATTATAAGCGAGGGTAAAAGGAAACTTAATTTATTAGGAATAGATTCTAATGAATATCCGTCGGTGAGCTTGATCAACGCAGATAGAATCAATGGAATTACGGCAGATGTTGAATATATTAATTTAATTTAGAGAAGGAGTTAAAATTATGGGATTATTTGATTTTTTTAAAAAGACACCACCAACACATCAAGAAAAAGTTAATATGGCTTATAGGGGTTATAAACCCGAATTAGTGGAAATTATGTTTCCGGGAAAGCAGATTCAAGCAAGTAATATAATTATTTCCTTATCAAAAATATATAACCTTAACTTGGAATTATGTGATGCAAGAAAATATTATGAAATACTCACGACATATTCTGATGTTGTGATTCGTCGTGTTGTTACACAGAGTTCTAACGAACATATTTTTCAAAGTTTGCAGGTAAAACATGCCGAATTGGTAAAGAACAAAGAAATTGCGATGAAGGTATTGGCATTTGTCACAATCTGCATGAATGACAAGGATTTCATTATTAATTCCGAAGAAGATATGCCTATGTTAGATATGTTAGTAGCATCGTATATTCAAATTGAAGAAACAGCAAAAGAAAATGCAGAAGCTGAAAATGATAATTTAGATGATCCTGAATATGGTTTGGTGGTTTCTAAACCAATTTACACACAGGGCATAGGCGGTTCTCATAAATACCTTGATTCACTTAAAACAACTTTAGGCGAAGAATTAACATGGGAAAGATTGGGTTCGACATCTGCAGAAGGAATAAATGGTCCAATAGATATATATGTAGGTACTTTGCCGTCAGGTAAAGAATACAAAACACTCTATGTTAATATGTATGGTTCAAAGAATTCAACAACAATACCCAAGGGATTTAAAAAGTAAACAACAAAGTTTTTATGAATATGTGGTTGAAAATGAGAGTGATTATATTATGAATGAACAAAATTATGATAAAATGCGTGATTCTTTAATTTCTATAGCCTCCGAGCTTTTTAGATTCAAACAAGTATTTGGTAAAGCAATTAGTAAATTAGAATTAGACGAACAAAACAAATACAATAGTCAGTTTGCATGGTTTTCTAAAAAAGTGTTAAAGGCGCTTGATGAAGCTAATCTTAAAATTGTCGATGTTGCGGGGCAATTATATGACCCAGGAATGGCAGTAACGCCATTAAATATCGAAGATTTTGAAACTGATGATGTTTTATGTGTGGTTCAAATGATGGAACCAATTATTATGAACGGCGATAACGTTGTAAAAACAGGAACCGTAATTCTTGGGAGGATAGATAAATGAAACATTACATAGGTATTGATTTAGGAACTACAAATAGTGCTATCTGTTCATATGATGGAACAAACACTCGTGTTTGGAAAAGTCCAGAGCAGAATGATGTAACACCTTCGGCGATTTATGTTGATAAACGAGGTAATAGATATTACGGAAGTAAGGCATACAATCAGGCTCCTTATAATCCAACTAACTCTGCTACTCTTTTCAAACGTTTTATGGGTACAAGCACTAAAATTGAACTAGAATCGGCAGGTATTTCTTTAACACCGGAAGAGTGCAGTGCTGAAATATTGAAAGTGTTGTATGGATATCTTCCTGAAGAAATTCGTAATGACCCCGAAACCGCAGTCGTGATTACTGTACCGGCAGCATTTAACCAAATGAAAAAGGATGCAACATTACAAGCTGCCAAACTTGCGGGAATTAACAACGTTGCACTTATGCAGGAACCCGTTGCAGCAATTATGAGTATAATGAGAACCACAAAACAAGAAGGCATTTTTCTTGTATATGATTTAGGTGGTGGCACATTTGACGTTTCTATTGCTGAAAACATCAATGGCAAAGTAAACCTTTTGGCGCACGGTGGTATTGAAATGTGTGGTGGACGAGATATAGATCGTATGCTCTTTAATCAAGTAGTAATTCCGTGGTTAAAACAGAACTTTTCTCTTCCCGATGATTTCTTAATCAATCGCAAATACAAGACTTTTTGCCGGATTGCTCAATGGGCAACTGAAAGAGCGAAAATTGAATTATCCGCTATGGAAACAAGCACCATTGCACTTAGTGAAGGTGAAGCACGCACTTACGATGAAGATAATAACGAAATGTATATAGATATCGACCTTACTCGTAGCCAAATGGATACTATTATTTCTGATTTGGTTAAGGAAACCGTTGATGCTTGTCGAGATACATTGAATAAAGCTGGATTATCCGCAAATGATCTTGAATGTGTTGTGTTTGTTGGTGGACCTACAAACTATAAAATTTTAAGAGATAAAATTGCTTATGAGCTATCAGCACCCGTTAAAATCGACGTTAAACCTATGACGGCAGTAGCAGAAGGTGCCAGTATTTTTGCAGAATCTATTGATTGGTCATCTACGAGTCACAACAGAAAAGCGGCTAATGATGTAATTAAAACAGATATAGAATTATCTTTTAAATACACTGCTCGTACTCCAAATGATGAAGCAAAAGTAATGTGTATTCTTGACAAGGGGTTGAACGGCTACACAATTCAATTTACAAGTCTTGATACTGGTTGGTCATCCGGTAATGCTATGTTGAAAACAAATTTGATGATGTCTCTGCCTCTATCACAAAATGGAGAAAATACTTTTTCTGTTAAAGTTTTCAACGAATTTGGACACGAGCAACCAATCGGTGCCGATAAAATTGTAATTACCAAAACACTTGCTACAATAGGTGCTATACCAGCTTCTCACTCTATCGGTGTTGAAGTTATAGATAAATTAGGCGGTGTTCCGTCATTAGTGTTTTTAGTTAATGAAGGTGACTCGCTCCCTAAGAAAGGTACAATTCCTTTTAAAGCAGGTCAGACTATAAAAGCAGGTACACACGATTCAATAAACATAAAGTTATGGGAAGGAAACATACAATCGCCTATAACAGATAATCGTTTTATTGGTGTTTACAAAATAGTCGGTACAGATTTTGACGCCGGAGTGATTCCGACGGGAGCCGATATTGAGTGTGATTTTGAGATGTCGGATTCTGGAACTATTTATTTGGGTGCATCTGTTCCTTGTATCGGTGCATCATTCAGGAATAGAAACTTCTACTCACGTCATCAGGTTGATTTGACTGATATTGACAGTATTGCAGAAGCAGGACGCGATGTGCTTGAAAGAATTGAAGATATGGCTGAAAAAGTAGATGATCCTAAACTTGCAGATGCTAAGAAAAAAGCAGAAAAAGCTGCTAATATTGATAGTCAACCTCAATGCGAACCAGAAGAACTTTTAAAAGCCAATGAGGAACTGTTAAGTGCGAAGACACTGATCAGTGAAGCTCGTCAAGCTAATCTCAGACCAATTAGACAAATGGATTTAGATAATTGCGTTCAGTTCTTTGACGAAGTTGTGCGACAATATGCACGACCTGCTGAAGAACAGGCTTTTGATAATCTGACTCGTACAGCTCAAAGAGCTATTGACAATAACGATCCTGATTTTGATAACCAAATCGATGAAATGAGATCAAAAAATACTCTTATTCTTTTAAGACAAGAATGGTTTGTTGTTGATTGGTATCAAAGATTAACATCAACACCGTCTAATTTCATAGACATGAGTAAGTTTAATGAATTAAAGCAGTTGGGAGATACAGCATTATCTAATGATGATATTGACCAATTAAGACAAATTTTATTTGAATTACTTGCAATTCAAATCCGTAGTGATTCCGGCGACGGAATGTTTGATATTGCGAATATAGTAAAGGGGTAATATTATGGAACAATGGTTGCCGAGAGGCACTGCTATTACAGCAGATAAAAGGGTGAAAAGAATGATTTCTGCTGGAAAAGATTGGCAGATTTATTTGACAAATCAAGATTCCTATGTTCTTGCGGCAACTACTTCTATATATGAAAAATGGATAGACAAATATGATCTTCCCGAAGGAGTATTTGTTGAAGCTTTGATCAACGATTGCAAAATATTTTGTGGTTCGGGAAATTATCTGGTTTCTTCACTTGACAAAGGTCCATATCCTGAAAATAATGGTCAGGTAGAGGCTTTTTCGATAGCTTTTAACACTACGAAAAAACTTTTCCCTAATGCGGATTTGCATGATGCGGTTTACATAGAGGAATATTCTTTGATTCTTCCGGGAGAGCAAATATCCGAGAATGAAGAAAGCAATGTTGTGTATGGTAAATGGTTAACCGGTGGTGTTAATATATCTGCGACAGCATTCAAGAGAATGCTTCAACTTATGTCGTGGCTTCCCAAGGAATCTTTACGTAAATCATTTGAATTAGCTGGCATTGAGATTGAAGAAGATGTTGAGCAGGATAATGACACAGAAAATGTTTCTTTGGAGAAAGCTAAAAATATCAAAGAAGATGTGGATAGCATAGCAATAAGTGCATTACCTACCGATAAGTTCACTCTTGTTGGGCGCCCTGATTTGGAAAATTTCTTAAATGATAATATAGTAGATATTGTTTTAAATCAGGAGCAGTATAAGCGTATGGGAATATCATTTCCTGGTGCAACAATTTTGCATGGTGCTCCAGGTTGTGGCAAAACATATGCTGTTGAAAAGCTTTCTGAGTATCTCGGCTGGAAGCGATTTGATATAGACTCAAGTACAATTGCAAGTTCATATATTCACGATACAAGCAAGAAGATTTCTGAAATTTTCAAAGCGGCTATTGATGCAGCGCCTTCAATATTGGTTATAGATGAAATGGAAGCATTCTTGTCTGACAGGGCGATGAGTGGGCATTCTGGTACTCATCATATTGAGGAAGTAGCGGAGTTCTTAAGAAGAATACCGGAAGCTATTTCTAAAGGTGTTCTTGTTTTTGCTATGACAAATATGATTGACAAAATTGATCCTGCAATTCTTCGTAGAGGTCGATTCGATTATATTATTGAAGTGAAAATGGCTAACAAAGAAGAAATCGCCTCATTACTTAAGGTGAAGTTTACTGAATTGCCAATATCCGAAAATGTGGATGTGGAATATATTGCTGCAAAACTAGACAGTCACCCTCTTTCTGATGTAACTTTTGTATTGCGCGAAGCAGGCAAATGGGCAGTAAAAACAAAAAGTGAGTTTATAGACCAATCTTGTTTTGAAAAAGCATTAGAAATGTTGCCCCCAAAAGAAGAAAAACGTAAAATCGGGTTTTGCAATTAAAGATAACTCTGTTTAAGGAGGAAAGAAGATGGAGAATAACGCTGAACTTATAATGCGATTAAACAAACTGTCAGAGATTATTGCCGAAAAAGAAGCTGAATTAGAAAATATCCGTGAAATCGGAACAAGACAAGCTGGTGTTGATGATGGGTATGTTCGTAATTTGAGAAATAAACACCTGACCTATCAGCGTGAATATAATGCAATATTAGAAGAACAACCTTCACTCGCAAATCACTATCCCAAAATTATAATTGATACATTTAAAGACCATTGGTTGGATGAAAAGGAATACCAAATATTAGAACCTGTCGAAATCAATTTGCAAAAAAGAATGACTGAAACAAGTTGGTTTCACTTGAAGGCTAAAATAGGAGAAACTGAGCTATACGAGATATATGCTATTGAGGGTTCGTTTATTAGACTTGAAAAACGCACTAATAGTGCTGTTTATCTTGGCGAAGGGAATGTTCCTAAGTATTCTAAATCTACAGATATAGGCGCTCAAGATGATGACCGTATTGCAGCCGCGGTGTATAAAAACTGGGTATATTGGTATGAATCAAATGGAATAATGTCTGACAAGTTCATATATAGAAGAAGTCTTGATGGGCAGCTTACCGAAAAATTAGATTGGCTAAGTAACGAAAAAACAATGGAGGTAGCGGGACATTCTGCTCATTATGTTAGCGAAGATATTGTGTTCAGAATGTTTTTGGAGTCTGGCTACTTGGTTATTGAAGCGTTTAGGAAAACACAAAAAGCGACATATCGAATTATTGTTAGCGAGGATGGTAATAACCTTAACACTGAATATGTATATCCTTGGGAAACAAAACCTATCAATGAGCCTTCGAAAGAAAACACTTTCGAACCGCAATCTAACAAGCGAGATGGTACATTCATTGAAACAGATTTATCAAAAAATCCTTTCTATGTGCTTGAAGTTGCACCAACAGATAAGAGGTCGGCTATTATAGACAAGGCCGAAGAAAAAGCCTTCTTTTTGGACAGTAATGTTTGCGACGAAGCTCAAACGAGCTTGCTCAACCCCGCAAAAAGACTTTCTGCAGAAATAGATTGGTTTTGCGGTTGTGACGGAGAAGCAATATCTCATATTCGAAGAAATATTGATACCTGCACCACGATTACTACTGATAAATTAACGGGTTTAGCAAGGCTTAATGCAACCTTATTCAACTTTGCTATTTCGAATTATGATGATTATTTTGAGCTTGGATATGCCATACTTGATATTGACGAACAGTATTCTACAATAGATGTGGAAAACCTTGCAGATACAATCAACGATTGTCATGCAAAAGCAGGCATTCTTCAGATTTCCAAGGATGAAATCAGCCGAGAATTAAATAAAAAGCGCGAGCAAATCCGTCGTTTGATAACAGAAAAAACGCAAGAATTATCAGAAAATGACTACATAGAACTTGTTACAATGATTGCGGAAAAATGTATTGTTGACGATTTTTATGAAGATGGTATTATTCTTTCAGATGTTATCGATCAGTATGAAGTTAAAATGCAATCAACCATTGATGAAGCAAACGAAAAAATACTTTCACATATAGAAAAAATAAAGACACTTGCTAATGATGAGGGTATTGAAGCCAATTTAACCGGGTTGATTAGTCGTGTCCAAAAATGGGATGTTATAGTACAACCTTTGCAACTTAATTCTCAGGCAAGTGGTGTTGTACATAGAGATAGTCGTAACATTGGTGGAGAAATACGAGATCTTTCCTTGTGGTTACATAACGAAAAAGGACTATCCGAATTAGCTTTGAAATTGGTTCAAGCGATGAAACCTGTTTTTGCAGAATTAACAGATTTAGCTGATATGTTTGAATCAGATAGTGATGCGTTGACTAATATTATTAACGGAAACAAAGAGGCGGAAAAAGCTGTTGCTGAAATGAACTCAATAAAAGCATTTGCAGAAGGGTTAAAGAGTTATGCGACAAGCATACAAATAGATGAGTTTATTAACAAAGTTAAGGCTGCTAACAGAAGAATAAAGAATATTTCATTGGATGAAGAGTTAATCTCTCAAATAAGAGAAAATATATGTTATATTGCACGCGAAGTTGCAATAACTCTTCACAACGAAAAGCAGGAAACTGACTATGCTTTGAGAATTGCCACAATGCTTGTTAACGAATTTGGTGACCTTCCTGAGATTAAATCGAAACTGACAGAAGATGTTTCTACTTTGAATCAACAGGCGTTGTTGAAAAATAGAATTAAGCTGCAACAAGAAGCGCGTGAGAGAGAAGAAAAAACCAAAAACATCGGTTGCCTTGTTGTGATTGGAATAGTTCTTTTAATTTGGATAATTTCCAGCTTATCACAATGTGATTCATCTACATCGTCTACGTCCTCATCATATAGTTCGAGCTCTTCATCTTCAAGTTCATCATATAGTGGTGCAACTACGCCGTCTTATTCATCTGATGACGAAAAATTACCTGAAGTTGCAGAACCTATGAGTGGAGCCATTTTGTCTGGACACGAATATAGCAATGGCTCGGAGATAACAATTACGGCATCCGGAAGTTCTTCTTGCGTTGTAAAATTAAAAACAAGTTCAGGAACAACAAGACTTAGTTTTTATGTTAGAGCAGGAGATACTGTTACTGTAGGTGTGCCTGCTGAATATTTATATGTATATTTTGCCTCGGGTGAAAAATGGTATGGAACATCCCATTTGTTTGGTGAACGTACAAGTTATTCAAAGGATGATAAGTTGTGCGATTTCACACAGTACACATGGGAATATACATTGCGACCTGTGACTAACGGCAATTTTTCACAAACAATCATTGATGAAGATGATTTCAAATAATATACTATAATTATTTGAAACGTTTGTTGAAGAATGTGGTATAATTTTTATTAGAGAGGAAGGGGTTATAATATGTCTACATCACACGATTTAACACCCGCAAATAATGACTTTGGTGCAGTTATATCTATAATTGAAAATGCCAAAGGAAGAGCTTTGAAAGCGGTAAATGCTGAACTTATAAATATGTATTGGGAAGTTGGCGAATATTTATCAAAATTATGTGCAGAATCCTCGTTTGGTGATAAGGTTATTGATGAGGTTGCCGACTATATTTCTGAAGCCAATCCTACAATTAAAGGATTCAATAGGCGTGGTCTATATAGAATGCGTCAGTTTTATGAAACATATAAGGATGATGAATTTGTGACACCACTGGTGACACAAATTAGCTGGACTAATCATTTGCTTATAATGTCTAAGTCAAAAACCAAGGAAGAAAGAGATTTTTATATTGCATTAGCAGCAAAAGAACATTATTCCAAACGTGAACTTGAACGACAGCTTGATAGTGCATATTACGAAAGATATATGCTTTCATCCGGAAAGCAACCACCTGAACTAGTTCCACAGACCGTTCGTAACACAATTCTTGATACTTATGTTTTGGAATTTCTTGATTTGCCTGAACAATATTCAGAACGTAATTTCCGTAAGGCTATTATACAGAATCTGAAGCAGTTTATTCTCGAATTTGGTAAAGACTTCACGTTTATCGGCGAAGAATATCGTGTTCAAGTAGGTGGACAAGATTTCTTTATTGATCTGCTTTTCTACAACAGAGCATTGTCATGTCTTGTTCCGATAGAACTTAAAATCGGTAAATTCAAGCCTGAACATATCGGTCAGATAAACTTCTATCTTGAAGCTTTAGACCGAGATGTTAAAAAGCCAAACGAAAATCCGAGTGTTGGTCTTATACTTTGTGCAAGTAAAGACGATGCAGTAGTTGAATACGCATTGAGTCGCAGTATGTCACCTACATTGGTTTCTGATTATACTCTCTGTTTGCCGGACAAGCAGATATTGAAAGATAAGTTGCAGGAATTGGCAGAACTTGCTTTGGAAGATGGCGAAGATCTAAGTGAGGAATAAATTAATAATATACTTGAAAAAGGGAGGGTAAATATGAAAACAGTAACTTTAGATGCTTTGATACCAAGAGAAGATTTTGATATTCTTTCTGAAATAGGAGGAAACAATAACACTAGAAATAAAGCCACACTCTCTATCGAAGATTTGAAATATGATTCGTTTTTCTTTTCGGCTTTAAGAAAACCCATTTTCCAAAGAGAGACAAATGAATGGGATCCCAATAAAATCTGTGGTATAATCGAAAGTTTTATAGAGAGCGAACTGATACCATCAATTATCTTATGGAGAAATCAGGGTGGGTATATTTTTGTTATAGATGGTGCACATCGTTTGAGTAGTTTAGGTGCATGGATAAATGATGATTATGGCGATGGTGAAATTTCTAGAATTTATTATGGTAATGTTATATCTCCGGAGCAATTAGATGTTGCTCAAAAAACAAGAGAGTTAGTTAACGAAAAAATTGGTTCTTTCAAGGAGATATCTTTAATAACTAGAAACCCATCTATTACAACAAATGATCGAAAAAAAGAAATTGCAAAAAATTTGGGAGCATTAGCAATACAGTTGCAATGGGTAGAAGGTAACGCTGACAAGGCAGAAGATTCTTTCCTGAAAATAAACCAATGTGCTACAAAAATCAGTGATGCTGAATTGGAATTAATAGGAAATAGAGATAAAGCATATGCATTAGCTGCAAGGGCGATTGTTAGAGCAGGACAAGGATATCAGTATTGGTCAAAATTTTCAAATGAAGCTCAAACAAAGATTTTGGACAATGCAAAAAAAATTCATAGCATTATGTTTGGAGATTCTCCAGTTAATGTTGATGACATAAATTCTTTTTCGATTGGTGGAGTTCAATCATCTTCTCTTACTTTGGATGTAGTAAATCAAACTGTAAAAATATGTAATGGTATAGTTGATATTAAAAAAGCTGAATTAGGTGACGAGAATAGTGTAATAGAAATGCTACGTAATACTTTGAGAATATTGCAATATATACATTCTAAAGAAAAATTCTCATTGGGGTTACATCCGTTCGTATATTTTTACTCTGATTTAGCAAAACACAAAATAGGTTCGTATTATGGAATGCTACTATTTGTGAAAAATTTAATTTCAAAAAATGAACTTAATAACTTTATTAGGGTGAGAGGACGTTTTGAAGAAGTTATATATACATATAGTTTTATAGTACAACAAATAATACGAAAATACAGACAAACAAAAAGATCTTATGATAAAATTGCAAACTATTTCGATGATTTGATGAATATTATAAGTGACAATGATAATTTGTCGGCAGAAGAAATTATAAATAAGCTAAGAACTATACCAGAATATAAATATTTGCAAACAGAGATAATAGATAATGAAGAAGTTGAAATAAGAGGCAATTTTTCTAGAGGAAGGCGTCAGCAAATTAAATTACAAACATTTGTTAAAAATTTACCTAAATGTCCTATTTGTGGTGGTTATTTAGATACTCATTCTACTTCAGTTGACCACATTGTAAGAAAAGCTGATGGTGGTAATAATTCTAAAACCAATGCTCAAGTTACGCATTTATACTGCAATACGACCTACAAAAATTGATGCTCATTGAGTACAATTTGAGTACAAAAACTTTCGGAAATAAAATCACCACGATGAAAAATGCAAAATGTGGATAATAAAATCACGAAAAATCATTGAAAATCACGGTGATTAAAAAAGCGGAAGTCGAGTGGGAGTAACTTTATAAAAATAAAAGTGGTTTGAAACGTAATGTTCAGACCACTTTTTTATAGGAATTGCACCGACTTATTGACTTTAAGCATTTAATTTGATATAATCAAGCCTATAATAATTTGAAAAAATTCTTTTTGGAGATGTGATATATGAATATTATTGTTGTGGGACTTGGCAAAGTCGGTGAAAAGCTGGTTGAACGTCTTAGTCGTGAAGAAAATCACAACATTACTGTTATTGACATAAAGAGAGAGGTTTTGCAGGATACGGTGAACGCTTATGATGTAATGGGAGTTTTCGGCAGCGGTGCAAGTGTTGATGTTCTCAGTGAAGCGGGAATAGAAGACACAGATATTTTTATTGCGGCAACGGCTTCTGATGAGCTTAATCTTTTTGCCTGTCTTCTGGCACGAAAACTCAGTGAAAACTGCAGTACAATCGCAAGAGTAAGAAATCCTGAATACAACAAGGAACTTCATTTGTTCAAGGAAGACCTTGGACTTGCGATGATTATCAACCCTGAACATACTGCGGCAAATGAAATTGCAAGAGCCCTGAGGTTTCCGTCAGCTGTGCAGATTGATACCTTTGCAAAGGGCAGAGTTGAGATACTTAAATTCAAAATTCAGCCTGGGTCACCTCTCGCAAATCTCAAAGTTGCAGATATAAAGAATAAACTCAGCGGCGATGTTCTTATTTGTGGCGTTGAACGCGGTGACGACGCATTTATCCCCAGTGGTAATTTTGTTATGGAGGAAGGCGATTTCATAAGCATCGTTGCTACTATAAAGAATGCAGCAGCGTTTATTAAAAAAATAGGAATAAAGACCAACAAGGTGAAAGATACCATAATTGTCGGCGGCGGAGCAACGGCTGTGTATCTTGCAAAGAACCTTATCAAATCCGGTATCGAGGTTAAAATTATTGAGCAAAATCAAGACAGATGCGAGCTTCTTTGTGACCTTGTTCCCAAGGCTACCATAATCAACGGTGACGGAACAGAAAATCGTCTTTTGCTTGAAGAGGGTATTGAAAATGCCGAGTCGTTTGTGTCTCTTACCAATATAGATGAAGAAAACGTTATGCTGTCTCTTTATGCAAAGACCAAAACCGATGGCAAGGTGGTTACAAAAATCAATCGCATTGCTTATGATGAGGTAATCAGAAACCTTGGGCTTGATACCATAATCTATCCAAAGAATCTGGCAGCTGAATATATTGTTCGTTTTGTGAGGGCAAAGAATAATTCTATCGGCAGCAATATCGAAACGATGCATTATGTTCTTGATGGAAAGGCGGAAGCCCTTGAATTCAGGATTGTTGAAAATTCGCCTATTTCAAATCAGGCAATCGAAACTCTTGACCTTAAAAATGATATAATTATCGCTTGTATAAACAGGGCAGGGAACATAATTACCCCACGTGGTAAGGATGTTATTCTTCCCGGGGACAGAGTTATTGTGGTAACAACTCACAAGGGCTTTAAGGATATAAGCGATATATTGAAATAGAGGTAAATTCTCATGAATTACAAAATGATTTCTCACGTGCTTGGCTGCGTGCTCAATATAGAGGCAGCGGCTATGGTGTTGCCGTTTTTGTGTGCGGTTCTCTATGACGAGCCTGCCAAGTGGACGTTTTTGATGTGTGCGGCACTTTGTTTGATAGTGGGCATTCCGTTGGTTATGATAAAGCCCAGAAATAGAATTATGTTTGCAAAAGAAGGTTTTGTGTCGGTTGCTCTCAGTTGGATAACCCTCAGTATTTTTGGAGCATTTCCATTTGTTATTTCGGGTAGCATACCAAACTTTGTGGATGCAGTTTTTGAAACTACATCTGGATTTACCACCACTGGTGCATCAATACTCACAGATGTTGAGGTTTTGCCGAAGTCGATGATTTTCTGGCGTAGCTTTACTCATTGGATAGGCGGCATGGGCGTGCTGGTCTTTTTGGTGGCTATTCTTCCTCTTTCGGGTGGAAGCAACCTTTATCTTATCAAGGCGGAAAGCCCGGGCTATTCTGTTGGCAAGCTTGTTCCAAGAGTAAGATCCACAGCGAAAATTTTATATGGAATTTACCTTTTCTTTACGTGCCTTGAGATAATTCTCTTAAAAATGGGCGGACTTGATTGGTTTTCGGCGCTGACGCTATCCTTTGGTACGGCGGGAACGGGCGGCTTTGGAATTCTCAACTCCGGACTTTCAGAATATTCTTCTTATGTTCAGGTGGTAATAACTGTATTTATGACGATTTTTGGAATAGACTTTTCCTTTTACTATCTCATACTTATGAGAAAAATAAAAGGTACTTTCAAACTGGAAGAAGTCTGGGTATACTTAGGGATTATTGTGGCGGCTGTTACAGTTATTTTCTTTAACACACGGCACTTGTTTGGCGGTACACTTGAAACACTTAAGCACAGTGCATTTCAGGTTTCATCGATAATAACATCAACTGGATATGCAACCACGAACTTTGACCTCTGGCCTCAACTTTCACGAATGGTTATTATAGCTTTGATGTTTTGCGGGGCTTGTTCGGGAAGTACGGGGGGCGGCATCAAGGTTTCGAGAATAGTTATACTTTTCAAAAGTATTATCAAAGAGGTTAAGGTCCTTGCTCATCCCAAAAGTACAATAAAGGTGAAAATGAACGGACGCATTCTGGAACACGAAGTGGTTCGTGGAGTGAATATGTTTTTTATGGCATATATGTTTATTTTCGTGGGTGTGCTTATTGCTATCAGCATAGACAACCTTGATTTTACTACCAATTTCACGGCGGTGCTGGCAACCCTCAGCAACATAGGTCCCGGACTTTCACAAGTTGGCCCAATGTGCAACTTTGCAGTATTCTCAGATTTTTCAAAATTGGTTCTCACAGCTGCGATGCTTATAGGAAGACTTGAGATTTTCCCAATTCTTGTGTTGTTTTCTAAAAATACGTGGAAGAGATAAGAATAATGGAAGGGCAAACCTTTGAGGTTTGCCTTTTTGCTGCATTTTGGCATAATTTCCCGGGGAAACCTAACATTTTTTTTGAAATTGATAAAAAAATCTTTTTTTTTCTGTGTTTTGTATTGACATTTTAATGATAGTGTTGTAGAATGAAACTAAGATATTATCGATTAAAATGAAGTATTATTTTTTTGAAAGGGGAGTTTAAGTTATGGCAAGATTTTTCACCGAAGATATCGCAAAAAGTCCACGTATTGAAAAGCTTAAGGACAATTTGTTTGCCAGAAAACCGGAAATCGAAGTTGAACGTGCGGTTTTACTTACTGAATCCTATAAAAATACCGAAGGTATGCCTATGATTACAAGGCGTGCAAAAGCCTTCAGAAATATCCTTGAAAATCTTCCTATTACAATCAGGGAGCATGAATTGGTTGTGGGCAGTGCTACAAAGTCTTCAAGAAGCTGTCAGATTTTCCCCGAGTTTTCTTTCTCCTGGATTGAGGATGAGTTTGACAGCCTTGAAACAAGGTCTGCTGACCCGTTTGTTCTTTCGGAGGACTCAAAGAAAGCTCTCGGCGAGGTGTTCAAATATTGGAAGGGCAAGACCACAAGTGAGCTTGCGGCTTCTTATATGAAGCCTGAAACGATGGACGCTATCAGCCACAATGTGTTCACACCGGGAAACTATTTCTACAATGGTATTGGTCACGTTACTGTGGACTATGGCAAGGTTCTTGAAATTGGTTTTGACGGCATCATTAAGCAGGCAAAAGCAGAGCGTGATGCAATTGACCAGACAAAAGGCAACGCTACTGAAAAAAGAGTTTTCCTTGATGCTGTTATTGAAAGCTGTGAAGCGGCTATTACCTTTGCGCAGAGATATTCACGCCTCGCTTATGAAATGGCTGATAAATGCACAGATGAGGTTCGACGCGCGGAACTCAAAACAATTGGGAAAATATGCAGCCGTGTTCCCCAGTTTGGTGCAGAAAGCTTTTATGAAGCCTGCCAGAGCTTCTGGTTTGTTCAGCTTCTTATCCAGACCGAGTCAAACGGACATTCCGTTTCTCCAGGACGTTTTGATGTTTATATGTATCCTTATTTCAAAAAGGATTTCAAAAACGGCAAGATAACACGTGAGTTTGCCCAGGAGCTTATGGACTGTGTATGGGTAAAACTCAATGACTTTACAAAAATCAGAGATGCCCTTTCTGCTGAAGGGTTTGCGGGCTACAGCCTTTTCCAAAATCTTATTGCGGGCGGTCAGGACAAAGATGGCGTTGATATCACAAATGACGTGTCGTTTATGTGCATAAACGCATCATTACATACAATGCTTCCCCAACCATCACTTTCAGTAAGGGTGTGGAACAAAACACCTCACGAATTTTTGATGAGAGCGGGCGAGCTTACACGTACAGGAATTGGTCTCCCGGCTTATTACAATGATGAGGTTATTATTCCTGCGCTTATAAGTCGTGGACTCACCTTGGAGGATGCAAGACAATATAACATTATTGGCTGTGTTGAACCTCAAAAAGGAGGAAAGACAGACGGCTGGCACGATGCGGCATTCTTCAATATGTGTAGACCTTTGGAACTCGTTTTCTCAAACGGTGTTGACGAGGGCAAGCAGATAAGCATGGAAACAGGCGATATTTCAAAAATGACCACCTTTGACGAATTCTATGACGCGTATAAGGCTCAGACAGAATATATGATTTCTTTGATGGTGGATGCAGATAATGCTATTGACCTGGCTCACGCTCAAAGAGCTCCGCTCCCCTTCCTTTCAAGTATGATTGAAGATTGTATCGGAAGAGGAAAGAGCGTTCAGGAGGGCGGTGCGGTCTACAACTTCACCGGTCCTCAGGGTTTTGGTGTTGCAAATATGGCAGATGCACTTTTTGCGATCAAGAAGCTTGTGTTCGAAGAAAGAAAATTCACTCTTCCCGAGCTCAAAGAAGCTCTCAAAAACAATTTTGGAAAAGGTGCTGATTCAAAGGACCTCGAAGAAATCGTTGTGGGAGTTGTAAAGAGCCTCGCTGAAAAGGGTGTAAATGTCTCAAAAGAACAGATTGAACAAATTTGCAAGAATATACAGGGAAATACTTCCGGTGCAAGCAGCAGAGACGCTGAAATTCTCAGATTGATTGAGGGCGTTCCAAAGTTCGGAAACGATATATGCGAGGTTGATACTTTCGCAAGAGATGTTGCTTATACATATACAAAACCCGTAGAAAAATATACCAATCCCCGTGGTGGAGTTTATCACGCAGGACTTTATCCCGTTTCAGCAAACGTTCCCCTTGGCGCACAGACGGGTGCGACTCCCGATGGACGTTTCGCGAAAACTCCGGTGGCTGATGGTGTATCGCCGGCGGCAGGCCGTGATGTGAATGGCCCTACAGCTGCAGCAAACTCTGTTGCAAAGCTCGACCACTTTATTGCATCAAACGGAACACTTTTCAATATGAAATTCCATCCGTCAGCACTCAAGGGAACATCGGGTCTTGAAAGCTTTGTGGCACTTATCAGAGGCTACTTTGACCAGAAAGGCAGCCACGTGCAGTTCAACGTGGTAAGCCGTGAAACTCTTCAGGATGCACAGAAGAATCCTGAAAAGTACAAAGGTCTTGTTGTCAGAGTTGCGGGTTACAGCGCGCTCTTTACAACGCTTTCAAAATCGCTTCAGGATGACATAATCAACAGAACAGAACAAAAAGGATTTTAATATATGAACAACGATTACTTAAACACCAAAGGCAGAATATTTGATATTCAGCGTTTTTCGGTGCATGACGGTCCGGGTGTCAGAACCATAATTTTTCTCAAAGGTTGTTTCCTGAGATGTAAATGGTGCTGCAATCCCGAATCCCAGAAGTTCGACATAGAAAAAATGGTTGTTGACGGTAAAGAGAAAGTTATCGGTCGCGATGTTACAGTGGCTGAGATTATGGAAGAAATTGAGAAAGACAGAATTTATTACCGCCGCAGTGGCGGGGGCGTTACCCTGTCCGGTGGCGAGTCGCTGAGACAGCCCGAATTTGCAGCGGCGCTTCTTCGTGCCTGCAAGGAAAAAGGCATTAACACTGCTCTTGAGTCAACGGGCTGTGCTGGATTTGACAAGATAGAAATGCTTCTTCCTTATCTTGATTTGTATCTCATGGATATTAAGCACACGAACAGTGAAAAACACAGACAGTTCACTTCGCAGCCAAACGAACTTATTCTGGAAAATGCAAGAAAAATCGCAGAAAAGGCAAATGGACTTATTATAAGAGTTCCTGTCATTCCCACCTTCAATGATACTGAAAATGAAATAAGGGATATAGCAAAATTTGCAAAGACTTTGCCGGGAGTGGATGAATTACATCTTCTTCCTTATCACCGTCTGGGTGAAGACAAATATGAGGGCCTTGACAGAAATTATGAATTACATAATGTTGATTTGATTCCCGATGAACAAATCCAGAAATTCAAAACGGTGGTTGAATCAGAGGGACTTAGGTGCCAGATAGGAGGTTAAGACAATGGCAGACTGGAAAGATTTAAGCAACTTAAGTGACAGAATGAGAATTATTCAGGAACTTGTTCCAGGCAAGCAGATTACTCTTGCTCACATTATTGCAAACCCTGACAGAATTCTTTACAAAAAGCTGGGTCTTGACCCTGCAATTGATTATTCAAAAGCAGCTATTGGAATTGTTACCATGTCGCCGGCGGAAACCGCCATTATCGCGGCTGATATTGCAATCAAGGCGTCTGGCGCGGAAATTGGCTTTGTTGACCGTTTCAGCGGAACTTTGATTGTGACTGGTACAGTTTCAGAGGTGGAGGCATCTCTCAGAGCACTTTGTGATTACAGCAAAGAGACACTGGGCTTCACTGTTTGCCCCATCACAAGGACTTAAGATATGAAAAAAATGATACTTGTGGGCAGGAGCGAGTGTGGAAAAACAACGCTTACTCAGGCTCTCAAAGGCGAAAAGATTGGTTATCACAAAACCCAGTACATAAATTATCATGATATACTCATTGACACCCCGGGGGAATACGCCGAGAATAAAATATTAGGCAGAGCCTTGGCTCTTTATTCCTACGAGGCCGATGTTGTGGGACTTCTTCTCAGCGCAAGGGAACAGTATTCTTTGTATCCACCATGTTGCACAGCACAGGTAAACCGCGAGGTTATTGGAATTGTAACCCAGATTGACCAGCCGGATGCGAACCCGAAACAAGCAGCTAGCTGGCTTGAACTTGCGGGATGTGAAAAGATTTTCTTTGTTGCATCCACAACGGGTGAGGGAATACAGGAACTTATTGATTATCTTGCGGAAGACAGAAAACCACAAAAATTTAGGTAAAAACAACAAAAACAAAGAAAAAAACACAAAAAACGATTGACAGGGCAGTATATATATGGTATTATATATGTAGGTAAATATGAGTTAAATTAAAATGCTATATAAAGGAGAACTACACTATGATGTCAGAGTATGAAATCAAAAAACAAATCTGTGACATTGGTAAGAGAATTTATGACAGAAGAATGGTTGCTGCAAACGATGGCAATATCTCTGTTAAAATCTCTGACAATGAATATCTTTGCACACCCACAGGCGTAAGCAAAGGTTTTATGACACCTGAGTACATATGTAAAATCGATGGTGACGGCAATATTTTGCAGGCAAATAAAGGTTTTAAGCCATCATCAGAAATCAAGATGCATTTAAGAGTTTACAAGCATCGTCCTGATGTTCAGGCGGTTGTTCACGCTCATCCTATTTATGCAACAAGCTTCGCTATTGCAGGAAAGCCTCTTACACAGCCGATTATGCCTGAAGCTGTTATCGCACTTGGTTGTGTTCCCATTGCGGAATACGGCACACCTTCAACAAATGAAATTCCTGACGCAGTAGAGAAATATCTTCCCTACTACGATGCAGTGCTCCTTGAAAATCACGGTGCACTTGCTTATTCAGATTCACTTCTTGCAGCTTATCACAAGATGGAATCACTTGAGTTCTATGCAGAACTTTTGTTCCTTTCAAATCAGCTTGGTGGACCTCAGGAATTCTCAAAAGAACAGCTCAAGAAACTTTACGATGTAAGACGTGCATTTGGCATGACAGGAAAACATCCTGCAAGCCTTTGCCCTAATAACAAAAATGGTGGTATGAGCTGTCATAATTGTCATATTCCGGATTGTGCTGTTGCTGAAGAAGGTCAAGTTGGCGACAACAAGGAATTGATTGCACAGATCACAAAGAAAGTTATGGACCAGCTTGGAAAATAATGCGGGAGGTGTCGTTATGGATGACGAAAAGCTTTCTCGTATTGTAGAAGCTACCTTGAAGCAACTTGCTGATTCGCAAGCCGAAGAAAAGGGTTTTGGACTTAAAGCGGCTAAAAAGCTCATTGCTATGGTTGAAGAAAAGGCAAAACAGATGGGTGTCAATGCTGTTGTTGCTGTGTCGACACCTGCGGGAAGACCAATTGCCATTGAATGTATGGATAATTCCTACATTGCGAGCTTTGATGTGGCACTCAAAAAGGCTTACACAGTGGTTGCTCTCAAAATGTCCACAAAGAAATTGAGTACATTGGCGGCTCCGGGAGAGTCACTTTACGGGATTCAGTTTACCAACGATGGACAGATTGTTATTTTCGGTGGCGGTGACCCACTGATACATCATGGAAAAATTATTGGCGGGCTGGGTGTCAGCGGCGGTACAGAAGAACAGGATACTGCTCTTTCGGCGTATGGCGCTTCGCTCATCGATGAAATTATGAAAGATTTTTAAGAAGGGAGAGATTTTGGTTGAATAACAACGAAATAGAACAGATTGTAAAACAGGTTCTTGCAGGAATGCAGGGAACAAGCACCAGTGCAGCTCCAAAGGCAGCGGGTTCAATACCCTCAAGAAGCCGTGTGGCAATGCTTACCGGTATTGAAAAAATCGAAATTCAGGAATATGACATTCCTGAAATTGGTGATGACGATATTTTGGTAAAGGTTGAGGGTTGCGGTATTTGTGGAACTGATGCTCATGAATATAAGCGTGATCCATTTGGACTCATTCCTGTTGTTCTCGGTCATGAGGGAACAGGTGAAATAGTAAAAATGGGTAAGAATGTTAAGAAAGACAGTGCAGGCAAACCTTTGGCACTTGGTGACAAGGTTGTTACTTGTATGATTTTCAAAGACAATCCTGACATCACCATGTATGACCTCAACAAGCAGAACGTAGGAGGTGGTGACATTTACGGACTTATTCCGGACAATGAAACTCACTTCAACGGTTGGTTTGCTGACTATCTGGTGATTAAGGGCGGTTCAACGGTATTTAATGTATCTGACCTTGACCTTGATTCAAGAATTCTTATTGAACCTTGCGCAGTTCTTATCCATGCGGTAGAACGTGCAAAGACAACAGGAATACTTAAATTCAACAGCCGTGTTGTTGTTCAGGGCTGCGGACCTATCGGTCTTATCTGTATAGCAGTTCTTCGTACAATGGGTATTGAAAATATTACAGCTGTTGACGGTGAACAAAAACGTCTTGACTTTGCAAAACGTATGGGCGCTGATAAAACAGTTAATTTCAAGGACCACAACGGCATTGAAGCATTAGCTGGTGCTGTCAAAGACAGCTTTGGCGGATATTTTGCAGATTTTGCTTTCCAGTGCACCGGTTCACCTGTTGCACACAGCAATATCTACAAATTTATCAGAGATGGCGGCGGACTTTGTGAACTTGGCTTCTTTATCAATGGTGGCGATGCACAAATCAATCCGCACTTTGACCTCTGCTCAAAGGAAATCACTTTGGTTGGTTCATGGGTATACACTCTTCGTGATTATGCTACAACCTTTGATTTCTTGAAGCGCGCAATAGCAATCGGACTTCCAATCAAGGAACTTATCACACACAAGTATCCTCTTGACAAAATCAATGATGCATTTATCACAAATGTCAAGATGGAAGGTCTCAAGATTGCAGTTATCAATGAATAATAATTAACAAATTAAAATATTTTAGGAGGATTTTAAAATGGCACAGGAAGCATTAGGTATGATAGAAACAAGAGGTTTGGTTGCAGCAATTGAGGCAGCCGACGCAATGGTAAAGGCTGCTGAGGTAGTTCTCATCGGCACAGAAAAGATTGGTTCTGGCTTGGTGAGTGTTATGGTTCGCGGTGATGTTGGCGCTGTTAAGGCTGCTGTTGAAGCAGGTGGCCAGTGCGCACAGAGACTCGGCGAAATCGTTGCTACACACGTAATTCCGAGACCTCACAGCGATGTTGAAAAGATTTTGCCTAAGTTCTAAAGAAAGAGTGATTTAGTATGGCAACAACAAAAAAGACCGTAATTGCAAATACGGAAGCATTGAAAAATAATGAAGCCGTTGTCAAAGAGACAAAGGCTGTTGAAAAAAAGGTTGTAAAGGAGGAAAAAAGAATGGCACAGGAAGCATTGGGTATGGTGGAAACAAGAGGCTTGGTTGCAGCAATCGAAGCAGCAGATGCTATGCTTAAAGCTGCTAACGTAACTCTCGTTGGCACAGAAAAGATTGGTTCAGGTTTAGTTAGTGTTATGGTTCGCGGTGATGTTGGCGCTGTTAAAGCTGCTGTTGAAGCAGGCGGTCAGTGTGCACAGAAGCTTGGCGAAATCATTGCTACACACGTTATTCCCAGACCTCATACAGATGTTGAGAAAATATTGCCTATCCTTAAATAATAGGAAACAAGGCAGGCGACCTGAGGGACGAAGCCAAGGCTTCGTCCTAGCGGTTTGCTAATCCGGAAAGGAAGAATGTTATGATTATTGGAAAGGTGCTTGGCAGCGTTGTTTCAACCCGCAAGAACGAAAACCTTGTTGGGAGCAAGTTTATGATTGTTGAGCCTGTCAAATCCATGGCAAAAGAGAATTCAAGAATTGTTGCTATTGACAATATAGGTGCAGGAATTGGTGAATATGTTCTGGTGGCTCTTGGTAGTGCGGCAAGAATTGGCTGTGAAAAAGAGACTCAACCAATAGATGCAGCAATTGTGGGAATTATCGACGACGGCGAAAGCTTTAAATAACGACAAAAGAAATGAATTTTGATAGAAGGGGGAGCTATTTATGCAGTTTGCAGAACTTGGTCGACTTATGAAAGAATGCGGAATAGTAGGTGCCGGTGGCGCAGGATTTCCCTCTTATGCAAAGCTTTCAGAGAAAGCTGACACGATTATACTCAACTGTGCAGAATGCGAACCGCTTTTCAGGCTTCACAGACAGCTTCTTATGACTTATGCAGAAGAAATCATGTCTGCCCTTGATGCGGTGAGAGAAACTGTGGGCGCAAAAAAAGCCATTATCGGCATAAAGGCTGCTTACAGCGAAACAGTTGAAGAACTTAATGAACATATTGGTGCTTTTAAAAATATTGAAATTTCACTTTTGCCTGAGGTTTATCCGGCAGGTGATGAGATTGTTCTTATTTATGAAACCACCGGCAAAGTGGTAAAACCCGGTCAACTTCCCATTTCGGAAGGGGTTATCGTGTATAATGTAGAAACTATGCTCAATATTCACTTTGCAATCAAGGAAAAAACTCCTGTTTGCTACAAGTATGTTACGGTAGCAGGCGAGGTCCAAAACCCCAGAACGTATAAAGTTCCACTTGGTGTGCCGCTTAAAAAAGTGGTGGAGCTTTCTGGTGGGGAAACAGTCAAAGACTGTGTTTATTTAAGCGGCGGTGCAATGACAGGAAGAGTGGCAAATAAAAATGATGTTGTGACAAAGACGACAAATGCAATATTGGTATTGCCAAAAAATCATCCTGTTGTTATGAAGAAGAAAACAAATTCAAAAGTTAATATATACAGAGCTATGAGTGCGTGTTGTCAGTGCAGAATGTGCACTGATATGTGTTCAAGAAATCTTTTGGGACATCCCATTGAGCCACATTTATTTATGAGAGCTGCGGCAAAAGGGATGACAAAAGATGTGACAGCTATGATGAACTCTATGTATTGTTCACAGTGTGGCATCTGCAGCATGTATGCCTGTCATCAGGGACTTTCACCGTCCATGCTTATCGGTGAGTTCCGTGATGAAATCAGAAAACGCGGCATAAGGCCTGAAAATGAGCCAAAGTTTTCCTCGGTTAGTGAACACAGAAAATACAGAACGATACCTATGGAGAGACTGATTTCAAGGCTTGGAATTTCAAAATATGATGTCGAAGCTCCTCTTGATGACAGCCCTCAGGATTTTTCAAAGAGTGTGAAAACACTCAAAATCATGTTGAGCCAGCACATAGGCCAGCCGGCAAAGGCTGTGGTGAGTGTTGGGGATGTGGTTAAGAAATTTGAAAAGATAGCAAGCTGCGAGGGTTTGGGTGCAGAAATTCATAGTCCCATTGATGGAGTTATAAAGGAAATAACAGAAAGATATATTTTGCTTGATGTAAAGCGGTAGAAAGGGAGGAAACATAAATGGGAAAAGCATTGGCAATGGCTGAATTTACAACGGTTTCCACCGGTATGAAGGCCGCTGATATAATGGTTAAAACAGCTGAGGTAAATGTTATTGAGGCCGAGGTTGTTTGTCCGGGGAAATACATAATTTTGATTGAGGGCGATTTGAGTGCGGTAAGAGCTTCGGTTGATACCGTGAAAAATATGTTTCCTGAAAAATTGATTGACAGTTTTGTTCTGGGAAATCCTCATGAAACTATTTTTCCTGCTATTTATGGCACTACTGAGGTGCAGGATAAACGCGCTCTTGGTATTTTGGAAACTTATTCTGCGGCGTCGATTATTTTGGCGGCAGATATTGCGGCAAAAACCGCGATTGTTGATTTGATAGAGCTACGTATCGCCCGTGGTATGTGCGGAAAGTCATATATGCTTCTAACGGGTGAGGTTGCTGCGGTTAAATCAGCAATAGAAAAGGCAAAACGCGAGGTAAGTGACGGAACCATGTTCCTTGACAGCTCGGTTATTGCAAGCCCTGATGATAAGATGTGGAATACAATTATATAAAAGTTTGAGGTGAATTGATATGTTTGATGAAAAGGATATAAGTCGTATAGTTGAAAGTGTTATTCAGAATATGGACGGAAAGGTAGTGCCCAGGAAAAATCTCAAGGGCGTTTTCCCCACAATGACAGAAGCTTTGGAGGCGGTGTCAAAAGCTTATGTTCAGTATAAGAGCTATACTGTTGAACAGAGAGAAAAGATGATTGCTGCAATCCGCCGTCTTACCTTGGAAGAAGCTGAAGAAATGGCAAAGCTTGGTGTTGAGGAAACCGGCATGGGTAGGGTTTCTGACAAGATTATCAAACACCAATTGGTTGCAAATAAGACTCCCGGAACTGAGGACCTTTGTCCCACGGTTAAAACCGGTGACTGCGGTCTTACTTTGATTGAAATGGCACCTTATGGCGTTATCGGAAGCATCACGCCTTCAACAAATCCCAGTGAGACAGTTATCTGCAACTCAATCGGTATGATTGCGGGCGGAAATGCGGTTGTTTTCAACCCGCATCCAAATGCAAAGAAAATTGCAAACTATGCAGTTGACCTTGTAAACCGTGGAATTCTGGAAGCAGGTGGTCCTGAAAATCTGGTTGTTTCTGTTGAAAATCCAACTATGGATTCATCAAACGAAATGGTTGGTTCGCCACTTGTTAAAATGCTTGTTGCAACAGGTGGCCCCGGTGTTGTAAAAATGCTCCTTTCCTCAGGTAAGAAAGCAATCGGTGCAGGGGCTGGAAATCCTCCTGTTATTGTTGATGACACAGCGGATGTTGAAAAGGCAGCGTCTGATATTATCAAGGGTGCAAGCTTTGACAACAATCTCCCTTGTATCGCTGAAAAAGAATGTTTCGTTTTTGATTCAGTTGCTGACCAGCTTATTCTTCATATGCAGAGAAACGGTGCATATCTCTTAAAAGGAGCACAGATTGACAAGCTTGTGAAGGTTGCTCTCGTTGAAAAAGACGGTAAGTTTGGAATCAACAAAAAGTGGGTGGGTAAGGACGCAAAGTTGTTCCTCAAAGAACTTGGTATTGATGCAGACCCAAGACTCATCATCTGTGAAACTGATGCAAAGCATCCATTTGTTCAGGTTGAAATGATGATGCCAATTCTTCCTATCGTAAGAGTGAAGAATATTGAAGAAGCTATCACTGAGGCTTGCAAAGCAGAACATGGAAACAGACATTCAGCTCACATTCATTCAAAGAATGTCGACAGACTTACAGCATTTGCAAGAGCGGTTGAAACAACAATTTTTGTGAAAAACGCTCCTTCTTATGCAGGCATTGGTGCCGGTGGTGAGGGCCATACTACATTTACTATTGCTGGTCCTACTGGTGAGGGTATTACATCCGCAAGATCATTTACCCGCCAGAGAAGATGCGTTATGGCAGATGGTCTTCATATAGTTTAAATTTAACGAAAAGGATTGTGCATAAATGAAAGCATTAGGAATGATAGAAGTTTATAGCTTTACAACCGCGGTGGTTGCTGCTGACCTTTGTGCAAAAGCTGCAGATGTAAAAGTTATTGCCTTTGACAGAAACCGTCCCAAGAGCGCAGATGCGCCTGCACCACTTGTTATGCAGATAAAGATTGCCGGCGATGTTGCTGCGGTTAAGGCTGCTGTTGAGGCCGGAACTGAATATGCAAAGGCTGAGGGCAAGCACATTGTTTCACATGTTATACCAAATCCAGGTGACGGCGTTGAAAAGATGGCTTATCGCCTCGATATAAACAAAGATAAATATAACAAAAAGCTCCCAAAGGACTTTATGAATGAGGAAGATATAAATGGTGACACCATTGGAGCAGAAACCATTGGCCTTCTTGAAATAGACGGATTAGTTGCGGCTATTGAGGGTCTTGATTCCATGACAAAAGCTGCGAATGTGAGAGTTATTCACTCCGAAAAGCGTCTTGGAGGACGACTTGTTACCTTTATTGTTGCTGGTGAAGTTTCAGCGGTTAAGGCTGCGGTGGAAGCAGGATATCAGAACGCACAGCCCATTGGTAAGGTTTATGGCCAGGCTGTTATTGCAAGACCGCACAGAGAGGTTACAAAGTTCTTTGATATGGACTGATTTTTAAAATCGACAATCCGGAAAGACGGAAATATAAATCAGGAGGCAACTATCTGCTATCTTGAGAGGTGAAGTTTATGTATTATGATACAGATACAATCGCAAAGGCTGTTCAAAGCGTTATTAAAGATATAAATGATGACGGACAAATCAAGGTCGGCGTTTCTCAACGTCATATTCATTTGTCTCAGGAGGACCTTGAAACTCTGTTTGGCAAAGGATATCAGCTTACCATAAAAAAATATCTTATGGGGCGTGAATATGCGTCAAATGAGGTTGTGACATTGGTAGGGCCGTCACTTAAAGTTATTGAAAATGTCCGTGTTCTTGGCCCCGTGAGAAACAAAACTCAGGTTGAAATATCAAGAACAGATACATTCGTTTTGAAGGTAAGTCCTCCGGTAAGACCGTCAGGTCAGGTTGAAGGCTCTGAAAAGGTAGTTGTTGTTGGCCCCAAAGGCAGTGTATACCTTAAGGAAGGTGTAATAATTGCCAATCGTCACATTCATCTAACTCCTGAATATGCCATGGCAAACGGCATAAAGGACAATGATTATGTGGATGTTGAGGTAGAGGGAATAAAGCCTACCAGATTTTATGATGTTCAGGTCAGAGTAAGAGACGATTTCAACGTTGAAATGCATATTGATACCGATGATGCAAACTCTGCCGGGCTTAAAAATGGAGCAAAGGTGAAAATCCTGAAGAAAAAATAAGAATCGCGAAAGTGGGAAATGTTATGCTTGCACTTGAACGACAGAAGAAAATCCTTGAATTTTTAAATACCGATGGTGTTGTTTCGGTAAACAGACTGAGCAGCACTTTGGGTGTTACAGAAGAGACGGTAAGACGTGACCTTGAAAAGCTTGAAAAGCAAGAGTCTCTCAGAAGAACTCACGGTGGTGCAGTTTCTGTTGAGGGCAGTACTCATGAATTTTCTCTGGAAAAGAGAAAAACCATAAATGTTGTTGCAAAACAAATGATTGCGAAAGAAGCAGCAAAAAAAGTTGTTGATGGTGATACGATTTTTCTTGATGCTTCAACCACCACATTTTTTATGGCGAAGGAACTTAAAACTCGCAAAAATGTTACGGTGATTACCAACTCGCTGAGGGTTGTGACAGAGCTTTCGGGTTGTGAACACTTAAAAGTGATTATGATAGGTGGAGTGATGAGCCGCAATCAGTCATTTGTGGGAAGGCTTGCAGAAAAGAGCATTGAAGAAGATTATTTTGCAAACAAGATGTTTTTTTCGAGCAAGGGAATAACGGCAGATGCAGGAATCCTTGACAGTAATGAAACAGAATGCGGTATCAAACAGAAAATGTTTGAAAACTCCAACAAAAAATATTATCTTTGTGATAATGGTAAAATCGGCGGAGTGGGGTTTGTAAAATTAGCTTCTTTTCAGGAAATTGACTGTTTGATTACAAATGCAGCTTTGAATGAAAAGCTTTTGGAAAAACTTGCGGAGAACGAAGTCGAGGTTGTTCACATCGCTGAATAAATTGAAAGTCTTGGGTCTGAAACCAAAAAGGTTTCAGGCTCTTTTTTTGTGCAAAAAATCCGATATTGTGTTTTGTAAATTCGTAAAGATACAATATGGTGTAATGTTACAAATAAATTACAATTTTTTTAAAATTTTTTTAAAAAAGTATTGCAAAAGTCCAAAAAGTGTAGTATTATATAGGAAAGTGGTATGAAGTGGAGCGAAATTCCATAAAGTGGAATAAAAACAGAACTTTACAAGGAGCGCAAGGCTATGCTTATCGGTGAATATTTTCATAACCTTGATACCAAGGGCAGAGTAAGCATTCCATCTAAATTCAGAGATGATTTGGGTGGAACTTTTGTGCTGTCTAAAGGTGTAAACGACTGTTTGTGTGCATACTCCAAGGAAGAATGGGAAAGTTTCAAGGAAGAACTTCTCCAGCTTCGTGGTGCAGATGCACGTATGCTTCGCAGATTTTTCTTTTCAGGTGCCACTGAGTGTGAAATTGACACACAAGGCAGAGTTGTTATTCCGCCTCTTTATCGTGAATATGCGGGTCTCGGACGAGAGGTTGTTATTGTGGGCGTTTCAAACGCTATGGAAATCTGGGACAAGGCGGCTTGGAGCAAGTATATGAACAATCCCGCGCTTGAATCCGCTGAAATTGAAAATGCGATGGAGCGTCTTGGCTTATGATGAGCGAATTTAAACATATTTCGGTATTGCTGAATGAAAGCGTTGATATGCTTGATGTCAAGCCCTCCGGCATTTATGTTGATGGAACCCTTGGCGGTGGTGGTCATGCAGAGCTGGTTTGCTCAAAGCTTTCAGGGGATGCTACTTTTATAGGTATTGACCGTGATATGACAGCTATAAATGCAGCGAGCAAGAGGCTTGAAAAGTACAGAGATATAACAAAAATAGTTCACAGCAATTTTGCTGATGTAAAAAAGGTGCTTGATAGTCTTGGAATAAGCGGTATTGATGGAGCTATCTTGGACCTTGGAGTTTCATCACCCCAGCTTGACGTGGCTGAAAGAGGTTTCAGCTATAATATGGATGCGCGACTTGATATGAGGATGAACCGAGAAGATAGGCTCAGTGCCTTTGAGGTGGTTAATGAATATTCTGAAAGCGAGCTTTCAAAAGTCATATATGATTATGGAGAAGAACGTTTTGCAAGACAGATAGCAAGAGCCATTTGTGAAAAGCGAAAAGAAAAAGATATAGAGACAACATTGGAACTTTGCGAAATAATAAAAAATGCTTATCCCGTGAAAATGAGATTTCAGGACAAGCATCCGGCAAAAAGGACTTTCCAGGCAATAAGAATTGAGGTCAATAATGAGCTTGGAATACTCAGGCAGGCGATATGCGATTTTGTTGATGTGCTAAATCCCGGAGGGGTTTTGTCGGTTATAACCTTTCATTCCCTTGAGGACAGAATTGTAAAGCAGACCTTTTCAGACTTGGCATCAGGGTGCGAGTGCCCAAAGGATTTTCCCATTTGCGTTTGCGGAAAAAAGCCTAAAGTAAAATTAGTAAACAAAAAGCCCATAGTTTCAGGAACTGCAGAGCTTCAGGAAAATATGCGAGCACACAGTGCGAAACTTCGGGCTGTTAAAAAAATATAAATTTTGAGGTGGAGCAAAAATGTCTAATTTGTATAGCTACAATACAAGCAGTGCATATAAGTTTGATTATACTTATGGCACAGAGAGACATAATGATAGCAAACGACTTCACGAAGAAAGCAAAAAAACAGGAAATAAAAAGCACAGCTTTTTAAATATTACAAATTTCATCAGGGTGGCACTTTGTTTTACCATAGCCTTTGTGATAGTAAACGGCTATGTGAAAATCAATGAGGCTTATAGCTCGGTTGCAAAACTTGAAAAGCAGTATAACGAAATAGTTGCAACAAATCAGGACCTTCAGGTGAAGATTGACAAGGCGGTTGACCTTGAACAGCTTTTGACCATTGCAAATGAAAAATTTGGAATGATAAGTCCTGAAAGATACCAGATGTTTTATGTAGATTTAAGCCAAAGCGATTTTGCTCAGGTTTGCAGCGAGGATAATAACAGGGAAACAGAAGTGGCAATGAGCGGTGTTACGGGGACAATAACCGGAGCAATGAACATATTTAAATAAAAGATAAGTTCGTTTTGGTATATTTAAAATGCCCTATGAAATATAATTTATAGTGGCATATTCTAAACCGATTTATTCGTTTGGAGGTAACTGCGGTGCAAAACGAACAAAGTACATTTACTCAAAGAAAGAAGATAGGATGGCTGCTCGCAGGGGCAGTCTTCCTTTTCTGTGCTTTAATGGTGAGAGTTGCGTGGCTTCAAATTGTTCGTGGTGAAGAGCTTTCGTCGGCGGCACGGGAGCAGCAGACCAGTGACAATATCCTAACCCCAGAGCGCGGGCTCATCTATGACCGCAATATGAAAATTCTGGCGAACAACCTAAGTGTTGAGACCATAAGCATAACTCCAAAAAATGTAAGGGGCAACAAAAAACAAAGTGCGGAGGAAATAGCACGCCGCATGGCGGAGATTTTAGAGCTTGACTATGACAATGTGCTTGAAAAAATAAACAAGCAATCAAGCTTTGAATATATAAAGAAAAAAGTTGAGAAAGACCAGGCCGATGCCCTCAGAGAGTATATAAACAAATATAGTATTGATGGAATAAAATTTGCTGAGGATACAAAAAGGTATTATCCTTACGGAAATTTTGCGTCTCAGGTCATTGGCTTTGCAGGAAATGACAACAACGGCCTTGAGGGAATTGAAATGGTCTACGACGAGCAGCTCAAAGGTGTACCCGGCAGAATTGTATCGGCAAATATGACAGCCGGTCTTGAAATTCCTGACAATTACGAGAGCTATTATGAGGCACAAAATGGTCAGAGCGTGGTGCTGACCATTGATGAAACAATACAGCATTTCGCTGAAAAGCATCTTGAACACGCAAGAATTGAAAATCAGCTTCAGGAAGGCGCTGCTGCCATTGTTATGAGTGTGAAAACAGGTGAGATACTGGCGATGGCAACGAAACCTGACTATGATTTGAATCAGCCCTTTGAAATCAATGCGGCTGTCCAGGAGAAGTATCCTGATATACTTAAAGAGCTTGAATCTATGGATGGCAGCGAATATAATGCCAAACTCACCGAGGTAACACAGTTTTTGAGGCGAAATAAGGCTGTGGTTGACTCGTATGAACCTGGTTCGACTTTCAAAATTGCGGTGGCGTCAATGGCTCTTGAAGAAGGTGTGGTATCACTTGATGACCATTTTTACTGTGGTGGCTCCATAAAGGTGGCTGACAGAACAATAAGCTGTGCAAACAAAAACGGTCACGGCTCACAGACCTTTGTTCAGGCAGTGCAGAACTCCTGTAACCCTGCATTTATTGAAATTGGTGCAAGGGTGGGACGCGAAAAGTTTGTGAAATACTTGGAGGGTTTTGGATTTCGTGAAAAGACCGGCATTGAGCTTCCGGGTGAAACCAGCGGTATTTTCCACGAGTTTTCAAATTTTAAAGAGATTGACCTGGCAACCTCGTCTTTCGGGCAGAGCTTTAATATAACACCTCTCCAGATGATTACACTTGCATCAGCAGTTGCCAATGGCGGAAATCTTATGAAACCCCATCTTGTGAAACAGCTTGTTGATGAAAATAAGAATGTAATAAAAGAATTTGAACCTGAAACTGTTCGCCGCATTATTTCGGAAAAAACAAGCAAGACAATGTGTGAAATTCTTGAGTCAGTTGTATCGGTAGGCGGCGGTAAAAACGCTTACCTTGCAGGATACCGAATTGCAGGAAAGACAGGAACATCGGAAAAACAGCCTCGTGGTAATGGGAAGTATGTAGCATCTTTCATTGGTTTTGCACCGGCTGATGACCCTGAGATTGCGTGCCTTGTAATTCTTGACCAGCCTCCTGTTGGCTCTACTTATTATGGTGGTCTTATAGCGGCACCGGTTGTTAAAAATATTCTCGAAGAAAGCCTCCAGTACATAGGAGTCGAGGCAGAATATACTCAGGAAGAATTGGAAATGATTGATATAACAGCCCCTGACATCACTGGAAAGACCCGAAAAGAGGCGGAGGCAGCTCTCAAAGAGGTTGGAGTCAACATAAGTATAAAGGGTACAGGTGATGTGATTCTTGATCAGGTTCCAAAGCCATATTCGAAGCTTGCAAGAGGTTCAAAGGTTGTGGCATATACCGAAGGTGAGGAAAGCAAAAAGACGGTGACAATCCCCGATGTTGTGGGATGTTCGGCATCGGAGGCGAATAAAGGTATTACAAATGCAGGACTTAATGTAAGAGTAAAAGGACTTTCGAACGTTAACGGAATTTCAATTTGTTCCGAGCAGTCGCCTGCTGCAGGTACTGTTGTGGAACCGGGAACTATTGTTACCCTGGACTTCAGGTATATCGAGGTAAGAGACTGATTTTTTAAAATACAATGTTGAGAAACGGAGGATTGGCTATGTTATTATCTCAGCTGCTAACTGATGTGGAAATACTAAATGCATGGGGAAACATCGATGTGAAAATTTCTGGAGTTGCTTTTAACTCTCAGGCAGTAAAACCCGGCGATGTGTTTGTGTGTATAAAGGGCTTCAAAACTGACGGTCACGATTATGCAGAGGATGCGCTTGAGAAAGGTGCGGTTGCGATAGTAGCAGGAAAACCGTTGCCTGATACTGCAGCTACCACTGTTGTGGTTAAAGATACCCGATATGCCCTTTCGTGTATTGCGGCGGCTTTTTATGACCATCCTTATAAAAGATTCCGGCTTATAGGCGTAACAGGCACAAATGGCAAAACCACAACAACTTATCTTGTGAAATCAATTCTTGAAAGCTGTGGCGAGACTGTGGGACTTATTGGTACAAACCAGAATATGATAGGCAACAAGATAATTCCCTCACACCATACAACTCCTGATGCTCTGGAACTGATGCGGCTTTTTGACCAGATGGCAAATGAGGGTGTGGATACGGTCGTTATGGAGGTTTCATCTCACTCACTTGCACTGGACAGAGTGGCGTGCTGTGAATTTGATATTGGTGCATTCACCAATGTGACTCAGGATCACCTTGATTTCCACATTACTATGGAAAACTATACAAATGCAAAGGCGCAGCTTTTCAAAAAATGTCGCAAGGGTGTTTTCAATATTGACGATGGCGCTTTTGAAGCGTTGAGTAAAAATGCTGCTTGTGATGTTTTAACATACAGTACAAAAAACGACTGTGATTTAAAGGCGGAGGACATTGAATATCGTGCAACAGGTGTGGAGTTTGACCTTGTTTGTGAAAAGGCACGTGAAAGGGTTACACTATCTATACCGGGCGGATTTTCGGTGTATAATGCATTGACTGCTGCCGGATGTTGTCTTGCAGCTGGTCTGTCTCTTGAGGATATTTCAAATGGATTGAGGTCAGCGAAAGGGGTAAAGGGTAGAATTGAGGTTGTGGAGACAAACACAGATTATACAGTGATAATTGACTATGCCCATACACCTGATGGACTTTATAATATTTTAAGTGCTATACGCGGTTTTGCAAAAGGCAGAATTGTTACCCTCTTTGGATGCGGCGGTGACCGTGACAAGACAAAGAGACCTCAGATGGGAAAAATTGCCGGTGAAATGTCGGATTTCTGCATAGTGACAAGTGACAATCCAAGGAGTGAAGAGCCAAAGGCGATAATCGAGGATATACTTGTGGGACTTAAGGAAACTGATTGTCGGTATGCCGTTGTTGAAAACCGATTCGAGGCTATTGAATTTGCTATTGACAATGCAAAGCCTGATGATATAATTCTCCTTGCGGGCAAAGGCCATGAGCCTTATCAGATACTCAAGGACAGAACTATTGTGTTTGACGAAAGAGAGATAGTTTTAAAGCTTATTGATTCATCTGAGGCTTAAGGAGAGTGATTGATGTGGAAAATATCCTGACAATAAAGCAGCTTGAAATGGCATGCGGAGGAAGAGCAGAAAACTGCGATAGCGAAAAAGGTGCAGCAGATATTGTTACTGACAGCAGAAAAATTACTCAAGGCTCTGTTTTTGTCGCACTTCGTGGGGAAAAATTTGATGGACACAATTTTGCAGGTCAAGCCATTGAAAAAGGTGCAGTATGCTCTATTGTGGATGAAAGCTTTGACAACAAAGAGAACATTCCGGTGATAGTTGTGGAGGACACATACAAGGCACTTCGGGACGCGGCAAAATATTATCGTGATAAGTTTTTGATTCCGTCAGTTGCTATAACGGGAAGTGTTGGAAAAACCAGTACCAAAGATATGGTTTATTGTGTGCTGAGCAACAAATACAAAGTGCTTAAAACAGAGGGAAATTTCAATAATGAAATAGGACTTCCCCTTACAGCATTCAGGCTTTCATCCGACGATGAGCTTGCCATTTTTGAAATGGGAATGAGTTCTTTTGGTGAAATCTCGCGACTTACGGAGATTGCATCGCCTGAAACCGCTATAATAACGAATATAGGTTTTTCACATATAGAGCATTTAGGCTCAAGAGAAAATATTCTTAAGGCAAAGCTTGAAGTGCTTGAGGGAATGTCAGAAACAGACGGAACTGTTATACTGAACGGCGATGACCCGTATTTGAACAGTGTGGTGGGGACACTGCCTTTTGAGACCCTCACCTATGGAATTGATAACAAAAACTGCGATATTGTTGCTGAAAATATCAAAAAATCTTCTGACAGTATAACCTTTGATGTTCAGCTTGACGGAACCGTGTATAATATACGGATAAATGCTCCAGGAGTTCATCATGTTTATAATGCATTGGCAGCTACCTTAGCCGGAATGAAGTATAATATGTCAATGGAACAAATCATTGAGGGAATAGGGAAATTTGTACCTCAGGGTATGAGACAAAATATTGAAACCCTTAATAATTTCAGGATAATAAGGGATTGCTATAACGCGAGTCCTACATCTATGAAATCGGGGCTTGAAGTTTTGGCGGTGACTATGCCAAAGAATATGAAAAGTCCTTACAGAAGGGTTGCTGTTCTCGGTGACATGCTGGAACTTGGGGATTTTGCCCGTGATGCCCATATATCAGTGGGAGAATTGACCTGCGACTATGATTTGGGATGTCTGATTGCCATTGGTGAAAACGCAGAATTTGTGGCAAAGGGAGCTATTGAAAAAGGCTTCAACTCATCAGAAATATATGTTTTTTATGATAACAATGCCGCAAAGGCTCATATTATGGAAATATTAAAACCCAACGATGTTATTCTCTTCAAAGGATCACGGGGTATGCGGCTTGAAGAGATTGCAGATTTTATTTCGGAGCAGGATGCTCTTTAACAACCACAGAAAACAGTTTTAGTGAGGTTTTTTAAATGATTAAAGCTATTACAGTTGCATTGATTTCGTTTATTTTTGCGGCAATTCTTGGAATTTTTCTAATTCCGCTTTTGCACAGACTCAAATTCGGACAGGAAATAAGGGAGGAAGGTCCAAAGTGGCACCAGAAGAAATCAGGAACACCAACAATGGGTGGAATTATATTCATAGCCGCATCTGTTATTTCGTCCGCCATCGGCACATTTCTTTTTGGCATAAATCGCGATGTGGCAGATATAAAGGCGCTCATAAGCCTTTTGGGAATATCCTTGGGCTTTGGCATTGTGGGATTTCTTGATGACTACATAAAGGTGATTCTCAAACGAAATCTTGGACTTCGTGCTGGACAGAAGTTTTCGCTGCAGTTTCTTGTGGCACTGATTTCGGCTGTATGGATGGTGGCGGGCGGCATTGTAAACACAGAAATCGCTATCCCTTTTTTGAGTCTCAGTGTGGACTTGGGATATATAGCCTATATCCCGTTTGTTATTCTGGTTATGCTTGCGGCGGTCAACAGTGTAAATCTCACGGATGGACTTGATGGTCTTGCAACTTGTATAACCTTGGTCATATGTGTTTTCTATTGCATTGTGTCGACTGTTTCAAAGAACGGTCCTTTGGCGCTTTTCAGTGCAATTTTAATAGGCGGTCTTTTGGGATTTTTGCTTTATAACAAATTTCCGGCAAAAGTGTTTATGGGTGACACCGGCTCGCTTTTCCTGGGTGGAGCAGTTTCGGCGATGGCAATTTATATAAAAAATCCTTTGCTTTTGCTCGTTGTGGGTCTTGTGTATGTGATAGAAGCCTTGTCGGTTATTATTCAGGTGACTTGGTTCAAAAAAACAGGAAAAAGAATATTTAAAATGAGCCCTATCCATCATCATTTTGAAATGTGCGGATGGAGTGAGGTGAAAATAGTTACAGTTTTTTCGGCTGTTACAGCGGCTCTTTGCATTTTGGGATTGGCTGCAACAGGAATTTAAAAACAGGAAAATTGGCGGAAAGGATGGCTGCATATGAAGCGGGTACAAAGAAGAAAAAGTGGACAAAAAACAAATAGCTCTGCTAAAACCTTAGCTGCGTCAAAGCTTGGCAACCTGGTAACTGCGACAAAGGGCGTTGATATGCAGTTTTTGGTTGCGGTTTATATTCTGCTTGCCTTTGGGCTTCTTATGGTGCTCAGTGCCAGCAGCCCTATTGCTTATGCAAGTGAGGCAACCAACCATGACAGCTTTTACTATTTCAAAAAGCAGTTTCTGTGGGCAATCCTTGGAAGCATAGGCATGTTTGCAGCGGCAAATTATGATTATCAAAAAATGAAAAAGCTTGCCTTTCCGGCTCTTTGCATTAGTGTTCTTTTGCTTCTTTTGGTGTTGGTGCCGGGGATAGGAAGAAAAATCAACGATGCAAGGCGTTGGATTTATATTGGTCCAATAAACTTTCAGCCGTCAGAGGTTGCGAAGATTGCCATGATTGTATTTTTCTCATACAGTCTTTCGAAAAATCATAAAGAACTGAAAAATTTCAGTGTATTCTTACTGTATATAGCGATAATAGGGGTTGTGGCAGTGATAATTATGATGGAGCCTCATTTTAGTTGTACAATGCTGATAGTTGCAACATCGGTAATTCTTATGTTTGTTGCGGGGGCAAAAATTAGGCACTTTTTGGTGTTGTGCCTGCCGGTTATTCCGGTGCTTGGACTTGTAATTATTAAGTCTCCATACCGACTTGCCAGAGTTCTTTCGTTTCTTGACCCTTTTGAGGACATACAGGGTGCGGGCTGGCAGATTGTTCAGTCTCTTTATGCCATAGGCTCGGGCGGGATTTTTGGTGCAGGGCTTGGTCAAAGCCGTCAGAAATATCTGAACATTCCGGAACCACAAAATGACTTTATATTCGCTATTCTTGCAGAGGAGTTTGGACTTCTGGGGGCAATTCTTGTGTCGGTTATGTTCATTTTTCTTATAGCAAGAGGTGTAAAAATTGCACTTCGTGCCCCTGACCTTTTCGGAACATTGCTCACAACGGGAATAGTTGCTATGATTGCAATTCAGGCACTTGTGAATATTGCGGTTGTTACATCATCAATACCTGTTACGGGTATGCCGCTTCCGTTTTTCAGTTATGGCGGTACGGCACTTGCTATTACTATGACAGAGATGGGAATTGTGCTGAACGTGTCAAAACACGCAAAGATTTAAATTCAGATTGGATATGAAGGCTTAAAACAGCGGATAGCGTTTAAGCCTTTAACCATTTTAATAAAAAGGAGACTTTCTATGAGAATTCTGTTTGTCGGTGGCGGAACTGCAGGGCATATCAACCCTGCTATTGCTGTTGCAAATTATATAAAAGAAAAAGACCCAAAGGCTGAAATCCTTTTTGTGGGAACAAAACAGGGAATGGAGAGCACCCTTGTGCCCAAGCAGGGCTATGAAATCCAGTTTATAAAAATTCACGGCTTCAAAAGGAGCATTAGTCTTAAAAATATCAAGACAGTAGCAGAAATTTTTGATGGAGTAAGACGTGCAAAAAAAATAATAAAAGATTTCCGTCCTGATGTTGTTATGGGAACGGGCGGATATGTTACGGGTCCGGTTCTTCTTGCGGCAGCACTTATGAAAATCCCAACCCTTGTTCATGAGGCAAATGCTTATCCTGGGGTCACAATAAGGCTTTTGTCAAGGGTTTCGGATGTGGTGGCACTCAGTATGGAAGAGGCGGCAAAGTTTATACCAAAGGCTAAAAGGATTGAAATTACCGGAAATCCGGTGCGACCATCGATTCTTGCTTGTGATAAAAAAACTGCCAGAGAAAAACTTGGGCTTTCTGACAAAAAGGTTATTCTTATATTCGGCGGAAGTCTTGGTGCGGCAAAGATAAATTCAGTATGCTGTGACTGGATTTCTTCTGTGGCTAATGGCGAAAAATATCATATACTGATGTCCACCGGAAAAAATAATCAGTATGAAAAGGTGATTGAGAGATTCAAAGAAAATGGCATAGACTTGGGGAAATATCCTATGCTTAAAGTTTCTGAATACATTTATGATATGGACCTTGCACTGAATGCAGCAGACCTTATTATTGCCCGTTCAGGAGGCTCGGTGAGCGAAATGACGGCGCTGGGAAAAGCGGCTATACTTGTTCCCTCACCTTATGTTGCGGGAAATCATCAGCTTCACAATGCCCGTGCTGTCGAGCGTTCAGGCGGTGCGATGGTGATTACTGAAGATGAGCTGACCAAAGAAAGACTTGGAGATGCGGTGACACAAATTATAGAGAATGACGATTTGCTACAAGAGATGAGCGAAAAATCAAAAAGTATAGGAATAGTGGATTCTGCCGACAGAATTTACAAAATCCTTAGAGAAATTGCGAAAATAAAATAAAGCACACCAACACCTTTTTTCGTGCTTTACATAGTATGTAGGTATGAGGAGGTGTTACGGTGAGCAAGATTACAATTTGCGGCGGGAGAAAGCTCGACGGTGAAGTCAATGTTCAGGGGTCAAAAAATGCAGTTTTGCCCATTCTTGCCGCAACTGTCCTAAGTGAAGAAGAATGCATTGTACATAACTGTCCCGACCTTGCCGATACCCGTTCAGGGTTTGAAATAATAAGACAGCTTGGTGGAAAGGCGAGTTTTTGTGACCATACTGCAGTTATCAAAATCGAAAATATGAAGCGTCACGAAATTTCGGGCGAGCTTATGTGCAGTATGCGGTCGTCAGTTTTGTTTCTGGGACCTATTATCTCTCGATGCGGTCAGGCTGTTATTTCATATCCAGGGGGCTGTGCCATAGGTCTTCGCCCCATAGACCTGCATCTTAAAGCATTTAAAGAACTTGGCGTGAAAATTGAAGAAGTGGGGGGATATATTTATTGCAAAGCAGACAGAATAAGGCCTGCAACGGTGAATCTTTTGTTCCCCAGTGTCGGTGCGACAGAAAACATTATGCTTCTTGCGGCAGTGTCCCGGGGCGAAACAATGATAGTAAATGCGGCGCGGGAGCCAGAGATTGTGGATCTGCAAAATTTCCTGAACAGGATGGGGGCAAAAATTTCTGGGGCAGGAACAGAAATAATTCGTATAATAGGTGTTGAAAAATTAAAAAAAGTGGAGTATAATATAATTTCGGACCGTATTTTTGCAACAACTTGTGCGTGTGCGGCGGCTTGTTGCGGCGGAGACGTTGTGCTTCGAAATATGGAGCCCGGGCATATAAGGCTTATTATTTCAATGCTAAAAGACTCTGGATGCATTGTTACAAGTGGAAAAAATCATGTGCGTATTCAGAGCAGTGAACGGCTTTTGGGACTTGGGAAGATTATGACATCGCCATATCCGGGGTTCCCCACGGACGCTCAGGCACTTTTTATGTCAGCACTTGCCACAGCAGACGGAACAACTGTTTTTGTTGAAAATATATTTGAGAGCAGATATAAGCACGTGTCAGAGCTTATCAAAATGGGTGCTGACATAATAGTCGACGGAAGACTCGCGGCTGTTACCGGTTGCAACTATATTCAGGGTGCAAAGATTTGTGCCGGCGACTTGCGGGGCGGTGCGGCGTTGGTTATTGCGGGGCTTTCCGCCATTGGTGACACTGAAATAACGGGAATTGAACATATTGACAGAGGTTATGAACGGATAGAAGATGTTTTTTCGGCGCTTGGCGCGTCAATAAAGCGAAAATAAAAGCTTAGCCATGCGATTTAGCATGGCGTAGAGCAAAAGGACAAGCTATTTCAAGGAAAGGGGGGCGCAACATGAAAATTGTGAGAAAAAAGAAAGTTAAAAAATCGGCAGAAAATGAGGCTCAAAACAATGAGCTTGAACAAAAGAAACGAAAGCTTATGAAAGAAAAACGAAAAAAACGCAGAAAAAGAAGATTTATTGTTTTTGTGTTTTTATCTGTCTGCATAGGGATAATTGTTGCGGTCCTCAAAGCACCTTTTTTCAATATACAAGCGGTTTATTCGGTGGGTCAGTCACAAATGACCGAAAGTGAAATCCTGGAGATTGCCCAGATAAAAACAGGGGTGAATATTTTCAGTACAAATTTGAAAATCGCACAAAGACGGCTTGATTCCAATGCTGAAATAGAGGAAGCCATTGTCAGAAGAATTTTTCCCAACAAGATAAAGATTTCGGTGAAAGAGGCGAAACCTATTGCCTACATAAAAAAGAATGACAAGTTTCTTTTTATTGACGGATGGGGAAAAATAATAAAGGTTCTCGGGGTCGATGACGAAGAAAAACCAATTGCACCCGAACTTTTCGGTGTCGAGGCAGTGTCCGAAATTCCAGGTGAGTATTTTGCTGCGGTCGGTGACTCAAGAGCCGAGGTGCTTTTTGATTGTTTGCCGACGCTCTCTGAAACGGGACTTTTGGAAAAACTGAATTATATAAGTCTTGCGGACCTTTCTGATATACATCTTGATTATGAAAACAGACTTTATATGATGCTTGGGAGCTATGAAAACATAGATTACAAACTGAAATTTGTGAAAAAAGTAATTGACGATAATATCTCCGAGTATGAAAAAGCGCTTCTTGACTATCGGGGTGAAAAGCTTTATGTAGGAAGACGGGAAACGCCTGAGGAAACGGCGGCACTTGAAGAGGCGAAGAAAACAGATGCTGAAAAAGAAGAGGCAACTGATGAAAATGGTGTAAGCGGAGATGCAGAGAACGCAGAAAAGACCGTTGAATAAATTTTGATAAAGAGGAAAAGAAAATGGAATGGAATAAAAAACAAAAGTTTCAGATTGCTATGGCAATAATGGTGTTTGCTCTTGTGTTTGCAATAACCTGGCAGATAAAAGGCGTAAGAAAAACCAATGCCGTAGAAAGCCAGATTTCAAACAGAGTGGAAACACTTCAACAGGATTATAAGGCAGAGCTTGACAAAAATGAAGATTTGCTGCAGCAGGTTCTGGAGCTTCAGAATGATTTGGCAAAATACAGAGAACAGATTACTGAAAGCGGCGGTGCGGCAAAAATTCTGAAAGAGGAGCTTAATCGTGCAGAAACCATGGCGGGGTTTACTGATGTGACGGGTAGCGGAATTGTCGTTGTTATAAAGGACGGCTCAGGACAAAAGGCGGATTCTCCGCTGTATAGCGACGGATATGGCATTGTACACGACACATATCTTTTGACTATACTCAATGAACTTCGTGCGGCAGGGGCAGAGGCGCTCTCAATCAACGATGAAAGAATACTCGCCACCAGTGAAATACGTTGTGCAGGGCCCACTGTGAGCATAAACAACACGAAACTTGCGGCACCTTTTGAGGTTAAGGTTATAGGAAACCCCGATACCCTTGAAAACGCGTTGAGAATGCCCGGCGGTGCTGTTGATGAAGCAGGGTTTTATGGTATTGATATCACAATAAAAAAGAGTAACAAGCTTATGATAAAAAAATATACAGGGGCAGGCAGCTTTAAATATGCCCAGACAATTCAGCCGGAGGTGACCGAATAATGATTTTTGCAGCAGCAGGGCTTCTTGGTATACTTCTTGGCCTCTTGATACCTTACAATCTTTCGTCGGCAACGCTTCCTTATGTTGCGGTTGCCCTTGTGGCAGCACTTGATTCTGTGTTTGGTGCACTCCTTGCAAACCTCAATAAGAAGTTTAATTCCAACGTTTTTATGATGGGACTTGTTTCGAATGCAATTCTGGCGGTTTTGCTCACTTATGTAGGTGACCTGCTTGGTATTCAACTTGACTTTGCAGCTATTGTGGTGTTTGGTGTGAGAATATTCAACAATATGGCGGCAATAAGAAGGATAACTTTTGATATTTACTTTGAAAAAAGGACAAGAGAAAAAGAAAGGTTAAAGAGATTGGCACTTAAAGAGGCAACAACCGAAAGTGACATAAATGAGGGGGAAACCACCGAAGAAACAGAGTTTTCTGCCGAAGAAAAAACTCTGGAGGCGGAAGAAACTGACACAGAGGAAAATGAAAATAAGAAGACGGAAGAAAAATAGCGTTAAGCTTCATAAAATAGGATGTTTTCTCTTGACAGAATGAAAATTAAATGATAGAATGAGATGTAAGTGTGGAAAAGTAACTTTTTTCAAAAGCTACGTATGATTTTTACATAAAAACGAGTAGAAAGGGTATCAAAATCCATGATGTTTTTCGTTGTGGAAATGGTCAGCCCTTTAAAAGATAGGAGGAATTATTTTGTTCGAGTTTGATAACGAAATGGCAGGCCCGGCTAAAATAAAGGTTGTTGGTGTCGGCGGCGGCGGTAACAATGCCGTAAACCGAATGATTGAAGCCCAGGTTCAGTGCGTTGAATTTATTGCAGTAAATACGGACAAGCAGGATTTGGGTCTTTCAAAGGCTACGCAGAAAATTCAGATTGGTTCAAAGATTACAAAGGGTCTTGGCGCAGGTGCTGTTCCTGAGGTTGGTGCAAAAGCTGCTGAGGAAAGCCGTGACGAAATCGCCCTTGCACTTCAGGACGCTGATATGGTGTTTGTTACTGCCGGTATGGGCGGTGGAACAGGTACAGGGGCGGCTCCCATTGTTGCTGAAATTGCAAAAGAACTGGGCATTTTGACGGTTGGTATTGTTACAAAGCCATTCTGCTTTGAAGGTGCTGTTCGTGCAAGAAATGCAGCAGAGGGTATTGAAAATCTTAAAAATTCAGTTGATACATTGGTTGTTATTCCAAATGACAAGCTTCTTGAAATCGCTGAAAACAGAACACCTCTTACTGAATCATTCAAGATGGCTGATGATGTGCTGAGACAGGGCGTTCAGGGTATATCTGACCTCATTTCAAGACCTGGTCTTATCAGTCTTGACTTTGCAGACATCAAGACAATTATGAAAAACACTGGATATGCTCATATGGGTATCGGCAAGGCAACAGGTGAAAACCGTGCCGCTGATGCTGCGGCAAAAGCTATCAACAGCCCGCTTCTTGAAACATCTATTGCAGGTGCAAAGGGTGTTATCCTCAATGTTACCGGTGGCAGCGACCTTGGTATACTTGAAATCCAGACAGCTTCACAGATAATTACGGAAGCCGCTGATGCAGATGCAAACATCATCCTCGGTGCAATCATCGACGAGACTTTGGGTGACGAAATTCAGGTTACTGTTATTGCTACAGGCTTTGACGGACGTGGAACATCTATTCCCCTTGGAAGAGTAAGTTCACCGTTTTCAAAGAATGAAGGAAAGAGCATTTTCGCAGCAATGAAAGAAGAACTTCAGGAAAAGAAAGTTGAAGCAGCTGTTGAGACTGCTCCCGCAGAAGTTGCAAAGCCCGCAGAAAAGGCAACACCTTTTTACAAAGTAAGTGAGGATGACGGCATTGACGTTCCCGTGTTCCTCCGCAAAAATCAGGATTAGTTTTAAAGCATAAGCAATATTAAGGAGGAGATTTAAAATGCAAACAGCTTTGATTATTATTCACGTTATTATTTCTGTTGTACTTGTTGCAACAGTTTTGATGCAGTCAGGAAAGCAACAGGGTCTTTCAGGTGCTATCGCAGGTGGCGCTGAAACTTTCTTCGGAAAGAACAAAGGCAGAACCCTTGACGGAGTTCTCAAAAAGGTTACCGCTGTTGTTGCACTTTTGTTCGTAATCAGCTCTATCGTTCTGGCAACATATGCTATCAACAAGAGCAATGCAGAAAATGCTGCAAACGAAGAAACTGCACAGACGGAAAACGGTCAGCAGATAGAAGCGGGTCTTGACGAAAACGGAAATCTCGTTGATGCAGACGGCAATATTCTTATGACTGCTGAAGATTTGGCGGCATCACAGGCAGAAAGTGCTGCAGAAGGCGCTGCTGAATAATTCAAATTCAAACAAATGCGAAACCGTCCCAAAAGGGACGGTTTTTCTTAAATAGAGAAAAGCATATTTGACTTTCAGGTGGGTAAAATAACAAAAAAGGAGGATTCTTTATGACACTTATTGATGTACTTGCAAATTTTCATATAATGCCACAGTTTCCTCCGGGAGCAATGCTGCAGGCAGAAAAAATGCCCCAAAACGTGAGAGAAAAGGATAAATCAGGTCGCCGTGATCTTTCAGACAAGCTTATCATTACCATTGACGGTGATGACGCCAAGGATTTTGACGATGCGATTTCTATTGAAAAGTTGGAGAATAGAAACTTTTTGCTTGGCGTCCATATAGCAGATGTTTCCCATTATGTAACCGAAAATTCACCCATAGACCGTGCGGCTTTTGCCCGTGGGACAAGTGTTTATCTTATTGATACAGTTGTTCCGATGCTGCCTTTTGAACTGTCAAATGAACTTTGCAGTTTGAAACCGAATACCGAAAGGCTTGCGGTATCGGTGTTTATGGAAATAACACCATCGGGCAAAATGCAAGGCTATGAAATATGTGAAAGCGTTATTGTTTCAAAGGCCCGTATGACCTATTCCAACGTGACAAAAATCCTGGAGGGTGATGAAAAGCTCTGTGAGAAATATTTGGAATTGGTTCCTATGCTGAAAATGATGCATAGCCTCGCAGATATCTTGAAAAAAAGAAGAGTAGCAGAGGGCTCGGTGGAGTTTGAAACCCACGAGTCGAAAATTACTTTGAATAAAGAAGGAAAGCCAATCTCGGTAGAACGTTATCCCATAACGATTTCAAATGGGATAATCGAAGAGTTTATGCTTATGTGCAATGTTACCGTAGCGAAGCATCTCACAAAGCTTGGGAACCCTTGTGTTTATCGTGTTCACGAAAAGCCTGACCTTTTGAAAGTTCAAAGACTTGGGGAAATTTTACCTCTTTTGGGCGTTGATTTTACGTTTAGCTACGATGTTCGGTCAAAGGATTTTCAGGATGTTTTGAAAACTGTCGAAGAAGATGAAAAGGCAGATGTAATAAATTATCTGCTGCTTCGAAGTATGGCAAAGGCGAAATACAGCGAAACAAATCTTGGACATTTTGGACTTGGGTTTGATTGTTACTGTCACTTTACGTCGCCCATACGTCGTTATCCCGATGTGGTGGTTCACCGTATATTGAAAGAAAGTCTCAAGGGTGAATTATCAGCAAAAAGAAAAGAGCATTTCAAAGAGATTTCTGTGAGTGCTTCGGTGACATCTTCCACAACAGAAATAAATGCGGCAGAGGCTGAACTTCGGTGGAAAGCGGTGAAAAAAGCGGAGTTTATGGCTGACAAGGTTGGGGAAAAGTATGATGCGATTATTACCCATGTGACCAATTCGGGATTTTTTGCGGAGCTTCCAAATACTATTGAGGGTTTTGTGGCGGCGAGAACTTTGATGGATGATGTCTATGTTCTTGACGGAAATGGCGTCGCACTTGTGGGACTTCGCACAAAACGCAGTTTTTGCATTGGTGACAAAATAAAGATAAAAGTGGCAGCGGTTGATGCCGAAAGACAGTTTGTAGATTTTGAAGTTGATGGGATGGGAATTTACCGGGCGATGCAAAGAAAGTCTGCAAGAGGTAGCAAAGCCACGAAAAAGATAGGCAAAAAAGATAAAAGAATACTGAAAGAAATTTCCAGGGAGCAGAGGGAGGAAAAAAACGAAAAGAGTGAAGCAAGAAGAAAAGCGGATACAGAAAAACAGCTATTTGAAAATGCACTGGTTTCGGTTGCTTTCGACGAACTCCAAAATCTTTACAAATTCAAGCGTGCTGAAAAAGGGATGGCTGGGGTTATGCTTTTTGATATGGCATCAAATATTTCTCAGCCGCTCTTTAAGAGTTTTTTTGACGGAGATGCTCGCTTTGATTCGGAAAGAATTATTATATCAGCCAAAAGGTCACTTGAAAATACCCTTAGTATGATAGGTGAAAGCTTTGCCTTTGACATTGGAAAGGGCGTGGAGGAAAAATTGATTTCATATGCAACACTAGCACTTTTGCATTTTGAAAAATGCTTGAGACGAAAAGATGTGCACTATGGAAAACGGGAGAATGAGTATCTTGAAATTCTTCAAAAAATACAAAAGAAAGGTGACAAAATATGAAAACAGTTTTGATTACCGGTGGGGCACGGGGGATTGGTCGTGCTATTGCTGAAAAGTTTGCTGATATGGGCTTTGATGTCGCAATAAATTATAACACAAGCAAAAATCATGCAGAACTGCTGAAAAATGAGTTGCTTAAAAAAGGTGCAAAAGCAGAAATTTTTTGTGCAGATGTGGCAGATGCATATGCTGTTTCAAAAATGGTTGAGGATATAAACGGTACATTCGGGGGCATTGATGTTCTTGTTAACAATGCAGGAATTGCCCTTCCCCAAGGTCTCTTCACTGATGTGACAGAATGCGATATTAAAAAAGTTTTTGATGTGGATGTTTTTGGGCTGATGAATTGCACAAAGGCGGTTATCCCGCAGATGGTGAGAAAAAAATCAGGAAAGATAATAAACATTTCTTCTATCTGGGGTGTTTGCGGCGGCTCGTGTGAAGCTGCGTATTCTTCGGCAAAAGCGGCAGTTATTGGATTCACAAAGGCGCTGGCAAAGGAACTTGGTCCATCAGGAATAACTGTGAATTGCGTTGCACCGGGGCTTATTGATACCGATATGAACGGACATTTGTCAAAAGAGGATATTGAGGATTTCTGTGAGGACGTCCCTCTTGGAAGAGTAGGAAAGCCATATGATGTGGCAGAGGCAGTATGGTTTTTGACCTCAGGCGGTGCTGATTATATAACTGGTCAGGTATTAAATGTTGATGGCGGAATGCTATAATAAAAATGGCAGAGAACAGAGGATAAGTTCAGTGAAAAAGAGTGATGACAAAAGCCTTCTTGGGCATTATCCTTTTATTTTACTATGGTAGAGTGTCTGCACAAAGTGGTGCAGTTTAAATACCGGATGCCTGTATTTTTTTGAAAAATGTACAGAATAAATATTTACAAAACCCAGAATTTAGGGTATTCTAAGTTCTGGAAAATACTACATCGGAGCGTAGAGTTTTATGGTTATTGATTTTCATACACATGCTTTTCCTGAAAAGATTGCCCAGACGGCTATTGAAAAGTTAGCCTATACATCGGGCGGTCTTATTCCTCAGCATAAGGGGACTCTTGAAAGCCTCAAGGAAGAAATGGAGAAAGATGGGGTAGATGTATCGGTGGTTCTTGGGATTGCAACAAACCCAAAGCAACAGCAAAATGTGAATAATTTCGCTGCGGAAATAAATGCAGATTCCCGTTTTGTTGGTTTTGGTTCGGTTCATCCTGATGCACCGGATGTACTCTCTGAGCTTGAAAGAATAAAGGAGTTGGGGCTAAAGGGTGTGAAATTTCATCCTGAGTACCAAAGTTTTTTTGTTGATGATGAAAAAATGAAACCGATATACAAAAAAATTTCACAACTTGGATTAATCACGGTGTTTCATGCGGGTCACGACCTTGGATACAGCGAGCCTTTTCACTGTATGCCCGAAAATCTGGAACGGGCGCTGAGGTGGTTTTCATCACCTGTTGTGGCGGCACATTGGGGCGGTGCAGGATGTGCAAAACTTGTGGAAAAGCACCTTGCGGGATGCGATGTGTGGTTTGACTTATCCTTTGGCTATGGAACAATGCCCAAAAGCTTTGCCCAAAAAATTGTTGACAAGCACACTCCTGACAGATTGTTGTTTGGCTCGGATATGCCGTGGCACAGACCGATGTGGGAAATGCGGCTTATTGAAAGCCTTGATATATCAAAGGAAGATAAAGAAAAAATATATTATAAAAATGCCCAAAAGCTTTTCAATTTATAAAAAACCGCCTCGTATGAGGCGGTTTTTTGATGCTATTTTTTAACCACAAAGGAATCCTTTGAAAAGTCGATTTTGATGCTGTCACCGGTTTTTATTTCTCCGGCAAGCATTTTTTCTGCAATCATATCCTCAATGTCTGATTGAATAGCACGTCTTAACGGTCTTGCGCCAAAGGTGGGGTCAAAGCCGATTTCTGAAATGCGATTGATTGCTTTGTCGGTGAATTTTGCGGTTATATCGTTTGATGAAAGTCTTTCACTGAGAACAGAGAGCATTTTAGCAGAAATTTCACGGATGTCATCACGGCTGAGCTGACGGAAGACGATTATATCGTCAATTCTGTTGAGGAACTCAGGACGAAAGGCTTTTTTCAGTTCACCCATGACATCCGACTTTATTTTTGCGTAGTCCTTTTCTGCGTTTTCGTTTTCCGTGGCAAAACCGAGGGATTTATTTTCTGTTATCAGCCTTGCGCCGAGGTTTGATGTCATAATGATTACAGTGTTGCGGAAATCCACACGTCTGCCTTGAGAATCGGTAAGAATACCGTCATCAAGGATTTGAAGAAGAATATTAAATACGTCTGGATGCGCTTTTTCAATTTCGTCAAAAAGAATAACGGAATATGGCTTTCTTCGTACCTTTTCGGTGAGCTGACCGCCCTCATCGTATCCTACATAACCTGGGGGTGAGCCGACAAGACGTGATACCGCGTGCTTTTCCAAATACTCTGACATATCAACACGAATGAGGGAATCTTCGTCACCGAACATTGCTTCGGCAAGAGCTTTTGAAAGCTCGGTTTTTCCAACGCCTGTGGGACCAAGGAATATAAATGAGCCAATGGGACGTTTGGGGTCTTTGAGCCCAACTCTTCCGCGACGGATTGCTTTTGAAACAGCGGACACGGCTTCGCTTTGACCGATAACTCTTTTGTGCAGCTCGTCTTCAAGTCGGAGGAGCCTTTGACTTTCACCTTCTTCGATGGCTTTGACGGGCACACCGGTCCAGTTTGACACGATTTCTGCAATTTCATTGGGGGTAACTTCGGTACTTTCGCTCCGGCTCTTTGTTTCCCAGTTTTCTTTCTGGGATTTGAGACTTTCACAAAGATTTCTCTCGTCATCACGGAGTTTTGCCGCTTTTTCATATTCCTGAGATGCGATAGCGGCTTCTTTTTCCTTGCGAAGCTCTTCAATTTTTGTTTCAATATCCTTGACATCAGGGGGCGCGGTGAGAACTTTTATCCTGATGCTTGATGCCGCCTCGTCAATAAGGTCAATGGCCTTATCCGGCAGAAATCTGTCAGGAATATAGCGGATTGACATTTTTACCGCTGCCTCAATGGCACTGTCGGTGATTGTCACTCTGTGATGTGCCTCATATTTGTCACGGATACCTTTTAAAATTTCAATGCTTTCTTCGGGAGTTGGCTCTTCAAGCAGAATGGACTGGAATCTGCGCTCTAAGGCAGAGTCTTTTTCAATATATTTTCGGTATTCTTCCAAAGTAGTAGCACCGATAATCTGAATTTCTCCTCTTGAAAGTGCGGGCTTTAGAATGTTTGCTGCATCAATAGCACCCTCTGCTGCACCTGCACCCACGATGGTGTGAATTTCGTCAATGAAAAGAATGATGTTGCCGTTCTTTTGAATTTCCTCCATGACATTTTTGAGGCGTTCCTCAAATTCACCGCGGTATTTTGCCCCTGCGACCATTGAGGAAAGGTCAAGGTTTATAACCTTTTTGTCCTTTAAGATTTCAGGAACAGCGCCGCTTATAATTTTTTGTGCTAAGCCCTCTGCGATAGCGGTTTTTCCAACACCGGGCTCGCCAATAAGGCAGGGGTTGTTCTTTGTGCGGCGGCTGAGAGTCTGGATTACACGTTCAATAACAGTATCACGACCGATAATAGGGTCAAGCTTAAGTTCTCTTGCCAATTGCGTGAGGTCACGGCCGAATTTGTCAAGAGTGGGAGTCTTTTCGGATTTTGGCTTTTTTACGTTATTTACGGGACTGTCAGCAGAAGTTCCGTCACTTGGTATTTCGCCAAAATTATTTTCGTTCATAAGCCTTAAGATATCCCCATAAAGCTTTTGCGGGTTTATGTCAAGGTCCGACAGAATGCGAACAGCAAGACTTTCATTTTCACGAAGCAGAGCGATTAAAATATGTTCTGTGCCTATATAGTTGTGACCCAGACGTCTTGCCTCGGTGTAGCTGTGCTGAAGCACACTTTTTGTCCTTGGGGTAAATCCTATTTCCGGATTATTTATGGGGAGATCCGAGCCTACAAAAAAGTCGATTTTGTCAATTATTCTGCTTGGAGTTATGTTGTTTTCAGAGAGGACCTTTGCAGCGACACCTGTACCTTCTTTTGAAAGACCAAGAAGAAGATGTTCGGTGCCTATATAGTTGTGACCCAGTTCCATCGCACAGTTTCCGGCTAAGTTAATGGCGGTTTTTGCGCGCTGAGTAAGTTTTTGTTCAAACATAAAAAACATCCTTTCTTTTTTGAATTTAAGCCAAAAGACTTGATTTGATTATTTCTGCCCGTTTAAGGTCACGCTCTGCTGCCGATGAGAGATTGTAATTTCGTGTAATGGTGGCAGGAAGCGTATTATAAAACGCAGCACTTAAGGTTTCAAGGTTTATATTGGTTATTATTCCCAAGTTTATTGCCCATCTTACATCCGAAATTAGATTTATAGTTTCAAGAGAAGAAAGGAGCTTTGCGTTTGTGAGGATTCCGAATGACCGCATAAGTCTGTCTTCAAGGGCAAGTCTGTTTTCTTCATAGAGCTTTCGGCTTTGGTCACGTTCTTTTTCTATAATGTCAGCAACAAGAAAGCTGAGTTTCTCAAGAATTTCTTCCTCGGATATGCCAAGAGTCACTTGGTTTGAAATCTGATAGATGTTTCCAAGAGCCTGACTGCCCTCACCATAGAAACCTCTCACGGCAAGACCAAGCTTTGAAAGGGAACGAATTATGCTTTCCATTCTGCCACTTTGAGTGAGGGCAGGAAGATGCATCATAACCGATGCCCGAAGTCCTGTGCCAAGATTTGTGGGGCATTGGGTGAGGTAGCCAAGGTTTTTGTGAAAGGCATAGTTTGATTTTGCTTCAAGAATATCATCAATTCTATTTGCCTCTTTCATACAAAGGTCCAGGTTAAGACCTGGCGCCATTGCCTGAATTCTTATATGGTCCTCCTCGCCAAGCATTATACAGCTTGAACAATCATTGTTAACCAGAATTCCTGAGTGCTTTTTACTGTCTGACATGGCAGGACTTATGAGATGACACTCTGAGAGGGCTTGCTTTTGGACAGATGGCATCTCAAAAAAATCAATAAATTTCATATCGGAAAGAGCCTCTCGACAGCGGGAAATAATGGCTTTTTGATGCTCATCTGTAATATGTTTTCCAAAGGGAATGTCCGAAAAATTTCTTGCAAGTCGAACTCTTGAAGAAAGAACAATATCACCTGAGGGACCGAATTTTGTGTACCACATAGAAAAGTCTTTGCTCATTTATGTTCACCTCTCAAGTTCTTGATTTCATCACGAAGACGTGCTGATTTCTCGAAATTTTGCTGTATAACCGCGGCGTCAAGCAGTGCCATAAGTGCTGCAATTTTGTCTTCTGTTTTAAACATTTCTCCAAGCCTTGACGGAGTCTTTCCTGTGTGTTTGGTGCTGCCGTGAATTTGTTTTAGTGGTCTTGAAAGGAGGTCTTCAAATACGGCATAACAGTTGCTGCAACCAGGTTTTCCTGTTTTGAGGAACTGACTTCTTGTAGTGCCACACATTTTGCAAACACTTTCTTCGTAGAGAGGCTTAGATACGGCTGGTGTGTTCCAAAAGCTTCCGAAAAGACTATCAAATTCATGGTCGATGTTTGGCGCAAAACTGAAAATATCAGCATTTTCGCCTGCACAGCTGCTGCATAAATACATTTCAGTTTTAATGCCATTTATTACCTTAGTTATGTGAGTTGTTGCATCATTTTTGTTACATTTTTGACATTTCATAAGAAAACTCCTTTCTAAATAATATTTATCAAAATATTCTTAAAAATACTGGCTCTTACAATATCTCTTTCGGGGCGAGGAAGAATAATGGAATTGTCGCTTAGTGCAGCAATAAGCATTTTTATTTCTTTGTGAGACAGAAGCCCCATATTATAGAGATTGCCAAGAATAGCTGTGCAGCTTGCCGCTGAAATACTGTCGCCTATTGAATTGATTGTGTGGAGAATATAATTCCCGTTGTCGGGAACGGCACGTGTAATTTTGATATAACCACCGCTGCCTCGTCGGCTTTCAACGAAGTAGCCGCGCTCGGGCGAAAAACGAGTGGCAATAACGTAGTTAATCTGCGACGGAACACAGTTGAAACGAGTTGCCAGTTCATTTCGCTGAAGCTCAATTTCACGCTCCTCGGAAAGCAGTTCTTTTATAAATTCTTCTATCATATTACTTAATCTCATATTAAACCACCTCGTGAGTTTGACTTTGACTATCTTTGACCTTTATCTTTATTATAGCACTGGAAATTTAATTGTCAAGATAATTTTTGAAAATTTAATAAAATCCTCCCTATAACTCGATTTTCTGTGAAACGGACTTTTCGCCCTAATACCAAAAAGATTTTAATGTTGGTATGTAATCATTTGCAAAAAATTGATTGTGTTGACTAAAGGAATTAGAAGTGGTAATATAATCTACAACAAGCGTTATAAAAAAGCCTCCCTTTACACAAGGGAGCCTTTTTTATAGGTGTAATTTATAAGTGTCGGTTTTTCCCGAAAGATTTTCCGACCGCATTTTTTATTTATTTTACACACTAAAAATGTATTTTTTGAAAAATTAATAGGCAAATATATAAAAGTGTTGTTTTTTCTTCTTCGGGGATATCCACCAAGGGAGATAAACAAAGAGTGAAAAATACAAACTTTATTATAAATGATTTTGCAAAATAAGTTAGAGGAATTTACAAAATGAAAAAGAATATCTAAAAATACTTGCAATTTGAAAGAATATGTGTTATAATAAAACCAATAGATAGAGAAAAGGGGGAGATACCAATGGTAAGTAATTTTTCAAAGAGGTTTGACTCGGTTAAGTTGCAGTTCTTGTTGTGTTCCTCTGATAATATAGAGATATAAAAAAATAAATAAAAGTTGTCAGCGTAACGTGTAAGTCAATCCTCTTTTAAGATAGGAATTGATTTATACGTTTTTTTTGTTATCTGGGAAAGGTGGGATTATGTGTCATGTGGATATGTATTAAATAAAGGGAGGATAAAAGAGTAGAAGAGATGAAGTTATTGAAAAAGTTAAAAAAATGCTAATTATAATTTTTTCTGTTTTTCTTATTTGTTCTATATTTTTCACCCCCAAAAAAATATGTAGCAAGAATGACAATGTGCGAATTGATCGAATTGTATATAATATTCAATTTGGGTCTGAAAAGAATGAATATAATAGAATAGAGATTGATAATTATGATTTTGACGATATTGTGGATTGTATTAGTAAATATAAATCATACATAGCATTATCAAGATCAAAGGGATATCAATTAAGAAATTCTGAAATGGAATTGTTTTTAACCGTAAATGGAAAAGGAAAACATATAGTATTGGGAAATATAAATTATGAAACTTCTAATTACGGAAAAATGAGAAAAAACATAGTTAATGCTAATGAACTAAAAAAAGAATTGAAACAATTATTAAAATTAGACGAACTGAAAGGAGATAGGCATTATGAAGAGATTTATTAGTTGTTTTTTGATTTTAACAATTATGACAGTTATGATTATTCCCGTTTCTGCAGAAAGGATTGATATTGGCAATATTAACAACATGCTTTTTGCAGAATATGTAGGACACGGAGAGTTTGAAATTACAGAAAATATAAGTTCTGGATTAATAAATAATGACATAAACATGATAAGTAATGGTGATAAGGTAATTGTAACTGCGACCGAAGATGAAGAAATTTATAAAATAAATGAAGATAAATATTTAACGTTAGCATATGATGATAGGTATTTATTGACAGATAAAATAGATGTTTGTGTTGACGATTATGAAAGCAATTATAGCGTTTTTGAAGAATATAATGTTTCTCAAAATATACGAGATGAAATAAGGGATGTAATATCTAAACAAAAAGCGTTGGGGAATGATGAATTTAAAATAGAAATATTTGCACCAAGCGTTGCTCAAGCTGGTAATGTTCAAATAATGGCAGATGAGCCATTAGGTTATACATACTATACATATAATTATAATAATCAAACATTCTACATGAGAGATTATTCTGTTAAATATTCAAATGTAAGGTCTGATGACTGTGAGATAACTGGCTCTACGGCATTAAATAAGGCAAAGGCTTTCGTGAATTTTGTAATTTCAATTACAAGTAATTATAGTACAGCTTTAAATGCCTTTTCTCTTGGGCAAAGTGCATACCAAGTTTATGCTGTAATGCATGGCAATGTAGGTTCTGGTTCTTCTAGAGACATAATAAGAACAGCATTAGTTTATTCGTGGATTCATAAAGAGACTATAGCAAGAGATTTGTATGGAGAGTATGCGGGTTCGGGTTGTTCATCGTATAAAGCCTGGCTTGATCATCATGAAACATATCAGTATTATGACACAGTTGGAGAGGGTGAACTTTTTAAGCCATACATAGGAGAAGAATTATATTCACAGCATTTCCAAAATCCAGCACCAACGGCGATAGATTATGGCTATACAGGATATGTAGATTATTTCTTGAGAACAACAATACATGGTAGAACCTTAGTTCTTGTAGGGCATTAATTGTAAATGTTATAGAAAAAAAGGTGGGGAGCCTTATGGCTCTCCGCTTTTTTCTAGGCAAAAATTAGTTTCTGTTCTAAATATCAACAAAAAATTATTCCACAGAAAATAAAGTAATAGGAAATCCTCTGCTTGCTTGACATTGGAAGGCTAAAGTGATAAAATTATATGGTATTTCAGGATTAAAGAATGGTGTTTTAAATGACGGATATAAAAAGTCAAAATTCATATACATATGGTCTTTTGAAGGGACTTCCCATTGCCCTTGGATATTTGTCGGTTTCCTTTGGATTTGGAATTTCGGCATTGGGACAAGGTATATGGGGGATTGGTGCAATTCTTATTTCACTTACTAATCTGACTTCAGCCGGACAGGTCGCGGGGGTCGCGATTATTGCAGCAGGAGGGACTTTCTTAGAGATGGCTCTCACTCAGCTGGTTATAAATATAAGATATTGCCTCATGGGGCTTGCTCTTACCCAAAAACTTGATAAAAGCTTTACAACAGTCCATCGCATGATTACATCTTTTGGTATAACGGACGAGGTTTTTGCGGTAGCGGCGGCAGAAAGAGGGATGATAGGCAGGCGTTTTATGTATGGGCTTATTACCTTGCCATACTTTGGTTGGGCACTTGGAACAACCCTTGGTGTTTATGCAGGACAGATTTTGCCACAGAATCTTTGTGCGGCGTTGGGTATTGCTATTTACAGTATGTTTGTTGCCATAATTGTTCCGCCGTCAAGGGACGATAAAGGAACGCTTCTGGCTGTTTTAATTTCATCGGGCATCAGCTGTGCATTTTATTTTATTCCGTTATTTGCTGGAATTTCTCAGGGCTTTTCTGTGATAATCTGTGCGGTGGTGGCTGCGGGTATTATGGCATTTGTTGCCCCCAAAGACCTTGAGACTTAAATAGGAGGGGAAAGACTATGACAAGACAGTTTTTTGCCTATCTTTTGGTTATGGCACTTGTTACATATGGTATAAGAATGATACCCTTTACTTTGATGAGGAGTAAGATAAAATCAAAATACATAAAAAGCTTTTTGTATTATGTTCCGTATTCGGTCCTTGGTGCAATGACATTTCCGTATATTTTTTATTCCACGGGAAATGTTTTTACTGCAGCTTTGGGAACAGCGGTTGCATTTGTACTTGCATTTTTCAGATGCTCGCTTATCGTTGTGGCAATATGTGCATCTATGGCTGCATACCTTGCGGGATTGATTTAGAATTTGAAAGGGAGAATATAAATGGATATTAAAGAACTGGCACTTAAAAAACATTATGAATGGAATGGCAAGATTGAGGTGGTTTCACGTACCCCTGTTAAAAACAGTGAGGATTTGTCAACAGCATATACACCCGGTGTGGCAGAACCTTGTCTTGCTATTCGTGATGATATTGATAAATCCTACGAGCTCACACGCCGAAACAATCTTGTGGCAGTTGTGACGGACGGTTCGGCTGTTCTGGGACTTGGAGACATAGGTCCTGAGGCTGGAATGCCCGTTATGGAGGGGAAGTGTGTTCTTTTTAAGGAATTTGCTGATGTTGATGCATTTCCTCTTTGCATAAAAACTCAGGATATTGATGAAATAGTAAGGACTGTTTACAACATTTCAGGCTCTTTTGGCGGAATAAACCTTGAAGACATAGCGGCACCAAGATGCTTTGAAATTGAAAGAAGACTCAAAGAAATTTGTGATATTCCGGTTTTCCACGATGACCAGCACGGAACGGCGATTGTATTGGCTGCCGCACTTCTCAATGCTCTCAAGGTGGTTAAAAAGGATATAAAAAACATAAAAATAGTAATAAACGGTGCAGGCTCAGCCGGAATTGCCATTGCTAAGCATATTTTGAAGCTTGGGGCGGAAAATATCATTATGTGCGACCGGTTTGGAATAATCTGTGAGGGAATGGACGGACTTAGTGATGCCCACAAAGAGATGAGCCTTGTTACTAATCGCGAAAAAATCACAGGAACTTTATCTGATGCTATGCGGGGGGCAGATGTGTTCATCGGTGTTTCGGCACCGGGTATCGTGTCAGAAGAAATGGTTTCTTCTATGGCTGAAAAGTGTATAGTATTCCCTATGGCAAACCCTGTTCCTGAAATTATGCCTGACTTGGCACTTGCGGCAGGTGCTGAGGTTGTGGGAACAGGTCGCTCGGATTTCCCAAATCAGATAAACAATGTGTTGGCTTTCCCTGGGATTTTCAGGGGTGCTCTTGATGTGAGGGCATCAGATATAAATGACGAAATGAAAATGGCAGCATCTTATGCAATAGCAAGTCTTGTTTCGGAAGAAGAACTCACAAAGGAATATATATTGCCAAAGGCATTTGATGAAAGAGTAGGAAAGACCGTTGCCAAGGCTGTTGCAAAGGCGGCAAAAGACAGCGGGGTTGCAAGAATTTAGATTGTATAGTCTTCAGCCTGCCGTGTTTTGCGGCAGGCTTTTATGCAAAAAATGTTTGGGAGGTGTTTTGGAAATGACAAAACGGATTATTTCTGCGGTTATGTTGGCTATACTTGTTGTGAGTATTCTTTCAGGGTGTGGTGCAGTTGAAGACACAAGAGATAAAACCAAGATAGTCACCACCTCTTTTGTGGTATATGACTGGATATGCGAAATTTTGGGCGAAGAAAACGGAAAGTTTGATGTGGAATTGCTTTCAAACGGCGGGGATATGCACAGCTATCAACCATCAGCTGCGGACATTGCCAAAATTCATAATTGCAGTTTGTTTGTTTATGTGGGCGGAAGCTCGGATGAATGGATAAACAAGCTTGTTGAAGACAGTGCAATAAAGGCCGTTTCTTTATTTCAGTTAGTTGGCGAAAATGATTGGCTTATGGCAGAGCCTCACAAGCACACCGAGGTGCATAATCACGAAAATCATTCGGGCGAGGCATATGATGAACACCTGTGGCTTTCGCCAAAGCTTGCAAAAAAAATAGTGGATGGACTTTCAACAAAAATTCAGGAACTTGACGTGCAAAACAGCTCTGTGTATCAGAAGAACGCAGAAGCCTATATCCAAAGACTTGATGCACTCAGTGATGAATATCAAAAAGCTGTGGAAGAATCAAAGGATAAGACGGTTATTTTTGCGGACAGATTTCCGTTCCTTTATCTTGCAAAAGATTATGGAATAAAATATTATGCCGCATTTCCATCTTGCTCATCTGATACGGATGCAAGCTTTGATGTGGTGATAGAACTTGCGGAGAAAGCAAAGGAACTGGAAAAGGAAACCTTGCTTGTTCTTGAAAACCCGACCCAAAGCATTGCGGAAGCGGTAATAAAGGCATCGGGATGCGAAAATATAAAAACTGCTGTCCTTGATTCCTGCCAGACAATAGCAGGAAAGGATGCGGGAAAGAACGACTATATCGAAATAATGACAAAGAACTTAGCTTCACTTAAGGAAGCGCTCAAGTAAAACGGAGGTAGAAAAAATGCCTGATATTGTGTGCAAGGGAATATCCCTTGGTTATGGCGGAAAGGTAATTGCAGAAGATATATCATTCACCGTAGAGGAGGGTGACTATCTTTGCATCGTGGGTGAAAATGGTGCAGGAAAAAGCACACTGGTGAAAACTCTTCTGGGACTTGAATCCCCCATAAAGGGTGAAGTTATTAGAAACAGCAAAATTTCAAAAAACAGCATAGGCTATCTTCCCCAGCAAACAGAACTTCAGCGTGACTTTCCTGCTACTGTTTGGGAAATAGTTCTTTCAGGATGCGGAAAAGTTCTGTTTTTTAGAAAGAAACAAAAGGCTGTTGCCACAGAAAATATGAAAAAGCTTGGTATTGAAAATTTGAAAAATAAGTGCTACCGCGAGCTTTCAGGCGGGCAGCAACAAAGAGTTATTCTTGCAAGGGCGCTTTGTGCCGCAAAAAGACTGTTGCTTCTTGATGAGCCTGCGGCGGGGCTTGACCCGGTGGCGACAAACGAGATGTATCATCTTGTTATGGATTTAAACAAGCAGGAGAATATAACTGTTGTTATGGTTTCTCACGATATAAAGGCGGCTGTAAGGCACGCAAAACACATATTGCACTTGGGTGACGGAGAAATGTTTTTCGGTACCGCACATGAATATTCACACAGCAAGGTAGGTATCAGGTTTTTAAATTCTGACAAGTGTGGGAGGTGCAACGAATGAGTGAAGTATGGAGAATGATTTCTTATTATTTCCAATTCGATTTTGTGCGGTATGCATTTCTTGTGGGAATTCTTATCGCGCTCTGTTCGGCACTTTTCGGGGTTATATTGGTGCTGAAACGTTTTTCATTTATTGGTGACGGACTTTCTCACACTGCATTTGGCGCTTTGGCTGTGGCAACGGTTTTGAATGTCTCAAATCCTCTTTATGTGGTGCTTCCTGTGACGGCTGTTCTTGCGGTTTTACTTCTTAAAGCCGGACAGAACCGAAAGATAAAGGGTGATGCTTCTCTTGCTATGATTTCGGTGGGGGCACTTGCAGTGGGTTATCTTTTGCTAAATATATTCCCCACGTCCAAAAATGTGGCGGGAGATGTATGCGGGACACTTTTTGGTGCAACATCAATACTCACCTTGTCAACAGTTGATGTTTATATTTGTGTGGCTTTAGCTCTTATTGTGACAGTATTGTTTGCTTTTTTGTATAACAAAATTTTCCTTATTACCTTCGACGAGAATTTTGCCCGCAGTATGGGAATACATACCGGTGCATACAATATGGTTGTGGCAATAGTCACTGCGGTGATTATTGTTCTGGCAATGAATCTGGTGGGTTCTCTGCTTATTTCGGCTTTGGTGGTATTTCCCGCACTTTCAGTTATGCGGGTTTTCAGAAGTTTCAAGGGCGTGGTAATTGGCTCTGCGGCTTTGGGTGTTTCCTGTGCTGCAATCGGAATTTTGGGTGCAGTTGTTTTGTCCGTACCCGTTGGACCCTCAGTCGTAGCGGTAAATATAATTGCCTTTTTGTTGCTTTTTGCAGTTGGAAAGGCTTTGAAACGATAATAGTATAAAGGAGTGGCACAGTTGAAAACAGATATATATGAAATCTCAAAAGGTGTGAGCCTAAGGTTTATTGAAACCGACAAATTCAAAACAAATGTTTTGAGTGTGTATTTCTGCATTCCTCTGTCGAGGGAGAATGTAACACGTGCAGCACTCATACCCCGTGTCTTAAAACGTGGTAGCAGAAAATATCCCACAATGGCACAGCTTTCAAGACGTGCCGAGGAGCTTTATGGTGCTTCAATCGGTGCGGACATCCTGAAAGAGGGCGATGAACTGCTTATACGAGCATCGGCTCAGTTCGTAAGCGACAAATTTATCACGGAAAGCATAATAAAGGATATTACGGAGCTTCTTCACGAGTTTGTTCTTTGTCCCATCACCAAAGATGGAGCATTTGATAAGAATTATGTAGAACAGGAAAAAGAGAATGCAAGAAACTTTATCAAAGGTCTCATCAATGACAAAAAGGAATACGCTCAGGTAAGGTGTAACGAAATAATGTTTGATGGCGACCCTTATGGAAACTTCTCATACGGTTACATCGAAGACCTTGATTTGATTGATGAAAAAAATCTTTATGAATTTTATAAGGAAATTGTTGAAACTGCGGATGTGAACATTTTTGCCAGTGGCTCTTTTGATAAAAGGGCAGTGAAAACAGAAATTGAAAATACTTTTGGAAAATCACTTTTGCCAAGAAACCCCAAACGCACAGCTACAAAGCTTGCAGTTTTTGAAGAGGATATAAAGGTAAAAGACGTTACCGAAGAAATAACAGCGTCACAAAGCAAGCTTTGTATGGGCTTTAACTGTGGAATTGAGCCTGTGTCAGATGAATGTTATGCGGTGGCGGTTTTTTCGTGCATATATGGTGGAAGCCCATTTTCAAAACTTTTCAACAATGTCCGTGAAAAATTAAGCCTTGCGTATTACGTTTTTTCGGCATTTAACAGACAGAAAAGTTTTATGAAAATCAGTGCGGGGATAGAAGCGGATAAATTCCGCGATGCATATGATGAAATATTACTTCAGCTTGACGGAATGAAAAATGGTGACTTTTCGGATGATGAAATAGCTTCTGCAAAGAAATATCTCAAAACCCAAATCGGCAGCATAAAAGACAGCCTTGTTGCAACAGAGGATTTTTATATTACACGGGCTATGATGTCGGTTAAAGAGTCACCTGATGAATTCTTGGAAAAAATCAACAAGGTAAGCCGTGAGGAGATAATTGCCGTAGCAAACAAAATGCAGCTTGATACGGTTTATTTTCTGAAAGGAGTGAGCGGCGATGAGATTTGAAAAAACTGAAAACAAATTTTTGAACGAAAGCGTACTTTTCGGCGTTCACGAAAGCGGACTTCGGGTGTATATTGTGCCGAAAAAAGGCTTTTCAAAGTATTATGCGATTTATGGAACAGAATATGGCTCAATAGACCGTGTGCTTAAATTTGACGGTCAGGAGATTTTGCTGCCTGACGGTATTGCGCATTTCCTTGAGCACAAGTTATTCGAAGAGGAAGACGGAAAGAATGCTTTTGACAAATTTGCACTCACAGGGGCAAGCAGCAACGCATTCACAAGCTTTGATATGACGGCATATCTTTTCTCTTGTACCGACAGTTTTTATGAAAACCTTGATATACTTCTTGAATTTGTAAACAATCCTTATTTCACAGATGAGAATGTGGCAAAAGAACAAGGAATAATCGGTCAGGAAATCAAGATGTATGATGATGACCCTGATTGGAGGCTGTTTTTCAATATGCTTCAGGGAATGTATCACCGAAACCCAGTAAAGACGGATATTGCGGGTACTGTTGAAAGCATAAGCCATATAACACCAGAGCTTCTTTACAAGTGTTGTGAGGCGTATTACAACCCGTCAAATATGATGCTTGTTATGGTGGGTGACATTGATGAGGAAAAAGCGGTCACCTATATTGACAAGCACGTGAAAAAAGATAAAGACCGTGGCAAAATTGAAAAAAGTATCTGCGATGAGCCATCTGGTGTAGTCGAAAGAATTGTCAGACAAAAGCTCAGCGTTTCAAAGCCACTATTCCTTATGGGATTTAAGGAAAAGGAAGAGGGTATTGACGGCGAAAAGCTTCTTATGAAACAGATAAAGACGGACATTCTTATGGAAGTTTTGTTTGGAAAAAGCAGTTCATTTTTCACTGAGCTTTATGGTGAGGGCTTGATTGACGGAAGCTTCGGAAAAGATAGTGAGCTTGAAAGAAGTTATGGTTTTTCAAGTATAAGTGGTGAAAGCTCTGAGCCTGAGACGGTTTATAAGAGAGCCCTTGAATATCTCAAAGAAATGAAAGAAAAAGACATTGATAAGGCGGCAGTTGACACTGCAAAAAGGGTGCTTATAGGAAGAGACTTGAGACGTTTCAACAGCGTGGAAAGAATGGGTAATGATTTCATACGTTCATTTATGAATAACATCAATCCTTTTGTTTACAGCGAGCTTGTTGAAAGCGTGTGTCTTGATGAACTCAAGGAAAGACTCTGTGAGCATTTTGATGAAGAATGTTGCACTCTTTCTGTTATAGAGCCTTTGGAGGAAAGTTAAAATGATAAATAACATTTCTTTTCCAGGGCTTGGACTTGAATTTAGTGTGAACAGAGCTCCCTTTTCTGTTTTTGGCGTTCCCATTTATGCATATGGACTTATCATTGCACTTGGACTGGTACTTGCCTTTGTGTATGCGTCAAGAGAGGCGAAAAAGACAGGAATTTCCGATAATGATTTTTTCAATATGTTCTTAATCGGTCTTCCCGTGGCGGTTTTATGTGCAAGGGTTTATTATGTAATTTTCAGCTGGGATTATTATAAACATAATCTTTCTGAAATCCTGAACATCCGTGGCGGTGGGATAGCGATTTACGGTGCCGTTATTGGTGCGGCACTGGTTGTACTTATTTATTGCAAGGTGAAAAAAATCAACATAGGCAAAGTCCTTGATATCCTTGCGGTGTCACTGCTTATCGGACAGGCGGTGGGACGCTGGGGGAACTTTGTGAATGGCGAAGCATTTGGAGAAAAATGTTCACTTCCCTGGGCGATGACTATTGTCAGGGGAATGCGTACCATAGCGGAGTCGGTTCACCCCACCTTTTTGTATGAGTCTCTCTGGAATGCGGCAGGGGTAGTGGTTTTGTTGATGTTTAAAAAGAAAAAGGTATTCGAGGGAGAGCTTGCCTGCTGCTATATGGTATGGTATGGCATAGGGAGAATGTTCATTGAGGGCTTGCGTGCAGATTCCCTTTATATCGGCACTTTCAGGGTGTCTCAGCTTTTGTCAGCGGTGCTTGTTTTGGCAGGACTAATTTTGATAATAAAAAATTATAAAAAACACTTGACAACTGGCAGATAATAATGTACAATGATTAGGTTGTAAAGTGAAAACACTTTACATTGCGGAAAGGAGAGAACCCTGAAATGGAAAAAAACGTTGAAATTTCTCTTCTTCTCAGTTTTTACAAAAATATGCTTACCGAGCGTCAGGCGGACACAGCAGAGCTTTATTACAACGAAGATTTGTCATTGTCTGAAATCGGGGCAGAGCTTGGCATAAGCCGTCAGGGAGTCAGGGACAACTTAAAGCGTGCAGAGAGCACTCTTTATGATGTGGAAGAAAAGCTTGGCCTTGCAAAAAGGTTTCTTGGAATCAAGTCAAGCCTTAATGAGATTGACAGCATTATATCGCAGATTGAGAAATCCCCGGATTCAAAGCTTTTGCCAAACAGTATAAAGCATCAGATAAACGATATTCTCACCATTGTGGCGGGGATAAATGAAATAGAAATTTGATTTTGAAAAATTCCTGAAAGGGGTGTGCATATGGCATTTGAAAGCTTGTCAGACAAACTGCAAAGCACCTTCAAAAAGCTTCGGGGCAAAGGCAAGGTTTCGCCAGCTGACCTGAAAGAAGCAATGCGTGAAGTTAAACTTGCACTCCTTGAGGCAGACGTCAACTTCAAGGTTGTAAAAAACTTTATTTCAAGCGTTTCAAAACGTGCTTCGGGTGCTGAGGTTATGGAATCACTCACTCCCGCACAGCAGGTTATTAAAATAGTAAACGAAGAGCTTGTTGCTCTTATGGGCACTGAGGAAAAAATAAAGATTTCTTCAAAGCCCCCAACTGTCATTATGATGGCGGGGCTTCAGGGTGCCGGAAAAACCACCACTGCGGCAAAGCTTGGTGGACTTCTCAAAAAACAGGGGAAAAGACCTCTTCTTTGTGCCTGCGATGTTTACAGACCTGCGGCTATAAAACAGCTTCAGGTAGTGGGTTCACAGCTTGAGCTTCCTGTTTTCACCATTGAGGGAAACCAGAACCCTGTTGAAATTGCAGAAAAAGCATTACAGCACGCAAGGCTTCATTCAAACGACGTTTTGATTGTGGATACAGCCGGAAGACTTCATGTTGATGAAGAACTGATGGACGAACTCAAAAACATCAAGGAAAAGATTGACCCCACAGAAATTCTTCTTGTGGTGGATGCAATGACGGGTCAGGATGCTGTCAATGTGGCAGAGGCGTTTAATAGCCAACTTGAAATTGACGGTGTTGTCCTCACCAAGCTTGACGGTGATACCCGTGGCGGTGCGGCGATTTCGGTTCGTGCTGTTACACAAAAACCAATCAAGTTCTGCGGTATGGGTGAAAAGCTTACCGACCTTGAGGTTTTTCATCCCGAGCGTATGGCTTCACGAATTTTGGGTATGGGCGATGTGCTCAGTCTGATTGAAAAGGCGGAGCAGGTGCTTGATGAAAAGAAAGCTATGGAGCAAATGCAGAAAATGCGGAACTCCACATTCACATACAGCGACTTTCTTGAACAGATGGACCAGATGAAAAAAATGGGTCCTCTTGAACAGCTTGTTGGGATGATACCTGGGGTTGATACAAGGGCTCTTAAAGATGCGAACATTGATGAGAAAAAGATGCTTCATACAGAGGCAATTATCAAGTCAATGACCAAGGGCGAACGCGAAAACCGTGACAAGCTCACACCGAAGCGCCGTGAAAGGATTGCCAAGGGCAGCGGTACAACTGTTGCTGAGGTGAATGCTCTTGTGAAGCAGTTTGAACAGATGCAAAAAATGATGAAAATGATGACCGGCGGCAAATTTGCAAAGCAGATGGGTCGTATGGGCAAGATGGGAAAAATGAAATTTCCTTTCTGAGTCCATGGTTTTTAGATTTAAAAATTATTAAATTTATATATTTTTTTGGAGGTAATTTATTATGGCAGTAAAAATTCGTTTGAGAAGAATGGGAGCAAAGAAGGCACCTTTTTATCGTGTAGTTGTGGCTGATTCAAGATATCCCAGAGATGGCAGATTCATTGAACAGGTTGGAACATACAACCCCATGACAGAACCTGCTGCAGTTGAATTTGATGCAGAAAAGGTTGCAAAATGGATTTCAAACGGTGCACAGCCCACAGACACAGTAAAGCGTCTTTTGAAAGAAAAGGGCATTATCTAATCTGAAAAGGACTTCGGCGGTTTGCCCTTTTTGGACAAGCCGTCCGTTACCTTTGGGTTTTGGAGGAAGAAATGAAAGAACTTTTGGAATTTATTGCAAAATCAATGGTTTCAGAGCCTGATGCAGTTGAAGTAAAAGAAACCGAGTCAGGTGATTCTGTTGTACTTTCCTTGCACGTTGCCGAAGGCGATATGGGCAAGGTAATCGGCAAGCAGGGCAGAATAGCAAAGGCTATACGCACTGTTGTGAAAGCTGCAGCAAGCCACGAAAACAAAAAAGTGACGGTTGATATTGTATAACTTATGCGAGAGACTGTATCATCAAAGGCGATTTTGGCCGTTTGATTTGGTACAGTCTTTGCTTGCTTTTTAAAAGAGTGTTTGAAAGATAGGAATTAACGTGAAAGTTCCTTTCCCGTTACCCCTCCGGGTAGATTTGATTGCCCGTGCGAAATTTTCTTCGCATTCGCGAAAAAACGCACATGGGCGTAAAAATCTCTTATCATTCCTTGCCATACGGATAAGCGATTTTTAATTACTATTTGTGACGGCGTATGGCGGTGGAATGGAGATTTTTATGAAAAAAGAACTTGAAATTGGACAAATAGTGAATACGCACGGACTCCGTGGGGACATTAAGGTTATGTACTGGTGTGATGACCCTGAGATTTTTCATGAGCTTGCGTATGTTAACATAAATGGTGAAGAATTTGACATTGAAAAGTCAAGAATTCACAAAAATATGGTGATTTTAAAGCTTCGCGGCATTGACGACATAAACGATGCTGAAAAATACCGCAACAAAATTCTCACAGTTCCAAGAGAGGAACTTGGCGAGCTTCCTGAGGGAGCGTACTATATCTGTGACCTTTTGGGTTGCAGTGTTGAGACTGTATCAGGACAATTTTTAGGAAAAATTTGCGATATAATCAAAACGGGCAGCAACGATGTTTATGTTGTTGAAAATGAAGACAAAAAGCAGGTGCTTATTCCTGTTATCGACGATGTTATAAAAAGTGTTGATATCGAGGAAAAACGTATTCTGATAGAACCTTTAAAAGGATTGATTGACTGATGGCAGATTTGAGAGTTGATATTTTGACGCTCTTTCCTGAGATGTTTGATGCGGTGTTAAATAACAGCATCATCGGACGTGCGGTGGAAAACGGTATTCTTGAAATAAACTGTGTGCAGATAAGGGATTTTGCATTTAACAAGCACAGACAGGTTGATGATTATCCTTATGGCGGTGGTCAGGGGATGGTTATGCAGGCAGAACCAATATATCTTGCTTATATGAGCGTATGCGAGGGACTTTCATATAAACCCAAAACCATATATTTGTCACCTCAGGGAAAGACATTCAGACAGTCAACAGCAAAAAGACTTTCAAAGGAAAAACATCTGGTGCTTATTTGCGGACACTATGAGGGTGTTGACCAGAGGGTTTTGGATGAAATTGTTGACATGGAAATTTCCATAGGCGATTTTGTGCTCACAGGTGGCGAAATCGGGGCTATGGCTGTGGTCGATGCCACTGCAAGAATGATTCCCGGTGTACTTGCTTCGGAAATTGCTTTTTCGGATGAATCGCACTACAGCGGACTTTTGGAATATCCTCAGTATACAAGACCTGCTGTGTGGCACGAAAGAGAAGTGCCTGAGGTTTTGCTCAGCGGAAATCACAAGCTTATTGAGGAGTGGAAACGCTTTTCGGCACTTAAAAATACCTTTGAAAAACGAAGAGGAATGCTGAGTCGGGCAAAGCTTTCAAAAAAAGATTTGGAGACGTTAGAAAGCTTCAGGGGAAAGTAACTGGTAAATTGTTTAAAATTTCAATATACTGTTGTTTTTTGACACAATTTATGATACAATTATTACATTAAGAATTTGACAATCAGATAAGATATAAATTTAGAAAAATCGGAGGGATCCTGATGAAATGTTTAAACTGTGGAGCAGATATTTATGATGGCATAAAAAAATGCCCATACTGCAAAACCTTGACCCCGGATGTGAATGAAGACGAAAAATTTAGGAATTTTGACTTTAAGTATACAATTACTTCAACCGAGCAGGTTAGAAAGATTCATGATTCGGTAAATGAAGTGAGAAAGGAAAATAAAAAGAACGCGCTTGAAAAGTTCCTTGCTGCAAGACGCGCTAAAAAGCGTGCCGCAAGACGTGCTGCAAGACGCGGTGAGATTCCTGAGAAAAAGCCTTTGTTCGCAAAGAAAAAGGTTGCTGAAAAAGTAAATGTGAAACCGAAAAAGGATGTTATAAAAGAGAAAAAGTCCTTTATGCCAAAGGATATGAAAAAATTCACAAAACGTGCTGTGGGACTTGTTACGGTTGCGGCTTGCCTTGTTCTTTTGGTATGGGGAGTTGTGGGCTTTGCCAATATGCTTTCAGGAGATGAGACAGTAGCGTCTTATACTTATGCAAAAGACAACTCACTCTATATGGTATATAAGGGCAAAAACATTCTTTTGTCAGAGAGTGTTATTACCGACTCATACATCAGAATGCTTGATGAAAACAACAATCTTGTATCTGCTGAACGTGCTGCAAAAAATGCAGGTATTATTCATGCGTCAAAGGATGGAAAAACAGTGTTTTTCTTTGAAAATTTTGACCCCGAAACAGGAAACGGAAAGCTTTGCATGATAAAGAACGGAAAGGCAAAAAAAGTAAAAGAGATTTCCGATGCTGTACATAATTCTTTGGTTATGACAAACGACGGAAGCAAGCTTCTTTACCTCCAGACTGCTGACAAAAATGGTGATATGGGAGTTCTCTATTATTGGGAAGATGGCATAGAGGAGCCTTTCAAGATTGCAACAGACATTGACCACGGAACATTTGCATTTTCTAAAGACAGCAAATGGGCAATCTTCTTGCAGAACCTAAATCGTGTTACTATGCACGGTGATATGTATGCAAAGAGCCTTGAAAAGCTTAAGGATGAAAAGATAAAGATGGATACTGATGTGTGCAAAATCTTTGGCTCAAACAAGGATGGCAACACACGCATCTATGGAAAAGATTATGATGAGACAGACGGTTCATTTGATGTTTATGCAATGAATGAAAAGGGTCGCGCTATAAGACTTGGTGAAAGAACAACCAAAGCCCCCGTTATTCAGAAAAAGAAGAACAATTTGTTTGTTTACGGAATTGCTGATGACAAGACAAACAATCTCTATACGGTAGAAATCTCGTCTGGCAAGAAAGAAAAAATTGCAAGTGGTGTGAACAGCATTCTTATGATGTCAAAGGATGAAAAGACTGTTATTTATGACAAGGTTTACACAGGCAAGCTTGCGGATTATTATGCATACACCAAAGGAAAGCAGGCCCTCAAAATTGCAGGCAACGTAGTGGTTGATTATGAAGTGGTGGCAGGCAAGCCCCAGATGGCAGCAAGCTACGATTGCCGCAAGGTAGTTTATATCTCAGAATTTGAAAGCTTCAAGGGAGGCGGAACCCTCACTTATTGCGAATACAAAAATGGAAGAATTGTTTCAGAAACACAGGTTGCCGAGGACGTATACTCATGTTATCTGGCAGAGGATGATAAGTTTATATTTACAAAGGATTACAGCCCGTCACGCAAGGTGTTTGACGTATATCTCTTTGACGGAACAGAGATGACGCTCCTTCAGGAAGAAGTTTCACCAGAAATGTTTGGAGTTTCAAAAACAGGAGATAATATATTCTATATCTCAAATTACAATGTAGAGGGCGTTTACGGAACTCTTGAAAAAATGGACCTCAAGGGTAGTTCTGAAGAAATTGCATCAGAGGTGGTTGATTTTGATTTGACCTCTTTCTCGGATGTACTTTTCTACAAGAATCAGAACGCCGAAACGGGACTTTTTGACGTATTTCTTTCAAAATACGGAAAGTCTTCGTGGACACAAATCAATACATCAGTAAACGAAATTCTCACATACTAAAGGGGAAAAGAAATTGCGAATAGGAATTTTTGGCGGAACATTCAACCCGCCTCACAACGGACATATTCATTTGGCAGAAGAGGCTCTTAGGAAAGCCGCTCTTGACAAAATGATTTTTATTCCGTGTGCCATTCCGCCCCACAAACCAAACCTCGAAATTCCCAGTGGTGAGCATAGACTTAATATGGTGAAACTCGCCATAGGCGAGAATGCGCGGTTCTCGGTATCTGATATAGAGATAGAGGCAGGGGGAAAAAGCTATACAGCAAAGACACTTGAAACCCTTGAAAAAATTTACCACGATGACAGACTTTGCTTTATCGTGGGTGCAGATTCTCTTTGTGAGATGGAAACGTGGTTCTGCCCTGGTGAGATTTTTAAACGGGCAGAGATAGTTGTGGCAATGCGTGGCGGCATGAATGAGAGATTTCTTGATGCTGCCATTGACCTTTTGAGACAAAAATACAATGCGGATATTACGAAGATTTCTATGACGGAGATGGAGATTTCTTCGTCAGAAATAAGAGACCGTATCAGAAATGGTGAAAGTATAGCTGATATGGTGAGCGAAGAGGTAATTGACTATATTAAAAAGACGCAGATTTATGAAGGATAGTTTTGGCTATGCAAAGTTTTGATGAGATACTGAAGACTGCAAAAAATGTTTTAAGCGAGAAACGCTTTTTGCATACCTTGAGTGTTGCAGAAGAAGCAAAGGAACTGGCTCTTATTTGGGGGGCGGATACCGATAAAGCTTATCTTGCTGCACTGATACACGATATAGCAAAAGAGATGCCATTTGAAGAGTCAAAAGACATTCTGAAAAAGGCAGGGCTTCAACATGATTTCAGCAGACCACTTATTCACGGACCTGTGGCTGAATATATGGCAAGAGAAAAGTTTGGAATAGATGATGACGGTGTTTTAAATGCCATAAGGTATCACAGCACAGGCAGGGTGGGAATGTCTCTCCTAGAAAAAATAATTTTTGTGGCAGATTTCACCGAGCCAAGAAGAATCTATCAGGATTCAAAAGAGGTGCGGGAATTGTCACGAAAAGATCTTGATGCCGCAATGCTCCTTCAATGTGACAGATGCATAAAGTTCCTGATAGATACGGGAAAAATTGTGAATACATTGACAGTAGATTTGAGAAACAGTTTAATCACGCAGCAAAAAAGAGGAAAAGATAAATGAGAGTAAAGTCACCACTTAGACTTATAGTTGCAATAATTATTTTAATTGTCCTTATTTATGTAGGATTTCGAGGGGCAATGTCAATAATTTCAGGTGAGCCCATAAAGTTCGGTTTCAGCAGCAACCGTATTTTTGGTTCTGACAAGGTTCAGGACTTTGTAGTTGCCGGAATTGATGAAGAGGGCTATCGCACCGATTTGATACTTTTTTGCAGGTATAATCTGTCGGATAATTCAATAAATGTATTGCAGATTCCCAGGGACACCAAGGTGGAAACGGACCGATACGATAAAAAGATAAATTCTGCATATGGAAGCAAGGAAAAAGAAAAGGCTCTTTTTGATGAGATTGAAAGTGTAATAGGAATAAGACCTGAAAAGTCAGTTATTGTAAGCTTCAAGGCCTTCAGGGAACTTATTGATGCAATCGGTGGAGTTGAGGTGAACGTCCCAATCAGGATGTTTTACAATGACCCTTATCAAAACCTTTCCATTGACCTTTATCCAGGCAAGCAAGTGCTCAACGGAAGACGTGCAGAAATGTTTATGAGGTTTCGTTACAATGATGACGGTACGGGATATCCAAACGGTGATATTGACAGAATTGCGGCGCAAAAGACGCTTTACAATGCGGTTATGGATAAGCTTATCAGTGGAAGCACAGTTCTCAAAGCCCCCAAAATTTTGGGGATAATTTCGGATAATGTAAAGACGGACTTTTCTGTTGATGAGATTGTAGGATATATGACACGTATTCCAAAATTCAGTATGGAAAAGGTTAATATATTCACCCTTCCCGGTGAAGGTGCATATGATTCAAACGGCGTTTCGTATTTCTTCTACAATGAGGAAGAAACCGAAAAGCTGATAAAAGAAAACTTTTCATCAAGAAGAAAGTCAGAGGCAAGCGAAGCGGGATATACTGGTTCGTTCAAAAATCGATTTATCAAGGTGCGAATTGTTGATGCCAGCGGTCTTGATGAATCCAAGGCAGATATATTGAAAATCGTTTCAGAAAATCTCTCGGATTATGGTTTCAAAATTGTTTCAACCGAAAAATCAGACAGAATTTCGGATAAATCAGTTTTCATAAATCACAATGAAAAACACGCTGCAACAGAACTTAAAAAAGTTTTTGGAACAGTTGAAATTTCGGAAACAATAGAAGAGTATGTAATAGAAAACGGCGAAAAAATGGCAGATGCGACACTGAAAATTGGCAGTGACTTTTCGTTTTAGATAAGACCTTATGAAAAGGAGAATTTTATGAGTTGTGAAAATAATTATGTAAATACAGTGGTTAGAGCAATTGACAAGAAAAAAGGGCGGGATATACAGGTTCTTGACCTCAGCGGGCTTACCACTTTAACAAACTATTTTGTTATCGCCACAGGCGGCTCAAGCAAAAATGTTCAGGCGATTTGCGACTTTGTTGAGGAAGAGATGCAAAAGATTGGTGCAAAGATGTGGACAAAAGAGGGCTATGACAACGGCGAGTGGATTCTCTTAAATTATGACGATGTTATGGTTCATATTTTTCAGGAAGAACCCCGTGAATTTTACAAGCTGGAGCATATATGGAAAGACGCTCCCGATGTAGACGTTTCAGACCTTATTGAAGAAGACTAAAAAACCGAAAGGATTGATAATAAATGAAATACGATTTTAAAGGAATCGAAGAAAAATGGCAAAAAAACTGGGAGGACAACAAGGTTTTCGCAATCAAGGAAAATTCCGATAAACCCAAATATTATGCTCTTGAAATGTTCCCATATCCGTCAGGAAACTTACATATGGGACACGTGCGCAACTATTCAATAGGTGACGTTGTGGCACGCTACAAGACTATGCAGGGATTTAATGTTCTTCATCCTATGGGATGGGACTCTTTTGGTTTGCCTGCAGAAAATGCAGCTATTAAAAACGGAACTCCCCCTGCTGACTGGACATGGAAAAACATTGACAATATGCGTGACCAGCTGAAACGTTTGGGTTTTAGCTATGACTGGGACCGTGAGGTTGCAACTGCAAAGGAAGACTATTACAAATTCACCCAGTGGATGTTTTTGAAGCTGTTTGAAAACGGTCTTGCTTACAAGAAAAAATCTTTTGTAAACTGGTGTCCTTCATGCCAGACTGTTCTTGCAAACGAGCAGGTAGTAAACGGCAAGTGTGAAAGATGTAAGAGCGAAGTAGGTAAGAAAGACTTGGAGCAGTGGTTCTTCAAAATCACAGACTATGCAGACAGACTTCTTGCGGACATTGACAAGCTCAAGGGCTGGCCAGATAAGGTAAAATCAATGCAGACCAACTGGATTGGAAAGTCTGAGGGCGCTGAGGTTAAGTTCAAGATTGACGGCACTGACAAGGAACTTACTGTGTTCACCACACGTCCTGACACAATTTATGGAGTGTCATATATGGTTATGGCTCCTGAACATCCGATTGTTGATGAACTTATTTCAGGAAAACCTGAGGAAGCAGAGTGCCGTGCGTTTATTGAAAAGGTGCGTGGAATGAGCGAAATTGCCCGCAGTTCTACTGATACTGAAAAAGAGGGTGTTTTCACAGGCACATATATGATAAACCCCATAAGCGGTGAAAAAATCCCGCTTTATCTTGCAAACTACGTGTTCCTTGACTATGGAACAGGTGTGGTTATGGGTGTTGCAGCACACGACCAGCGTGATTTTGAGTTTGCAAAGAAATACAATCTTCCTATTCGCATTGTTATTCAGCCTGAGGGTCAGAATATGAAAGAGGAAGATATGACCGAGGCTTTTGCAGCTGAGGGCATAATGGAAAATTCGGGCGAGTTCAACGGTATGAACAACCGTGATGCTCTCAATAGAATAATCACATATATGGAAGAAAAGGAAATTGGCGAAAGAAAAGTCAACTTCCGTCTTCGTGACTGGCTGATTTCACGTCAGAGATATTGGGGTGCACCTATTCCTGTGGTTTACTGTGAAAAGTGCGGAACTGTTGCAATTCCTGAGGAACAGCTCCCTGTGCGTCTTCCTGAAAATGTTGAATTTACAGGTCAGGGCAAATCGCCTCTTTCGGAGTGCGCGGACTTTATGAATACAACTTGTCCCAAGTGCGGCGGAAAAGCTGTTCGTGAAAGCGATACAATGGACACCTTTGTTTGCTCATCATGGTATTTCTTGAGATATTGTGACCCCAAGAATGACAAAATGCCGTTCAGCAAGGAAAAAACAGATTACTGGATGAATGTTGACCAGTATATCGGCGGTGTTGAACATGCGATTCTTCACCTTCTCTATGCAAGATTTTTCACAAAAGTTCTCTATGACCAGGGATATGTTTCATGCGAAGAGCCTTTTGAAAATCTTCTCACTCAGGGTATGGTGCTGAAAGACGGCAGCAAGATGTCAAAGTCTGTGGGAAATGTAGTAAGCCCTGAAGAAATCATCGAAAAATATGGTGCTGACACAGCAAGGCTCTTTATTCTCTTTGCGGCACCTCCTGAACGTGACCTTGACTGGAACGACACGGCTGTCGAGGGTGCATACCGATTCCTAAACCGTGTATGGCGTGCTGTTGACGAGCTTTCAGAATATGCGTCAAATGGTGCGGTTGATGGTTTGAATCTCAATGAAACAGAAAAGAAACTCCATTTTGCTGTGAATGCGGGAATCAAAAAAGTTACCGAAGATTTTGACCGCTTCAGCTTCAACACAGCAATCAGCAGCATTATGGAAACTGTGAACGCTCTTTATCAGTATAAGGATGCAGTGAGCGCTGAAAGCTATAACAAAGAGCTTCTTGGTGAAGCACTTCGCTCGATAGTCCTCATGCTTTCACCCATTGTTCCACACATCACTCAGGAACTTTGGGAAATCTTAGGAAACAGCGAAAACCTTTTTGATACACCTTGGCCCAAGTTTGACGAAAGTGCCTTGGTTGTGAGCGAGGTAGAGGTTGTTGTTCAGATTAACGGCAAAATCCGTGACAAGATGATGATTTCTGCTGACCTTGACCCCAAGGGTATGCAGGACACTGCCCTTGCAAATGACAAGATTAAAGAGCTGATTGATGGCAAGCAAGTGGTAAAGGTTATTGCTGTTCCCAAAAAGCTTATAAACATAGTGGTGAAATAATTATGAGCGCAAAACAGGAATTTATCGAGATTTATCAAAATTGCATAAAAAGAGAGGGAGCTGAAAAGCTCCTTGCTCATCTTATGTCCCCTGCAAGTGATTTCTTTACGGCACCTGCAAGTACAAGGTATCATGGTGCATATGCAGGGGGACTGGTTGAACACAGTATAAATGTTTATGAATGTCTTAAAGATTACCTCTCAAGAGAAAGGGTTGCAGAACTCTATGGCGTTGAGGCAAGTGAAGAAAGCGTCGCAATAGTTGCACTTCTTCACGACCTTTGCAAGATGAATTTTTACAAATCATCATTCAGAAATGTGAAAGACGAAAACGGTGTATGGCAAAAAGTTCCCACCTATGAAATTGATGACAAACTCCCATACGGGCACGGCGAAAAGTCTGTTTATATAATTTCGGGATTTATGAAGCTTACCCGTGAAGAAGCTTTTGCTATAAGGTATCATATGGGCTTTTCAGGAAGTGAAGAACCGAGAAATGTAGGCAGTGCATTTGAAATGTTTCCACTTGCTTTCGCACTTTCTACTGCTGATATGGAGGCTACATATTTCCTTGAGGGAAAAAATTAAAAAATAAGGGAGGAATGACTTGTGAAAAACGGATTTATAAAGGTTGCGGCTGCTACCCCTGAGATTGTGGTGAACAGCACAAAGGAAAACTGCGAAAACATAATAAATCAGATTTCGGTTGCGGCGAAAAATGGCGCAAAGGTCATTGTTTTCCCTGAACTTTCAATTTCAGGATATACCATTGGCGATTTGATGTTCCAAAGTTCACTTTGGGAACGTTCAAAAGCAGCTCTTCTTGAAATCCTGAAAAAGACAAAAAAACTTGATATTCTTTTTGCGGTGGGGATTGCTGTACCGCATCTTGACAAGCTTTATAATGCGGCGGCGATCTGCAAGGGCGGAAAGGTTTTAGGCTTTGTTACCAAAAGTCATTTTCCAAATTTTGGGGAATATAACGAAACCAGATATTTTCAGACACTTGGAAAAACAGTTGAGGTGCGCTTTGAGGGATACAAGGTTCCCATGGGCGAAAAACTGATTTTCTGCTGTGAGAACATGGAAAATCTGCGGATTTCCTGCGAGATTTGTGAAGATATGTGGGTAACCAATCCTCCGTCAATGAGCCACGTTCAGAATGGAGCAACGGTTATACTCAATCTTTCTGCTTGCAACGAAACTCCAAACAAGCAGATAGCAAGGAAAATGACTGTTGCATCAAACAGTGCAAGGGGTCTTTGCGCTTATGTTTATGCGGACGCAGGCGATGGAGAATCCACAACAGATTTGGTGTATGCAGGCAACAATATGATTTATCAGTTAGGTAGCTGCATTAAAGAAGCCCCACTTTTTGAGAATGGAATAATTTATGGCATACTTGACCTTGAAAAAATCGGTCAGGCAAGAAAAATGCGGACAACTTTTGTGTCTGGGATAAGCGAAGATTATACACGAGTATATTTTGATATGGAAATTTCGGAGACAACCCTTGAAGAAATTTCTCCCATGCCTTTTGTGCCAAGAGGAAAAGCAAGACTTTCTGAGTATTGCGAAAGAGTTTTTAAAATGCAGTGTGCAGGACTCAAGAAAAGGATAAAGCATATAGGGTTAAAGACTGTTACAATTGGGATTTCAGGTGGCCTTGACAGTACCTTAGCACTTCTTGTTGCGATAAAGACCTTTGACCTACTTGGTCTTGACCGAAAAGGAATAATTGCGGTTTCTATGCCTTGCTTTGGAACTACGGGAAGAACTTATGAAAATTCCAAGAAAATGGCAGAAGAACTGGGAGTGACTTTTCGTGAGGTGTCCATTGCAAAATCGGTTGAGCAGCATCTCATTGATATAGGTGCATCAAAGGATGACCACGATGTGACATATGAAAATGCACAGGCAAGAGAACGCACTCAGGTGCTTATGGATATTGCCAACAAAACGGGTGGAATTGTTATCGGGACAGGCGATTTGTCTGAACTTGCCCTTGGTTTTGCTACTTATAACGGCGACCATATGTCAATGTATGGTGTGAATGCAAGTGTTCCAAAGACATTGATGCGTGAGATTGTGAGATTTTTGGCAGAGGATTTTGGTGGTGAAATTAAAAACATCCTTGTTGATGTGGTCGAAACACCAATAAGTCCTGAACTTCTCCCGCCTGATGAGATGGGCGAAACCAGTCAGAAAACTGAGGATATAATAGGTCCCTATGAAATTCATGATTTCATACTTTATCATTTTATAAAATCAGGATTTGAAAGAAGCAAGATTTTGCGTATGGCAAAATGTGCATTTGATGGAATGTATGATGAAAAACTGATTGAAAAATGCCTTGATACTTTCTATAAAAGGTTTTTTGCAAATCAATTCAAACGTTCAGCTGTTCCTGACGGACCAAAGGCGGGCAGTATTTCACTGTCCCCAAGAGGCAGTTGGATAATGCCGTCGGATGCGATTTTTGAAGAATAAAATACGGGCGGAGAAATCCGCCCTTTTGCATAGGAGAAGAAGATGCTTCACATAAAAGAAACAATCGTTGTCGAAGGTAAGTTTGACAAAGAACAACTGAAAAAAGTTACGGATGCTCCAATTATCTGTACCGGCGGTTTCACCCTTTATACTGATAAGAGTATAATAAAGGCAATTCGCACCATGGCGAAAAAGACTGGGATAATTGTTCTCACTGATGCTGACAGCGCTGGATTTCGTATACGTAATTACATAAAGCAATGTGTAGGAAACGAAGGTATGGTAAAGCATGCGTATATTCCAACGGTAGAGGGAAAAGAAAAACGAAAATCAAGTCCCGGGAAAGAAGGACTTTTGGGGGTTGAGGGAATAAGCGAAGAACGGCTTTTGAAAATTCTCGAGAGCGTCACCGAGGTGTGTGAAAAAATGGAAAAAGCCGAGCCAAAGATAACAAAAGCAATGCTTTTTGAAGATGGTTTAAGCGGTGGTGTTGAGAGCCACGAAAAAAGAAAAAAGCTTGCAAAAGTTCTTGGACTCCCTGTCAGAATCTCGGCAAATGCACTTCTTGAGATTTTGAATGCCGCAGTGGGATATGAAGAATATAAAAGGGTAATTGAAAAAATTTAACAACTAACGAAAGCAACATTTTTGAGAGAAAAATAGTTGCTTTTTTTGTTTTGTTATGCTATAATTTTGTCATGTGTGGGTGAAATCACAAGGTGATTTTATAAAAGATTTATATGTCCGTACATTTGCCTGTTTTTTGTAATGCGGACAAGAGATTGTAGGGGGATTTTTATGGAAAACAAAAATTTTAAACCATATATTCCGGCAGATAAGGTTACACCCGAAATTACCATTACATCTATTGTTATGGGAATTCTGCTTGCGGTTATATTTGGTGCGGCAAACGCCTATTTGGGCCTCCGCGTTGGCATGACGGTTTCGGCGTCAATTCCTGCAGCGGTTATTGCTATGGGCGTTATCCGCGTTGTTATGAGAAAAAATTCGATACTTGAAAGCAACATTGTTCAAACAGTTGGCTCAGCAGGTGAATCTGTTGCCGCAGGTGCAATCTTCACGCTTCCTGCTCTGTTTCTGTGGGCGGCAGAGGGAACAATGGACAAGCCCGGAATTTTGGAAATTACATTGATTGCTCTCCTTGGCGGACTTCTTGGTGTGTTCTTTATGGTGCCTCTTCGTAATGCACTTATAGTGAAAGAACACGGAATTCTTCCTTATCCTGAGGGTACTGCTTGTGCAGAAGTTTTGCTTGCAGGTGAAGAGGGTGGCGCAAATGCTTCAACAGTTTTTGCGGGTATGGGTTTTGCGGCACTTTTTAAGTTTATAATTGATGGACTGAAAGCCGTTCCTGGCGAGATTGCACTGAAATTCAAAGGCTATGCCGGTGAAATAGGAACTCAGATTTATCCTGCGGTGATGAGTGTTGGATATATTTGTGGCCCGAGAATTTCTTCTTATATGTTTGCGGGCGGAACCTTTAGTTGGATGGTGCTCATCCCGATGATTGTTCTCTTTGGAAAAGAAATAGTCCTTTATCCCGGGACAGCACCTATCGGTGAAATGTTTGCATCAGGCGGTGCAAGTGCAATCTGGGGCTCATATATCCGTTATATCGGTGCAGGAGCCTTGGCAGCGGGTGGAATAATCAGCCTTATCAAGTCACTTCCCTTGATTGTACGCACTTTTGGTGATGCACTTAAAGGAGTTGGCAGTGCAGGAAATGGTGGCTCATCACGTACAGAAAAAGATTTAAGTATGAAGACAGTTCTTGTTTCAATCGCGGTACTTACAATTCTTGTATGGCTTGTTCCAGCTATTCCAGTGTCACTTCTTGGTGCTATTATTGTGGTCGTGTTTGGGTTTTTCTTTGCCACTGTTTCATCACGTATGGTTGGACTTGTAGGAAGCAGTAACAATCCTGTTTCAGGTATGGCAATTGCTACACTTCTTATTGCGACGCTTGTATTGAAACTCACAGGTGACAGTGGTGCACATGGTATGCAGGGTGCTATCGCTATTGGTTCGATTATCTGTATAGTAGCGGCAATTTCAGGTGATACATCACAGGACCTCAAGACAGGGTACCTTCTTGGTGCAACACCCAAAAAACAGCAGATAGGCGAAATAATTGGCGTTGTTGCGGCAGCACTTGCTATTGGCGGAACGCTGTATCTCCTTGACAGTGCGTGGGGCTTTGGCACAGATGAACTTGCGGCACCCCAGGCAACTCTTATGAAAATGATTGTTGAGGGTGTTATGGATGCAAATCTCCCCTGGGGATTGGTTCTCATCGGTGTATTTATTTCGATTATTATTGAAATAATAGGAATACCGGTATTGCCTTTTGCTATTGGTATATATCTGCCGGTACACCTCAATGCTTGCATTATGGTGGGTGGTCTTGTGAGACTTCTTATGGATAAATTGAAGCGTGAGAAAACACAAAAGGATTCTATGATAAATGATGGAATTCTCTTCTGCTCTGGCATGATTGCGGGTGAAGGTATCATTGGTATTGTTCTTGCCCTTCTTGCTGTATTCGGCGTGGATAAGGTTATTGACCTTTCAGGTGTTTTGAACCTTTCACCGATAGCGTCGAGTGTTTTGAGCATTGTGGTTTTTGCACTGGTTATTCTCAGTGTGCTTAAGTTCTCACTTTGGAAGAAACGTACACCATTAAATAAATAAAATGAAAAAAGAAAAAATATCAAAAAATTATCTTGAAAAAACTCCATTTCCTGATGAAAATATTAAATGGGAAACGGCAGAAGATGGGAAAGTAACTCTGCTCGTTGAAAATAAAGGATTATTCAACAATCTTGCTCAAAAGCTTTTCAAAAAACCAAAAATCAGTTATGTTCATCTTGATGAAAACGGCAGCTTTGTTTGGCCTCTTATGGACGGCGAGCGTAATATAATTGAAATTGGAATATTGGTTGATGAAAAGTTTGGAGAGGAAGCACAACCTCTCTATGAGCGATTAGCAAAGTTTTTTCAGATTCTTGACAGCTATGGATTTATTGAATGGAAATAAAAAGAGAACGGGTTTTCCGTTCTCTTTTTTTGTGCCAAAAACTGATTGCAAAAATTGTTTTAGTGAGCGTCTTCAATTGGTGTTGCAAAGCCAAGGGTGAGGAGTTGACGCCAAACATCAATAAATCTGTGGAGCTCTGGTTCTGCCTCGCGGTAAGCATTGGCAACGGCGTCGGTGGCATCAATCCGTTCTTCGGGAGATTCCCCTGAGAATTTTCTTACCTGAAGCTTCAGGGTAACTTCTGCCAGGTCAAGATGTTTGATAAGAATTTTCCAGAACATTTTTTGAACATCGTTCTCAAAATCGCCATCTTCAAGTATTTTTGCAAAGACTTCGCGATGTTCTTTGATTATCTCAATACCTTTCTCGTTGTTCTCTCTCAATTTGTCATCAACAATTACGTCGGGCTCTTCGTTCTTGACCCAGTACGCAGTCAGTTTCGAAAGAGTCTCAAGATAGTTGCGCACAGTTTTATATTCCTTGCCAAAGGCATCACGCAGATAATCGTCAACTACGGTGTCAAAGCTTACATTTTCATTCCAAAGGGTATCCGCCATAACCTGCATAGGAATGTTGGTTGGGAAGCTGTAACGCTGAACCTGACAAGAAATAAGCCCATCAAGACCCAGCTTTTTATAGGTTTTTATATCCCTTGACATAACATCTGAAATTTTAAAACCGCCTATGTCTGATATAAAGGTAGTAGACCAAAAATGATAGTCAAAAACACTTCTGTCATAGACTTTGAAATTATCCCAACCTTTCATGAGACGAACTACCGGAGTGTTTTCTCTTGGCATAACAAGTTTGTTAAGTTCAAAAGGCCATTCTTCTTCGGGGAGATTATCAAAATCGACGTCTGCAAAGGATGAGTCAAAACGTCTTGTTATAGGTGCGAACATAAGTGAAAAACGCTTTGGATTATTCAGTGATTCAGTAAGGGGAGCCCAACAAACGTCATTGTAAGAAGTCATAACGATTTTTGTGTCAATATTGCGGGCAGTCATTTCTTCGTCAATACGATTAAGCATCTTTATATAAAGATCAGCGGGACGAAGTCCAAGACAATTTTCACATTCGCAGAAATTGTTGCGCATATCTGCAAGCCAAACGTGGATATAGTCGATATCAGGATGAGACTCACAATGGTCGGAAACAGCTTCAGCAATTTTTGCAATAGCTTTGGGATTGCTGTAACAAGCCTGAGTGTTTGCGGGTGCTCCTCCAAAAATACCGCGTTTTCCGTCTATCATAGCGAGACAATCACGTACGTCATCGGGAATTTTGTCGTCGTCAACATTATCCCAACCGCTGGCGTCAAGACCAAAAGGCTGGCAGGTCCAACCGTGACCTACAGCGTGATGCATAAGACTGCGGTCAGCAACATCCTCAATAAGCTTTTGATGGATTTTGATGCTGTCTTCACGAGTGAAAGGAACAGGCTCCATAACTTTATTATTGCGTTCATGGGAATACCAGCGACGGAAAAAGAAATCAGGCACAAAAAACTGGAACAGGTAACCATTCATACCAACTTTTGGCATCCAGTCAATCAAATCATAGGCATGTTCATAACTTACAGCCCCTTCTATACAGATGGTTCTGTGTCGCATACTTGGAACTTCATTTATATGTATCTGACATTTGTCGAGAACTTTTTTGGGTATAACTTCACCGATTTTTCCAGGGCAGAGCCACCTTACCCCGAGCTCTTTTAAGAAACGATAAACAGCAATTAAAACTGCACGTTCATTGGAACCTGTGATGAAACCGCAAAAATCATTAACTTCGATACAAATTGCATCGTCAAGGGTTTTATCTTCAAAGGGTTTTAGCTTTTTGTCAAGCTCACTGTCTGTTCCAACCCACAAAAGATTTGGGATTGATGAATCGTATTTGTCATAGGTGCGGACATCAACCAAAGCCAAGGGGTCCATCAAATTCAAATATTTTTCAAGTTCGTTTGCTGCCATAATGACAGTTTTATGTGATCCAATGCGTGCTATAGTAACAGTGTTTGGTGCTTTCATTTCTGCCTCCCCAAAAAGTAAATGTAATTTATGGATTTATTATATAGTGTTGTGCTTTGAAAGTCAAGGGCTATTGAGGAAAAACGTGTCAAAAATATACCCAATATTAAAGTTTTGCACTGTGCCAAAAAGCTGTGCAAAGGATCACAAAAATAAAAAATCAAAACAAAACAGAAACCCCGCAAAGCCTTATGCCTTGCGGGGTTTAGCTGGTGATCCATCCGCGATTCGAACGCGGGACACCTTGATTAAAAGTCAAGTGCTCTGCCAACTGAGCTAATGGACCATATTAAGTTTTTAAAAATGTGGCTGGGCTGGCAGGACTCGAACCTACGAAATGCCAGAGTCAAAGTCTGGTGCCTTACCGACTTGGCTACAGCCCAATATATAACCTTTGACAATCTTGTCCGCTGCCAACATGAGCTTTTAATAAACTCATAAAAAAAGTGGGGTGGATAGACGGATTCGAACCGTCGGCCTCTAGAGCCACAATCTAGCGCTCTAACCAACTGAGCTATACCCACCACATAAAAAGCAGATGGCGCGCCTGAAGAGACTCGAACTCCTGACCCACTGCTTAGAAGGCAGTTGCTCTATCCAGCTGAGCTACAGGCGCAAATACTGCTGGAGCGGGTGATGGGAATCGAACCCACGCAATCAGCTTGGAAGGCTGAGATTCTACCATTGAACTACACCCGCATTTGGTAGGTTGCCGCGTCGTTTCCGACCGACTAAGTTATTATAACAGCAAGTATAACGTTTGTCAATACTTTTTTCAAAAAATTTTACCAAAATTATTTGTATATTTAAAAAAGATATTTTCAATTAAAGTTTGACGAAAAATATTTACCAAAATATATAAATAAGAAAAATCAGAAAAATTTCATAAAAACTATTGACTTTAGCACTTTACTATGATAAAATGCTAAAGTAAAATAAATAGGGAAGGGATTATGTATGGGAAAAATGGATACGCCTGCTATGAGAAGACTTATAGCGGCAGTGCTTAATCTTGAAAATGAAGAAGAATGCTACAACTTTTTTGAAGATATATGCACTATAAAGGAAATTCAGGATATGTCACAACGGCTTGAGGTTGCTTTGATGCTCAGCCAGAATAAAAGCTATGTTGAAATATCCAAGGAAACAGGTGCCAGCACAGCGACCATCAGCCGTGTAAATAAATGCCTTAATTACGGGAGTAATGGATATAAGGCAGTAATTGAAAGACTCGGATAATGGAGGACAGAAAAATGAATTTTACTTTGGAAAAAGATGAAAAAATTATATTCAGCCTCAGGGAACTTTACAAAAACTACGGATATACGAAGTATCGCATGAGCAAGTTTGAGGAATATGATTTTTATGCCAGAAACAAGGATTTTCTTGTTTCTGAAAATGTAATAACTTTTACGGATGCGAATGGCAAGCTTATGGCGCTTAAGCCTGACGTTACACTGTCTATTGTGAAAAGCAGCAAGGACCAAAAGGGTAAGGTGCAAAAGGTCTATTACAATGAAAATGTTTATCGTGCAGGCGGCGATACAAAGGCTTTTAAAGAAATTATGCAGACAGGTCTTGAGTGTATAGGCGACCTTGATGAAAAGTGTGTTTCCGAGGTTGTGCTTCTTGCGGCAAAGAGTCTTGAATGTATAACGGACGATTTTGTCCTTGATATTTCTCATATGGGAATTATTTCTGAGGTAATTGAGTCTGTAAACCTTTCACCCGAGGGAAGAAGTGCATATCTTGACTTTTTGGGTGAGAAAAACCTGAAAGGTGTTCTGGAAGTTTGTGAAAAGGAAAACCTTTCAGAAGATAAGAGTGAAATGCTTAAAGCGTTGGTGTCAACTTATGGTGCCCTTGAAGATGTGTTGCCAAAACTTGAGACCATGAATATAAGTGATGGATTTGCTGCTGCGGTGAAAGAACTTTTGGATATTAGGGATGTTCTTTCAAAGAATGGTTGTGTGAATAAAGCACGGATAGACTTTTCTGTGGCAAACAGCATGAAATATTACAGCGGTGTTGCCTTCAAAGGCTTTATCAATGGCGTTCCCGGTGGTGTGCTTTCAGGAGGTCAGTATGACAAGCTTCTTTCCAAAATGAGCCGCACATCAGGTGCCGTGGGATTTGCGGTGTATCTTGATATGCTTGAAAGAATGGATGACGATTCAAAAGACTGCGAAAGCATAACCACCAAGAAAGTGCTTAACATTGCTCTCCCAAAAGGAAGACTTGGTGAAAAGGTTTATCAGATGTTTGAAAATGCGGGGTTTGAATGCCCGTCAATAAAGGAAAACAACCGAAAGCTTATTTTTGAAAATGAAGATCTTGCAATTCGTTATTTTTGGGTGAAGCCCTCGGATGTTGCCATTTATGTTGAGCACGGTGCAGCTGACATAGGCGTTGCAGGCAAGGATATTTTGCTTGAATATGAGCCGGATATTTATGAACTCCTTGATTTGAATCTTGGCAAGTGCAAAATGGCGGTTGCGGGAAAGGCGGACTTTTGCAGCAGTGACAAGAAGACGCTTCGAGTTGCTACCAAGTTTGCTAATATCGCAAAGAACTATTATGCCTCAATCGGTCGTGAAATTGATATAATTCATCTCAATGGCTCAATAGAGATTGCACCAATCCTTGGACTTTCTGATGTTATTGTGGACATTGTGGAAACCGGAACAACCCTCAAGGAGAACAATTTGAGCGTCCTTGAGGACATAGTTCCCATAAGTGCAAGACTTATTGCAAACAAGGCGAGCTTTAAGTTTAAAAACAGTCAGATTGAGAATATAGTGAGCGGTCTTATGAAGCAGATGGAGGACAGGAAATAAAATGATAAAGATACTTAAATACGGCGAGGTGGACAACGGGGATATTTTTTCCAGAGTTGTTCCCAAAATGGATGTAGAAAAAATTGTTGCTGAAATAATAGAAAATGTAAAGGAAAACGGTGACAAGGCACTTTTTGAATACTGCGAAAAGTTTGACAAGGCAAAGCTTTCTTCCCTTGAGGTTTCAAAAGCGGAAATCGAGGAAGCTTTGAAATTGGTAGAGCCAAGGTTTTTGGATGTCTTAAAAAAGGCTGCGGCAAATATCCGAAAATTCCACGAAAAGCAGGTAAGAAACAGCTTTATAATAAATGATACAGAAGGCGTTGTTACAGGGCAAAAGGTTATCCCAGTTGACCGTGCTGGGCTTTATGTTCCGGGTGGAACAGCAACATATCCATCAACAGTATTGATGGACTCAATCCCTGCAAAAATTGCAGGGGTAGGGGAAGTGGTTATTGTTACACCTCCAAACAGCGAGGGAAAGGTTAATCCCGTTATTTTGGCGGCAGCAAAGGTAGCAGGCGTCGACCGTATATTCAAGGTGGGCGGTGCTCAGGCGGTTGCGGCTCTCGCATACGGAACAGAAAGCGTACCTAAGGTTGACAAAATTGTGGGTCCCGGAAATGCTTTTGTGGCAGAAGCCAAGAAACAGGTTTTTGGCAGGGTTTCAATTGATATGATTGCAGGACCCAGCGAAATTCTGGTTGTTGCTGACGGAAAGAGCAACCCTTGTCATGTTGCGGCAGACCTTCTTTCTCAGGCGGAACATGATGTTTTGGCAAGCGCAGTGCTTGTAACGGACAGCAGTGAACTGGCAGAGGCAGTACAAAAGGAAATCGAAAATCAGATACCGAGGCTCTCCCGTGCTGAAATCGCGAGAAAGTCCATTGATGACAACGGAAAAATTATTGTGGCAGAAAATCTTGAGGCAGCTATTGAAATTGCGAATGAGATTGCGCCGGAGCACTTGGAACTTTGCGTGGACAATCCTTTTGACTATCTTGACAAGGTGAGACACGCAGGCTCGATTTTTATGGGGAGAAACTGTCCTGAGGCTTTGGGCGATTATCTTGCAGGAGCAAACCACACTCTTCCTACAAGCGGTACAGCCAAGTTTTCAAGTCCGTTGTCGGTGGATGACTTTGTGAAGAAGACCCAATACACATATTACACACACGATGCACTTAAAAGAGTAGCGGAGGATGTAGCATATTTCGCTGAAAAAGAGGGCTTGACAGCCCATGCAAAAAGTGCGACAATCAGAATTGAGGAGTGATGAAATGAGCAGATTTTTCAGCAAGAAATTTGACAACCTTACACCTTACACCCCGGGCGAACAACCGAAGATAAAAGATCTGGTCAAGCTCAATACAAATGAATCGCCTTATCCGCCGTCGAAAAAAGCGGTGAGATGCGCCATTGATGCGGCAAGAGAGCTTCAGCTTTATCCTGACCCCACTTGCCGCACGCTTACGAAAAAAGTGGCTGAAATATGGGGAGTCGAACCTGATGAAATACTAATTACAAACGGCTCGGATGAAATTTTGAATTTTGCCTTTATGGCATATTGTGATGAAAATACCCCTGCGGTTTTCCCTGATATTACATATGGCTTTTACAAGGTGTTTGCACAGCTTTTGAATGTGACTTATGAAGAAATTCCCCTTAAGGATGATTTTACAATAGATGTCAGTGATTACATGAACGTAGGGAAGACAATTTTTATTGCAAACCCCAATGCACCTACGGGAATCCTTTTGAGTCCTTCTGAAATTGAAGAAATTGTAAAAAGTAACCCCAATAACGTGGTTGTAGTTGATGAAGCCTACATAGATTTTGGGGGCGAAAGTGCAGTGCCTCTTACAAAGGAATATGACAATCTTCTGGTTACACAGACATTTTCGAAATCACGCTCTATGGCGGGGGCAAGACTTGGACTTGGAATTGGCTCAAAAGAGTTGATAAGGGATTTAAACACCATAAAATATTCCACAAATCCATACAACATCAACAAAATGACGATGGCGGCAGGAATTGGTGTTTTGGAAGATGAGGCTTATACGAAAAAGAACTGCAAAGCCATTTGCGAAACCCGTGAATACACAAAGAAGATGCTTTTGGGTATGAATTTTGAAATTACAGATTCGGCTGCAAACTTCATTTTTGCAAAGCACAAGGAACTTTCAGGGGAAATGATTTATGCCCGTCTTCGCGAGAAGGGAATTCTGGTGCGGCATTTTGACGGCGACAGAATAAAGGAATATAATCGCATAACCGTGGGAACGAAAAAACAAATGCAAGCGTTCCTCAGGGCAGTTAGCGAAATTCTGGAGGAAAATAAATGAGAACAAGTGAAATAAAAAGAGAAACAAAAGAAACAAAAATAGAACTTTCTATAAACCTTGACGGAAGCGGAAAGAGCAGCATTGATTCGGGCTGTGGTTTTCTTGACCATATGCTGACACTTTTTGCAAAGCACTCAAGATTTGACCTCAGCATAAAGTGTGACGGCGATACGAACGTTGATTTCCACCACACCGCAGAGGACGTAGGCATCTGTCTTGGACAAGCATTCAAAGAGGCTCTGGGCGACAAGATGGGCATTATTCGTTATGGAAACATGATACTTCCTATGGATGAAGCACTTATTCTTTCGGCAGTTGATTTGTCAGGACGTTCAGGACTTTCATACAAGCTCAGCATCCCAACAGAAAAGGTAGGGGAATTCGATACCGAGCTGGTTGAAGAATTCTGGCTAGCGTTTGTGAGAGAGGCACAGTGCACGGTTCATATAGTTCAGATGGCGGGAACAAATTCTCACCACATTATTGAGGGAGCATTTAAATCGGTTGCCCGAAGCCTTAAACAAGCGGTGTCAAAAGAAATCGGTTTTGAAAATGAAATTCCGTCAACGAAAGGGGTACTTTGATGACTGCGATTGTGGATTACGGCGTAGGAAATTTGTTTTCACTTAAAAGCTCGATGGAGGCAATCGGTGAAGAAATCGTTGTTACCAGCGATGAAAAAGTTTTGAGGACGGCGGACAGAATTATTCTTCCTGGCGTTGGTGCGTTTGAGGATGCCATAAAGAAGCTTAAGGATACAGGACTTGACCAGGTGGTTATTGATGAAGCAGGATCAGGAAAACCCCTTATGGGGATTTGTCTTGGTATGCAGATGCTTCTTGAAAAGAGCTTTGAATATGGTGAGCATCAGGGCCTTGGCCTTATCAAGGGTGAAGTCAGGTCAATCGGGGAGGTTATACCAAAAGACCTGAAAATCCCGCATATCGGGTGGAATGGACTTCATTTAAAAGGTGAAAAACATCCAATATTCAAGTATATAAATGAGGGTGACCACGTTTACTTTGTTCACTCATATTATGGTGCAAATTGCGATGAAAGCACTATTGCGACGGCTGAATACGGCGCGGAGCTTACTGCAGCTGTAGCTCATAAAAATGTGTGCGGTTGTCAGTTCCATCCTGAAAAAAGCGGAGATGTGGGACTTCGTATACTTCGTGCATTTTGCGAAATGGGGGTAGAGGACATATGTTGATTTTTCCTGCGATAGATTTATATGAGGGCAAGGCTGTACGTCTTCTTCGTGGTGAATATGAAAATATGACGGTTTACAGTGAAAATCCCATAGAAATTGCTTATGAATTTGAGAATCAAGGTGCAACTCACATACATATGGTTGACCTTGAGGGCGCAAAAAACGGCGATACCCCGAACCTTGAGGTAGTTCGCGAGGTTGCTGAAAAAACCAATCTTTTTGTGGAGATTGGCGGTGGAATTCGCAGTATGGCTGTTGTTGACAAATATATTGATGCAGGGATAGACAGGGTTATTTTGGGTACTGCTGCTGTGAATGACAAGGACTTTTTGACGGCGGCAGTTGCGAAATACGGCGAAAAGATTGCTGTTGGCGTGGATGTAAAAGATGGCTTTGTGGCGATAAAGGGTTGGACAGAGAAGTCGGAATATACCTGCTTCCAGTTTTGTGAAATGATGCAGAAAATCGGCGTAAAAACCCTTATCTGCACGGATGTTTCAAAGGACGGAGCCATGCAGGGCACAAACCGCGAACTTTATCGTGAGCTGTCAGAAAAATTTGATATGAACATTGTGGCATCGGGGGGAGTTTCCACCATTGATGATGTAAAGGCTCTTGCGGATATGGACCTTTATGGCGCAATTATAGGAAAGGCATATTATACCAAAGCGATTTCGCTTGATGAGGCAATAGAGGTGGCAAAATGATAACAAAAAGAATAATCCCCTGCCTTGATGTGAGAAATGGCAGGGTGGTAAAAGGCGTGAATTTTGAAGGAATTTCGGATGTTTCATCCCCTGTGGAGCTTGCAAAATATTATTCCGAAAATGGCGCAGATGAGCTGGTCTTTTATGATATAACCGCATCCTTTGAGGAAAGAGCTCTTTTTACCGATATTTTGAAAGAAGTGGCAAGAACGATTTTTATTCCCCTGACGGTTGGCGGCGGAATAAATGAACTCAGCGATTTTGACAGAGTTTTAAAGTGCGGTGCCGACAAGGTGAGCGTAAATTCAGGTGCTATACGAAATCCAAACCTTATATATGAGGCGGCAAAACGATATGGTGACCAGTGTGTTGTGATTTCTGCCGATGTGAAAAGGGTTGACGGAGTTTTCAGGGTTTTCTCAAAAGGCGGCCGTGAGAACACGGGCATGGAAGCGGTGGAATGGATAAAGAGATGCGTAGATATGGGAGCAGGCGAAGTGGTTCTCAATTCCATAGATACCGACGGCGTGAAAAAAGGCTTTGACCTTGAGATGCTTGATGCTGTATGTAATGCGGTGTCAGTTCCCGTTATAGCATCAGGCGGTGCAGGGGGAATAGGTGACTTTATCACACTTTTTAGAGAAGTTCCAAAAGTTGATGCGGGACTTGCGGCGTCAATTTTCCATTTTGGAGAGGTTGAGATTTCTGACCTCAAACGTGAACTCCGGGCAAACGGAATTGATATGAGAATTTAAAAAAGGAGCATGGCTTATGATAAACATTGATGAACTTAAATTTGACGAAAAAGGTCTTATACCTGCCATAGTGGTGGACAGCATTTCGAAAAAGGTGCTTACTCTTGCATATATGAATAGGGAAAGCCTCAAAATCTCTATGGAAAAGGGCCTCACTTGTTTTTGGAGCAGGTCAAGACAGGCGCATTGGCTCAAAGGTGAAACCAGCGGGAACTATCAGCACATTGTGTCAATAACAGCTGATTGTGACAAGGATGCTCTTGTTGTTGTGGTTGAAAAGGACGGCCCTGCTTGCCATATGGGCACGGATTCCTGCTTTAACAATGAAATCTTTCAGAGCGAAGACAAACACGAATTTTCTCTTGAGGCTCTTATGGACCTTTTGAAAGGCAGAAAACTTGAGAAAAAAGAAGGCTCTTATACAACATACCTTTTTGAAAAAGGCATTGACAAAATCTTGAAAAAGGTTGGCGAAGAAAACACCGAGGTAATAATTGCGGCAAAGGCTGATGACAAAAAGGAAACTGTTTATGAAATTGCAGACCTTTGCTATCACGTTATGGTTTTGATGGTGGAAATGGGAATTTCTGTTGAAGATATTCACAAAGAGCTTGCTTCCCGACACGTAATTGACCACAAAGTCAAGCAGGAGAAGATGACCAAATGATTTTAGAGGATTTTCACGTTCATACAAACCTTTGCGATGGGCAAAACAGCCCTGAGGAAATGGTACTGTCGGCTATCAGCATGGGAATGACAAGGCTTGGCTTTTCGGGGCATGGCTATACGCCCTTTGATTTGTCCTTTTGTATGAGTCAGGAAAACACAATCGAATACTATGCGCAAATAAACGGGCTAAAAGAAAAATATAAGGATAAAATTGAAATTCTTTGCGGAATTGAGCAAGACTATTTTTCCAAAGAACCGCAATTTTCGCCTGATTATATAATCGGCTCGTTGCACTATGTAAAATGCGGTGATAACATTTTATCTATTGACGAAAGTGAAGAAACTTTTGTCAAAATTGCAAAAGAGTTCTATGGCGGAGATTATTACGCTTTGGCAGAGGATTATTTTTTGCTTGTAGGAGATGTGGTGAAGAAGACAGGTGCCGACATAATTGGTCATCTTGATTTGATAACCAAATTCAATGAGGGGAATAAATTGTTTGACACTCAAAATCCACGTTATGTAAAGGCGGCGAGGGACGCCATTGACAAGCTTATTCCATATAAAAAACCATTTGAAATAAATATGGGTGCAGTGGCTCGGGGGTATAGAGACGAGCCTTACCCTGAAAATTCTTTGCTCTCATATATAAGACAAAAGGGCGGAAAGGTCATTCTTTCAAGCGACAGTCACAGTAGGGCAACACTTTGTTATAAATTTTTAAAATATGAGAAAATGACTCTTGATATGGGTTTTGATAATATAAATTTTGTCAAATAAAAAATGGACTTTAGGATAAAAACCTAAAGTCCTTATTTTGTTTTAAAGTATTATACAAATCAGACCGCCCGAGCCCTCGTTTATTATTTTTGTGAGAGTTTCCTGAAGCTTCATCTGGGCATCGTCGGGCATATGATAAAGCTTATTATGAAGTCCTTCGTTCACAAGCTCGTGGAGAGATTTGCCAAAGATATTGGACTCCCATATTTTCTGTGGGTCAACCTCAAATTCTTTGAGGAGATAGTGAACAAGCTCTTCTGATTGTTTTTCGGTGCCCACAATTGGCGAAACCTCGGTTTCAATATCTGCACGAATCATATGTATTGACGGCGCAGAGGCTTTAAGACGAACACCAAAACGGCTTCCCTGCTTCACGATTTCAGGCTCTTCAAGAGCAAGCTCATCAATGGAGGGTGAAACAATGCCATAGCCCTTGCGGTTTACCTCTTCAAGAGCATAAGAAACCTTGTCATATTTTTTCTTAACATCCGATAGCTCGCAGAGAAGATGCATAAGATTTTCTTCGTTTTCAACCTCGAAGCCCGTCATTTCTTTGATTATTTTGTAATAAAGCTCATCGGGTATGGTTAAGGAAAGGTCAATGGTGCCGTTTACCATATTTATATCAGAGATGTTCACGTCGGTTATAAATTCGTTTTCCAAGAGCCACGGAACAAGGGACTTTGCATCGGAAAGCTTTAGCTGACCTTGTGGCGCATCCATGATGAAATTTTGCAGAGAGGATTTTAGCCAATGGTTGTTGCCAAGGGCATCTGCCCAAGAGGGAAGATTTATACGAATTTCGGTGACGGGGAATGCCAGAAGAAGATGTTCCATTACGTGATTTATATCATCCATGGAAAGGTCCATACAGTTTATGGGAAGAACCGAAGTCTGATATTTCCCCTCAAGGAATTCTTTATATTCACGTGTGTTTTCAGAGTGTGGGTCAACAGTGTTCAAAATTATAATGAAGGGCTTTCCTAAGTCACGGAGCTCGCCCACCACCTGTTCTTCGGCATCCATATAGTCTTCTTTGTCTATGTCGGTTATACTGCCGTCGGTTGTGACAACAATTCCCACAGTGGAGTGTTCGGTTATGACCTTTTTGGTGCCTGTTTCAGCGGCTTCGCGAAAGGGAATGGGTGAGTCTGACCAAGGAGTCATAACCATGCGTGGCGAATCACCCTCGATATATCCCAGAGCACTGTCTACTATATAACCAACACAGTCAATAAGACGAATTTTAAAGGATGTGTTGTCCTCAAGTCGTACGGTTACAGCTTCATTCGGGATAAATTTCGGCTCGGTGGTCATAATCATTCTGCCACCTGCACTTTGCGGAAGTTCGTCCATTGCGCGTTCACGCTTGTGGTCATTTTCGATGTTTGGGATAACCATAAGATTCATAAAATTCTTTATAAAGGTTGATTTTCCTGTTCTTACGGGCCCCACAACACCTAAGTATACATCGCCGTCGGTACGTTTTGCGATGTCGTTGTAGATGTTATATTCCAGCATTTTTATTCCTCCTTGGATTTTTTACCTTGTTATCTTGATACAATGTTATGCACAAGCTACCATGAATATGTTTTTTCTTTTTAAAAGCTTGAACAAATGGGGATACTAAGGATGAATTGTATTGACAAAAATACTTGCAGGTGATAAAATTAATTCATGAAAATGGAGTGTAAAAATGGGTACAATGAATGATAAATATGCAGTTTTTCTTGATATCGACGGGACTCTTATGGGCGGTTCGCCGGCAGCACTTAAGAAAAACCTTGACGTTATACAAAAGGTAAGAGCACTGGGGCACAAAGTGCTAATCAGCACAGGCAGAGCGACAGCGTATCTTCCCGAAAATATTGATATAGGAAAATATTTTGACGGCGTTGTCAGCGGAGCGGGAGCTCGTGTTGTTATAGGGGGAAAAGAGGTTTTCCTTAAAACCATGACTCGAGAAAACATAAAAGCTTTTTGCGAATATAACCTGAAAAATGGTATAATCGGCGTTCTTGAAGGCGTTGAAAATATGTTTTTTATGGGTATAATCGAAGAAGCACAAGGCAAATGGATAAACATAAACGAAGAAAATGTTTCAGAATATATAAAAAAAGATTTCTCTGTTGAAAAGTTTACAATTCTTGGCACTGCACCAAAAGAACTTGAGAGTGTTCTAAATGACTGTGTGATTTTGCAGCATAATGGCTATGCAGAGCTGTTGCAAAATGGCTGCAGCAAGTCCAGCGGAATGGAAATTGCAGCCAAAGAGTTTGGCATAGATATATATAGGTGCATTGCTATGGGTGACAGCCTCAATGATCTTGATATGATTGAGACTGCAGGAACTGGCGTTGCTATGGGAAATGCTGTACAGGAAATAAAAGACGCGGCTGATATGATAACGGATGATGTTGATAATGCAGGTGTTGCAGCGGCTCTTAAGAAAATATTTTGTTTAAAAGATTAGGTGGAGTTTTATGAGCAAAAGGATGTTATTTGTTTTTAACCCTCTGTCGGGTAAAGGAAACATCAAGAACAAGCTTTTAGGCATAATCAATATCTTTGTGAAGAATGGGTGGGAGGTTACGGTCCGCCCCACACAAAGCGCGGGTGATGCTTTCAGCTTTGTGCGTGACAATGCTCAAAACTTTGAACTTCTTGTTATGTCGGGCGGTGACGGAACACTTAATGAGGGCATCCGAGGAATCATGTCCCTGGAAAAAGAGAATCGCCCGCATCTTGGGTATATTCCTGCTGGAACAACCAATGACTTTGCTGCAAATATGAAAATATCAAAGAATATGAACAGAGCAGCATTAGATATTATGTCGGGGGAGCCTTTTGCTTGTGATATCGGAAGCTTTAACAACAAAAATTTCGTATATGTGGCGGCTTTTGGGGCGTTTACTGATGTGGCATATGATACTCCGCAACAAAATAAGAATATGTTTGGACATCTTGCGTATGTTATGGAGGGTGCGAAAAAACTTTCAAATATAAAAGCTTACCAACTCAAAATGATTTGCGGCGATGAAACACTAACGGATGAGTTTATCTATGGTATGGTTTCAAACACCAATTACCTTGGGGGAATGAAAGCTGAGAAGGCGTTCAGGGCAGAACTCAACGATGGACTTTTTGAAATTATTCTTGTAAAGAAACCCAAAAACATTCTTGAAACACAGAACCTGCTCACCTGTCTTGTTACTCAGGAGCTTAATCCTGAATATTTTACGGTTATCAGGGGCAGTGAGGTTACATTTATTTCTGATGAGGCTATTCCATGGACTCTTGACGGAGAATTTGGCGGAGCAGTAAAGGAAGCCAGAATTTCAAACGAACAGCAAGCGGTGACTTTGGTTATACCGCAAAAAAAATAAATTAAGGATGGTGAAAACAATGGAAAAGACCCCGCTTTCTATGAGAAAGTATGTAGCAATCTTCGGACCCACCAATGCAGGCAAATCCACGCTTTTCAATGCCATGCTTGGTCAGGATGTTTCCATTGTTTCTGAGATTGAGGGAACAACTACTGACCCTGTTACAAAAGCAATGGAACTTATTCCATACGGCCCAATAGCACTTGTAGATACGGCAGGCCTTGGTGACACAGGAGTTCTTGGCGAAAGAAGAGAAAAAAAGACCCTTGATATTCTCAGCCGATGTGATATAATTCTTTTTGTCAGGGATGTGCGGTTTGCGGATATGGGAAACTTTGATTTTGGCAAAGTTCCCGTTATAAACGTTTATACCAAATGTGACGTGGCAGATGAAGAAACACTTCAGGTGGTGAGGAAAAACGACAAAAAGGGAGTTTTCATTTTTGATCATACCTTTGAGGGACTTGATAAGCTTCGTGAAGAGATGGTCTCAGCTCTCAAAAAACTTGATACCCAGGATGAGACCTTGCTTGGTGATATTGTTCCATCGGGCGGGATGGTGGTGCTTGTTATACCAATTGACAGTGCAGCACCAAAGGGGAGATTGATTCTCCCTCAGGTTCAGACCATCAGGGATTGTCTTGACCACGATATCAGGGCGGTTTCAACTACCGTTAAGATGCTTGAAGATACTCTCAAGAGTCTAAAAAAAACAGACCTTGTGGTCACGGACTCTCAGGCGTTTCACGAGGTTGCACGGATTGTTACTGACAAAATTCCCCTTACGTCGTTTTCAATGCTTCTTGCAAACCAAAAGGGAAGAATTTCCCAGTTGATAAGTGGTACAGATGTGATACCAAAGCTTTTGGACGGCGATAAAATTCTTATGCTTGAAGCATGCACTCATGCCACAACACATGATGACATAGGCAGGGTGAAAATTCCTATGCTGCTTCAGCAGAAAACGGGAAAGAAATTGGAGTTTATACATTTTTCAGGTTATGACCTGCCCGAAAATCTTGGGGAATACAAACTGATAATTCAGTGCGGCGGATGTATGATAAACAAAAAGGCAATCCAAAATCGCCTTGAATTGTTTGAAAAAAAGGGGATTCCCGTTACCAATTACGGCGTAGTGCTGGCGTATCTTACGGGAATACTTGACAGAGCAAAAAAAGTCTTTGAAAACAAAGATTAAAATAAAAAAATTTAGGAGGTATTTTTTATGGAAACAACACTTGTAGTAATGGCAGCCGGTATGGGCAGCAGATTTGGAGGACTTAAACAGATGGAGCCTATTGGCCCCGGTGGAGAGTTCTTGATGGATTTCTCTGCTTTCGATGCAAAGGAAGCAGGGTTCTCAAAGGTAGTTTTCGTTATCAAAAAGGAAATGGAAGAGGATTTCAAACGCATAGCGGTGAGCCGTATCCAGAAATACATAGATGTTGATTATGTATTTCAGTCAATGGATGACCTTCCTGCAGGAAGAACAAAGCCCTGGGGTACAGCACATGCAATTCTTTGCTGCAAGGACAAGGTGACAACACCTTTTGCGATAATCAATGCAGATGATTATTATGGAAAGGCAGCATATGTAGTGTTAAATGATGCACTCAAGGAAATCAAAAAAGGCGAAATGTTCCTTGTGGGATATGATTTGGCACAGACTACCACCGAAAACGGAACAGTTACGCGCGGTGTTTGCAAGGTTGAGGACGGATACCTCACAGGCATAAGGGAAACCAAAGGTATCAGCGGTTTTACTTATTGTGAGGATGGCGAAACTGTTCACAATCTCCCTGAAGACACCATTGTTTCAATGAATATGTGGGGATTTGGTACAGAAATTTTTGATTATCTCGAAAGGGAATTTGAAGTTTTCAAAAATGAAAAGGATGTTATGAAGGAAGAATACCTTATTCCTATTGTTGTTGACGATTTAATCAAAAAGGGCGAGGCAAAGGTAAAGGTCCTGAGAAGCCCTGACCGCTGGTATGGTATGACCTACCGCGAGGATAAAGAAACCGTAATGGCAGAAATGAAAAAGCTTTGTGAAGCAGGAAAGTATAACGGGATTTCTTAAGTTATAATAAAGTTTAAAAGAGCCTCTTCATCAGAAGGGGCTCTTTTGTGTTGAATATTCGGTATAGGTGTGATATAATATGAAAAATTGAATTCAGCGAAATCGTTCAGGGCTTTAAATTTAAACTGCAGAAATTTACAGAAAAGATGGAGATGTTTAAAGTGAAAGAAAGAAAAAATAAGGCATTTGTTTTTTGGGAAGAATGCAAAGTGGAAGATTTGGGAAATGGAGTAAAAAGAAAAATCCTTGCTTATGGTGACAAGCTTATGCATGTTGAGGTGCATTTTGAAGAAGGTGCTGTTGGAGCAATTCATACGCATCCTCATACTCAGACAACATATGTGGTGGAAGGCGAGTTTGAATTCACAATAGGGGACGAAAAAAGAATTGTAAAAAAGGGAGATACATTGTATAATGTGTCAAATATTCCGCATGGATGTCGATGCATCAAAAAGGGTATTCTTCTTGATACCTTTACGCCTTTGAGAGAAGATTTTTTGAACTGATAAAGTAACGGATAAATCAAAAAACAGGAGAAATGATGAAGCTTTATTTTGCGCCCCTTGAGGGGATAACTACATATACATACAGAAATACACACAGCGAAATGTTCGGAGGGTGTGACAAATACTTTGCTCCGTTTATTACGCCGACTGCCAACGAAAAAATCAGCCTCAAATCATTAAGGGATATTCTGCCTGAAAAAAACGTGACAAAACCCACTGTTCAGGCGCTTTGCAATGACTGGGAGGCGTTTTTGGGGTTTGCTGAAAAAGTCAAGGATTTGGGTTATGATGAGATAAACCTGAATTTTGGCTGTCCCTCGGGTACGGTTGTGAAAAAAATGCGGGGCGCAGGGGCACTTCGTGACCTTGATGCTTTAGACAGACTTCTTGACAGAATATTTTCAAAAACGGATATGACGATTTCTGTCAAAACAAGGACAGGGTTTTATTCTCATAATGAATTCGACGGAATCCTTTCGGTATATAACAAATATCCCATAAGTGAACTGATTGTGCACCCAAGAATCAGGGAAGAATATTATAACAATCTTCCAAGCGAAAAGTCTTTTGAAAAAGCATATAGTGGTGCAAAAACAAAACTTTCTTTTAACGGCAATGTATACAGCGTAAATGATTATGAAAAAATAATTCAAAAATATGAGAAATTGGACAGCGTGATGATAGGCAGGGGTGCAATAAAAAACCCTGCAATTTTCAGGGAAATAAGAGGCGGGAAGCCCCTCGCCACAAAAGAGCTTGTGGATTTTTCGCATCTTCTTGAGGAAAGGTATCTGAATGTTCTGGGCTCTGAAATATATACTCTTCACAAGCTTAAAGAAATCTGGTTGTATATGGTGCAGAATTTCCCTGAAGAAAAAAAGATTTTGAAGGCTGTCAAAAAGGCAAATCGCTTATGCGATTTAAATAGTGCGATTGGCTGTTTGCCCGAGCTTTAAAGGCGGTGACATGTATATGATAACAAATAATGAAGAAATCAAAAAGCCAAGAGCGGTGCTGTGCAGCGTTGATTTAGGCGATTTTGATATAGATTATTCAATGGAAGAACTTGAGAATCTTGCCGACACTGCAGGGGCTGAGGTGATTGCCCAATTTGTTCAAAAGGCGAGTCGTTTTGAAGCGGCTACCTGCATTGGAACGGGAAAACTTGCTGAACTTGCGGACTTTTGCAAAAATAATGAGATTGAGATGGTTATATTCAATCATGAGCTCACAGCATCACAGATGAGGAATATTGAAGATGCCACCGATACTGACGTGATTGACCGCACAACTCTTATCCTTGATATATTTGCCCAAAGGGCAAGGAGTGCCGAGGGCAGACTTCAGGTTGAGCTTGCACAGTTGAAATACCGACTTCCAAGACTTTCGGGTATGGGCAGAGTTCTGTCCCGTCAGGGTGGTGGAATCGGTAGCCGTGGCCCCGGTGAAGCAAAGCTTGAAACCGACAAACGTTATATAAGAAATAGAATTCAAAAGCTTGAGTCAAATCTCAAGGAACTCACAAAGCGCCGCGAATATGCTCACAAAAGGCGAAAGAAGGACGGTATAATCACAGTTGCTATTGTTGGCTATACCAATGTAGGAAAGTCCACGCTCCTCAATGCGCTTACTGAGGCGGGGGTGTTGGCTGAAAATATGCTGTTTGCAACCCTTGACCCGACGGCAAGAGCACTGGAGCTTCCCGACGGAAGAAGTGTGATGCTTATTGATACTGTAGGGCTTGTCAGCAGACTTCCCCACAATCTGGTGGAAGCATTCAAGTCCACCTTGGAAGAAGCAGTGAACGCTGACCTCATACTGAATGTATGCGATATTTCGTCAAAAGTAGCAGAGGAGCAGGTGAAAATAACCCACGACCTTATTTGTGAACTTGGCGGCAGTGACATACCGATGCTTACTGTGGCAAACAAGTGTGATGTACTGGAGGATAAAGGTGCGGTTATGGGCAAGGATACGGTGTTTATTTCCGCAAAAACAGGATATGGCTTCGAAAAACTTTTGACAGCAATAGCAGAGGGATTGAAGCCAACAGCGAAACGGCTAAAGCTTTTGATTCCTTACAGCAATGCAGGGATATTGAGCAGAATAAGGGAATCGGGAAAGGTCTTCTGGGAACAATATGAAGAAAACGGGATTTCTGTGGATGCTTTGGTGGATATAACTCTGCTTGATGCGGTCCGTGATTATACTGTATAAAAAGAAAAGGGCGAAAGCCCTTTTTTTTATGTTCTAAATGCGGACAAAGTGTCATATAGTTAGGTATCAGCAACAAAGGAGATATGAAATATGAATACAAGATATAATGACATTTTAAGTTATTTTCCTCAAAATTTAAGGCGTATGATTGGACGAGGTATGAACATTCTTGAGGACTCACTGCAGGAAATAAGGATAAGAGCTCGTCTTCCGCTTATACTCGGAACAACAAACGGGAATTTTGCAATAACCCCTGATGGTGAGCTTTCCCCTGCTGTGGGCGGTGCGTACATAGTTAAGGAAAGTGACGTGAGGCAGATATTTACAGCCATTTGTGAAAACTCGGTTTACGCCTTTATGGAGGACATAAAGCAGGGCTTTGTCACAATAAAAGGTGGTCACCGCGTGGGAATTGCAGGACGTGCAGTAAACGGCAAAAACGGAATAGACAACTTCCGTGAAATAAGCTCTCTCAATATTCGTGTAGCCCGTGAGGTTGTGGGTGCTGCAAATTATATAATTGGTGACATACAAAAGGACAGCGGGATAGTGAATACTCTGATTGTATCACCGCCAATGGGAGGAAAGACCACAGTCCTCAGGGACCTGGCAAGGCAAATTTCCGACAGTGGAATAAAAACGGCTCTTGCTGACGACAGAGGAGAGCTTGCGGCAATTTTCAGGGGTGTTCCCCAGAATGATATAGGTCTTCAGACCGACGTGATTGAAAATGCCCCAAAAAGTCAGGCGGTTATTATGATGCTGAGGTCAATGTCGCCACAGCTTATTGTTACCGATGAGATAGCAACAAAAAAAGATGCAGAGGCTGTACTCAAATGTTTCGGGACAGGTGTTTCTGTCATTGCCAGCACCCACGGGAAAAGTGCTGAAGAGGTGCTAAAAAGAGAAAACCTCAAACCACTGTTTTCGGAAATAGGATTTAAGCAGATCATCGTACTTCAAAAAGAGGGAAGAGGAATAAACACCAAAGTTTTGGGTGAGGTCACAAAAATAAGGCAGGAAAAATGATGATAAAGCTTTTTGCAACAGTTTTTATACTGATGGGATGCGGCTATCTTGGAATTTTGTTTGCAATGTCATACAAAAAACGTGTTAGTCAGCTGATGGAGTTTCAGCAGATCTTAAATCTTCTTGAGTTTGACATTGATTTTCTTGCCGTGCCCTTACATGAATCTTTTGAAAAGATTTCAAGAAATTCGGGCGGTGGTGTGAAAGATGTCATTGATTACCTAAGGGAACGTATTGAAAGTGACAAATGCATAGATATGCAAAAGCTTTGGGAAAGAGGCTTTCAAAGGTTTTCAGATGAAATTTTTCTCACACAGGAGGACAAGAAAATCCTGTTGGACTTTTCAAAGAACTTGGGCTGCGGTGACAGAGAAAGTGAAAAAAACAATATAAAAATCACTCTCAGTCGCCTTAAAATTGCCGAGAACGAAGCTAGAGAAATTGCAAAAACAAATGTGAAAATGTACAGAGGACTTGGATTTTTAACAGGATTTTTTATTGTGATTATTCTGATTTAAAAATTACGAATGAGGAGGTAAAGTCTTGGACGGTGTTGATCTTATATTTAAGGTGGCGGCAATAGGAATACTTGTGGCAGTTCTCAATCAGCTGCTTGTGAGAAGCGGAAGAGAAGACCAGGCGATGCTTACCACCCTTGCGGGACTTGTGGTGGTGCTGTTTATGGTTATTGAGCAGATAAGTCTTTTGTTTGAAACCATAAAATCGGTATTTGGACTATGACTTGGGATATGGATATATTCAAAATAGTCGGACTGGGAATTGCGGCGGCCATCCTTGCGGTGTTTTTGAAAAATTGGCGGGCAGAAATTGCGGTTCAGATTTCTCTTGCGGCTGCTGCCATAATCTTCATTACGGTTATGCCTTATATAAAAACACTCTTTTCAATGTTTTCGGACATATCAAACCGTGTGGGGCTGGACGCAAAATATATCACATTGATACTGAAAGTTATAGGGATAGCTTATATCGCCCAGTTTGGAGCAGAACTTTGCCGCGATGCAGGTGAAACCTCCATAGCGTCAAAAATTGAGCTCTTCGGAAAGGTAATAATAGTGACCCTTTCAATGCCCCTTGTTTACAGCTTTATGGAAGTGGTTGAACGTATAATAAATTTCGGATAAGAATGTAGGTATGCAAATGAAAAAGCTTTTTGTTTTGTCTGTTATTTTTATTTGTATGTGGGTGACAGCGTGGGCAGAAACCTGTGAGTTTGATTTAATGAGTGAATATGTGAAAATATACGGCGATGAAGTAGACGATGCCGTTGATTCGGCGTCGGATGCAGAACTTAGAAAGCTTGTGCCAGGCTTCAATACAGAGGAAATACTTTCGGGGCTTGCAAAGGGTGAAAACATATTTTCTCTAAAAGCAGTAGGAAATGCTGCCCTGAAACTTTTTGCAGGGGAAATAAGGAACAGCCTCAAAAGCTTGATTTTTATTTTTGCAATGGGTATTTTTTGCACCTATCTCACTAATATCCAAAGCAGCCTGGAGGGCCATGGGGCCACCGATACAGCCTTTTTTGTGTGCTACATAGTTATTGCAGGAATAGGTGCGGCAACTTTTTTGGATGTGGTCAGCTGTGCAAAGGAGACAATTTCAAATCTCGCAATGTTTATGAGAACAATGGTGCCGATTTCTATGGCGACACTGGCAGCAAGTGGGGCACTTATCTCGGCGGGGACTTTTGAAGTCACAGTTGTTGCTGTTATCGAAATAACCCAGTGGGTGCTTGAATATGTTTTTTTACCCCTTATTATGATGTCTGTGGCAATGAGTCTTGTGAACAATCTTTCAAAGGATTTGAATGCTGAAAAAATGGTTCAGTTTATGAACAAAACCACCAAATGGGGAATAGGGGTTATGATGACCTTATTCGTTGGGGTTATGGGACTTCAGGGGATTGTTTCAGGAAGTGCAGACGGACTGACGTTGAAACTTACAAAATTTGCTACATCAAACCTTATACCTCTTGTGGGTGGGGCTCTTTCTGAAACGGCAGAGACCGTTATGAACTGCAGTGTGGTAATCAAAAATGCGGTAGGTGTATTCGGGATAATTCTGGTAGCGCTTATTGTAGCAGTTCCAGTAGTGAAGATTTCCGCCTGCCTGATTTTATTCAGGCTTTGTGCGGCAATTCTTCAGATGGTGTGTGACAAAAGAATAGTCAAGTGCATATCAGAGTTTGCGGATGCAATTTCAGGAATATTTGCAATTCTTGCTGTGGTTGCGGTGATGTTCATTATTATCCTTACCATAATAATAAATGCCGGAAATTCCGTTGTGCTTTTGGGAAAGTAGAGGACTTATTTAATGGAATTGATTCGTGAATGGATTATGCGAATTGCAGGGATAACGGCACTGGGTGCGGCCTGTGATATGATTATGACAGACGGAAATATGAAAAAGTATGTAAAAATGGTGGTGGGACTTGTGCTGGTGCTTGCCGTTATCAGTCCTATAACCGAAATAACACCTGAAATATCGAATATAAAAATTCCGGAAATAACGCAAAAAAAAGCAGCCGAGCTCAAAAACACCATAGCGGAAAAGGAATATCAGCAGATAGTTACGCTTTACAGTGAAAAGCTTGAAAAGTCTATTGAAAACAAGATATATTCGGATTTTGGATGTGCTGCTGAGGCAAAGGTCAGGGTAGAGGAAAATGACAATAAGACTTTTGGAAACATAACTCAGATTTTTATCACAATCTTGTCTGAAAAAAAGGTGGATATTGAAGAAATAAAGGTAACCGTTTCAAATGGTTTTGGTGTTGAAATAAAAAATATAGATATTCAAATCGAAAGTTAAGAGACAAAGGAGTGGGACGTATGGGATTTGATTTTCTGAAGAAGAAAATAAAAACTGTCAATGTAGAAGTGGATGAAAACGGAGTAGGCAGAATTGAAAAAAAGAACAAGTGGGTTATTGCTGTGATACTGATTGCAGTGCTTGTGTTGGCCTTCTGGAGTTCCGGTGAAAAAGAGAATCCACCTGAAAATGATGAGGTGCCAACGTCTCTTTCGGTGATAGGTACCGAGTATATAACAAATGCTGAAACAAAGCTTGGTGATATTCTTTCCAAAATAAAAGGTGCGGGCAAGGTAAAGGTAATGATTACCTTTGATGCAGGTGAAGAAAAGGTTCTTGCAAAAAATCAAAGCTCGCAGCTTGAAACCGAGCATAGCACGGATTTGACACAGTCAAAGTCACAACAAGAGGAAAATGTTTTGCTTTACGATTCAAATCAGGGTGAAGAACCATTTGTAGTAAAAGAAAAGCTACCCACCCCCACTGGAGTTCTTGTTGTGGCAGAGGGTGCAGGGAGTGAAAGCGTCCGTCTTGAACTTTATGAAGCAGTTAAGGCACTTTATGGAATATCGGGACATCGCGTGAAAGTTTCTGCGGCGTCAGGAAAATAAAAAATTATCAGTCAGCAAAAACGTCTTGCCGCAGGCACAATTGTTGATTATATTTTAGCGGCAGAGAGGGAGATTTTAAATGAAAAAATTTTTTAAAGGAACAAGGGGAAAACAGCTTTTGGTTTCGGTGCTTGCTGTTATGGTTATTGCGGCAGGGTATTACAGATGGTCGGTTGAACAAAATGAGAGTCTGACAGTGACAAACGAGGTCCTCCCCATAGAGGAACAGGGAGAAAAGGGGAAAGGAACGGTTGATGAAGATTATTTTTCAAGAGCCAGATATGAAAGGGATTGCACACGTTCAGAGGCAGTAGAAATCCTAACAGTTTCGGCAATTTCGGGGGAGGCATCAGCAGAAACAAATGCGAAAATTGAAAAGTATGCCCAAAGTGCCGAGAAAGAATCAGTTATTGAAAATATGATAATGGCAAAGGGCTACGCTGATTGCGTGGCATTTGTGGATGACGAAAGTGTGAGTGTTGTGGTGAAGGCTGAAAAACTTGATAAAAACGGAGTTTCAAAAATAAAAGATATTGTGGTCGGGCAGACCGGAATGAAAGCAACACAGATTAAAATTTCAAACAAGCAATAAAAAAACCTCCTTTGCAGTTTTGCAAAGGAGGTTTTTATCAAAGTATTTTATTCGGCAATGCTGTGTACATAGCCTATATATTCGTTCATAAAGTTTTCAGCAGTTTTATTCATGGAAACTGCGATGCGGTTATCTTCGGTGAAGAAAACTTTTATGAACAGTTTTCCAAAATATTTGTCAATAACCTGAACAAGAATTTCCAGGTTCCTTTCGTGAGTCCACACTGCACTTGCGGCACATTTGTAATAGTTTCCGGGGGCATAGGTGTTGCCCATCAAATCGGAGTATCCTTCTTCGGGGAAGACGCCAAAGACGTTTTTGTTAATACCAAATTCGATAGTTTTGTCGCCTTGTTTGTTGGTGTAATCCATTTTGCAAACATCATCGGTAAAGGTGAATTTAATTTTTGAAATACCCATTGGGTTTTCTTCCATAATGAAAGTTTTGCCGCTTACCTCGGTTGCAATGTTTTCTTTCACACTACCACTCAGAGAGAAGAGCTTGAGACTATTGGTGAAATCCATAAGGTCATCATATGCTTCTTTGTCGTCTGCCAATGCTTCGTTCTTTGCGGTTTCAGCAATTTCTTCAAGAAGACGATCAATCATAACATCTTCGCCTGTTTTGGGATTTGTCTGATTGTCGGCAGTTACGACAAAAACCATATCATAGTCAGGGAATGCAAGAGCCAACTGATTTCCAAGACCGAAGAAACCATAACCATTTCCGGCAGTTCTCCAGATGAGATAGCCATAACCGTATGTACCACCTGCGTCACGATGAGCAGCACGCTTTGAACTTACGAGGTTTGAGGTTGCTTCTTTGATAAATTTTTTGTCAAGAATCTGTTCGCCGTTCCACTCGCCTTCATTGAGGAGGAATTGCAGAACTTTTGCAAGGTCCATAGGACGGCAGAGGATACCTGAATCTGACCAGGCGTGTCCGCCGGGGCTTTGTAGACAATAAGCATCTTTTGAAAAACCTATTTTGTCAAAAAGCTTTTCGCGAAGATAATCCATAAGGCTCATTCCGCTGATAATTTCAACAATGCAACCAAGAACAAATGAGCCTGAGCTGTCATAGATGAAGGTTGAGCCTGTAAGTTTTGGTTTGAGAGAACTATCAGTACCTGCACAGTCATAATAGTAACGAAGTCTATCCTCAGGTTTTTCGTTGAAAAATCCTGCAACAGTGCACATTCCGGCTGTTGACATAATAAGCATATCACGGATTGTCTGCTTTTTAACCTCATCACAGGCATTTTTGGTGATGTCCTCATCAAGATAAGAAATAGCAGGGGCATCAAGGTTGATGAGACCGTCCTGCTGCAAAAAGCCAATGGCAAGAGCCACAAAGCTTTTGGTTGATGAATATATTCTGTGAAGAAAGTCCTTGTGAAAAGGTTCCCAGTAAGCTTCGTAAAAAACTTTCCCGTGCCTAAGCATAACGATTGAATGAGTAGAAAATTCATTTCTCTCTAAGATTTTTATGTATTTTTTAACACTTTTGGATGAAATACCCACCTGTTCAGGGGTAACTTTTTCCAGCATTTGAATCATACCTTTCTTTTTGCCATAATGCAATTGATGTTAATACCACAATTTTACTATCTTTAAAGGTAGATGTCAAGGGAAAAAGGTACATAATTGTTAGAAAATTTATTAAAGATAATTTGACAAACAGAAAAAATTGTAATATACTATTTGGGTAGAAATTTTTTGGGAGTGACATTTATGACTTTTTTGAAAGAATATATTTTAAATCAAAGTGGAGGGAACATTTGGGCGTAAGCCCAACGTGTTTTTTGGCAGTTAGTTAAACTGCGGGATTTGATTTGAATATATTTTTTTGAAAAGGAGTTTTTATTATGAATAAATATAAGGATTTTGAAAATTATTTAAAGGAGCTTCCCACAAAGGACGGATTCTTTGGTGAATATGGCGGTTCATACCAGGCGGAAGAGCTTATTGAGGCGTTCAAAGAAGCAGATGATGCTTATGAAGCTATTTGCCATTCGGCACAGTTTATAAACGAGCTTCGCAGAATAAGAAAGGAATTTCAGGGCAGACCCACTCCGGTATACCATTGCGAGCGTCTCTCTAAAATTTTTGGAAATTGCCAGATATACTTAAAAAGAGAGGATTTAAACCATACCGGAGCACACAAGCTCAATCACTGTATGGGTGAGGGACTCTTAGCAAAGTTTATGGGCAAGAAGAAAATAATTGCTGAAACCGGAGCAGGTCAGCACGGCGTTGCAATAGCAACCGCGGCGGCTTATTTCGGTATGGAATGCGATGTTTATATGGGTGAGGTTGACATTGAAAAACAGCATCCAAATGTAATAAGAATGAAGATGTTGGGTGCAAATGTTGTTCCTGTAACAAAAGGTCTTAAAACACTTAAGGAAGCTTGTGATGCTGCATTTGAAGCCTATCTCAAGGAATATAAAGATGCGATATACTGCATAGGTACTGCGGCAGGCCCCCATCCTTTCCCCAAAATGGTCAGAGATTTTCAGTCAATTATTGGCATAGAAGCAAGAGAACAGTTTTTGGAGATGACGGGCATTATGCCAGATGCCGTTACAGCTTGTGTAGGCGGCGGCTCCAACTCTTTGGGTATGTTTATACCATTTTTGGCTGACCCTGTAGAAATTTACGGCATTGAGCCGCTTGGAAGAGGCGTGGGCATTGGTGACCATGCGGCAACGATGGCATATGGCACAAAGGGTATTATTCATGGTTATTCTAGCTATGTTCTCCAGGATGAAAAAGGTGAACCGCTTCCGGTTTATTCAATAGCCAGCGGCCTTGACTATCCGGGAGTAGGCCCCGAACACGCATACCTTCGTGATAAAGGCAGGGTACATTATGAAACAGTATCTGATGAAGAGGCTATGGAAGCGTTTTTCCTTTTGTCAAGATATGAGGGCATAATTCCCGCTATTGAAAGTGCTCACGCGGTGGCTTATGCTATCAGATATGCCAAGGAACACAAAAGCGGTTCAATTCTGGTGTGTCTATCAGGACGCGGAGATAAAGATATTGATTATGTTTATGAAAATTACGGCTGTGGCGAAAAGTTCAAACTGGATTATGATATTTAAAATATAGGGCAGGGTTAATTTCAACCTTGCCTTGTTTTTTTGTATTTAAAATGCCATAATAGGAAGAATTATACTTGAAAAATGGCGAGGATTGTGATATAATAATTTGGTTGTTTAATTACAAAAGATTACAGGAGGAATTAAAATGGAAATTATTTATGAAAACATTCTGCAAATCCAGTGGCAACAGATTGTTATGTGGATTGTTGGAGGACTTCTTATTTACCTTGCCATAAAAAAAGAAATGGAGCCGACTCTCCTTTTGCCTATGGGATTTGGCGCAATTTTGGTGAACTTGCCATTTTCCGGTGCTGTTGAAACTCTTGAAACTTTGTTTGCAGCGGGAATTTCAAACGAGCTTTTCCCCCTTATTTTGTTTATAGGCATAGGTGCGATGATTGACTTTGGACCGCTTCTTTCAAATCCGAAGCTTATGATTTTTGGCGCGGCGGCTCAGTTCGGTATTTTCTTTACTCTTTGCTTTGCATCGATGTTCTTTGATATAAAGGATTCGGCAGCCATTGCGATTATCGGTGCGGCAGACGGACCTACATCAATCGTTGTGGCTCAGGCTCTTGGCACAAAATATTTGGGTGCAATTATGGTTGCCGCATATTCATATATGGCACTTGTTCCAATTATTCAGCCGCCCGTTATAAAGCTTTTAACAACAAAAAAAGAGCGTATGATAAGAATGGAATATACCCAGAAGGAAGTGTCAAAAACCACAAAAATTTTGTTCCCGATAGCTATCACTGTGATAGCGGGTCTTGTGGCACCTGCATCGGTGGCCCTTATAGGCTTCCTGATGTTCGGAAACTTAATCCGCGAGTGCGGTGTTCTCAATTCACTTTCTGAAACTGCACAGAAATCTTTGGCGAATATTATCACGATTTTCCTCGGGATAACCATTTCTCTCAGAATGCAAGCTGCAGAGTTCCTTACGGTTGAAACACTGCTTATTCTTTGTCTTGGTCTTGTTGCTTTCGTGTTTGATACTGCAGGCGGTGTTCTTTTCGCAAAGATATTGAACCTTTTCTCCAAGAAAAAAATCAATCCCATGATTGGTGCAGCAGGTATTTCTGCATTCCCTATGTCCGGTCGTGTTGTTCACAAAATGGGACTCCGCGAAGACCCCCAGAACTTTTTGCTTATGCATTCCATAGGTGTAAATGTATCAGGCCAGATTGCGTCTGTCATTGCCGGCGGTATGATACTTAAATTCTTTATGTAATTTGATGGAGGAAAAAGACTATGAATATAAATCCTATGAACTTTGTATACAATCTAAAATATATGGGACTTGGTATGCTTGGAATATTTATCGTTATAGGAATAGTGATAGGTGTTACTTTGCTGTTGAATAAGGTTACTGAAAAAACTGATGCTTTTTAAAAGACAAAAAGGGGTATACAAAAAATGAGAAAAACAAAGGTTATATGCACAATTGGTCCTGCTTGTGAAAATCAGGAAATCTTGGAAAAAATGTGTCTTGAGGGGATGAATGTTGCAAGACTCAATTTTTCACACGGTACACACGAGGAGCATCAGAACAAAATTGACCTCATCAAAAAGGTAAGAGAAAAACTGGAGCTTCCTATCGCTATTATGCTGGATACAAAAGGCCCGGAATACAGAATAAAAACATTTGAAAACAAAAAAATCACACTGAGTGATGGTGACACGTTCACTTTTACCACAGAAAACATTGTGGGAAATGAAAAGCGAGTAGCTGTTAACTATGACCACCTTATGGATGACCTTAAAGTTGGGGATGTTATCACGGTAAACAACGGGCTTGTAAGCTTTAAGGTCGTAGAAATCAAGGGAAATGACGCTATATGTACAGTTTTGTCAGGCGGCGAACTGTCGGACAGAAAAAGTATGAATTTCCCGGGAAAAGTAATGACACACGATTTCCTCAGCGAACAGGACAAGGAAGATTTGCTTTTCGGTATTAAGAACGAGGTAGATTTTGTAGCAGCATCCTTTGTTTCGCGAAAAAAAGACATTGAAGATATGAGAACATTCCTCAATGAAAACGGCGGCAAGGATATTGACATTATTGCAAAAATCGAAAACCGCAGCGGGGTTGACAACGTTGAAGAAATCTGTGAAATTGCTGACGGCATTATGATTGCCAGAGGTGATTTGGGCGTTGAAATTCCTTTTGTTGAAGTTCCTGCTGTCCAGAAATATCTCATAAACAAGTGCAGACTTTTGGGAAGCCGTGTTATTACTGCCACAGAAATGCTTGAAACAATGATATACAATCCCCGTCCTACAAGAGCTGAACTTTCTGACGTTGCCAATGCGGTTTATGACGGGACATCGGCGGTTATGCTTTCAGGGGAAACTGCATCAGGAAAGTACCCCGTTGAAGCGGTTCGCAATATGGTTGAAATTGTTAAGTTCACAGAGATGGGAATAAATTACAAAAAACGTTTCAAAAATTCAGAGTTTGAAATCCGCAATCACCTTGATGCAATTTCACATTCTACTTGTTCAATGGCGATTGACCTTGATGCCAAATGCATAGTGGTAAGCTCAATAAGCGGAAAAACCGCAAGAATGGTAAGCCGTTTCAGATGCCCTGTGGATATTATGGGTATGACAACTAATGAAAAGGTATGGAGAAAATTAAATCTCAGCTGGGGCGTCACACCCGCTATGTGTGAAGAGTTCAATTCCGTTGAGGTCATGTTCTACAATGCAGTAAATCAGGCAAAAAAGGTTTTTGAACTTACAAAAGGCGATGATGTGGTTTTGACAGGTGGTCAGGTGAACGGCCAGTCGGGCAATACAAACATCATCAAGGTTGAGACCGTATAAAATGCATTTCCCCAAAGAACTTTTCTTTGGGGCGATTTGCATTATACATAAAAAGGAGAGAAGATGAGTTATGGGCTTGTGGGAATTATTCGTTGTTGCGGTGGGACTTTCCGCTGATGCCTTTGCGGTTTCCATATGCAAGGGGTTGTCACTTGAAAGAATACAGAAAAAATACTGCATTATTATAGGTCTTTATTTTGGCGGATTTCAGGCGCTTATGCCCGTCATTGGATATTTGCTGGGGGTGGGATTTCAGTCTCTTATTGCAAATATTGACCATTGGATAGCGTTTGTGCTTTTGAGTATAATCGGGTTTAATATGATAAAGGAATCAAGATGTAAAAACGAAAAAATGGAAGAGTCATTTTCTCTTCGGGTGATGCTGCCTCTGGCTGTTGCTACCAGCATTGATGCGCTGGCTGTGGGTGTTACATTTGCTTTTTTGAAGGTTTCGATTGTTCCTGCAGTTTCTTTTATCGGGGTAATAACGTTTTTACTCTCGGGAGTTGGGCTTTTGATTGGAAACAAATTTGGTTGTAGATATAAATCAAAGGCGGAGCTTGCGGGCGGAATTATACTTATCGTTATGGGACTCAAAATCCTGTTGGAACATATTGGGATTTTGGGATAATTACAAAAAATTTACAAAAGACATTTCAGGAGTGAAAATTTTATGCAGACATTATCATATGCACTCAGCATTTTGGGTTTAATTTCAATGATTACGGCATCGCTGATTAAAGGTAAGGATATGAAAAAAATCCTGTTCTTCGTATTTTGCGGAAACTTTTTGGTAGCCACAAGCTATTTAATTGGCGGCAGCGGAATAAACGGCGCGGCGGCGTGTTATCTTGGCAGCTTACAGACTATTATAAACTATTTCTTTGATTCAAAAAATAAGCCCCTGCCCACTTGGCTTATCGTTATTTACGCCATAGCGATAATTGTACTCAATATCGCAGTGGCAGGCGGTGTTACATGGCTCGGACTTTTGGTGATTATTGCGTCGCTTACATTTATTTTGTGCATAGGACAGAAAAACGGCGCAAAGTATCGTTTTTGGACCATTGTAAATATGGTGCTTTGGTGTACGTATGATATTTTGTCAAAGTCCTTTGGTGCACTTATTACACACGTTGTTTTGCTTTTATTTACGGTTGTTGGTATGATTATAAATGATACAAAGGTTTTAAAAAGTGAAAATACTGAAAATCTGGTATAGGATGGATTAAAATGAGAATAACAGTGCTTGATGCGGCAACACTTGGAGAAGATTTGTCTCTTGAACCACTCAATGCGCTTGGCGAATGTAAGGTATATGAGTCAACAGATTCCGAAGATGTGGTTGAAAGAATTGCAACTTGTGATGTTGCGGTTTTAAATAAGGTGAAACTCAATGAGAGCAACCTTAAATATGCAAAGAATTTAAAACTTATATGTGTAGCGGCTACAGGATATGATAATATTGATATTGATTATTGCAAAGAAAAGGGGATTGCTGTTTGCAATGTGGTGGGATATTCGTCTCACAGCTGTGCTCAGCTTACAACGTCAATAGTACTTTCCCTTGCTGTGCATCTCTCTGAATACAATGATTTTGTGAAAAGCGGCGAATATTCAAAAAGTGATACTGCAAACAAACTTTCGCCCGTGTATCACGAGCTTTTTGGAAAGACTTGGGGAATAGTGGGCTTTGGAAATATCGGTTATGAAGTAGGGATGGTTGCAAAGGCACTGGGTTGTGAAATTCTTGTGAACAAAAGGACCCCTGTTGACGGTTACAAGTGTGTTGATATTGACACTCTTTGCCGGCAGGCAGATATAATAACCATACACACACCTCTCACTGATGAAACATATGAGTTGATAAATGAAAAGCGCCTTTCACTTATGAAAAGAGATGTGATTCTGGTAAATGTGGCACGAGGTGCTGTGGTTGATGAAAGGGCGGTAGCAACGGCAATAAAGGAAGAGAGAATAGGGGCTTTCGGGTGTGATGTTTATTCAAAAGAACCTTTCTCGAAAATGCATCCTCTTTATGAGATAAAGGATAGAAAAAATGTCCTTTTGACTCCACATATGGCGTGGGGTGCTTATGAATCCAGGGTGCGATGTCTTGATGAAATTGTGATGAATATAAAAGACTTTTTTAGTGGCGGCAACAAAGGAAGAGTTGTATAGTTCCAAGGAGAAAGAAATGAAAACGGTTTTTATAATAAATCCCAAAGCGGGAAAACCAAAGAATATTGACCGGATAATTGAAAACATCAGAAACGAGGCCGAAAGACTAAAGGCTGATATTGAAATTTACATAACAAAATCAGTGGGTGATGCCTGCCGTTTCACGAAGGGATATTGTGAAAAAACAGGTGCAGCTCGGTTTGTTGCCTGCGGAGGGGACGGAACACTCAGCGAAGTGCTGGGCGGTGCCATTGATTTTCCTGAAGCAGAGATAGGAGTTATGCCGCTTGGAACGGGAAATGATTTTTGCAGAAACTTTGATGAAGCGAAAGCCTTTGGTGATGTAGCTTTTCAACTTTGTGCACCTGTTGTCAAATGTGATGCAATCAGATATACTACGACTGTTAATGGTATAAAAAAATCAGGATATTGTGTAAATATGTTTAACATTGGGTTTGACTGCAATGTGGCAGACATGACAAACGAAATAAAGAATAGAAGAATTATCAAAGGCTCCATCGCCTATATAATTGCGATTTTTGTTGCTTTGGTTAAGAAAAAAGGAGCAAACCTTAAGATTGAGATTGACGAAAAGATAAAACACAACGGAAAGCTTTTGCTTACCTCAGTGGCAAACGGTGCATATTGCGGCGGCGGAATAAAAAGCAATCCATTTGCATCAATACGTGACGGCTTTTTGAACATCAATATAATAAAAAATATTTCGCGACTTAAATTATTAAATATTTTGCCACATTACGCAAAAGGAGACTTTTTGAAAATCCGTGGAATAGAAAAAATAATTCATACCGAAAAATGCAAAAAGATGACCATAACCCCGCCAAGTGGAAATATAAGACTGTGTTGTGACGGCGAAATTATGGATGCAGGAGTTACCGAGTTTGAAATTGTGCCGGATGCGTTTAATTTTGTTGCTGTTTCGGGCTATAAAAATGTAGAGGAAATCAAACTCAGCCAGTGTGAAATGATATAATTATTTTGGGAATATGACGAGTAAATAAAAATCCGTGAAGGCTTTTGCCTCCACGGATTTTTGTATATAGAAAACCATGCAATAGGTGCGCGGTTTCCGTTATACAATGAAATACCCCCCGTTATACGGGGGGGATTTATCAATACAGAACCTATTAAATCTTGAAAATACCAAATGCATCGAGTACTGATGAAATGAGGATAAGAACAATACAAATAGGTGCAAGATATTTTATTACGAAAGTGAACAGAGCTTTTCTTTTGAATTTTGATGAAAGCTCAACCTCTTCGATAAGTGACTGAGGCTTGAGTACATATCCTACAAAAATGCAAGTGAAGAACGCAACGATGGGCATTAGAACACTATTGCTGATAAAGTCAAAGAAATCAAGGAACTGAAGACCGATGATTGTGAAGTTGCTCCAAATGCTGTATCCGAAGATTGACAAGAAACCAAGAATAAGAGAAACGACAAAAACAATCAGGCATGATAAATTACGGTTTATTTTGCATTTATCACATACGATTGAAACAACAGTTTCCATAAGAGAAATTGATGATGTAAGAGCTGCAAAAAGAACCAGCAGGAAGAATGCAACGCCCACTATCTGCCCGCCCCACATGGTTTCGAAAACTTTTGGGAGAGTCACAAACATAAGGCTTGGACCTTTGCCAAGAGCCTCAGGAGTTCCGCCTGAGAAAACAAAAACGGCTGGGATAATCATAAGTCCAGCAAGAAAAGCAATTCCTGTATCAAAAAGTTCGATATTTCCAACGGCAGATTCAAGGTTTACATCCTTTTTCATATATGAACCATATGTAATCATAATTCCCATAGCAAGTGACATTGAATAGAAAAGCTGACCCATAGCTGCAAGAACTGTTGTGGCAGAGAACTTACTGAAATCAGGGAGTACGTAATAAAGCACACCATCAAGAGCACCAGGCAAACATAATGAATATATAGCAATAATGATTGATAGGATAACCAAAACCGGCATCATAAAGCGGCTCACCTTTTCAATGCCTTTTTCAACACCGCAAAGAACGATTAAAGCGGTAACACCGATGAATAAAAGGAACCATATTGTAGGTTCTGTGGCTTGCGTTATAAAGCCACCGAAATAATCATCGTTTGCTGCCAAGTGACCGCCACCAGTAGTGAAAGTGAATAAATATTTCATAACCCATCCGCCGATAACGGAGTAGTAAGGCAAAATAATAACAGGAACAAGGGCCGCAAGCCAACCCACAAAAGAAAACTTTTTGTTGAGCTTTTTGAATGCTTCGATGGCGCTAAGTCCGGTTTTTCTTCCGATAGCAATTTCGGCAGTCATAAGGGCAAAGCCTAAAGTAACAGCGAGAATAATGTAAACAAGCAGAAAAATTCCGCCACCGTACTTTGCAGCAAGATAAGGAAATCTCCAGATGTTTCCAAGTCCAACAGCAGAACCGGCTGCTGCAAGGACAAATCCAAGCTTTCCAGTGAAGCTGCTTCGTTTTTCATTTGTCATAAATAGACCCCCTATACGTTGATAATGTAGATATTATACTATATATGTCAAAAAAAGCAAATAAAAAACAAAAAAACAGAAAAAAACAACCTGCTTTTTTCAGGCAGATTGTTCTTAGTTGAGATATTTACGTGTTATTGCCTTACATTAAACATATAATTGAGAAGAGAAAAATTTTGTTGGAATGCACGCATATAATTCCAGTAGCCTACTCCGCGCAAGCCCTTTTCGTTTACGAGATTAAATTTCTGCATAATGCTGCGGACATCTTCAAACCAGACCTCGTGCTCTTTGCCACTATCGTCTGTGTACCTGAACCAAGGAGATTGCGAAACCTCGTCAAATTGTATAGCTACGCTATTTCTTGCAGCAATTTTTATTGCTTCAACATTTGATATAAGCCGTGCACGACTTTCTCCCTTTACATAAGGAAGTGTCCAGTCATAGCCGTAGTTTGGTATACCCAGAAAAATTTTTTCTGCAGGAATTCGTGTAAGAGCATAATCCACTACCTGCCGCACGTTTCGTATGGGTGCCACAGCTAAAGGCGGACCGTAGGTGTACCCCCATTCATATGTCATGAGAAGAACGGCATTGGCATTATCGCCTATCGCCTGATAGTTGTGTCCCTCATAAAGAAGACCCCTTTGTGTGTCAGAGGTTTTGGGTGCAAGGGCGGCAATGACCTCGAAACCCAAAGGATTGAGACGGCTTCTCAGCTTTCCTATAAATTCGCCATACAAAAGACTATCCTCGGGATAAACAAATTCAAAATCTATGTCAAGTCCGCGATAGTCTTTTGCTTGCATATTGTAGACGACATCTTCTATGAGCCGTTCTTGAATTTCTGGATTGTTTAAAACAATACTTGCAAGCTCGTTGCTGAAACCTCCGCTTTCTGTGAGGGTGGAAAGATGCATAAGGGGAAGAACACCATAGCCGTATGCTTTTTCAATTAACTCTTCATCATCAAGATACACAAGACCGCCCTGCTCGGTTATTCCGTAAGTGAAAGGTGTGAGATAAGTAGAGTAAGGGAGTATGCCTTCAATAACAGACATATTTACATAAGGGTATGCATAACCATTTACGTCAATCTCACGGCTAACGTTTCTTTCAAAAGAAATTACAAGGGTCTGACCGGGATAAAGGGTTGTTCTGCCACCTAAAATAGGATTATTTCGAAACAGTGCATTTACGCTTATTCCATAGTTTTGTGCGATGGAATATATCGTTTCGTTTGCGCTTACTGTATGGATTTGTGTTGGGTTTAGAATAAGAAGCGCCTGACCTTCAACTAAAGTGGGAATTTCTTCGAGATTGTTAAGGGTAACAACAACAAATTCAGGCACACCGTATTGCTCCGCAATGGATACTGCGGTTTCACCGTTTTTCACTATATGTATATTCATACAATTCACCTCCATTCTATATTATATTTTCGGGTTTTAAAAGTGTTAAAAAATAAATAGCAGCTAAAATCGACAAATTTTTTAAAAAGTATTGACAAAAGATGAAATGGGTGTATAATATATGGGTAACCCAGTGAAACTTTCAGAATTTTTTAGACTGAAAGCAGAGGGGACTCCGGAGAATCTCATTTTGAGTGCCGAAGGTGCAAGGTGACTTTGTCACTGAATCTCTCAGGCAAAAGGACGGAGCAGACAAATTCTTATGCTTACATATGTCTGTGTGTCAAATTCCGGAGCCGCTGAGTATCACTCGGTCGGCTATTTTTATTTTATTTTTCAGGAGGGTTTTTAACCATGCAAGAAACATTATTAAACATTGTGGCAAAAGCCAACGCGTATCTATCTGACTACATTCTTATTATTTTGCTTGTAGGCGTCGGACTTTTCTTCTCAATCAAAACACGTTTTGTTCAGGTTCGCTGCTTTGGCGAAGGTATGAAACAGGTATTTGGAAACCTCAAGCTTAGCGGCGGAAAGCATAAAAGCGGAATCAGTTCCTTCCAGGCACTTGCTACAGCTATTGCAGCTCAGGTAGGTACAGGTAACATCGTTGGTGCATCTGGCGCAATTCTTATTGGTGGTCCCGGTGCAATATTCTGGATGTGGGTTATCGCATTCCTCGGTATGGCTACTATATATGCTGAAGCTGTGCTTGCGCAGGAAACAAGAATAAAAGATGAAAATGGAGAAATACACGGTGGTCCTGTTTATTACATAAAGAAAGCTTTCCCCAATGGATTCGGGACATTCCTTTCAGTGTTCTTTGCTATTGCAGCAGTTCTGGCTCTCGGATTTATGGGAAGCATGGTTCAGTCAAACTCTATTGCTGAAACCTGTAATACTGCATTCGGTATTCCGGTTTGGGTTATGGGTGTTGTTGTGGCTGTGATTTCAGCTTTCATTTTCCTTGGCGGTGTTCAGCGTCTTGCTTCTGTTACTGAAAAGATGGTGCCGCTTATGGCACTTCTCTATCTCGTTGGCGGTCTGGTTATACTTTGTATTCGTGTTAAATTTATTCCGGAAACATTCGGTATGATATTTAAGTATGCATTCACACCAAGTGCTTTGATTGGTGGCGGAATTGGTTATGCACTCAAAACTGCTATCAGTCAGGGTGCAAAGAGAGGTCTTTTCTCAAACGAAGCGGGTATGGGTTCAACACCTCATGCACATGCTATGGCAAATGTGAAAAAGCCTCACGACCAGGGTACAGCTGCTATGATAGGTGTGTTTATTGATACTTTTGTGGTTCTTACAATGACAGCCCTTGTTGTTATTTCCTGCCTCTATGCAGGTAGTGGACCACTTGCAGGTCTCACAGGTGATGCGTACATTGCTGCGACATCTGGTGCAGAAGCTATTGTGTCAAAAACAACCGCTATGCAAATGGCATTTTCAAGCGCTATTGGTTCCAGTGCATTTGGTAACGGCTTTATTGCAATATGCTTGTTCTTCTTTGCACTTTCAACAATTATTGGTTGGAACTTCTTTGGTAAAATAAATGCGCAGTATCTCACAAAGAACAAAAAGATTGGCGTAATTCTTTACGCAGTGATTTCTATTGCGTTTATTTTCACAGGCTCAATTCTTTCCAACGATTTGGTATGGGAGCTTACAGACTTCTTTAACTATCTCATGGTTATCCCTAATGCTATTGCTCTTATTGCACTTTATAAAATTGTTGCAAAGGCGGCAAAAAAGGATAAATAAAACTGGACCGTTACAGAAAAAATGCTTCGAAAAATTTTTGAAAACTATTGCATTTAAGTGGGAAAAGTGATAAAATAAATAGGTTAGAAATTTTTAGGGGGTATATTTTTATGTCATACATCGAAAGAATTATCGAAGACATAAAAAGAAAGCATGCGTCAGAACCTGAATTTATTCAGACCGTGACTGAGGTGCTTACAAGTATTGCTCCGGTGATTGAAAAACATCCGGAGTATGAAAAGGCTGCAATTCTTGAAAGAATGGTTGAGCCTGAAAGACAGATTATTTTCAGAATTGCCTGGGTAGACGATAGTGGCAAGACTCAGGTAAATACCGGTTATCGTGTTCAGTTTAACGGTGCGATTGGTCCTTACAAGGGCGGCCTTCGTTTCCATCCGTCTGTATATCTCGGAATTATCAAGTTCCTTGGCTTTGAACAGACCTTCAAAAACAGCCTTACCGGTCTTCCTATCGGCGGCGGCAAAGGTGGAAGTGATTTTGACCCAAGAGGAAAGAGTGATGGCGAAATCATGAGATTTTGCCAGGCGTTTATGACAGAACTTTACAGACATATCGGTCCGAACGTTGACGTTCCTGCTGGCGATATTGGTGTTGGTGGAAGAGAAATCGGTTACCTTTACGGTCAGTACAAGAGAATAAAGGCTGCTTGGGAAAATGGTGTTCTCACGGGCAAAGGACTCGAGTATGGTGGTTCTCTCATAAGACCTGAAGCTACAGGTTTTGGTGCTACATATTATGCAAATGAAGTTTTGCATCATTGTGGTGATGATATCAAAGGCAAAACAGTTGCAGTTTCAGGTTTTGGAAACGTTGCATGGGGCGTTTGCAAAAAGGTTGCAGAGCTCGGCGGCAAGGTTGTTACAATTTCAGGGCCTGATGGCTATGTTTATGATCCAGATGGTGTGATTACAGAAGAGAAAATCAACTATCTTCTTGAAATGAGAGCGTCTGGTCGTGACAAGGCTCAGGATTATGCTGAAAAGTTCGGATGTCAGTTCTTTGCAGGTAAAAAGCCTTGGGAAGTTAAGGTTGATATTTGTATGCCTTGTGCTACTCAGAACGAAATCAATCTTGATGAAGCAAAGAAGATTGTTGCAAACGGCACAAAGTATTATATCGAAGTTGCAAATATGCCTACGACAGAAGAAGCTATGGAATTGATAAAAGAAAGCGGCGCAATAATTGGTCCTTCGAAAGCTGCCAATGCTGGCGGTGTTGCAGTTTCTTCCTTGGAAATGGCACAGAACTCAATGAGATACAGCTGGACAGCGGAAGAGGTTGATGAAAAGCTTAAGGGTATTATGGTTAATATTCACAAGGTTTCTGTTGAAACAGCTGAAGAGTATGGTCTAGGTTATGACTTGGTAGCGGGTGCAAATATTGCAGGTTTTATTAAGGTCGCAAAGGCTATGCTGTCTCAGGGTATTTATTAAGATTTAAAAATTAATAATGGGATGCAGGCGAATGCCTGCATCTTTTTTTGTCAAAAATACACTATGTTGTGGTAAGTATATGCGAAATATACAAATAATGGTATATTTTATTGTTAAAGCCTACAAAAAAATGTAAATTTTTTAATTTGCTTGAAAAAAGTCGAAAAGTGTTATAAAATAGTTTTGTAAAAAAAATTATATGAGGAGTGAAATCTCATGGAAAAGCTTTTTAAATTAAAAGAACATGGAACAAATGTCAAAACTGAGATTCTCGCGGGTATTACTACATTCCTTGCAATGTCTTATATCCTTGCGGTAAATCCTGGTTATCTTGGCAACATTCCAGGCGCAACACCTGCAGGTATTTTTATGGCTACAGCAATTTCTGCTGCTATTGCAACAATTTGTATGGCGTTCTTTGCAAACTATCCTGTGGCACTTGCTTCAGGTATGGGCCTAAATGCATTTTTTGCATTCACAGTTTGCGGTGCTATGGGCTATTCATATCAGGTTGCTCTCACAGCTATCTTGATTGAGGGTATTATATTTATGCTTCTCTCAATATTCAAGTTCCGTGAAGCTCTGGTTAACAAAATTCCTGCAAACCTCAAGTTTGGTATCACAGCAGGTATAGGTCTTTTCATCACAATTATTGCTCTTCTTAATGCAAAAATTGTTGTTGCTGACCCTGCTACAACCGTTGCAATGGGCAACCTTGCATCACCCGGTGTTGTTCTGGCACTTGTTGGTCTTTTGGCAATTGGTGTGCTTCAGCACTTCAAAGTTCCCGGTGGAATTCTTCTCGGTATCATCATTACATGGGTGCTCGGTATCGTTGCTGAACTTATCGGTTGGTATGTTCCTGACCCTGCAAATGGTGTATATTCTGTAATCCCTAATCTTACTTGGGAATCAATCAAAGCAAACTTTGCAGCTCCGGCTCTTTTCCAGTTTGACTTTGGATTTATTGCAAAGAATTGTGCAGGATTTATTCTTGTTGTGTTCACATTCCTTTATACTGATATATTTGATACAGTTGGTACACTTATCGGTGTTGCTGAAAAAGGTGACCTTCTTGATAAAGACGGAAGACTTCCCAAAGCTGGCGGTGCTTTGATGGCTGATGCTGTTGGTACTGTTGTTGGTGCTTGTCTTGGTACATCAACTGTTACAAGCTATGTTGAATCAAGTGCCGGCGTTGCAGCAGGCGGAAAAACAGGTCTTACTGCTGTTACAACAGCTGTTATGTTCCTTATTGCAATTATTTTTGCACCTATTTTCCTCGCAATCCCCGGCTTTGCTACAACACCTGCTATGCTTTATGTTGGTCTTTTGATGCTTTCTTCAATCAAGAAAGTTGACTTTGATGGCGATGCAGCAGATGTAATCGGTGCATTCCTTGCAATTGTAATGATGCCTCTTACATACTCAATAGCAAACGGCATTATGTTCGGTATGCTCGCTTGGGTTATCTTGAAACTTGTTACAGGCAAGGCAAAAGACATCAGCGGTGTAATGTGGGTTTCAGTTGCTTTGTTTGCAATTTATATTGTGCTCAAGGTTATGGGTCTTGCATAAAATAAAAATGAAGGCAGATATCCCTCGTCTTCAAAGACGGGGGATTATTTTCTTTGATGTAAAGGAGCTTGTTGAAATGGACAGATTTTATGAAATGGAAATTGCCGGAGTGACTCGCGAACTCCCGCTTTGCAAGGTTTCGGATGATTTTTATATTGCAGCGTTTATTATGTTTGGTGATGTAGAAATTACGGTTAACAGTGCGCGTGAACTGCTCAAAAAGGCGCCTGAGTGCGATGTAATGATTACGGCGGAATCAAAAGGTATCCCGCTTCTTTATGAAATGGCAAGGCAAGCAGGACACAACTATTACATTGTTGCACGCAAAGGCCCCAAGCTCTATATGAAAGATGTAATAACAACAGAGGTTGATTCTATTACCACTGCCCACAAACAGACTCTTTGTATTGGAGCGGAGGAAGCGGAGGCTATGAAAGATAAACGTGTGTTGATTGTTGACGATGTAATCAGCACAGGGGAATCTTTGGCGGCCCTTGAAACTCTCATTGAACAGGTTGGCGGAAAAGTGGTAGGTCGCATGGCAGTCCTCGCTGAAGGCGATGCAATAGGCAGAGAAGATATTACTTATCTTGCTCCATTACCAGTGTTTCATGCTGACGGAACTGCTATTTAACAAGAAGCTTTTGGCGGGTAACTTTTGTTGAAAAATTTCCATCGGTGTATTGACAAGTGGCACTTTATATGCTATATTATGATTAGTACAGCCGATGGACTAATTGTGTGAGGTTGGTATGTTGGAAGTTGTAAAATCATCACAGCAGTTGATAAAAGAATCAAATATGCGTTTGGTTTTTCGCTTGATTCATAAAAATGGTTGTATTTCCCGTGCGGATATCAAAAAAATCACTGGACTGAGTGCCACTACGGTTTCATCTTTGGTTGAGGAGCTGATGGCGGATGGTTTGGTTGAGGAATGTGGAATCAAGGATTCAAATACCAGTGGACGCAAGGCTGTGCTCTTGCAGGTTTGTGCCGACGGCGGATATTTTGTGGGACTTGATATAAGAAAAAACCGCATTGTTGCTGATGTTTTTGCACTTGATTTCACTTCGGTCTTTCATACAGAAGTACCGATTGTAAAAGGCCAGAAGATTGCCATGGGGATTTTGCATGCAATCGGTATGGCGTCCCGAAACAGAAGAATTTTGGGTGTTACTATGGGTGTTCCCGGTGTTATCGATACAAAAAACAACCGAATTTTGTCCTCCACAGTTTTGGATGCAGAGGATGCACATGATGTTTATCAGACAGTTTTTGAGGCGATGCCTGATGTCAGGGTCATTCTCAAAAACAACTCCGGACTTGTGGCGTATGCTGAGAAAGAATTTGGTGCTGATGAGCAGGTGAAAAATCTCGTTTCTATTGATATTGATGATGGTGTTGGTGCGGGTATTCTTATTGATGGAAATATCTATGACGGCAGCGGTATGGCAGGTGAATTTGGGCATATAACTATTGATTTCAATGGAAAACGCTGTCAGTGTGGAAATTATGGTTGTCTTGAACTTGTTGCCAGCATACCGGCAATTTTAAGGAAAACAGATTGTTTTTCAATAGATGAACTCTTGAAGAAACTTGAAGCTGATGATAAAAAAGCGAAGGAGGCAGTTCTTGATACTGCCAGGGCCCTTGCGTTTGGAGTTAACAATATTGTGAATTTGATTGACCCGGAATTTATTGTCATTGGCGGACCGATTCGAACACTGGGCGAGTTTCTCATGGAACCGCTTAAAAGGTGTTTTGATGAGATTTCATTGATAAAGGATAAATACATAAGGTATTCGATGCTTGAGGGAAATCCTGTTACACTGGGAGGAGCAAAAGTTGTTTTTGACTCGATTTTTGGTGCATAAAAATCGTATTGTTTCAAAATAATTAAAAAAATAATATTTATCTTTAAGGATAAATTTTTTAAACAATTTATAAGTCCACTGGACAAATTTAAAGGAGGAAATTTATTATGAGCAAAGAAAAAGAAGTAGTAATGAACGGTGCCGGCGTTGAAGACCTCGGTTTCCCGATGTGGCCCCAGTTCGCTCCTGAAACAGCAGAAGATATCCTTGAACCCGTTAGAAACGGCAAGGTAAACTACTGGACAGGAAAAAAAGGCATGGAATTTGAAGAAGCATGGGCTAAATGGATGGGTGCAAAGATGGCGATTTCTTGCACGAACGGAACAGCTGCTCTTCACATCGCTCTTGCAAGCCTTAACATAGGCCCCGGGGATGAAGTTATTGTTCCTTCATACTCATTTATCGCATCTTCATTCTCAGTAGTACAGGCTGGTGCTATCCCTGTATTTGCTGATGTTACAGATGATCACACAATCGATCCTGCTTGCATTGAAGCACTTATCACACCAAGAACAAAGGCTATTATAGTTGTTCATCTTTATGGTGTTGTTGCTGATATGGGTCCAATTCTTGAAATTGCTAAAAAGCACAACCTCAAGATTGTTGAAGACTGTGCACAGTGCTTTGGTGGTGAATATAACGGTATAAAAGCAGGTCTTATCGGTGATGTAGGTTGTTTCTCATTCTGCCAGAGCAAGCACTTTACAACAGGTGGCGAAGGCGGTATGGTTGTTACAAACGACGAAGATACAGGTTGGGAATGCCGTTCATTCCGTGACCACGGTTATGATGTAAAGACGAGAATGAATATGCTTGCTCTTGAAGAAAAACTTCCTTACATACACAGAAGAGTTGGTTTCAACTACAGAATGACAGAAATCCAGTCAATCTTCGGTATCAACGAACTTAAGAGACTTGACAACTGGAACCTTGCACGTCGTTTCAAATACGCAAAGATGTATGATGAAGCATTTGCAGGACTCAAGGGAATCAAAAAGCTTCCTGTAAACACAGCAGAAAGAAAGAACGCTTATTGGTGGTACCCAATGCTTGTTGATCTTGATGTTCTTGATTGTGATGCTCCTACTATTGTTAAAGAGCTTGGTGCGTCCGGCATTCCTTGCTATGGTATTCAGTGGCCCGAAGCTTATGAAGAAAAAGCTTACAGAGAACATGGTGGATTTGGCGCAGCGAAGTTCCCGTTTGAATCAAAGGAATATGCAGATGAAGCTTCTGTTCAGTATGACAAGGTATTCTGCAAGAATGCAAACGCACTTCGCAAGCAGACGGTTTGTCTTTTCCTCCATCCGTCATGGGAAGAAGTACATATCGAAAGATGTATTGATGGCTTCAAGAAGGTTTTGGCAGCTCACACAAAATAAACAAAATCAGTTAGCTTAAGGAGCGTTATTATGAATAAAGTAAAATGGGGCGTAATCGGTTGTGGCGGTATCGCTGACCGTAGAACCCTTCCCGGTATGATGCTTGCTGATAATGTTGAGCTGATTGCTGTTATGGATACAAACAAAGAAGCAGCAGAAAGATGCAAAGAAAAATACAATGCAAAGTATGCTTTTGATAACTATGAAGAACTCCTTGCTCTTGACGAAATTCAGGCAGTTTATATTGCTTCACCTGTTTTCTGTCACAAGGAGCAGGCGTTCGCTGCAGCAAAGGCAAAGAAGCATATCCTCATTGAAAAGCCTATGGCTTTGACAAGTGAAGAATCTGTTGAAATTGCAAAGGTTTGCGAAAAAGAAGGCGTGAAGCTTGGTGTTGGTCTTATGATGCGTTTTGCGGCGTATCATCAGGAAATGAAAAAACTTATTTCAGAAGGAAAGCTTGGCGACATTGTTTCAATGCGTGCTCAGCTTACTTGCTGGTATCCTGATATTCCAAACAACTGGCGTCAGAACAAAGACCTTTCAGGCGGCGGTGCACTTATGGATATGGGTATCCACTGCATTGACCTTCTTCAGTACATAACAGGTCTCAAGGCCGTTGAGGTTACCGGTTTTGCCGGAACACAGACATTCAGCTACAATGCTGATGACTCCTCAGCAATCGTTATGAAGATGGACAATGGTGCATTTGCTATGGTTGATGCAAACTTCAACATTCCTGACGCAGCTGCAAAGTGCAAGCTTGAAATTTATGGTACAAAGGGCAGCATTATGGCAGAAGGAACTATCAGTCAGGTTGAGGGCGGAGATGTTTCTGTTCTTATCTCTGATGATTCTTTGGGCTATGACGCAGCACAGAACCGCGATGAACTTGTTCCGGTAAAATTGGATGTTGAGCTTGGAAATATGTACACAAAAGAGGTAGAATCTTTTGGCAATGCAGTGCTTAACGGCACAGTACCTGTGATCACTGGTGAGGACGGTATAAACGTTCAGAGAATCGTTGAAAGTGCATATAAAGCAAGCGAAACAAAAATAATTTCAGAATTAAAGTAATTGATTTAATCCCCCAAAAGCCCCCCCCCCCCCGACCAAATTTTGGTCGGGGGGGGTTGGCTTTTAACAAAAACAAAAGACCAACAATTATTGGCCTTTTATATAGTTTATTACTTAGTGGTTTCTCTCAGGATAAGTTTTGTTTTAAAAACCTTATTTATAGGTGTGAGATCATCTGTTTCAATCATTTTCATAAGAGCTTCGATGGCAAATGAAGCCATCTTTCTTTTTGAAGATGTAACAGAAGAAAGCATGGGGGAGAAATAGAAGTTTGATGCAATATTATCAAATCCGATAACAGAGATATCCTGGGGAATGTTTTTCCCAGTTTCCTTGAGACAATGGCATACCTGCATTGCAATAAGGTCACTGAAACAAATAACAGCGTCACAATCGCTGTGCTTTGAGAGTAAAGCTTCGATGGTTTGTTCGGTTGTAATGCTGATTTCTTCTGTGCAGAGATTTTTCAGTGGAATATCAGCTTCTTTGAATGCGTTTTTAATACCTGAAAGACGTTCGCTTGCGCTGGAAATATAGGAAGGACCATTCAAAAACAGGAGTTTCTTTCTGCCCTCATCAAAAAGATGCATTGCAGCCAGTTTTCCGCCGTTTTCGTCATCACAAACAACATAGCTTGATGCTTCGTCGAAACGACGGCCAATGAGAACATAAGGCATTTTTTTTGATTTTATAAAATCGATGTTTTCCTTATTTTCCTGAACGGGACATAGAACAATTCCGTCTGCACCTCTGCTGATAGCAGAAATAATAGCATTTTTTTCAATCGACTGATTTTCGTCAGTGTTAATAATGAAAGATGTGTAACCATAATTTTTCAAGGTAATTTCCATCTCCCTTATCATGATTGAAAAGTAAGGATTTGAAATATCTCCGCAAATGATAGCGATGCTTTTGGTCTTGCCGGAACGAAGAGAACTGGCAGAACTGTTGGCAATGTAACCGATTTCGTTTGCAGTTTTGATAATATATTCTTTTGTTTTTTGTGAAATGTCCGGCTTATTGTGAAGAGCATGAGAAACAGTGTTTATAGAAAAGCCTGTTTTTGCTGCTATATCTGCCAGTGTGATATTTTTCATTACGGACTGCCCTCCATAGTAAATACTGCATATAATTATAGCATTTTTTGCATTTGTTGTCAATGATTGCAAAAAACACCGTTGGAATTTTCCAACGGTGTTTTTGAAAATTTTTAAGAAATTAGCATTCTTCAGCAGCTTTCTTTTTGTAGATTTCGTATCTTTCAATAAGGTCTTTTTCAGCCTTGTCGAAGAGCTGTGCTGCAACTTCGGGGAATGCTTTCTTGAGCATGAGATAACGGTTCTCGCCCTCGAGGAATTCCTTAACTGTGCCTGTTGGCTCTTTTGAGTCAAGGATGAATGGGTTTTTGCCTTCTTCTTTGAGGAGAGGATTGTATCTCCAGAGGTGCCAGTAACCTGTCTGAACAGCTTTCTTTTCCTCTGCGATTGTGTTAGCCATGCCAACCTTGATACCGTGGTTGATACAAGGAGCATAAGCAATGATAAGTGATGGACCCGGATAAGCTTCTGCTTCCTTGATTGCTTTGAGAGCCTGATTCATATCAGCACCAAGAGCGATTTGCGCAACGTAAACATATCCATAAGTTGTACCAATCATACCGAGGTCTTTCTTCTTGGTCTTCATACCAGAAGCTGCGAATTTAGCAACAGCAGCAGTAGGTGTAGCTTTAGATGCCTGACCACCTGTATTTGAGTAAACTTCGGTATCAACAACGAAGATGTTGATGTCTTCGCCTGATGCGATAACGTGGTCAAGACCGCCGTAACCGATATCGTAAGCCCAACCGTCGCCACCGAATACCCACTGTGAACGCTTTACGAGGAAGTCGGTGCGGTCAGCGATTTCTTTGATTGCAGGATTTGTCATATCAGCATCCTTGATGAGAGCTGCGATTTCTTTTGCAGCTGCCTTTGATGCGTCAGCGTTATCCTTGCCTTCAATCCAAGCCTTGAATGCAGCTGCGAGTTCAGGCTTAACTTTATCCATAACTGAATTCATTCTTGAAACCAAAGTGTTTCTGATTTTCTTGTTAGCGAGAACCATACCAAGACCAAATTCAGCGTTGTCTTCAAAGAGTGAGTTAGCCCAAGCCGGACCCTTGCCTTCAGCGTTCTTGCAGTAAGGCATTGAAGGAGCAGAGCCACCCCAGATTGATGTACAACCTGTAGCGTTTGCAACCATCATTCTGTCACCGAAGAGCTGAGTGATAAGCTTGATATAAGGTGTTTCACCACAACCAGCACAAGCGCCTGAGAATTCAAGCATAGGAGTTGCGAACTGTGAGTTCTTTGTGCTCTTTGTGATATCGATTTCATCCTGTTTTGAAGAAACAGTCATAGCGAATTCCCAGTTAGGAGCTTCACATTCAACTTCTGCGATAGGCTTCATTGTAAGAGCCTTTTCCTTTGCAGGACAAACCTGAGCACAAACGCCACAGCCAAGACAGTCAAGAGGTGATACCTGAATTCTGTATTCCATACCCTGGAAGCCTGTAGCAGCCTTTGTTTCAAAGCCTGCGGGTTTCTTTGCAGCTTCGTCAGCGTTAAGGAGAACAGGACGGATAGCAGCGTGAGGACAAACAAGTGAACACTGGTTACACTGGATACACTTATTGATATCCCAAGCGGGAACGTTTACAGCAACACCGCGTTTTTCGTATCTTGAAGTACCTGTTTCAAAAGTACCGTCTTCGATACCTGCGAATGTGCTAACAGGGAGCTTGTTACCAGCCTGAGCGTTTACGGGCTGAACGATGTTCTTGATGAAGTCAGGAACGTTGTTTTCCTTAACATCCTTATCAACAGCATCTTTCCAAGAAGCCGGAACATCAATCTTAACAAGAGCTTCAATAGCGCCGTCAACTGCGTCGCAGTTCATCTTAACGATTTCGTCACCCTTCTTGCCGTAGGTCTTCTTGATAGCAGCCTTAATGAGTTCAACAGCTTTGTCAAAGTCGATTACGTTAGCGAGCTTAAAGAAAGCACTCTGTGTAACCATGTTGATTCTGTTTGGACCAAGACCAACCTTAACAGCAACGTCTACTGCGTTGATTGTGTAGAATTCGATTTCATTTTCTGCAAGGTATTTTTTAACGTTTGCAGGAAGATGTTCTTCGAGTTCATCAGGTGTCCATACGCAGTTGAGGAGGAATGTACCGCCTTTTTTGAGGCCTTCAAGAACGTCATACTGAGTGAGGTATGCAGGCTTGTGACATGCAATATAGTCAGCTTCGTCCAGGAGATATGTTGACTTGATGGGCTTTTTACCGAATCTCAAGTGAGACATTGTAACGCCACCTGACTTCTTTGAGTCATAGTCAAAATATGCCTGAGCGTAAAGGTCTGTATTGTCACCGATAATCTTGATAGCGTCTTTGTTAGCGCCAACAGTACCGTCAGAGCCAAAGCCCCAGAACTTACAACGTGTAGTGCCCTCAGGAGCTGCATTGATTTTTTCAGGAAGCTCAAGTGAGAGGTTTGTAACGTCGTCCACAATACCGATTGTGAAGTTGTTTTTGGGTTCGTCTGAATCAAGATTGTTGTAAACTGCCATAATCTGTGTAGGTGTTGTGTCTTTTGAACCAAGACCGTAACGACCACCAACGATTTTGGGAGCATTTTCCTTGCCGTAGTAAAGGTTGCAAACGTCAAGATAAAGGGGTTCGCCAAGTGAACCAGGTTCCTTTGTTCTGTCAAGAACAGCAATCTTTTCAACGGTTGAAGGAATTACATCGAAGAAGTACTTAGCAGAGAAAGGTCTGTAAAGGTGAACCTTAACAACACCAACTTTTCCGCCGCGTGCATTGATGTAATCAACTGTTTCTTCAATAGCTTCGCAAGCAGAGCCCATAGCAACGATAACTTTTGTTGCATCAGGTGCACCATAATAGTTGAAAGGCTTGTACTCTCTGCCTGTAATCTTTGTGATTTCTTTCATATAGTCTGCAACAATATCAGGAATTGCTTCGTAATATTTGTTTGCAGCTTCTCTGCCCTGGAAGTAAATATCAGCGTTTTGTGCTGTGCCGCGAAGAACGGGATGTTCAGGGTTAAGAGCGTTGTCCTTGAATGCTTTGAGAGCATCCCAGTCAAGAAGTCCCTTGAGGTCTTCATAATCCATAACTTCAACCTTCTGAATTTCGTGTGAAGTTCTGAAACCGTCGAAGAAGTGGAGGAAGGGAACTCTACCCTTGATAGCAGCAAGATGTGCTACACCACCGAGGTCCATAGTTTCCTGAACGCTGCCTGAAGCAAGCATAACAAAGACTCTCTCACGCCAAGCCATAACGTCCTGATGGTCACCAAAGATGTTGAGTGCGTGAGCAGCAAGTGCACGAGCACTAACATGGAAAACTGTAGGAAGAAGTTCACCTGCAATTTTGTACATATTGGGGATCATAAGAAGAAGACCCTGTGATGCTGTGAATGTTGTAGTAAGAGCACCTGCCTGAAGTGAACCGTGAACTGCACCAGCAGCACCTGCTTCAGACTGCATCTCAACAACGTCAACTGTTTCGCCGAAGATGTTCTTCAGACCGTCTGCACTCCACTGGTCAACATTTTCAGCCATGTTGGAAGAGGGAGTGATAGGATAGATAGCAGCAACTTCTGTAAACGCATAGGCGCAATGAGCAGCAGCGCTGTTACCATCCATGGTTTTCATTTTTTTAGCCATGAAAAATGCCTCCTTAAATATATGAATTTAATTATTTTATAAAGGTTGTGATTATACAAAATCACACAGAATATATTATAGCATACATCTTGCAGAAATTCAAACATATTTTGAAAAAAAATTAAAAATTTCTGTTTTTTATAGCATATTGGATAATACTATGCGGAATTTTGCAAAAATGCACAAAAAACAGCACAACCCAAGGGATTGTGCTGTTTAAAAACTTTGATATTAGTTGCCAGCCATCTTTGCAACTTCTGCTGCGAAGTCGTCAACTCTCTTTTCGTGACCTTCGCCTTTTTCAAGACGAGCGAATTTCACAACTTCGATATCTGTGCCGATTTCGTTAGCTACGTTCTTGAGGAACTTAGCAACTGTCAAATCGCCATCTTTTACGTAAGGCTGTTCAACAAGACAAACTTCCTTGTAGAACTTCTGGATACGTCCAACAACCATTTTGTCAACGATTTGTGCGGGTTTACCCTCGTTGAGAGCCTGAGCCTTGAGGATTTCTTTTTCCTTTTCAACAACGTCAGCAGGAACTTCATCGCTCTTAACGTACTTGGGCATAACCGCTGCAATCTGCATAGCAACGTCTTTTGCTGCAGATTTGAATGCGGGGTCATTAGCCTTTGATTCGTCACCAAGCTTGAAGTTTACGAGAACACCGATTCTGCCGCCGCCATGGATGTAAGCTTCGTTTACGCCTTCGTATCTTTCAAAACGACGGAGATTCATATTTTCGCCGATTGTAGCAATTTTTTCTGTAAGTGCTTCGCCAACAGTCTGAGCGTCATAAAGCTTTGTAGCCTTAAGTGCTTCAACGTCAGCAGGATTTGTGTTTGCAATACATTCAGCAACGTCAACAACGAACTTCTGGAAATCAGCGTTCTTTGCAACGAAGTCTGTTTCTGTGTTTACTTCAACAACAACACCAACGTTTCCGAAAACCATTGATGTAACAAGACCTTCAGCAGCAATTCTGCCGGCCTTTTTAGCTGCAGTTGCAAGACCTTTTTCTCTGAGGAACTCAACAGCCTTGTCCATATCGCCGTTTGTTTCTGTAAGAGCTTTTTTGCAGTCCATCATACCACAGTTTGTCATTTCTCTGAGAGTTTTAACATTTTGTGCAGTAAATGCCATAATATATTCACTCGCTTTCTAAAAAATAAAGTAGATTATTCCTCAATCATATCGAGAGAAACTTCTTCAGCAGTTTCTTCTGTAGCAGCTTCAACAGTAACCTGTTCGCCCTGTCTGCCTTCAATGATAGCGTTACCGATAGTAGAAACGATAAGTTTTACGGCACGGATAGCATCGTCATTTCCGGGAATAGGATAGTCAGCTTCTTCAGGGTCACAGTTTGTATCAACGATAGCAATAACCGGGATACCAAGCTTGTGAGCTTCTGCGATAGCGTTCTTTTCTTTTCTTGGGTCAACAACAAAGATTGCTGCAGGAAGGTCTTTCATTTCCTTGATACCGCCAAGGAACTTTTCTAAGCGCTCTTCTTCAAGGTTGAGCTTTAAAACTTCCTTCTTGGGGAGAAGTTCCATTGTGCCGTCTTCGTTCATTTTCTTAAGCTGATAAAGTCTGTCAATTCTTCTCTTAATTGTCTTAAAGTTTGTGAGCATACCGCCAAGCCATCTTGCGTTAACATAGAACATACCTGTTCTTTCAGCTTCTTCACGGATAGCGTCCTGAGCCTGCTTCTTTGTACCTACAAAAAGAACGTTTCCGCCTTCTGCTGCGATGTCGCGAACAAAGTAGTAAGCTTCTTCAATTTTCTTTACAGTTTTCTGAAGATCGATAATATAGATACCGTTTCTTTCTGTAAAGATGTACTCCGCCATTTTAGGATTCCAACGGCGTGTCTGGTGTCCGAAATGAACACCTGCTTCAAGCAATTGCTTCATTTGAATAACTCCCATGATTTTACACCTCCAAAAGTTTTACACCTCCACCATAGTCACCTTGCCGGGGAGCTGTCATGGGTATTCTAGCACCGCCCCGCCAATCGTATGATGTGCGTATTTTATTTTCTGCTGACACCCAAGCAGATGTCAACTGATGTATTATACCATCAAAAGAACAATTTGTCAACAAAAAAATTACAAAATATGGTGAAGAAATTTTGACAAATAAAAAGCCTATTTATGTTGATTTTTTTATGTAAACACGATATAATTATCGTTAATGAAATGATAATTATGGAAGAGGTGCTTATCTTGAAAAAAGTATTGGCCATTGACTTTGGTGCGTCGAGTGGAAGAGCGATACTCGGCTCATTTGATGGTAAAAAAATTGAACTTACTGAGGTTCATAGATTTTCAAATGACCCGAGAACAGAAAACGGAGAGCTCCGTTGGAATGCAGCACAGTTGTTTGAAGAAATTAAAACAGGAATAAAAAAAGCAAGCGAAATTTCTGATTTTGAGGCGATTGCTATTGATACATGGGGCGTTGATTATGGAATAATAGGCAAGGACGGAAATCTTGTTGTGAATCCTTACAACTACCGTGATTCAAGAACAGACAATGCTCCCCAAGAAGCCTTTAAGGTTATTCCTGAAAAAGAGCTTTACAATATGACAGGTATTCAGGTTATGAATTTCAATACTCTTTTTCAGCTCATGGTTGAAAAGGATATAGACAAGGCGGAAACAATTCTTATGATGCCCGACCTTTTTGGTTATATGCTTACGGGCGAAAGATATTGTGAAAGTACCATTTGCTCCACGTCACATATGTTTGATCAGAAAAAGTGCGACTGGAACTGGGAGGTTATTGACAGATTCGGTTTCAAGAGGAGTATTTTTCCACAGGTTGTGAAAGCAGGTACTATCGTTGGAAAAATGAAAAAGGAGCTTGCTGATGAGCTTGGTGTTGAACCAAAAGAAGTTATTGCTATTGGTGCTCACGATACAGCAAGTGCTGTGGCTGCTGTTCCATCTACCGAAAAGGACTTTATTTTCATTTCCTGCGGAACATGGTCGCTTTTTGGAACTGTTACAGACGAGCCTGTACTTACCGACCTTTCAAATAAATACAATATTACGAACGAATATGCTGTTGATGGAAGGATAAGATTTCTCAGAAACATAATTGGTCTTTGGCTTATTCAGGAAGCAAAGCGCCAGTTTGTGAAAGATGGAAAGAATTACAGCTATGGGGATATGGAAGAGCTTGCTCTTAAATCTGAGCCGTTCAAATATCTCATTGATCCTGATGACCCGGTGTTTGTTCCTCCGGGCGGTATGCTTGACAGAATTTGCGATTACTGTGAAAAAACCGGTCAGGGCAGACCTCAGACAGACGGTGAAATAGTGAGATGTATTTATGAAAGTATTGCCCTTAAGTATAAAAACTCCTTTGAAAAGATTGCAGAATGTACAGGAAAAGAATATAATGCAATTCATATGGTTGGTGGTGGAACAAAAGACAAGCTTCTTTGCCAGATGACAGCAAATTCCACCGGTGCAAAGGTCGTTGCAGGTCCTATTGAAGCCACGGCCCTTGGAAACATTGCTGTTCAGCTTCAGGCAAAAGGTTATGTTGATGACCTTACAGAAGTTATAATGAATTCTGCAGAAATCAAAGAATATATGCCTGCAGATGAAAATGTGTGGAATGAGGCATATAAAAGATTTAAAGAGATAATAGGTTAAAAAAGTTATGGTCAACAAAAAAGGCTCACTCTCATATTGGAGTGAGCCTTTTTATCTTCAAGTTTATTTGATACACATTGGATTGCAGTTTGAGATCAGAAAAGTGAAAATTTTCCTGAAAAAGTATTGACAAGTAGGCAAAGTTGTGATAAACTGACTATGTGGTTAGATATGGCTAACCGTATTTTTAGGTGTGAGAGTTAGTTTAAACTAATTTAATTTGCGAGGTCCTTATTATGAATCTTTTATCTGCTCAGGAAGGCAAGGAATACATAATCAAACAAATTGAAACTGACGATGAAGAACTCAATTCTTTTTTGTTTTCTCTGGGATGTTACAGCGGTGAACCTATCACTGTTATTTCCCGCAGAAAAGGAGGCTGCACTGTTTCGATAAAAGATGGAAGATACAACATTGACAATCAGCTGGCTGAGGCTATTTTGATATAATTTTTAAGATGCCAAGGGCTTGCTGTTTGTTTTTTGCCTATCGGTTAGGCGAAACTAACTCAGCTTGTATTAAATAAATTTATTATATACTTCGAGGGAGGAATTTTTATGAGAATTGCACTTGCGGGAAATCCCAACAGCGGGAAAACTACAATGTACAATGCACTTACCGGCCGAAATGAAAAGGTTGGCAACTGGGCGGGTGTAACTGTTGAGAAAAAAGAACATCCAATCAAAAAGAATTTTTGTGCTGGAGAGGAAGGACTGGTGGCAGTTGACTTGCCTGGCGCTTATTCTATGTCACCATTTACATCTGAGGAGAGCATTACAAGTTCTTACGTAAAGAATGAAAACCCGGATGTGATAATCAATATAGTTGATGCAACAAACCTCAGCCGAAGCCTGTTTTTCACAACGCAGCTTCTGGAACTTGATATTCCGGTGGTTGTGGCACTCAACAAGGCTGACATCAACAAGAAAAAGGAAACAAAAATTGATGCAGCTGCTCTCAGTGAAAAGCTTGGTTGCCCGGTGGTGGACACGGTTTCTACCACAGCAGATGGATTAAAAGCGGTTGTTGATGCTGCCAAAGCCCTGAAGGGAATGGGTCAGAAAGCCCCGTATGTTCAGGATTACATAGATATGACAAGCAAAGCAGAGGTTGAAAAGGCCGACAGACAGCGTTTTTCTTTTGTAAATAAAATCGTCAAGGAAGTCGAGACCAGAAAGGTTTTTACCAAGGAGAAAAATGCACAGGATAAAATCGATGCAATTCTCACAAACAAATGGCTCGGTATTCCGATTTTTGCTGTTGTTATGTTTTTGGTGTTTGATATTTCACAGTCATCCTTTGGCCCGTGGCTTGCAGATACATTGGTAGCATGGCTTGAAGCGGGACAGGCGTGGATTGGCAGCTTGCTCATAAACGCAAGTCCATTGCTTTATGCATTGCTGGTTGACGGTGTTATTGGCGGCGTAATTGCAGTTATTGGTTTTCTTCCGCTTGTAATGGTTATGTATTTCCTCATTGCGCTGCTTGAAGACTGCGGATATATGGCAAGAGTTTCGGTTGTCCTTGACCCGATTTTCAAAAAGGTTGGTCTTTCAGGAAAGTCGGTTATTCCTTTTGTAATAGGCACGGGCTGTGCAATCCCCGGAGTTATGGCTTGCCGTACAATCCGAAACGAACGTGAACGCAGGGCGACAGCGATGCTTACACCTTTTATGCCTTGTGGTGCGAAGCTTCCGGTTATTGCCCTTTTTGCAGGCGCATTCTTTGAAGATGCGTCATGGGTTGGAACACTTATGTATTTTGCGGGTATAGTGCTTATTTTCTTTGGCGCTTTGCTGGTTAATAAAATCGCGGGACACAAGCCAAGAAAATCATTCTTCATCATTGAACTTCCCGAATACAAAATACCAAGCCTTTGGAGAGCGTTCAAGTCAATGTGCGGACGTGGTTGGGCATATATAGTAAAGGCTGCAACGATTATTCTTTTGTGTAATACCGCTGTACAGATTATGCAGACATTTACATGGAGCTTTGCTGTGGCAGAAAGCGCAGATAGTTCAATTTTAGCCTCTATTGCGGGTCCCTTTGCGTATATTCTTGTACCTATCGTAGGCGTGCTTTCGTGGCAGCTGGCAGCGGCGGCAGTTACAGGATTTATTGCAAAGGAAAATGTTGTGGGAACACTTGCTGTTTGCTTTGTGGGTCTTGAAAATCTCATAGACACCGAAGAACTTATGCTTATGGAGGGCGCAGGCACAGAGGTTGCTACCGTGTTTGCTATCACAAAGGTTGCAGCACTTGCATACCTTATGTTCAACCTTTTCACACCTCCATGCTTTGCGGCAATTGGTGCGATGAATTCCGAAATGAAAAGTGCAAAATGGCTCTGGGGCGGAATTGCACTTCAATTGGGAACTGGTTATACTGTTGGATATCTTGTATATCAGATAGGTACGCTCATTACTGCTGGCCGTCTTGGTACAGGATTTTTCCCGGGACTTGTTGCGGTAGTTGCTATTGCTGTGATTGTGGCATTTATGTGCATCAATGCTGATAAAAAGCTTGAAAGTGAATATGCTTTTAAAGGGAAAAAATCGGCAAGTTTATAATGCCTGATAAAAAAGGGGGAGGAGCTGACTTTTGTGGAAAACATCATTATCATTCTGATTTTGGTATGTGTAATAGGTCTTGCTGCCGGGTATGTTTATAAAGCAAAAAAAAGCGGCAAAAAATGTATTGGTTGCCCTGAAAGTGGCAGCTGCCCCGGAAAAATGGGAGAATTTTCCTGTTGCTGTGAATGTAACAGTAAGAAAAATTAAATACTTTTGCAAAACAAGAACTCCGAAAGCTTGGCTTTCGGAGTTCTTGTATACAAAAAAAATCTCGCCATAAGGCGAGATTTTTTAGTGGAGCTACCTAGCAGGATCGAACTGCCGACCTCTTCCTTACCAAGGAAGTGCTCTACCTACTGAGCTAAGGCAGCGTATGGCGATCCGGATGGGGCTCGAACCCACGACCTCCAGCGTGACAGGCTGGCATTCTAACCAACTGAACTACCGGACCACATAAAAACCACTTTGATATAATAACACAAAGATTTAAAAAAGTCAATACAGAAAATATAATATTATTATAAGAAAATTTTTTATATCTATTTGCAAAAACTGTTAATTGTGATATACTATAAAGAAGAAAAAACAAAAGAACCAAAGGAGTGCTTGTTAAATGGAAGAATTTTCGGTTAAATTGAGTAAAATTATAGATGAATTTAAACTTGAAGAGGTTTATGTGCCCGATAGGGATATTTTGATTACATCCGCTGATGTAAACCGACCTGGTCTTCCTATGGCGGGCTTTTTTGATTATTTTGACCCCAAACGTCTGCAGATTTTTGGTATGGTTGAAAATACCTATTTAGCATCCCTTGCCAAGGAGGAAAGATATAATCGCTTTGATGAATTTTTCAGCAAAAAAATTCCTGCGGCTGTTGTCAGCCGTGAAATGGAAATTCCCGAAGAAATGCTTGAGGCAGCAAAAAAACACGAAATAAACATTCTTAGGACATCGCTTGGGACATCAAGCTTTATGAGTGCTCTTATTGCATTTTTGAATATTGAACTTGCGCCAAGGATAACAAGGCACGGTGTTTTGGTTGAGGTTTATGGTGAGGGTATTCTTATCCTTGGTGAAAGCGGGATAGGAAAGAGCGAGGCGGCTGTTGAGCTTATGAAGAGAGGGCATCGTCTTGTTGCGGATGATGCCGTTGAAATACGCCGCGTTTCATCAAAGACATTGGTTGGCTCGTCCCCTGAGATTATCCGTCACTTCATTGAAATGCGCGGTATAGGCATTGTTGATGTAAAGAAGATTTTTGGTATGGGTGCGGTCAAAGATACAGAAAAAATTGACCTTGTTATTCATCTTGAGGCGTGGCAAAAGGGCAAGCAGTATGACCGACTTGGTCTTGTGGACAATTATACTGAAATTCTTGGAATTGATGTTCCGTCACTTGTTATACCAATCCGCCCTGGCAGAAACCTTGCGGTAATTTTTGAAATTGCAGCAATGAACAACAGACAGCGCCGAATGGGCTATAATGCGGCGGAAGAACTTAATAACAGACTTATGGAACAAATGGGCGAGTAGGTATCAAAAAGACGGAGATAAAATTGAAATGAAGATTTTGACAGATGTTCATACACATACAAATGCGAGCTCCCACGCATATAGCACACTTTATGAAAATATGTGTGCGGCAAAAAGAAAGGGACTTGAGCTGGTTGCAATGACCAATCATGCACCGGCAATCATTGATGCACCACATATATGGCATTTTATGTATTTTAAAGCGCTGCCAAGGATGATTGAGGGGGTAAAACTTCTTTGTGGTGCAGAGGTGAATGTTTTAAATAAAAGTGGCGATATCGATATTCCTGATAGCGTCCTTTGTGATTTGGAGGTTGTGATTGCGTCAATCCATCCACCAACATACCAGGAGGAAAGAGGCGGTGACCACACAAAGACGTGGCTCAACATACTTGACAACGAATATGTGGATATTCTTGGACATACTGGCTCGCCTGATTACCGTTTTGACATTGATGCGGTGGTGAAACGGGCAAAGGAAAAAAACAAATGTATTGAAATAAATAATCATTCCTTTATTTCAAGACCCCAGAATATTGAAATATGCAAGAATATTGCCATGGCCTGCAAAAAGTATGAAACGCCGGTGGTGGTCAATTCGGATGCCCATTTTATGAGCAAAGTGGGAGAGGTATCAAAGGCAACTGAAATGCTTGAGGAAATTGATTTTCCGGAAAGACTGGTTATGAATTTAACGGCAGAAAGATTCATAGAATATATATCGAAAAAGAAGAACAGGGTGTTCAAATTTGAGGAATAGGAAAGGCAGAGATTATGCGCGAAATTTTTGAAAAAATATTAGGAAAAGAAAATGTTTTTGAGAAAGAGCCTATGAAAAATCACACAACCTTCAAAATAGGTGGCAGTGCAGACTGGTTTTTGGTGCCCCAGAATAAAGAACAGCTGACGGAGATTATTGCCGTTATAAAAGAGGTAAAAATGCCTTTTTTTGTGTTGGGCAACGGGTCAAATTTGCTGGTCGGCGATAAGGGAATACGCGGTGTGGTTATTTGCCTTGGGAAGCAGATGGACAATATCGAAATATCTGAAAATGAATGCCGCACTGAAAGTGGTGCTCTTTTATCAAAGGTGGCAAATGCTGTACAGCGTCAAGGCCTTTCAGGACTTGAATTTGCGTCGGGAATTCCCGGGAGCATTGGCGGGGCGGTTTTTATGAACGCCGGTGCTTATGAGCACGAAATGAAAGAGATAATAAAAACTGTGGAATATATGGATAAAAACGGCGAAATTTTTACTATTTCAAATGAAGATTGTGACTTTGGATACAGAACCAGCCTTTTTTCCAAGAATGATTATATAGTTTTGGGGTGTACTCTTATTCTCAAAGTTGACAATCCTTGTGAAATAAGAAAAAGGATGGATGACTATACAAGCAGGCGTACATCGAAACAGCCCCTTGAAAAACCCAGTGCGGGAAGTGTGTTTAAAAGGCCTGTTGGACATTTTGCGGGGGCACTTATTGAACAGTCAGGTCTCAAAGGATATCAAATAGGTGGTGCTCAGGTTTCCCAGAAACACGCAGGCTTCATAATAAACACAGGAAATGCTACGGCAAAGGATGTTCTTGACCTTATTGAACACATTAAAAAAGTCGTTTTTGAAAATTTTGGAGTAATGCTCGAACCGGAAGTTAAAATGATAGGCGAATTTTAAATTCTAAAAAAACTGTGAGAGGAGGATTTTTTATGAAAACTTTTTCTCAAAGGACGAAAGAAATGCTTTCAAAACTTGAGATTGATTCATCGTGTTGCTGTGAAGCGGAAATGATGGGGATTTTGATGTTTGCGGGTAAATTCCGGGGCACAGAAATTAGGGTTTCCCTTGAAAGTCTTGATGCAATACAGCGGTTTGCGACACTTTTGAAATCCTGTCTTGATACAGAGGTACAGATAAAAAGTCTCAGAAGCAGTTATTTTTGTGTTTTGTCCGATAAAAAGGTTTTACAGAAAATCCTTGAATATGAAAATCAAAAAAGCGGCTTTTCTCAAAACTTGATAAAAAATGAGTGCTGCAGTGCAGCGTTTTTGAGGGGCGCTTTTTTGGGCGGTGGGGCAATGACTGACCCCAATAAAAATTATAATATGGAATTCAAGATGTACAGTACATATATTCACAGCGAGTTTAAAAAACTCCTCGAAAACATGGGACTTGGGTTTCGTACTATCAAGAAGAATAACGGTTTTGTACTTTACACAAAAAACAGTGATATTATATGCGATGCACTGGCTCATATGGGGGCGTTCACTGCCCAAATGGAAATACTTAATGTGAAAATTGAAAAAGAGGTAAGAAGTGAAATAACAAGAACTTCAAATGGCGAAACTGCCAATATGGACAAGGTTATGGAGGCGTCAAGCCGCCACTTGAGGGCAATAGATGATATAGAAAGAATTATGGGGATTGACAATCTCCCTGATGACCTCAAAGAAGTAGCTGTTTTGAGACGAGATTATAAGGATTTGAGCCTTGAACAGCTTGGTAAAAAATTGGTTCCTCCAATGTCAAAGTCAGGTGTAAACCACCGATTAAAGAGAATATTGGATATTGCGGAAAATTTATAGATAAAAACCAAGGAAAAAGGATGTGAGAAAATGGCGTTTGCACACTTGCATACACATACAGCATTCAGTCTTCTTGACGGAGAAGGTACAATCAAAAAAATACTGGACAGAGCGAAAGAGCTTGGGCAAACAGCAATGGCAATAACAGACCATGGCTGTATGTTTGGCGTGGTTGATTTTTATGAATATGCGAAAAGTATAGGAATAAAGCCTGTCCTTGGATGTGAAGTGTATGTTGCGTCCCGTGGTCACCAAGATAAAACACACGAGCTTGACTCATCGAGTTCACATCTTATTTTGCTTGCAAAAAATAATGTTGGATATAAAAATCTGATGAACATTGTTTCAATTGGCTATGTTGACGGATTTTATTATAAACCAAGAATTGATATGGACGTTCTTCGCAAGAACAGCGAGGGGATAATCGCCCTGAGTGCTTGTATGATAGGCGTCCTTTCAAAAAAGATACTGAATAATGATTATGATGGTGCAAAACAGTCAGCCCTTGAATTTATTGATATTTTTGGCAAAGAAAATTACTTTATTGAAATTCAGGACCACGGCATTTTTGAACAGAAAATGCTGAATCGTGAGCTTGTTCGCCTTGCCAGAGAGCTTGACCTTGGCATTGTTGCGACGAATGATATTCATTATGTAAAACGTGAAGATGCGGAGTTTCAGGATATACTGATGTGTATCCAGATGGGAAAGACTCTTTTTGACGAAAATAGAATGAAAATGTCCACTCAGGAGATGTTTGTAAAATCTGAAGACGAAATGAAAGAACTTTTTTCATACATCCCTGAGGCACTTGAAAATACACAGAAAATTGCCGATATGTGCAATGTGGAAATTGAGTTTGGAAAACTCCATTTGCCCAAATTCGACATTCCTGATGGCTTTACATCACCTGAGTATTTAAGAAAGCTCTGTTATGAGGGCTTTGAAAGACGATATCCCGAGGCTGAGCCGGAAATACGTGAGAGACTCGAATATGAACTTCGCACAATAGAAGAAATGGGCTATGTGGACTACTTCCTGATTGTCTGGGATTTCATACACTTTGCACGTAAAAACGGAATTATGGTTGGCCCGGGAAGAGGCAGTGCGGCAGGAAGTATCGTGTCATATTGTCTTGAAATAACAAGTATCGATCCAATAAAGTATGACCTTATCTTTGAGAGATTTCTAAACCCCGAGCGTGTTACCATGCCTGATATCGACGTTGACTTTTGTTATGAACGTCGTGGTGAGGTTATTGACTACGTAAACAGAAAATACGGGACAGACCGTGTTGCTCAGATAGTTACATTTGGAACTATGGCGGCAAAGCTCGCCATTCGTGATACAGGGAGAGCTCTTGATATGCCATATGGTTTTGTGGACAGTGTTGCAAAACAAATCCCGAATGAATTGAATGTTACCATCGAAAGCGCACTTGAAAGCAACAATCAGCTGAAAATGATGTATGAAACAGACCCTCAGGTGAAACGCCTTATCGATGTGTCATCAGAGTTTGAGGGGCTTCCAAGACACACTTCAACCCATGCGGCAGGAGTGGTTATTACCCGTGAGCCCGTGCAGACTTATGTTCCACTTTCAAGAAATGATGATGTCATAACAACCCAGTTCACAATGACAACCATTGAACGTCTGGGACTACTTAAAATGGACTTTTTGGGTCTTCGCACACTTACGGTCATCCGTGATGCAGTGAAAAATATCAAGCATACTCACGGAATTGATATCAACATGGACGAAGTGGATATGACCGACAAAGCGACCTATGAAATGATTTCAAGGGGCGAAACAGATGGCGTATTCCAGCTTGAAAGTGCCGGAATGAAAGAGTTTATGAAAGAACTTTCTCCTGGCTCCATTGAAGATATAATAGCGGGAATTGCCCTTTACCGACCGGGACCAATGGATTCAATTCCCCGGTATATTTCAAACAAAAACAGCGGAAATGTTAAATACAAGCATCCGCTCCTTGAAAGCATCTTAAATGTCACATACGGCTGTATTGTTTATCAGGAACAGGTTATGCAGATTGTTCGTGAACTTGGCGGATATTCTCTTGGACGTGCTGACTTAGTAAGACGTGCTATGTCCAAAAAGAAGACCGAGGTGATGGAGCAGGAACGCAAAAACTTTGTCTATGGAATAAAAAATGAAAAGGGCGAAGTTGAGGTTGAGGGTGCTATCAGCCGTGGTATTGATGAAAAGACTGCTATAACCATTTTTGACGAAATGATGGATTTTGCAAAGTATGCGTTCAACAAGTCCCATGCGGCAGCATACGCTTTTGTTTCGTACCAGACTGCGTGGCTCAAGTGCCATTATCCGACCGAGTTTTATGCAGCACTTCTCACAAGTGTTTTGGGAAATTCCACAAAAATTACAAAGCATATAAATGAGGCAAAAAAATTAGGCATAAAGATACTGCCCCCTGACATAAATAAAAGTTATACCAGCTTTGTTCCTGACGGAAAGGATATTCGTTTTGGACTTGCTGCTATCAAGAATGTAGGTTCTGCATTCATTGACGATATGACAAAGGAACGCAAGATAAATGGAGAATTTGTATCATTTAAAGACTTTTGCACAAGGATGTCTGATAAAAAGCTTAACAAACGCCTTGCGGAATCTATGATAAAAAGCGGTGTGTTTGACAGCCTCAATATAAATCGCTCCGTGCTTTTGAGCGTTTATGAAAATACCATTGATTCAGCGGTAAAAGAGCAAAAAAATGCGGTTTCGGGGCAGCTTGACTTTTTCAATATGTTTGAAGAAGACACGGCACCAAATGATGACTTTCCAGATATGCCCGAAATGCCAAAACGAGACCTCCTCAATTTTGAAAAGGAATATCTCGGGGTTTATGTTTCAGGGCATCCACTTGACGGACTTGAAGATGTCATAAGCAGAAATTCAAGCACCACCATTCTTGAAATCATTGAAAATGAAAATGACAAATTTTCATCGGATATGAAGGTCAAGCTTGGCGGAATGATTTCAAAGCGCAAGGAGCAGCTGACGAAACGCGGGGAAATTATGCTTTATATCACCTTTGAAGACCTTACAGGCGAGATTGAAGTTCTGGTCTTCCCCTCTCAAGTGAAAAAGTTTGACGCTGCTCTTAAAGAGGAAAATTTTTGTATTATTCATGGAAATCTTGATGTTCAGGAAGACCGGGGGACAAAAGTGCGTCTCGAGGGCGTTGAGTTCCTTGAAAGCTGGGTACCTGATTTTAGAAAGCTTTATTTAAAAATGAACTCCGATGATAAGGAGAAAATGAGTCAGCTGAAGGCAATTCTCGGCGGAAGCAACGGAATAGTTCCTGTGCTAATCTATTTTGAGGACACCAAAGAAACTCTGCAGGCACCAAAAAGTATGTGGCTTAAGGATGAAAGCTCGGTTTCAGCTCTTGAAAAAATTTTTGGTGAGGACTCGGTTAAAAAAGTAAAATAAGCGGAGGCGTTGAACTTTGACAAAATATTTGCTTAATAAAATTTCAAATGGTCGTGAGATGACAGACGAGACAGTTCGCACAAAGGTCTGCACCATGGCTGGCCTTTTGGGAATTGTGTGCAATCTCCTTTTGTTCCTTCTCAAGATTGTTGTGGGAATGTCAATGAAAAGTATTGCCATAATATCTGACGCGTTCAATAACCTTTCTGACACAGGCTCTTCGGTGGTGACAATAATAGGTGCAAAGCTAAGCCGCAAAAAACCCGACAAGGAGCATCCTTTCGGGCATGGACGATATGAATACATTTCAGCGCTTATTGTTTCATTTATAATAATATTGGTGGGATTTGAACTTCTTAAGTCATCAGTTGGCAAGGTGCTAAACCCTGCCCCAATACAGCTTTCGCCATGGCCTCTTGCAATTTTGTGTATTTCAGTGCCTATTAAGTTCTGGATGTATCGGTATAATCACGCTATGGGTAAGGCTGTAAATTCGGGCGTTGTTATGGCTGCGGCAAAGGATAATTTAAATGACGTGGTGGCAACCTCGGCGGTAATACTCGCATCACTTGTTGGAAAGCTCATAAACTTTGCTCCCCTTGACGGCGTTGTGGGTACGGCAGTGTCGCTGCTTATTATGTATTCAGGTTTTGGAATTTCAATGGATACAATAGGACTTCTTTTGGGAACTACTCCTGATAAAAATATTACTGAGAAAATCCGTCAGATTATTTCGAATTCTGAAAATATTGTTGGTGTACATGATTTGATTGTCCATGATTACGGTCCTGGAAGAGTGCTTGCATCTGTTCATGCTGAAGTTCCGGATGACTGCGACATTGTGGAGGTCCATGAAATAATTGATGCCCTTGAACACAAAATAAGTGATGAACTTGGTATACATATAGTTATTCATATGGACCCGATTTCTGTAAATTGCGAGTACACTGAGGACATAAAGCTCAAGGTTCAGCAGATAGTGAAAGCAATGGATGAGGGAATGAACATCCATGATTTCAGAATGGTTGACGGCGTTAATAATATAAATCTTATATTTGATATTGAAGTTCCAGCAGCATATAAAGAGCTTGACACTTTGAAACAAAGGGTCGATGATGAGCTGAAAAAAATTGATTCAAGATTCAATGGAGTAATAAATATAGATATAATTTATATATAATATGTAATTTCTCACAAAAACACTTGCAAAAAACGGTTATGTGTTGTATAATTTGATTAAGGAGCATAAGGCTTCTTTCAAAGAAAACCGGAATGGAGGCAAGATGTATGAAGTATAATGTTATTTGCAAAAAAGTTGAGTTGTCAGACGCAAGAAAAGAAAAGCTGCTTGGAAAAATCAAAAAGCTTGACAAATTCTTTGACAGCGCTGTTGAATGTAAGATTCTTATTTCTGAACAAAAAAATGATGTGATAATCGAAATTACCTTCGTGCATAAGGGCTTTGTTTTCAGGGCTGAGGCTCAGAATAAAGACCTTATCGTTGCCACTGATGAATGCTTGGCGAAGCTTGACCGACAAATCAGAAAAAACAAGACAAAGCTTGCAAAGCATTTGCGTCAGCCGGGAATTAGTGAATATGATACAATAATTGATGATGTTGAAAGCGTTGCTGAGGAAAACGAATTCAATATTATAAAGAAAAAAAAGGTTGATTCAAAGCCAATGACGGCAGAAGAAGCAATTCTTCAAATGAATATGCTGGGTCATAATTTCTTTATCTTCCGTCAGGCTGATACAATGAAAATAGCTATTGTATACAAACGCAACGACGGAGATTATGGTCTGCTTGAAACCGAATAAAAAATACAAAATACCACTTGCAAACAGCAAGTGGTATTACTTTGTTATTTTATTAAATCTTTAACAACTTCACTGGCGATTATAAGACCTGCAACCGACGGCACAAAGGATGTGCTTCCTGGGGTTTGACGTCTTTGCCCATCTGTATCAGTTTCAAAAAGAGGTTTCAAGGGTTTTTCCTCGGAATACACGACCTTGAGCTTCTTGATACCGCGTTTTTTAAGTTCAGTGCGCATTGTCCTTGCCAGAGGACATACAGAGGTTTTGTAAATATCGGCAACCTTTAGTTCTGTGGGATTTAGCTTGTTGCCCGTACCCATTGAACTGATGATAGGAATATTAAATTTCTCAGCACGCAGAACAAGTTCGATTTTTGCGCTGACGGTATCGATGGCGTCCACAATATAATCAATGTCTGAAAACGAAAAATTATCGGCATTTTCGGGAAGATAAAAAACATTGTGACAAACAACCTCTGCGCATGAGTTGATTGAAAGAATGCGGTTTTTCATGGCTTCTGTTTTCTCCATGCCGATTGTATCAACTGTTGCTATGACTTGACGGTTAAGGTTTGAAGATGCTACCTTGTCATTGTCAAAAAGAGTGAAGTTTTCTACTCCGCATCTTGCAAGAGCTTCGCACACATGTCCGCCCACACCGCCAAGACCAAAAACTGCAACGTGAGCCGATTTTAGTTTTTTCATGTTTTCTGCTCCAAGGAGCATTTTGGTTCGTGAAAATTTATCTGACATATTATTTATCTTTCTTAAAATTTATGAGTCTGATGATTACCGGAGTCAAAACAATATTGAGAACAAGCTCAATAAGGAAATTGAAACTGAAAATTGTAACCAGAAAGGCTGCAACATTTCCGTACCATTCAATCAGTGTTGGAATGAAGAAAACAACGCATCCCAAAAGGAAAACACCGGTATTTGCAATGGGGCTGATGATTGCTGCAACAGCTGATGCAAAGGTTTTGTTTGTTTTCTTAAAAAGTTTGAAAACAAGTGCCGGAAAAACACCTGCTGCAATACCCTTTGCAACAACGGTAAGAAATGTGCCAACAGCGGTAACCGCCCAGAAAGGTGCGGCATCGCCAGTAAGTAACACAGTTATACCAAAAACCAATCCAAGCCATGCACCCATGCTAGCACCACAGGTGATAGAACCGATTACTATGGGGATAAGTGACAGTGTGATTGAGAATGTGCCAAAGCGGATAGCCATACTCAGATATTGAAGAACAATAACGAGAGCGGTGAGTATCGCGCCAAGGACAAGGGTTTTGGTTGACATTTTGTTTTCTTTTTTCATAAAAATTTCCTCCTTGCTGTCGTTCACCCATATGGTGATACAACGCATAAATTTTTATATTAACTCTGATGTCGACAGAGCAATATACTAACTGTTTTTCTTGTATAAAATATTAAGACCTCTAAGTACCATATTTTCATCAAGGGTAATTTCGTGTTTGCAATGGCAGAGGATGGTGGAAGAAAGACCGCCAGTTCCGTATACTGGAAGTTCCTCTCCAACCTCCTCACAAAAACGGTCAATCATTCCGTCAATAAGACTTGCGTTTCCAAAAACCACACCCGATTTCATACAGTCAACGGTATTTTTGCCAATAACGGATTTTGGTGCCTCAAGGCTGATTTGCGGAAGCTGTGCTGTACCGCTTGCCAAGGCTTTAAGGCCGATATTCACACCAGGGATAATAGAAACACCACAAAAGGTTCCAGATTTGTCAACCAACATAATTTTTGTGGCAGTACCCATATCAATCACAAGTGACGGGCTTCCGTAAAGGTGATGTGCTGCAACACATGCACAGATAAGGTCTGCCCCAACGCTTGCAGGATTGTCGCAATGTATACCTATCCCTGTTTTTATGCCGGGCCTCACCATAATAGGCTCAATGCCATAAACCAAGCGGATTGCTTTTTTGATGACAGAGTTGAGAGGGGGCACGACCGATGATACAATAGCTCCTTTGACAGCGGGCTTGTCCACGTTGTGAAGATCAAGAATGCTGCGGATTTTAGTGGCATATTCGTCCTCGGTTTTGCTTGGGTTTGTGGCAATACGTGCAACAAACTTTAACTCATCATCACAAAAACCGCCAAGAACAATATTTGTATTTCCAATATCAATAGCAAGTATCATAATAAAAATCCCCTTGTTTATAGCATCTATCAGCACAAGTATATCACCAATGCAGTGAAAAATCAATACAAAAAGAAAAAAAGATCGACATATGTCGGTCTTCATTCTTACAAAATACTGTGCAGAAATTGCTGAGTTCTGGGGTCCTGTGGGTTGGTAAATATTTCATCAGGACTTCCCTCTTCAACAATCTTTCCGTCAGACATAAAGATTACACGGTCAGCAACCTCGCGGGCAAAGCCCATTTCATGAGTTACAACAATCATTGTCATACCCATTTTTGCAAGTTCTTTCATAACGTCAAGAACTTCGCCCACCATCTCAGGGTCAAGGGCGGAGGTGGGTTCGTCAAAGAGCATGACATCGGGGCTCATCATAAGGGCTCTTACAATAGCAACACGTTGTTTCTGTCCGCCGGAAAGCTGTGCCGGATATGCTTCGCTTCGGTCGGCAAGACCAACACGTTCAAGGAGTGCCATTGCTTTTTCGGTTGCTTCAGCCTTGTCCATTTTGAGAAGCTTAATAGGTGCAATAGTGAGATTTTTAAGAACATTCATATGAGGGAAAAGGTTAAACTGCTGAAAAACCATTCCCATTTTCTGTCTGTGGAGATTTATGTTTACTTTTGGGTCGGTGATTTCAACGTCCTCGAAAACTATTTCACCGGAGGTCGGAACTTCCAGAAGATTGAGAGAACGGAGGTAGGTAGATTTACCGGAACCTGACGGCCCTATGATAACCACGACCTCGCCTTTTTTTATGCCGGCAGTAACACCGTCAAGAGCTTTGATTGTTCCACCGTTGTAATATTTGCAAAGGTCTTTTGTTGAAATAAGAAAATTATCGCTCATTTTTTCTCAATCTCCTTTCAAATATGCTGAGGAGTTTTGTAAGACCAACAACCATAATAAGATAAATAATTGCTACAAGCAAAATGGGGTTAATCTGGTCATATGTAGTATTTTTTATTTGGTTTCCCGCTTTTGTCAGTTCAATAACGGCAACATAGCCGGCAACAGATGTTTCTTTAAGAAGGGCAATCATTTCATTGCCAATGGCAGGCAAAATGTTTTTGAATGCCTGAGGAAGAATAATAAGCCACATTGTCTGAACACGTGAAAAACCAAGTGAACGACCTGCTTCTGTCTGTCCTGCGTCGATTGCCATTATTCCGGAACGGATAACTTCGGCAACATATGCACCAGAGTTGATACCAAAGGTGATGACAGCCACCCATGTTCCATCCTTTGCATTCACAAAAATGATAAAGAAAGAAATAAGAAGCTGAACAACAACAGGTGTTCCGCGAATAACTGTGAGGTAGAGGTTGCATAGCATATCAAAAACCTTTAGTTTTTTGTTGCGGTCTGCAAAAACCTTGATAATCGCAACTATTGTACCAATAATAACACCAATTACAAGTGCACCGATGGTGATTATAATTGTTTTTCCCAGACCATCGATAATTGTTTTATACCTTTCGGCAACAATAAAAGTATTATATAATGTATCAAACCATTTAAAAAGCCAATCCATAATAGTTAAAACCTTTCCTTGAAAAAAGCGGCGAAAGTGAATCGCCGCTTTTCTGTTTTAAATCTGAAAACAATTATTCAGCGTCGTAAGGAAGTTCGTATTTTTCAAAAATTTCAGCGAGCTTTCCTTCTGCTTTGAGTTCAGCAAGAGCTTTGTTGATTTCAGCGATGAGTTCATCATTGCCAAGCTTTGTAACGATTGCATAAGCTTCTTCTGTGAGAGCTTCGTCAAGAACAACTGTCTTGCCGTCCTGCTTGCTTGAAAGTGCTCTTGCAACAGCATCATCGATAACAACAGCGTCAACCTTGCCAGCTGTGAGTGCACTGATAGCTTCTGCACCAGTCTTAAATGACTGAACAGAGTAGCCATTATCAAGGAGATACTGTTCGCCGGTTGTGCCTTCCTGACATGAAACAGTCTTGCCAGTGAGGTCGGCTGCTGTCTTGATAGCGCTGTCAGCAGTAACTATAATAGCCTGAGATGCTGTGTAATAGTCATCTGTGAAGCCCATGTTCTGTCTTCTTTCGTCTGTTGCAGTAACACCTGCGATAGCAACATCGTATTTGCCTGTAGCAGCACCTGTGAGAGCAGCGTCAAAGTCGATATTTGTGATTTCGAGTGTTTTGTCAAGCTTTTCTGCGATTGCATTTGCAATATCAACGTCTGCACCAACGATTTCTTCACCTTCGAGATATTCAAAGGGAGGGAACTCAGCGTTTGTAGCCATTGTAAGGGTGTTTTCGTTAGCTTCACCACCACCGCAGCCTGCGAGACAGCAAACAGTAAGCATAAGTGCAAGTGTCAATGCGATAATTTTTTTCATAAATATGTATCCTCCTAAAAATTAAATTAGATATAACCATTTTAATCCATAAGTCAGGTTTTGTCAAGTGCAAAAAAACAGACCGCACAGAAAAACTATGCGGTCTAAAAGTTTAGCCAAAATGTTTTTAATACATTCCGCCACCTGCACCTGCCATAGCAGCTGCAGCTGCTGCGTCTGCTGCGGGGTCGGGCTTGTTTGCAACAAGGCTCTCGGTGGTGAGCACCATTGATGCAACAGATGCTGCATTCTGGAGTGCTGAACGTGTAACCTTTGTTGGGTCAACGATACCGCCCTTTAACATATCCATATATTCTTCGGTGAGTGCGTTGTAGCCAATGCCAACTTCGCTTGCCTTGATTTTGTTAACAATTACGCTGCCCTCAACACCTGCGTTAAACGCAATCTGGCGAACAGGTTCTTCAAGAGCACGGAGAACTGTTTTTGCACCAACTTTTTCGTCCCCCTCAAGTGAGTTCATAAGTGCTTCAACAGCGGGCATTGCATTGATGAATGCTGTACCGCCACCTGCAACGATGCCTTCTTCAACAGCGGCACGGGTTGCAGCAAGAGCGTCTTCGATTCTGAGTTTCTTTTCTTTCATTTCAACTTCGGTAGCAGCACCAACCTTGATAACAGCAACACCGCCAGAGAGCTTTGCAAGTCTTTCCTGAAGCTTTTCGCGGTCGAAATCTGATGTTGTGTCTTCAATCTGTGCCTTTATCTGGTTTACACGAGCCTTTATTGCACCTGCATCGCCTGCACCGTCAACGATAATTGTGTTTTCTTTTAGAACTTTTACCTGACGTGCACGACCAAGCTGTGCAACGGTAGTTTCTTTCAGGTCAAGACCGATTTCGTCAGAAACAACAGTACCGCCTGTGAGAATAGCAATATCTTCAAGCATAGCTTTTCTTCTGTCGCCAAAGCCAGGAGCCTTTACAGCAACACAAGTGAATGTTCCACGGAGTTTGTTTACGATGAGAGTTGAAAGTGCTTCGCCCTCAATGTCTTCAGCAACAATAACCAATTTTTTGCCTGACTGTACGATTTGTTCAAGAAGAGGGAGGAGGTCCTGAATTGTTGAGATTTTTTTGTCAGTGATGAGGATGTATGCATCATCAATAACAGCTTCCATTTTCTCTGTATCTGTCACCATGTAAGGTGTGATGTAGCCTCTGTCAAACTGCATACCCTCAACAACTTCTGAATATGTTTCAGCTGTCTTTGATTCTTCAACGGTGATAACGCCGTCACTTGTAACCTTTTCCATAGCGTCAGCAATAAGCTCACCTATTGACTCGTCAGCAGCAGAAACAGCAGCAACTCTTGCAATGTCATCACGGCCGCTTACCTTTTTGCTGTTTTTAACAACTTCTTTAACAGCGGTTTCCACAGCCGCTGCAATACCTTTTCTTACAATCATGGGATTTGCGCCTGCAGTAACATTTTTAAGTCCTTCGCGAACCAAAGCCTGAGCGAGAAGTGTAGCTGTTGTTGTACCGTCACCTGCGATATCGTTTGTTTTTGATGCAACTTCTTTAACAAGCTGAGCACCCATATTTTCAAATGCGTCTTCAAGCTCTATTTCCTTTGCGATGGTAACACCGTCATTTGTGATAAGGGGTGCGCCAAACTTTTTATCAAGAACAACGTTTCTGCCTTTTGGACCAAGTGTAACCTTTACAGTGTCAGCAAGTTGATTTACGCCCTTTTCGAGAGCGTGTCTTGCTTCTTCACCAAATAAAATCTGTTTTGCCATAATTAAATTACCTCCAAAAAATTAGTCTTCAATCTTTGCAAGAATTTCACTCTGACGGAGAATGGTATATTCAGTGCCGTCAAGCTTTACTTCTGTACCGGCATACTTGCTCATGAGAACTCTGTCGCCGACTTTCAGCTCCATAGTAATTTCCTTGCCGTCAACAACCCCGCCGGGACCGACAGCAACGATTTCTGCAATCTGCGGCTTTTCCTTTGCGGTACCTGCAAGAATAATGCCGCTTTTTGTTGTTTCTTCAGCTTCTACCATTTTTATAACAACTCTGTCAGCTAATGGTTTGATAGTCATTTGAAATGCCTCCTTGTGATATATAAATTAAATTAAAACCTTTGTGTTAGCACTCTAAAGGGTTGAGTGCTAATGAGGTTATATTACAAAAATTTGAGGTATAAATCAACCTTGATTATAATGGATTAAAAGGGATTATTTGATATTATAGCCAATTATATGCAAAAATTATCAGATAAGCTGTTATTTTTGAAAAATAACAGCAACCGAGCAGGCAGAAATCCCTTCCTTGCGTCCTTCAAAGCCCAGATGCTCGGTGGTTGTAGCCTTGACGGAAACAGCATCATTGGGAAGAGAAAGGACGTCTGCAATATTCTTCCGCATTTCGTCAATAAAAGGGGCAAGCTTTGGCGCCTGTGCAATTATGGTGGCATCAATATTTCCTATGGAAAAACCAGCGTCACTTAAAATCACACCGACCTTTTTTAAAAGAATCAGGCTGTCAATATCTTTGAATGAGTTGTCGGTGTCAGGGAAATGCTTTCCTATGTCACCAAGGGCAGCAGCACCAAGCAGTGCGTCCATAACAGCGTGAACAAGAACATCCGCATCCGAATGTCCCATAAGTCCTGTATCGTGAGGAATGAGAACTCCGCCAAGTATAAGTTTTCTGTCCGGCACAAGTGCGTGGACATCATATCCAAAGCCTATTCGCATAAAAAACACCCTTTCATAAAAGTAAAACGTTATTGTTCCAAAAAGTCGCAGATTGCTTCTGCAATGGGAATATCATCCGGAGTGGTAACCTTTATATTTGTGTATTCACCAGCCACAATATGAATTTTAGCTCCCATATTTTCAAGGACCGAGCAGTCATCGGTACCCTCAAAGCCAGATTCTTTTGCCCGAATATAGGCAAGCTTTAAGTCATCAGAAAAAAACACCTGAGGCGTTTGGATAAGCCGAAGTGCTTCTCTTTCTGGAGTTTCAAAAACAGAGCTATCGGGAGAGACTGTTTTCACAGTATCTTTTGGGATAACTCCCGGAGCTGCGGCGCCAAACCCATAGGCAGCAGAAACAAGTTCGTCAATAAGCTTTGTTGAAACAAAGGGTCTTGCACCATCATGGATTGCCACAACCTTTCCGTTTGGGACAAGTGCCAGACCGCAATTAACAGAGTCCTGGCGGGTTTCGCCACCGGCAACAACGTCAGTAACTTTTGTAAAGTCAAAGTCGCGGATTAAATCGTTTATGAGAGGAATGCTCTCGGCTTTTGTAACAACGATTATAGAGTCAATCCTGTCTGAAAGCTGAAACTTTTTTATTGCATGGGCAAGGACCGGCATACGCCCAAGCATAATAAACTGCTTGTTCTGTGTGCTTCCCATACGAGTGCCACTTCCTGCAGCAACAATAATAGCGGTAGCAGTTTTGACTGCTTTTTTTGAGCGAAACATAATTATGTCTCCTTCTTGAAAATTTAAAGAGCCAGAAGTTCTTTGATTTTTTCGGCAGGCATCTTTTTTGCCAACACCAGCTCTGAAATCAAAATGTTTTTCGCATTTGAAAGCATTTTTCGTTCAGCGTTTGACAAAGACTTCTTGTTGTCACGAAGGAGCAATGTTTTTGCAACAGTGGCAACCTCTAAAAGATTTCCTGTTTTCATTTTGTCTATGTTTTCTCTGTAGCGTTGATTCCAGTTGTTGTTCATATCTTCACCGCAAGCGAGAAAATGGTTGATAGCTTCATTGGCGGCATTTTCAGACACAATACGCCTGATGCCGATTATTTCGGTGTTGTTTACGGGCAGCATAACCTTCATGTCGCTGATGGAAATCTGCAGGATATAGTACTTATGGAGCTCGCCGAGAATTTTTCTTTCCTCGATGTCGACAATAATTCCGGCTCCGTGCATGGGATAAACAATTTCGTCACCTATATTAAACACGTAAAGACTTCCCTTCAATAAAACTTTATATTTATTTATATTTTTAAAAATTTAAATTATTTACTGTTTTTTGTGAGCTGTGAGGCGATTACCTCCTGAATATTTGAAACAGGACAAAGCTCGATGTTTTCAAATTTCCGAAGTTTTTTGAAATTAACATCAGGAATAATGCACCGCTTAAAGCCCAGCTTTTCGCATTCAGCAATTCTTGCCTCCAAAAAACTGCAGGCACGTAACTCGCCGGTAAGCCCCACTTCGCCGATTGCAACGGTGCTGCTGTCGATACTTTTTCCGGTAAAGCTTGAGGCAAGAGCAAGGACAAGCCCAAGATCAGCAGCAGGCTCTGAAACCTTTAAACCACCGACAACATTTGCATAAGCATCATATGCTGATGCCTTTATCCCGCCACGTTTTTCAAGAACAGCCATAAGCATTATGAATCTGCCTACATCAGGACCGCTTGCCATACGTCTGGGGTTTCCAAAAGCAGTGGGAGAGACAAGTGCCTGAACCTCTGCAAGAACAGGCCGTGTGCCCTCCATAGTGCAGATAATACAAGTGCCAGGGACATTTTCAGGTCTTCCTGAAAGCATAGCCATTGACGGATTGGGAACTTCCATAAGTCCGTCATTTTTCATTTCAAAAACCCCGATTTCATTGGTTGAACCAAATCGGTTTTTGACAGCTCTCAAGATTCTGAAAGATTGATGACGGTCGCCCTCAAAATAAAGGACTGAGTCAACCATATGTTCTAAGATTTTCGGACCTGCCAAAGCACCTTCCTTTGTGACGTGCCCTACGAGAAAAACTGAAATGGAATTCTCCTTTGCAATCTTCATAAGCACAGTGGTTATGTCTTTTATTTGGGAGGTGCTGCCGGGGGCTGATTGAATTTCGGGATTATACATTGTCTGAACAGAATCGACAATGAGAATATCAGGTTTTTCCTTAAAAATACAGTCAGTAATAAAACTCATATTTGTTTCAGAATATATTTTGAGGTTTTCGGTGGTAACACCGAGGCGGTCTGCCCTGAGCTTTATTTGCCTTGGAGACTCTTCTCCTGAAACATAAAGAACATTTTTTGTTTTGCCTAAGGTTTCGCAAATCTGAAGAAGAAGCGTGGATTTTCCAATGCCGGGGTCGCCTCCCACAAGGACAAGCGAACCTTGAACCAACCCTCCGCCAAGGACACGGTCAAGCTCTGACATACCGGTTTTCACTCTTGCCTCATCGGTTGCATCAATATCTTTGATTGCCTTTGGCGAGGATGAAGAAGAGGGGGTGGAGAGAGCACCGATTTTTGAATTATTGGATGGCGCTGACACAAGCTCTTCCTCGATGGTGTTCCAGGAACCACAGGTGGTACATTTCCCCATCCATTTGGGAAAGTTTGCACCGCACTCTGTGCAAACAAAAACAGATTTGGTTTTCATATCAAAATCCTCGAAAATTATTTTTTAGAATTTTTTGCTGCAGTAAAGGTGTTCTTCATAAGCATTGCAATGGTCATAGGACCAACGCCTCCGGGAACGGGAGTGATTGCCCCTGCAATTTTTTCAACGTTTTCAAAGTCAACGTCGCCAACGAGTCTGCCGTCTGAAAGGCGGTTCATACCAACGTCAATAACAACCGCGCCGGGTTTTACCATATCGGCAGTAACAAAATTTGCTCTGCCCACTGCTGCCACCAGAATATCAGCAGTTTTTGTGATTTCAGCAATGTTTTTTGTTCGTGAGTGACAAGTGGTAACAGTTCCGTTTTTGTGAAGAAGAAGCATACTCATAGGCTTTCCTACGATATTGCTTCTGCCGATAACTACACAGGTTTTGCCCTCAACTTCCACATCGCTTTCGGCAATGAGTTCCATAATTCCCGCAGGGGTACAAGGAACAAAATCATAATCACCAATCATAATTTTTCCAACATTTACAGGGTGGAAGGCGTCAACGTCCTTTTCGGGACGGATAGTGTTTATAACAGCCTTTTCGTCAAGATGTTTTGGGAGAGGAAGCTGAACAAGTATGCCGTGAACTTTGTCGTCGTTATTGAGTTTTTCAACAAGAGCAAGAAGCTCACTTTGGGTTGTTTCTTCAGGAAGAGCAAATTTTTCAGAATGCATACCAAGTTCTTCGCACATTGCTTCTTTTCTGCCTACGTATACTTTTGATGCGGGGTCTTCACCGACTATGATTACGGCGAGACCGGGAAGAATTCCTTGCGTCTTCAGTTCTTCGATTTCCTTTTTCAAATTTTCCTTTATTCTTGCTGATACTGTTTTTCCGCTGAGTAATTTTGCCATTTTGATTTTCTCCTTTTGGTGGTTTTATAAGACAATGAGGGGAATTTCCCACAAGGTCAAGGCGGTTTGCCTTTTTCAGTGCACCAAGCACAAGTTTGTAGTTTTTTTCATCGCGAAACTGCAAAAGTGCGCGTTGCATTTGCTTTTCATTGTAGTCTCTTGCTACATAAACCGGCTTCATAGTTCTTGGGTCAATGCCGGTGTAATACATACAGGTAGATATACTACCGGGTGTGGGATAAAAATCCTGAACCTGCTCCGGACTCAGCTTGTGGCGATTTAAATATTCCGCAAGCTTCACTGCGTCCTTGAGAGTGCTCCCCGGATGCGAGGACATAAGGTAGGGAACAACATATTGTTTCTTTCCGCTTTGAGAATTTATCTTGTCAAATTTTTTGAGAAATTTTTCATATACCTCGGACGAGGGCTTTCCCATAAACTCTAAAACATTATCAGAAATATGTTCCGGCGCAACCCTCAGCTGACCGCTTATATGGTGTCGGCACAGCTCGTGGAAAAAGCTTTCGTCTTTGTCTGCCATAAGATAGTCAAACCGTATTCCTGAACGAATGAAGACCTTTTTGACTTTTGGCAGTTTTCGGAGTTTCCTGAGAAGTTCAAGATAGTCACTGTGCGAAACTTCAAGGTTTTTACAGGGAGTAGGGAACAAACACTGCTTATTTTTGCATACCCCAAATTTTAACTGTTTTTTGCAGGAGGGGGCACGGAAATTTGCAGTAGGACCGCCGACATCGTGAATGTATCCCTTGAAGTTGGGCTTTTGGGTCAGCTTTTCAGCCTCGCGTAAGATTGATTGGTGGCTTCTTGGAACAACAGTTCTGCCCTGATGAAAGGCAAGGGTGCAGAAATTGCAAGCACCAAAACAACCACGGGAGGATGTTATACTGAATTCGATTTCGGAAATTGCCGGAACTCCGCCAAGCTTTTCATAGCTTGGATGATATGTCCCCTCATATGGAAGCTCATAAACTGCGTCAAGCTCCTCTTGTGTGAGGGGCGGTGACGGCGGAAGCTGAACTATATATTTGTCGGCATTGTCTGCTTGGATAATTGTTTTTCCGCGAAAGGAGTCTTGTTCCTCGTGCTGAATTTTTGATGCCGTGGCGTAAAGCTTTTTATCTTGTGAAACCTGGTCAAAAGATGGAATTTCAATACAATCTTCGGGAAAATCTGCCCCCGAATCTTCAATATAAACAGTACCAGGAACGCTTTTAATTTCGTTTACGGGGACTCCCATTTTAAGAAGATTTGCTATTTCAACGATTTGGTGTTCGCCCATACCATATATGAGCAAATCAGCACCACTGTCGATGAGAATACTGCGACGGACCTTGTCGGACCAATAGTCATAGTGGGCAAAACGTCTGAGACTTGCTTCAATACCCCCTATTATGATTGGGATTTTTTTGCCGAAAGCCTCACGGAGACGGTTGCAGTAAACAATGGTGGCTCTGTCGGGGCGTTTACCTATTTCACCGCCAGGGGAATAAAGGTCAACCGAACGTACTTTTTTTGAAACAGTGTAGCGGTTCACCATTGGGTCGAGATTCCCGCCGGACACAAGAAAACCAAGCCGTGGCTCTCCAAGCTCACAAAATGCATCCGGGCTGTGCCAATCAGGCTGGGAAATAATACCCACTGAAAAACCGTTTGCCTCTAAAATGCGCGAGATAATGGCGTGACCAAAGCTTGAATGATCAACATATGCATCACCAATTATATAAACAAAATCAAACTGTGTGATTTTGCGTTTTTTCATATCGCCTTTTGATATAGGAAGAAACATATCAAAATCCTCACTGTAAAATGGAATTATATTCTATATTTTACCACGAAAAATAGAAAAATTCAACAGATTTTTTTAGCTAAATTTTACTTGACGCAAGGTTCTCGGGAATGTATAATAAATTGGAGTAGTATTTTGCATTAAATTTGTGAAATATACACACTCAAAACACGTCAGACAATAAAATTTAAGGAGTGTTATAAAAATGAAAGCGGTAGTTACTGTTATGGGAATTGACCGTCCCGGAATTATAGCAAAGGTGAGCAATTCGCTTTTTGAAAACGGAGTAAATATCCTTGACATAAACCAGACGATTATGCAGGATATTTTTACAATGGTTATGTTGGTTAAAATGGGCGAAAAGACAGATTTTTCTGTTGTTGTTTCTGACCTTGAAAAAATAGGTGCAGAAATTGGTGTTGATATAAGAGTGCAGAATGAAGAAATCTTCAATTCTATGCACAGAATTTAAGCAGGGTATTTCGGAGGCAGATATGATTAACACAAGAGAAATTATGGAAACAATCAAGATGATTGATGACCAGCACCTTGATATAAGAACCATTACTATGGGGATTTCCCTGCTGGATTGCATCGACAGCAGTGCAGAGAAAGCCTGCGAAAAAATTTATGAAAAAATTACAAGGCTTGCCAAAGATTTGGTGAAGACGGGAGAGGACATCAGTCGTCAGTATGGCATTCCGATTATAAACAAGAGAATATCGGTGACCCCTATTTCGTTGGTCGCAGGGGCGAGCGATGCAAAGGATTATGTTTGTTTTGCGAAAACCCTTGATCGTGCAGCAAAAGATACAGGTGTAAACTTTATCGGTGGTTTTTCCGCCCTTGTCCATAAGGATTTCACAAAGGGCGACCGGATTTTGATTGAATCAATACCCGAGGCTCTTGCGGTGACTGAGCGAGTTTGCTCATCTGTGGGGGTTGCAACAACAAAGTCAGGAATCAATATGGATGCAGTGAAACTTATGGGAGAAACCATAAAGAAAACTGCTGAAAGGACAGCTGATAATCAGTCCTTTGGATGCGCAAAGCTTGTTGTTTTTTCAAATGCAGTTGAAGATAATCCATTTATGGCAGGGGCATTTCACGGCGTTGGCGAAGGTGATGCAGTCATCAATGTGGGTGTCAGTGGTCCCGGGGTAGTTAAAGCGGCACTTGAAAAGGTAAAAGGCAAGGACTTTGGAACTGTTGCTGATGTAATAAAGAAAACGGCATTTAAGATTACAAGAATGGGTCAGCTTGTGGCACAGGAAGCATCAAGGCGCCTTGGTGTTCCTTTTGGGATAGTGGATTTGTCCCTTGCACCGACTCCTGAAATTGGTGACAGTGTTGCGTATATACTGGAAGAAATGGGTCTTGAAAAGTGCGGAACTCACGGCACCACAGCGGCTCTTGCACTTCTTAACGATGCTGTGAAAAAAGGCGGAGTTATGGCGTCAAGCTATGTTGGAGGCCTGAGTGGTGCGTTTATTCCCGTAAGTGAGGATGCAGGTATGATTTCTGCGGCAGAGTGCGGTGCGCTTACCCTTGATAAACTTGAGGCGATGACCTGTGTTTGTTCGGTGGGACTTGATATGATAGCTGTCCCCGGGGATACACCGGCAGAAACTATTTCAGCAATCATTGCTGATGAGGCGGCAATCGGCATGATTAACCAGAAAACCACGGCGGTGAGAATTATTCCGGTAGTGGGCAAAGGCGTTGGTGAAATGGTTGAATTCGGTGGGCTTTTGGGGTATGCACCTATTATGCCGGTGCACGAGTATTCAAGCTGTGACTTTATAAATCGCGGAGGAAGAATTCCTGCTCCCATACACAGCCTTAAAAACTAAATAATGGCAGAAAAGGATATTGACTTTCCTTTTAAAATGAGGTATAATTATCCGGTAATACAAATTTGATTAAATTTATGACTTCACTAAGGAGGATTATAAAATGTTAGTTAATATGAACGAGGTTTTAAGACCTGCCAAGCAAAACAAATATGCTGTTGGTCTTTTCAATGCAGTAAACCTTGAACTTGCACGCGGAATTATCAACGCGGCTGAAGCAACACGCTCACCTGTTATTATGGGTACTGCTGAAATACTTCTTCCCTATGGACCACTTGATGAGGTTTCTTACTATCTCATTCCGATGGCGAAGAAAGCTTCTGTTCCCGTTGTTGTTCATCTCGACCATGGTCTTACATATGACACTTGTGTAAAAGCACTTAAGCTTGGCTTTACATCTGTTATGTATGACTGTTCTACAGATTCATATGAAGAAAATGTCCGCAAGGTTAAAGAAATGGCAGATATTGCACATTCTTATGGTGCGACAATTGAAGGTGAGCTTGGTCACGTTGGTGACAACGAAGGCTCAGCAGAGGGCAGCTCACATCTTGCTGACCCCTCAAAGTTCTTCACAGATCCTGCTCTTGCAAAGGATTTTGTGGAAAAGACAGGTGTTGATGCTTTGGCTATTGCAGTGGGTAATGCTCACGGTGCATACAAACTTCCACCAAAACTCGACTTTGAAAGAATCCGCACAATAGCAAAAACAGTTGATGTTCCCCTTGTTCTTCACGGTGGCTCAGGTCTTACAGACAATGATTTTAGACAGGCTATTCATGAAGGTATCAGCAAGGTTAACATCTTCACAGACATCAATGTTGCAGCTGTTGAGGCTGAGTTTAAGAAGTTCTCAAGTATGGACAAAGGTCTTATCGACCTCATTCCTGCCGCAGTTGAAGCTGTTAAACAGGAAAGCATGAAGAAGATGGAACTCTTCAGCAGCAACGGAAAAGCTGACCTCACAAAGGGTGCTTCTATGTCTTCAAATGACATTGAGATGGTTACAAAGCTTGTTGCACAGGAAGTTGCAAAGTATTTGAATAAATAAAAATTGCACATAAATGAGTCGGGTTTTCCCGACTCATTGTTTTTTATAAAAAGTTGTAATATTTTATAAAAAGGGAAAATTAAAAAATAAAATCATAATGCAACCTTTTTGGGTTATCTTTGGTATTATTACTGAAAGGTGTTTTTACGCAAGAAAAGGACGCGTCAAATGGAAGAAAAAAGACAGATTGTTGAAAAAAATTTTGATATGGTTTACCGCCTTGCCTTGTCCCAGACCAGGAACCGTGAAACAGCGGAGGATGTGGTTCAGGAGACGTTCCTAAGATTTTTCAGAACAGACCGCAGCTTTGAAAGCGATGAGCATATAAAAGCGTGGCTTATTCGTGTTGCAATAAATTGCAGCCACAGTATTTTTTCATCAAGTTGGCACAAAAAAACAGTGCCTATGACTGAACTGAAAGAAGAAATACCTTTCGAAACAGAAGAAAAAGGCGATGTTTATTATGCGGTATTGGAGCTTGCACCAAAATACAGAGCAGTTATTCACCTTTTTTATTATGAGGATATGTCCATAGAAGAAATTTCAAAGACGCTTAAGATTAACCCATCAACAGTAAAATCACAGCTCAGCCGCGGGAGAAAGATTCTTCGCGAAAGGCTTAAAGGGGGATATGATTTTGTTTAGGAAATATTATAAGGAAGCCAATGACTCGATCGAACCAAGGCGTGAACTCATTGACGAAATTTTTGAAAAAGCATCCAAAAGAGAGTCAAGAAAAATTTATAAACTTGCAATGAGATACGGCAGCGCAGTAGCGGCAGTTCTGGTCATTTCTGCAGCGGCAATTTTTTATCCGCAAATTCAGAAAATGAATGAAGATGTTCCAGTAGCCATCTCGAAAATGCAAAGCGAGGAGGTTTTGGGTGGAAATGAGGAGAAATTAAACACCTCGGCTGAAAAGGTGATGCCTGCAAAAGAGAAACATACTCAGGAGAAGACAGAGACAAAGTCTGACAGCGTTACAGGGGGAAAATCTATAAACGATACAGCGAGTTATGAAATAAAAAAAGAAGCTCGTGCCATGACAGAAGATTCTGCAGTTATCAGAGGACAGGTTCCTTTTGAAAATGTACGTGACATCGACAACGCCGAAAAAGAGGTTGTTTCATCGTTTTTGTATTCGGTTTTCGGTGAGGTGGACAGCGAAACTCAAAATCAGCACATATTTGAAATTGCAGGAAAGTTTGAGGATGGCGGTGAAGCTTTTTACCTTGGACGGTGGCGCTGGTGGGTCATTGACCACAGCTCTTTGCTTACTGAATTTGTTCTTGATGAAAAGCTTTCAGAAATGTATGAATGCAGGATAGAAGAAGGAGAAATCATCTGGATGACCGAAAACAATCTTCTTTAAAAATAAAATATATTGCACACCCAAAGTGTTTTGGGTGTGCTTTTTTGTTGTTGACTTAAAAGGGACTTTGGGTTATAATGACAGTTGCGTGAAATTTGATTTGAGAGGACGTTGGGAAAGTGAAAAAAATTAAGTCGCTTGGAATATTGCTGCTTACCGCTATGATTTGGGGCTTTGCCTTCGTGGCACAGCGTATGGGGGCAGATTTTGTTCCGGTCTTTACGTTTAATGGTATAAGATTTGTCCTTGGTGGTTTGTCGCTTATTCCGGTTATTCTTTTTTTTGAAAAGAGAGAATCAGGCAAGCAAATACATACACAAAAAATGAAAACTACAGTTCTTGCGGGTGTCCTTGCAGGTCTTGCTTTATTTACTGCATCGGCACTTCAGCAAAAGGGCATTGAGATTACCCAAAGTGCAGGAAAAACCAGTTTTATGACGGGACTTTATACAGTGATTGTTCCGATTTTCGGTATTTTTCTCGGTAAAAAAACGAATCTCAATGTCTGGTTTGGAGCTTTTCTTGCGGTGATTGGAATGTTTTTCCTTTGCGTTGTGGGTGAGGATTTTTCGGTGAGATGGAAAATAAGCTACGGCGATGTTATTCTCTTTTTGAATGCTATTTTTTGGGCGGTGCATATACTCATAATTGACCGTTTTGTTGACAGGATTTATTCACTAAGATTTGCCTCAATACAGTTTGTTTTTTGCGCAATTTTGAATTTCTGCATTGCGGGTGTGTTTGAAAATGCTGAATTTGGGATGATTGAAAAGGCGCTTGTTCCCATTCTTTATTGCGGACTTTTGTCTGTGTGTGTTGCGTATACTTGTCAGATTATCGGTCAGAAGACTGCAGACCCCACATATGCATCAATTATTCTTTCCACTGAGTCAATGTTTGGCGCAATAGGCGGTATTCTTATTTTAAACGAAAAAATGAGTATGCCTGGGTATATTGGTTGCATTTTGATTTTTTCAGGGGTAATAATTTCACAGATAGTCTTTAAAATAGGTCGCAAGCCCACTAAAAACGTTGTTTCAACAAAAGACATCAGTGCCGATGATTGTCGGTGAAATAAGACGGTATCTCCGCGACAATACCTCTATTCGTGTAAGCCGTTCTCTTCGTGATACTGCATACAAGGCGTTGTCTGCAAAGGAAAGATTGGTAAACAAGAATTTGAAAGAGCCAACCCTTGAGGAAATTGCAGCCGAAATCGGTGCAAGTCACGAGGAGGTATCATCAGCTCTTGATGCAATTATGGACCCGGTTTCCCTCTATGAGCCAGTGTATCACGATGGCGGAGATGCGATTTTTGTTATGGATCAGGTTAAAGATAACAAGAATAATGATGATTTTTGGCTTGAAGAGATTGCTATCAAGGAAGCTATGAAAAAGCTCAATAAAAGGGAACGGAATATTTTGAAATTGAGATTTTTTATGGGCAGAACCCAGATGGAAATTGCCAATGAAATTGGAATTTCTCAGGCACAGGTGTCACGACTTGAAAAAAACGCCCTTGGACATATGAAAAAGTATTTATGAATTTTGAAAACTTCTGCTTTGTAAAATTTTTGGCAGAAGTTTTTTTATATTTACACTATTTTAGCTTGACTTTTTTTAAAAAATTTGCTATACTCACGTGGTAATAGTTTTTATATGCGCCCGTGGCGGAATTGGCAGACGCGCTAGACTTAGGTTCCGTCCTGTATGTGATTTTATTGTTGATTACGGTTTTTCCGTTTTCATAGATGAGGATTAAGCGATATGCTCCTCCTCGGTTTACCTCTACCGTGTAAAAATCAAGAGGTAAAACTTAATATGCGGATGTGGCGGAATTGGCAGACGCGCTAGACTTAGGATCTAGTGATTTTATCGTGGGGGTTCAAGTCCCTTCATCCGCACCAAACTGTATAAATTCGAACCTTGTACCAATCGGTGAAAGGTTCGAATTTTTTATTAAATTTTGAATATTCAAATTCGAGTATTATTGTGGTACTAAAAAGAAACCTGCACACACTGAAGTCAATCTGTATGCGCAGGTTTTTGTAATCTAATGTGCTGAAATTCCAGACACCAGACTAATGTTTTTTAGCTTTATGGTCAGCTAGAATTTTGCCTGCTTTACTTTTTGCAGACTTTGACGAGTTCTTACTAGCTAAAATCTTACCCGCTTTGCCGACCTTTCCTCCGCTGTGTACTGCCATCGAATCACCTCCTTTTGGGCATAAAAATAGCAGTATTCATAAAATACTGCTTAATCTTTCACCCATATTTTAAATGCTTTTTTGCCATAGGCACTGGCGTAAATAATTTCGCCAGTTTTTGGGTTGCGTATATATTTTCTAAATATATAGTGTCCCTGTTCTTTTTCTTTCTTGTTCATATTGTCACCTCCTTTCGGATATGAAAATAGCACCAAATTCATAATGAATCCGGTGCTATTTTGTGAAATAAAAAAAGACTACCAAAGGCAGTCTTTATAAGTGGATATACCTATCCAAGAAGTATGATATCACATTTTAAAGAAAAAGTCAAGAAAACTCTTGAAATTTCTTGACTTTTTTGGTATTCTTAATTTAAGTAATTACTCACATCTTTGTGCAAAGCTGAGAAACGGTGATTCTTATGTTATATAATTATAAAGAAGTTCTTAATTTATTCGGTAACGATTACAACTTAAAAAAAGCTATATTAGATAAACGAATTTTCAAAATCGAAAAAGGCATCTATTCTGATGGTGAAAACAATTTTACAACGATAGAAATAATTCTCAAAAAATATAAACATGCTTTTCTTGTGAAGGATACCGCCTTGCATTTAATTGGTTTTATAGAAAAGGAACCTGCAAAAATACACATCGGTACCGCAAGGAACGCATTGAGAATTAAAGATGATAGAATACAACAACATTTTTATAGTAATCTTGATGTAGCTATTTTGCGCGAAAGCGAGTGGGATAAGCACTCACACTTTTTGAGCTACGAAAATATAAAAATACATACCACAGAAAATAATAACGAAATTCGAATGTTTAATCTTAAAGCCTTATTTTTTGATTTAGTTAGGAACTATAAGGATTACCCGAAATCTAATTTGTTTGCCCTCCTTGAAAAATTTAAAACTTGCCGTTATTTTTATGGTTTAACGGAATGGGAATTGGATGAAAATTTGCAACGCGAAAATATCGTGAGTGATATTCTCTTTCTTGATGATGATTTATCCGAAAAGCTTGAGGATATTTTTTCAGAAGTAAGATCTCGAGAATTTAGTATTGAATTTGATTTAGATGATTTATAAAAAGAGAGCATAGTATGACTTATAACTTGAAGAAAACATTTGTAATAAATAATCTATTTATTTTCTTTTTATTGCGAATGTGTTATAATAGTATAAAGTTTTAGAGGATGTGAATTATATGAAAATAATTATAACAGCTAGTATTGTTACAGCTATCAGTGCTTTAATTTCTTTTGTTAGTATGTTAATAAGCTTACGTCAAGCAAATATAAGCAAAAAAAATCTAAACATACAAGAAAAAATTTATAATGAAAGTCGACCTAATTTTAGAATTACTGATATTTTGGATTCTTATTGTATTTCCAATAAATTAGATGACATTACAAAAATGATGTTTTATCCGTTAATTACAAATTTATCAGATAAGCCAATGGTTATAGAAAAAATTAGATTGAAAGTTGTTGGCGAAAACGACGAAATCACTCTTACCCCTATTATTGAAGAGCCATATATGCATGATGGTTATAATATATCTCCCAATAGTTCAATTTCTCAATGGGTATGCTTTGAAATTAAAAATAATGTCGAAAAAAATTTAAAGATAATTAAATACATACTAATAATTGAAGACGCTTATAAAAATGCAGACACCAGAACTGTAATCTGGTTAAAAGAAATGGTGAATACAGATGAAAAAAAGAATTAAAATTAAAGCAAATAGTTCAGAATTGATATTAAAGGTAGAAGCAAGTGCTACAGTCGCATCTGCTGGCATAGCTAATGGAAGAAATGTCCCTGTTGTTTTTGTTAAATCGGATGAAAATAATAGAATAAACAATATTATAACTATGCATAAAACTATAAAAGAAGGGAATTGTGAATGCTCTTGGGGAATTACCAATGATAACCATAATGCCGTTTTAATATTAGACTTCAAAAATCCTATTGAACAAAAAATCGTTCTACTTTTCGATATTATAAAATTTGGTGTTGTGGTTAATCAAATATTATATGCTCAATGTTTATGGCTTACGATTGGTGACGAAAGAAGTAAATTTTCTTTATGTTTTGACAATGAAAGAATATTCATCGAGGTTCCAACAGGTACATTTGAGACTTTTTGGAAAGAAATATTTAGAAATACATATGCAAAGCATTTGAAAAAAACACATAATCTCCCAACTAAAACTGCATTCGAAGTATTTGATAAAATGATTAAGGAGTTAGAGATAATTAAAACGATAAGAATTTAACTTAAAAGTATCCATCCACATAACGGCTGGATACTTTTCTTGTTAGGCAGATACTTCCTCGTAATCGTCCTCGTATATCATACCGATTTCATCTGTATAACTTTTTTCGAGGAACGGTGCTTTCATTCGTATTTCAAGGCGGAGACCGTATTCATCCTCATGGATTATAATCTTTTCTAACGGCAGGCACAGGTTTGTATGGCTCAGTTCCTTTTCGCTTAATATTTTATCAAGCAGATTTGCATTTTCGAGCATTGCCTTTTTTCTCTCTTTGATTGTTTTATCAATGTTCTCTATTTTTGCAATCTCATTTTTGAATCCTTCGATTTCTCTGTTTCGCTTTTCTATCATTCTTTCATATCTTTCGGCATTATCCCTGTCCTTGATTTTCTCCATTAGTATTTGTTCAACCTCAAGCTCGGTTGCATTTATACTGTCCTGAAGCCGTTTTATTCTCTTGCTGACATTATTTTTCTGTGACATACATGACCGTATATCACTTTCGATTTGCCTTGAGCATTTGGAGAGTCCGTCTCTCATTATGGCAAGTTGCTTGTAAATCTGTTCATCAAGCACCGATTCGTTAATTCTATGAGAGGAGCATACTATATGAGTGTGTCTGTGATAGCCGTTACACACATACTCAATTCTGTCTGGCTTACCCTTGGTTTTTCGCCTTTTTGCTGTAAATGTGCTACCGCAATCTCCACATTTTAAGAGAGAAGCATATCTGTGGCAAGGCTGATTGTTTTGAGATTTCACTTTGCCCTCTGAATTTATCCGTATAATCTCTTGTACCTTGTCCCAAATTTCTCTTGGGATGATTGCAGGAACAGCATCCTTATGTATAAATTGTTCCTCTTTGGGTACCTTTATCTGCTTCTTGGTTATTCTACTTCGCTCCCTTTGATGATTGACCAAATCGCCGCAGTAGAAGGGATTAGTGAGAATTCTTCGCACTATCGAATATGTCCACAGATATTCAAAGGCTGCTTTTGGTTTATTATCCCCAAGGCTTTTTCCTTTTAGCTTTAGTTCATAGTAGGCAGGTGTTTTAACACCTTCTTTATTCAATATTTTTGCTATTGTTTCCGTACCATGCCCATCCTGGAACAACTTATATATTCTTCTGATAATATCTGCCGTCTCCTCACATATCTCAACTTTTTTGGTGTACCTATCCTTTAGGTATCCCATCGGTACATTGATAACCATTCCTTCAAATTCTTGCTTATGCCTTAATGCTGATAGAATTTTGATTATTATATCCTGCACATAGCTATCATTTATCAATCCTTTGAAGCCTATCATTAAATCATCGCTCCTGTTAAAGGAATCAATTCCTTCCGTTACAGATACTATCCTTACATTCCGTTCTTTCATATCCTTCACAATGAGAAGTGTATAGAACCTGTCACGGCTTAGTCTTGATAAATCTTTTACATATACCGCATCAATCATTTTGGCATCTGCCAGTTCATACATTCGTTTGATGCCGGGGCGGTCATAAAGTGTTCCGCTGATATTTTCTTCCAAGAACTCATCGACAATGGTATCTCCGACCCTATGTACATATTCTCTTACTAAGTCCCTCTGCATATTTAGGGATTCGTGTTCGATGTCTTCATCTCGTGATTTTCTGCATAGTATAAATCCTGCCATTTGTTTTCACCTCCGTTTTATTTGCGAGGGAACCTAAGGGGTTATTTTCGGTTCCCTTTTCAGCAACATACAATA
>JAZQUY010000003.1:0-12502 GCA_045631525.1 Clostridia bacterium
AAGGCACTCTCGCAAAAAGGTGGTAACGACAGCGAGTCGTCGCAAGGGCGTTTACAACCGAGCAGACGAGCCGAGTGCGCCTTTTTGCGAAAAAGGAGCAGCAACGGAGCATATGAAAAAAGACCGCCTAAAAAAGCGGTCTTTTTAATTGCAGCGCAGTTTGCTGCGACGTGGAGCTTGTGACGGGACTCGAACCTGCGACCTGCGCATTACGAATGCGCTGCACTACCAACTGTGCTACACAAGCAAAAATATATAACATCCAAAGTATACTATACCGCCGCCCGTTTGTCAAGAATTTATCCCCCATTTGCCCATTATTTTTATTGACTCAAGCTTCTCTTTATGCTAAAATTAACAAAAATCCTTTTTGAAAAAGGGGAGAAACAAAATGCATAAAATTGCAATAATTGACCTTGGCTCAAACTCCATAAGGATGAGCATTTTTGATATAAACACCGACGGTACCTTTGCCCAGACCCAGGCCTTTCGCAGTATGATAAAGCTCAGCGAGGGAATGACCGACGATATGTGCCTTAAAAGCGAAGCCCAACTCCGTGCCATAAAGGCTCTCCTTGAATACAAAAACATTCTCAATCAAAAGAACATAACAAACATTCGTGCAGTTGCCACAGCAGCAGTACGAAAAGCAAAAAACGGCAAGCAATTCCTCGCCTCCGTCAAGGACCTTACGGGGATAACCATTGAAGTTATAGACGGCGAAACCGAAGCCCGCCTTGACTGTCTTGCGATAAGCAAAACTCTTGGCATAAAAAATGCCGTTATCTGTGACATTGGCGGCGGAAGCACTGAACTTATCGCTTTCAAAAACGGCGAAATGCTCACCCCCGCCATAAGCATCCCTATGGGCTCACGCTCACTTTTTGAAACGTTTTTTTTGGGAGGCGAAACGGAAAGCTCTATCAACCAAGCCACCGCTTTCGTGAAGGAACAGCTCACAAGTATCCCGTGGCTCTCGGAAATGCAAAATGTCCCAATAGCAGGGATTGGCGGAACCCTCCGCGCACTTGCTAAATACACAATGGCTGACAAAAGCAATTCCCCTGTCAGGAACCACAAAATTCTATCAAAAGAAATCGACAAGGCCTTTGACACAATCAAGAAGGCATCCCCTGATAAACGCAGAACCTTTGACGGCATCGGCGCCGAACGCTGCGACATAATCTTTGCGGGTCTTCTTCCCCTTATGGAGCTGAAAAGCCTGATAAACTCCCCTGAGCTTATTGTTTCAGATGTAGGGGTCAGAGAAGGTCTTCTCCTTGACTTCCTTGACAATTCCCAGACAAAGGAATAAAATTTTCAAAATCTCCAAAAACTATCCAAAAAGTTTCTGGAGGTTTTTTTATGCTCAAAAAATATTTAAAACCCGCCTCTATCGGCTTTGCCACGGGAATCCTCAACGGACTTTTCGGGGCAGGGGGCGGCTCGGTTCTGGTACCACTAATGGAAAAATTTCTGAAAATTGAGGAACACAAATCCCACGCCACCGCCATCCCCGTAATTCTCCTTATGTCTGCAGTAAGCTCATTTCTCTATATCAGACGCGGCTTTTTCGACTTCCACATCTGGCTTTTTGTTTCAATTGGCGGTGTGGTTGGCGGATTTTTGGGAGCAAAGTTCCTGAAAAAAATCCCAAAAAAATGGCTCAAAATCGGCTTTGGCGCAGTAATCTGCATCACCGCCGCAAAAATGATTTTTTAAGGAGGAAAGACTTTGACAAACATTTTAATCGGCTTTGCCAGCGGAATAATCAGCGGCATGGGCATTGGTGGCGGTGCAATTCTGATACCCCTCATCACCATATTTGAAAACCTCAGCCAGCAAACAGCACAGGGCATAAACCTCACCTATTTCATCCCCACCGCTATAATTGCCACCATAGTCCATATAAAAAACAAAAACATTGCAGTGAGAACTGCCGTAACTCTTGGCATTTCAGGTCTCCCGGGGGCAATAATCGGCTCTCTTCTTGCCACCGCTATTCAGGGCGATACTTTGAGACGGATGTTTGGATTTTTTCTACTTCTGGTGGGTATTTATGAAATATATAGAGGTTTTGCCCTCAACCGCAGGTAGAATTTGTTAAAAAATAATCAAAAATATTATTGACGCGGGAGTAAAAAAGTTATATACTATTACTAATACGATTTTTTTTAATATTAAGGAGTGTTTTTTATGAACAGAGTGTACAACTTTTCAGCAGGGCCCTCTATGCTTCCCCTTGAGGTTCTTGAGCAGGCAGCAGCCGAGATGACAAATTATAACGGCTCAGGTATGTCCGTTATGGAAATGAGTCACCGTTCCCCCGTTTATGATGCAATAATCAAACAGACAGAGGCAGATTTCAGAACTCTTATGAATATTCCCGACAACTACAAGGTGCTCTTCCTTCAGGGCGGTGCATCAACACAGTTTGCTGCAATCCCCTTGAATCTTATGAAGACAGGAAAAGCCGACTACGTTGTTTCAGGTCAGTTCTCTGGCAAGGCTTTCAAAGAAGCTAAAAAATACGGTGATGCAAAATGCATTGCAACATCCGAAGACAAAACTTTCAGCTACATACCCGAAATCACACCCGATATGGTGAGAGAAGACGCTGACTACGTTCACGTTTGCTATAATAACACCATTTTCGGCACAAAATATCCCGAAGTTCCAAACGTTGGGGACAAAATCTTGGTTGCTGATATGTCATCATGCATCACAAGCGAACCCGTTGATGTTACAAAATTCGGCGTTATCTATGCAGGTGCACAGAAGAACATGGCGCCAGCAGGTCTCACTGTTGTTATCATCCGCGAGGACCTTATGGGAACTGCCCGTGAGGATATCCCCACAATGCTTGACTACAAGACAATGGCAGACAACGATTCTATGTACAACACACCTCCCTGCTATGCAATTTATGTTGCAGGCCTTGTTTACAAATGGGCGCTTAAAAACGGCGGACTTGTTGCAATGAAAGAAAGAAACGAAAGGAAAGCTGCTCTTCTTTATGATTTCCTTGATAATTCAAAACTCTTCAAAGCAACAGCTGAAAAGAAATATCGTTCAATGATGAACGTTTGCTTCGTTACAGGCGATGAGGCACTCGACAAAAAATTCTGCAAGGAAGCAGCAGACGCAGGATTTGTAAACCTCAAAGGTCACAGATCAGTTGGCGGTATGCGCGCAAGCATCTACAACGCTATGCCAGAAGAAGGCGTTGCGGCTCTCGTTGAGTTTATGAAAAAATTTGAGGCAGAAAACGCCTAAGGAGGTTTTTCAAGATGTATAAGGTCCAAACTTTAAATAAAATTGCAAAAATCGGTCTCAATGTATTTGACGACAAATATACCTTCGGTGACGAAGTTGAAAATCCCGATGGTATAATCCTCAGAAGCTTCAGTATGCACGATATGGAGCTTCCCGAAAGCTTGTCAGCCGTTGCACGTGCAGGTGCCGGCACAAACAATATTCCCATTGACAAATGCAGCGAACGCGGCATCGTTGTTTTCAACACACCTGGTGCAAACGCAAATGCTGTTAAAGAATTGGCTATTGCAGGTCTTCTTCTTGCATCAAGAAAGGTTGTTCAGGGCATAAACTGGGCAAAGGCTCTTATCGGCGAGGGTGACCAGGTAGGAAAATTGGTTGAAAAAGGCAAGTCAAACTTCGTAGGTCCTGAAATTATGGGCAAAACCCTTGGCATCATCGGTCTTGGTGCTATTGGCGTAAGGGTTGCAAACGCTGCTCATGCCCTTGGTATGAACGTTATCGGCTATGACCCATACCTTTCTGTTGATGCCGCCTGGAATATGACCCGTGCCGCTAAAAAGGCAAACGATATTGACACAATCCTTGCAGAGAGTGATTACATTTCAATCCACGTTCCTGCAACAAAGGACACAAAAGGTATGTTTAACGCTGACCTCTTCAAAAAGGTTAAAAAAGGCGTAAGACTCCTCAACCTCTCACGTGCAGAATTGGTTGATGACGCCGCAGTTATCTCAGCTCTCGAAGACGGAACAGTTGCTGCATACGTTACTGACTTTGCAACAGAAGAGCTTTTAAAATGTGAAAACGTTGTTGTTATGCCCCACCTTGGTGCATCAACTCCTGAAAGCGAAGACAACTGTGCTGTTATGGCAGCTCAGGAACTCAAAGACTTTTTGGAAAACGGAAACATCCGCAACTCAGTGAACTTCCCCAACTGCGACTTGGGAAAGGTTTGCGGCTCACGTGTTACTATTGCTCACAAGAACATCCCGTCAATGATTACAAAAATCTCAGATGCTTTTGCAAAAGATGGAATCAACATTGAAAATATGATGAACAAGAGCAAGGGTGATTTGGCTTACACAATGATTGACACCCACAGTGCACTTGACGGCACCATCAAAGATGACCTCAAGGCAATCGAAGGCGTTATCAAGGTATCACTTTATACCGAATAATTTATGAAAATCTTGGCAGATTGGACGGTCGCGGGCACAAGGAGCAATTCTGTGCGTGAGGAAAGTCCGAGCTCCGCAGGGCAGGGTGCAAGGTAACCCCTTGTGAAGGCAACTTCAAGGAAAGTGCAACAGAAATATACCGCCAAAGCTTTTTGGTAAGGGTGAAATGGTGAGGTAAGAGCTCACCCACAGTCTGGCGACTGGCTTGTGATGTAAACCCCACTCGGAGCAACACCTGATTAGGAGGCAAAGCTTGCCCGGCATCTCCGTGGAAGGTGGCTAGAGCCTTGCAGTGATGCAAGGTTTAGATAGATGATCGTCTTAAATGACAGAACTCGGCTTACAGATCTGCCATATTTTTAAAAATGAAAACACCGACCTCGGTCGGTGTTTTTTGTATCTAAAAATCGTGACACACTCCTGCATCAATCTCATTCTTTTCAAAAATACAAACGATTTCTTCTATCTTTTCAAAATCATCTGCGTCATTTTGTATGACCTTTTGAATTTCTTCAAGAATTTTTATGGCTTTTGTGTCTGCTATACTGTCAGCATCTATATCAAGACACCAATCAATATTCTGACAGATAAGGTCTGCTATGGTTGCCCTCAAAAGTTCGGTTTTTATGTTCATTTTAGCCTCCTGAAAACAAAAAAGTGCGTAGCCGAAGCTACGCACCAAAAAACGTAACACTCCGACGTACTGCTACGTACTATCTTCTCCTAGAGGATTGACAAATCAGAGGTACGCTTTTTACAATAGCGTATCTCCTCTAAGAGAAATTTATTCATAGTACGTAGCTCCTATATCATACCACACTTCTTTTAAAATTACAATATATTTTTTCTTTGCACACAAAAACCCCGGTGGCACGCCACAGGGGTTTAATTTATTATTCATTATAAAGTTCAGCGATTATTTCAACGCACTTTTCGATACCCAGCTTTCCGCTGTTTAATGATATGTCATAATGCTGAGCAACGCCCCACTCTGAATCGGTATAAAGCTGATAATACGCCTTTCTGCGTTTATCCTTGTCACGCAAGCGTTTTTCAGGTGCTACACTGCTCTCACCATAATGGGTGACAATTCTTTCAATTCTTTTTTCCATATCCGCATGGATAAAGACTTTGAGGCAGTCTTCCCTATCTTTCAATATGTAATCGGCACATCTGCCCACAAAAATGCAAGGACCCTTTTCCGCAAGTTCCAAAATCAAGTTTCGCTGAAGTAACCACAGCTTATCCTGAATTGACCCGCCATAATTGTTACTTGACAGGGCATTTGTGAACCAGTTTCCGCCGGCAGCATATTCGCCACGTTCCTTTATGAATTCCTTTGCAAGTCCGCTTTTTTCAGAAAGCTGTTCAATAATCTCCTGGTCAAAGCAGGGTATCCCAAGCTTTTTCGAAAGCTCTTTTGCAACAGTCCTTCCTCCGCTTCCAAATTCACGGCTGATGGTGATTATTTTGTTTGACATTTTGTGCCCTCCTTTTTGGAAAGTGTCAAAATCTTTTCTATATTTTAACACAAACCTTGAGAAAAAACAAGGGGGAACCGTTTTTAAACTTGCATTGAATCAAATTCTAATTTAGATCTTGACAGACTGATCCAAATATGCTAACATAAACATAGCAAGAGACAACGGCTTTAGTTGTTTCTGCAAAAGTTTATAGCTTATTTTATCAAACCGTCACTTTGGCAGAAGTGGCGGTTACTTCTTTATGTAAAGGATAATTATCATCACCAATAAAGTAAAAGAAATTATTTCTCCCATGCAGGCACCCCCTTTTCACGAGGTGTCAGAAACAACCGCCGCCGTTTCTCTTGCTACGAGCCGTATTATACCATATTTTCAAAGCTTAGTCAAGCTGATATAATTTCTAAAAATCATGACATCCGCCCGTATCAATATTGTGGCGGATGAATAATGAAACAATCTCCTCAACTATCAAAAAATCGTCTTCTTCCCCATTTTTCAATATTTTTTGTATCTCCCCAAGTATCTCTGTAGCTTTTGTATCAGCAATTTTGTTCTCATCAATTTCGAAATCTGTAAGCCGACTGCACACAATATCTGCAATATAACTTTTGATAAGTTCGGTTTTTTTGGTCATATATTTTTTCTCCTTTTACATTCAAATGACTGTAACTTTGAATTATTATATCACCACCGTGTTAAACTATCAATACATTCATTCGATTGTACGAGGTGTTGATATGGCATACTATTCAAGGTTAAGAGACTTGCGAGAAGATAACGACTTGAAACAAAAGGACATTGCAAAGCTTTTATTTATTACTCAACAACAATATTCATTATACGAAAAGGGTTATAGGGATATTCCTACCACAGCACTCATTACCCTTGCAGATTTTTACAAGGTCAGCACTGATTATATCTTGGGGCGTACTGACAATCCAAAGAAACTTTAATCTCTCAAGGGGAGTACCCCTTGCACCCCCATTCCGCAGTTTGAGCCTTGGATATCTGTAACTGCTCAATTTGTCCAAAGTCACAACCACTCAGAAAAATAAACTTATTATTTGCATTCGTTAAATCGGCGTCACCAGCAAAGGAAACTGATGTGACGCCGTTTTTTGTGCCTTTGTCCAATTTTCGCAGACATCTATCACTCGTCTCACGCTTAAAGCGGAATATAAACATAGGTATTCCTTGGGGGTCTTAAATTCTTACAGAGATGGACCCCAAAAAACTGCTTTTGAAAAGTCGACTTGCAGATGTTTGTGAAGATTTTTTTGTTTTGGTGAAAAACGGCGGATATCAGTTCCCTTTTTCATCCGCCGTTTTTAGCGAGTGCGTTCAATATATATTGAACTTCCGAGCGTCAGCAAAACACGAAAAGATGAACAGTTACATCTGCCGAGACTTTGATAGCAGAAAAGGGGTCCAAGGGGAACATTTCCCCTTGGGAATATTCACTAAAATGGCGTGCCCGCAGCGGAAATAGATTGCACGCCATTTTTCACCGCCCTCGATGAGCCTCGCAAACACTCCGCAATCACCCCTCGCTTAAAGCGGAATATATAAATCGGCATTCCTCTGGGTCTTAAATTCTCGCAGAGACGGACACAAGCCTTCTCCTTGAGGAGAAGGTGAGTTTTGCAAAGCAAAACTCGGATGAGGTGTTAAAGCCGCTTTAAGTTTTCGGTGAGTAACAGCTGTTTGCGAAGCCCAAACAAAGATACAAAAATCGTCGGCACATTTACCTCTGCTGGTGCCGACGATTTAATGAGTTCAAACAATGGGTTTGTTTTTCCGAATGGTTGTATCTTTAGTTTGGGCTGAGCAATTACAGATGTTCGATGCGAAAACGCGGCTCGGGGGGTACAAGGGGGCGGAAGTCCCCTTAAAAAACATTTACATATGTCCGAGCCGAAAACGCGGCTCGCAGGGTTTGGGACATCCAGTCCCAAAAAACAAATAATATCTATACTAAAAAACCGGTGGCAAAATGCCACCGGTTTTCTTATAACCAAAACAACTATTTATTCATAGCCTCTTCGATTGCAACAGCCACTGCAACAGTCATACCAACCATTGGGTTGTTACCTGCACCTAAGAGTCCCATCATTTCAACGTGAGCGGGAACTGATGAAGAACCTGCGAACTGAGCGTCACTGTGCATACGACCCATTGTATCTGTCATACCATATGAAGCAGGACCTGCAGCCATATTATCAGGATGGAGTGTACGTCCTGTACCGCCGCCTGATGCAACAGAGAAATATTTCTTGCCCTGTTCGATGCATTCTTTCTTGTAGGTTCCTGCAACAGGATGCTGGAATCTTGTTGGGTTTGTGGAGTTACCTGTGATAGAAACATCAACACCCTCAAGATGCATGATTGCAACGCCCTCACGAACATCATCAGAGCCATAGCAACGAACTTTTGCGCGTTCTCCGTTTGAATATGCCTTTTCGCGAACGATTTTCACTTCGCCTGTTGCATAATCAAATTCTGTCTGAACATATGTGAAACCGTTGATTCTTGAAATAATAAGTGCAGCATCTTTTCCAAGACCATTAAGGATAACGCGGAGGGGCTCTTTACGAACTTTGTTTGCGCTGCGGGCAATACCGATAGCACCCTCTGCTGCTGCAAATGATTCGTGACCTGCAAGGAATGCAAAGCACTTTGTGTCTTCGCTGAGGAGCATAGCACCAAGGTTTCCGTGGCCAAGACCAACTTTTCTGTCGTCGGCAACGCTGCCTGGAATACAGAAAGCCTGAAGACCTTCGCCAATAACCTTTGCAGCTTCAGCAGCTGTCTTTACGCCTCTCTTGATAGCAAGAGCTGCGCCAACAACATAAGCCCAGCCTGCATTTTCAAAAGCGATAGGCTGAATACCTTTAACGATTGCGTATGGGTCAATGCCCTTTTCGTCACAGATAGCCTTTGCTTCATCAATAGATGCAATGCCGTTTGCATTTAAAACTTTGTTTATTGTATCAATTCTTCTTTCGTAACTTTCAAATAAAGCCATCTTAAAATACCTCCTTATTCGTGTCTGGGGTCAATCATCTTGACTGCATCCGAAACTCTGCCGTATGTGCCCATAGCCTTTTTCATAGCTTCATTGGCATCCATACCGCCCTTTATCATATCCATCATCTTGCCCATGTGAACAAATTCATAACCGATGATTTCATCGTCCTGGTCAAGAGCAATCTTTGTAACATAACCCTCTGCCATTTCAAGGTATCTTGAACCTTTCTCAAGTGTTCCGTACATAGTACCAACCTGGCTGCGAAGACCTTTTCCAAGGTCCTCAAGACCTGCACCGATGGGAAGTCCACCCTCTGAGAAAGCTGTCTGTGTTCTTCCGTAAACAATCTGGAGGAAGAGCTCACGCATAGCTGTGTTGATAGCGTCACAAACAAGGTCTGTGTTGAGCGCTTCAAGGATTGTCTTTCCGGGAAGAATTTCTGATGCCATAGCAGCAGAATGTGTCATGCCGCTGCAGCCCAGAGTTTCAACAAGAGCTTCCTGAATAATACCGTCTTTTACGTTAAGTGTGAGCTTGCAAGCGCCCTGCTGAGGTGCACACCAGCCAACACCGTGTGTAAGACCTGAAATATCTTTGATTTCTTTTGATTTTACCCATTTGCCTTCTTCCGGGATGGGTGCCGGACCGTGATTTGCGCCTTTTTTAACAACGCACATTCTTTCTACTTCTGAAGAATAAATCATTTTTTACTCCTTTCCGCTGGGCCGTTAGCCCCTGTCTGCCAAGAATGAATTTTGCACAGACGACCTAAATTGCTTTTTTTCTTTTGAAAAATACATTTGATAACATTTTAACACAAATGGGCACCACTTTACAAGAGCGTTTTGCGATTTTTTTATTAAAATATCATAATTTTTAAAATATTGTTAAAAATATAGCAATTAACATTCACTTCATTCCTCTTTTATGGTGATTTTTTCGGGGCAAAACTTTTGTCGTTTTTTGATGCATCATCCTTTTGGGTTTTCTTTGGTTTTGTATTGACATTTTTCTTCAAATGGTATATCATATTAGGTACTGACTTTAAGTTTTATATATCCGCTTTAAATTTTATTTTGCGGATTTTGACCTATTTAACACAGATAAATTACAAGGTAAGGTGATTAAATTATGTTCGGACAGGATATAGGTATCGACCTGGGTACAGCATCAGTTCTGGTTTATATCAAGGGCAAGGGCATTGTTGCCAAGGAACCATCTGTTGTTGCTGTTGACAAAAATACAAACAAGCTTTATGCTGTGGGTGAAGAAGCTCAGAAGATGTTGGGCAGAACTCCGGGAAACATTGTGGCCATCCGTCCTCTTCGTGACGGCGTTATTTCGGACTATAACACCACCGAAAGAATGATTAAATATTTCTTGGGCAAGGTGACAAAGCGCAGCATTTTCAAGCCCCGCGTTATCATTTGCGTACCCAGCGGTGTTACCGAGGTTGAAGAACGTGCCGTTATTGACGCAGGAATTCAGGCAGGCGCAAGCAAGGTTCACCTTATTGAAGAGCCTCTTGCTGCTGCTATCGGCGTTGGCATTGACATTTCTCAGCCTTATGGCTCAATGATTGTTGATATGGGCGGCGGAACAAGCGACGTTGCTGTTATCTCTTTGGGCGGAATTGTTGCCAGCCAGTCAATCAAGGTTGCAGGCGACAAATTCAACGAAGCTATCGTAAGATACATCCGCAAGAAATATAATATTTTGATTGGTGAAAGAACTGCCGAAGAACTTAAAATAAAAATCGGCTGCGTTTATCGCAGAGACGAAAATCTCACCATGGACGTTCGTGGCAGAAGTTTGGTTTCAGGTCTTCCCAAGACAGTTACCATTTCATCCCTTGAAATTCTTGATGCTCTCACTGAAACTTCGGCAACTATTGTTGAAGCAGTAAAAGCCGTTCTCGAAAAAACTCCCCCCGAACTTGTTGCCGACATCAGTATGCACGGCATCATCCTCACCGGCGGCGGTGCTTTGGTTTATGGTATGGACAAGCTTATCGAGGCTGAAACCGGCATCCGCACCATTGTTGCAGACGATGCAGAATCTTGCGTAGCTCTCGGCACAGGCCGTGCCCTTGACAACATTTCAATTCTTCAGAGTTATAATTCCACAAGAAAATTTGCAGAATAAAAAACGGGGGCTTTGCCCCCCATCATACATATTTTGTTTCGCTTTAAGTGGTGTTTCCCACATTTGACATTGTTTTGATTCATTTAACCTAAGTGGCTCGAAATCCCCTCGGTTACACTGTAACTGTACCCTCACAAATGGCTTAACCACGCGGGTTTAAGCGAGGTTCAAACCTTGTTTTTACACCCTTATCTAGCGGTTTTTCTAGCCATTTCTAACATTTTTCTAACAAAATTTTATAATTTGCTCAGTTTTTTCTCCGTCAAATCGGAGTTCAAACATATCTGGAGATGTACCCAAGTGGTTGAAGGGTCCGGATTCGAAATCCGGTAGGTCGGTTTTGCCGGCGCTAGGGTTCAAATCCCTACATCTCCGCCAACAAGGCTTTTTGAGAAAACTCAAAAAGCCTTGTTTTTATCTATAAACAATGATATAATTATATTGGGTCAGGTTCATGCTCCTTCTCTGATCCACCAGAACAGACAGGTTCCGTATGGAAAAAAGCGAACGATTTAGAAGGTATCATTGGAAGGAGGATGCATATGAGCAAGATTTATTCAGTTTTTAAAAACGTTATTATGAAATTTAAAAACATACGAGTTTCAGTAAAGATTAAAACACCGATCATTGATTTTTCGTTCGCCCCTGCGTCTATTTAACAGCCTTTACCCAAAGGCTGTTTTTTATTTTGCTCACACACCCTTTAACAGCCGTCTTATTTGCGAGTTAATACCCTAGGTGGTGTAACTACCCTACCCGAGAGAGTTTTGTCTTACAACCCCTTTAACAGCCGTTGCAACTCGGCCTCAAAATCGATTTTAAATGCCCTATAGCACATTCACAACTTTTACACCTTTTCTCTTCGCATAATCGACCGTATTCTTTGTTCCACTCTTCTGTCCATTGAACACAGCAATCACAAGATTTGACCTGTCAACCATCCATTCATTTCTCACCTGATAGCAACCAGTGAAATAGTGGTCATTAATTTCTTTTACAAGGTCAGCGTTTTTGATTATCTTATTAAATCTCATCTTTTCTGTCATACTCCGCCTGCTATCAAATCCCGGGTGTGGCAAAGCACATATCAAATGTAAGTCCCTGTTCGTTTTCCTTCTCTCCAATACAATCTCCGCTGCCCATATATCTGTTCCCATCGCCATGCCTGTTATAAAGGTTACATATCCATTTGCAATAGCCTCATCTATTGCTTTTTCCAGTAATGGTTTAATTTCTTTCTCCCCAAGCTCCATTTTATCAGGTCTATGCCCTGTAAAACAACATCTGTGTAATCTTAATTCTTCACTCATAATAATTACCTCATAAAATTATTTTAGATATACTATATATCTATTCTTAACATTATAGCACATAAAGGCTATAAAATA
>JAZQUY010000004.1:0-34107 GCA_045631525.1 Clostridia bacterium
GCTACTTTGTCAGCGTCAATGTGATGAAGGGTTGCGCCAAGCGCACCGTGGGTCTGCTGAAGGAAGCCGGTGTGGTGATGACCGCCGCCGGTGCCACCTATCCCTATGGCGCCGATCCCGCCGACAGCAACATTCGTATCGCGCCTTCCTTCCCCTCTGTGGAGGAGCTGTCCGTGGCGATGGAGATGTTCTGCCTGTGTGCCGAGTTGGCCTGCGTGGAGCAACTGCTGGCTCAATAAGAATTTTACAGCCGATTGCGTTTTGCAATCGGGACTTTTTTGTGAACAGGAGTGGTCTTTATGCAAAGAAATATCAAAATAAAATGGATGGTTGAGGTTGCTATGCTTTCGGCGGTGGCGGTAGTTCTTATGCTCCTTGAATTCCCTCTGCCTTTTATTGCACCGCCTTTTTATGAACTGGATTTCAGTGAGGTTCCAGTTCTTGTGGGGGCATTTGCTATTGGACCGATTGCGGGTGTTGCGATTGAAGGGATAAAGGTGCTTCTCAATCTTTTGATAAACGGCACAATTACCGCAGGAGTGGGAGAAGGTGCAAACTTTTTAGTTGGCATTGCCTTTGTTTTGCCGGCAGCAGTTATTTACAAACGGAGAAAAACAAGGAAAACTGCTATAATCGGAATGACAGTCGGCGGCATAGTTATGGCGGTTTTGTCCTGCTTTATAAATGCGTATGTGCTTATACCGGCATATGGCGGAGCTATGGGACTTGAAATAGGTGTTTTTGTAGGTATGGCACAGGAAATACATAAAGGAATTGACTCCCTGTTTGAAATGATACTTCTTTGTGTGTTGCCGTTTAATGTAATAAAGGTCATTTTAGTGTCGGTGGTTACAACTTTCCTTTATAAACACATAAGTCCGATTCTGAAGAGCAAAAGTTGATATATAAAATCTAAATAAGCTATTGACAAATGAAAAAGATTAAAGTATAATCAAAATGTTAGATAGAGGTGCGTTGTGTCATCATTAGGCAGATTTTCATCGCTTTGCCAAAGCGGATTTGCTGAAAGGGGCAGGCGCCGAAGACGGTTCGTGGCAAAGGACTGGTCTGGCAGTTGGGAATAATATCCCAAATGTTGTCGCACAAGTGCGGAGAGCTATCATATCATATTTGTTAATGGTTTTATATCCTTGCATATATCTTATGATAGTTGAAAAATCAGCTATCATTTTTTTATGAAAGCAAAACGATAATCAGGTAAAGGAGTTTTGAAAATGAAAGAAACTGTTTTTAAAGGTGTTGCAACAGCCATTGTTACACCTATGACTGAAAATGGAGTTGACTACGAAAGCTTTGAAAGACTTATTGAATGGCAGATTGAAGAGGGAATAAACGCAATAGTTGTTGCCGGCACAACCGGTGAGGGCTCAACCCTTTCTGACCAGGAGCACAAGGATGTTCTCAAATTTGCGGTTGAAAAGGTAGGTGGCAGAATCCCCGTTATTGCAGGCACAGGCTCAAACGACATAAGCTATGCAATAAGCCTCACAAAATATGCGTGTGAGATTGGTGCTGATGCTATGCTGGTTGTTACACCTTATTATAACAAAGCAACACAAAACGGACTTATTCAGTCTTTCACTGCTATTGCTGATGCAAGCACAAAGCCAGTTATTCTTTATAATGTTCCCTCACGTACAGGCTGCAACATCATGCCTGAGACTTGTGCTGCCCTTGCGAAACACCCAAATATCGTGGGCATAAAAGAAGCAAGCGGAAACATTTCACAGATTGCAAAGGTTGCATCGCTTGTTGATGAAGATTTTGCAATCTATTCAGGAAACGATGACCAGATTGTTCCCATTTTGTCACTTGGAGGCATTGGCGTTATTTCTGTGCTTTCAAACATTGCACCAAAAGATACTGTGAAAATCTGTGACAGCTTTTTCTCTGGGGACGTGAAAGAAAGCAAAAGACTTCAGCTTAAATATCTTGACCTTATTGATGCGCTCTTTTGTGAGGTAAATCCAATTCCTGTAAAAGCCGCAGTGTCAAAAATGGGCTTTGGTGAGAATTATCTCAGACTCCCACTTACTCCAATGGAAGAAGCTCATGCTGAAAATATGTACAGACTTATGAGAGAAAACGGAATCGAAATTTAATTTTCCTGAAAGGACAACAATAAATGATTTGTGAAAATCTTGGAATAAACCAGATGGGAAACCTGACCTTTGCAGGTCGGGACACGGTAGAGCTTGCTGGAAAATATCAGACACCTCTTTTCTTGATGGATGAAGAACGTATACGGAAAAACTGCAGAACATATGTTGATGCAATGAAAAAATATTTTGGCGAGTATGCATTGCCCCTTTATGCCAGCAAAGCGGCATCTTTCAAAGCTGTTTACAAAATAGCAATGGAAGAGGGAATGGGCGTTGATGTGGTTTCCTGCGGTGAGATTTATACCGCGAAAAGTGCCAATTTTCCTATGGAAAATGCTTACTTCCATGGCAACAACAAGACTGATTTTGACATAAAATATGCAATAGAAAACGGCATTGGCTATTTTGTGGCAGACAGCCGTGAAGAAATTGATGCTATCGACTGTATTTCCGGGGAAATGAATGTTTGTCAAAACATAATTATCCGCATAACACCCGGCATTGACCCACATACCTATGATGCGGTGGCAACAGGCAAGGTTGACTCGAAGTTTGGCTTTGCAATCGAAACGGGTGCAGCAGAAGAGATTGTGAAATATGCTCTTTCGAAAACGAATATAAAGCTTTGCGGTTTCCATTGTCATGTGGGCTCTCAGGTTTTTGACTCGGATGTATATTTCAAGACTGCTGATATTATGCTCGAGTTTATTGCTGATATGAAAGCAAAGTTTAGTTATGAGACGGAAATCCTGAACCTTGGCGGCGGCTATGGAGTGAGATATGTTGAATCTGACCCCGTGATTGACATTGAAGAAAATATAGCTCATGTTGCAAAAATGGTGAAAGAAAAATGCAGTGAGCTCAGGATAGATGTTCCCGCAATCCGTATGGAGCCTGGTCGTTCAATCGTTGCAGACAGCGGACTTACCCTTTATACTGTGGGCAGTGTAAAGGTCATCCCTGAATATAAAAACTATGTTTCAATAGATGGCGGAATGACCGACAACCCAAGATTTGCCCTTTATGGCTCGGAATATACTGTTGTTGCGGCAAACAAGATGAACGAGGAATGCGACTTTCTTTGCTCGATTGTGGGCAGATGCTGTGAATGCGGCGATATAATTCAGGAAAATGTGCAAATGCCGTCAAGTGTGAAACGTGGCGATACTATCGCAGTTATGACAACGGGTGCTTATAACTATTCGATGGCATCAAATTATAACAGACTTCAAAGACCGCCGATTGTGATGCTGACAAAAACGGGCGAATATACTGCGGTGGAACGTGAAAGCTTTGAAGATATAATAAAAAATGATTTATAAAATGAAAGCTCTCTTTTCGGAGAGCTTTTTCTTTTGAATAAATACTTTACAAAGAGGAAAAAATATGGTAATATAGTATTGCGACTCAGATTAATATTGTTTTACGTTAACAGGGGCATTTTTATTTTGATAAAAATGCATGCTTTATTTTGTCTGCTGTTGATGTAAACAAAATCTGAGTCGCATCAGAGTCATGCATTTTTTGTGCGTGGCTCCGGCTGCGCACTTTTTTATTTACATAAAACAGGCGCTCTGCCTTGTCGCCAGACGAAAAGAAAACCTCACCCAAATGGGCGAGGTTTTCGCTTTAAATGATTATTTATTTGCTTTTTCCATATCCTTGTTGCGGATTTCAACACGGCGGACTTTTCCGCTGATGGTTTTGGGGAGGTCATCCACAAATTCCACAATTCTTGGATATTTATATGGTGCTGTGTGTGTTTTTACGTATTCCTGAATTTCTTTTTTCAGTTCGTCAGTACCCACAGTGTTCTTGGTGAGAACGATTGTTGCTTTTACAATCTGCCCACGTACCTCATCGGGAACAGCGGTGATTGCACATTCAAGAACATAAGGAAGCTCCATAATAACACTTTCTATTTCAAAAGGTCCGATGCGGTAACCGGAAGATTTGATAACGTCATCAATACGTCCAACGTACCAAAGATAACCGTCTTCGTCCATTGTCGCCTGGTCACCTGTGTGATAGAAACCGTCATACCATACGTCACGGGTTTTTTCGTCGTCAAGGTAGTAACCGATGAAGAGACCGCAAGGAACATTTTCTGTTGTCCTGATACAGATTTCACCTGTGTCCCCAATCTTACATTCCTTGCCCTCGCCGTCAAGAAGAACTACGTCATAAAGAGGTGAGGGTTTGCCCATTGAGCCGATTTTCGGTTTTGAACCAACAAAGTTTGCGATTGAAAGGGTGGTTTCTGTCTGACCAAAGCCCTCCATAATGCTGAGTCCTGTTGCTTTTTTGAACTGATTATAAACCTCAGGATTCAGTGCTTCGCCTGCTGTTGTTGCATATTCGATAGAAGAAAGGTCATACTTTGACAAATCTTCCTTGATGAAAAACCTGTACATAGTAGGCGGTGCACAGAATGTGGTGATGATGTATTTCTTGAAAAGAGGAAGAATATCATCCGGATGGAAACGGTCAAAGTCATAAGTGAACACACCTGCCTCGCAGAGCCATTGTCCATAAAGCTTGCCCCAGAGCGCCTTGCCCCAACCGGTGTCGGAAATGGTGAAATGAAGTCCAACAGGGTTCACATTGTGCCAGAACTTTGCTGTGGGATAGTGGCCGAGTGCATACTTATATGAGTGAGTAGCAATTCTTGGATAACCGGTAGTGCCTGATGTAAAGAGCATAAGCATTGGATCGTCGCCGCAGGGCGTATCTTCCCTACGGTCAAAGTGAGTGCTGAAACGCTCCATTTCTTCATTGAAATTGTACCAGCCGTCTTTTTTGCCGCCAACAAGAATTTTGAGCATATCAGGGAAGTTCTGGGCAGCCTTTTCGGCTTCACATGAAACGTCACCGTCAGCAGTACACACAATAGCCTTTACGCCTGCTGCCTTATAGCGGTATTCAAAGTCGTGTTCAACCAGCTGGTTTGTTGCAGGGATTGCTATTGCGCCTATTTTGTGAAGAGCAAGCATACAGAACCAGAACTCAAAATGACGTTTTAAGACAAGCATAACTGTGTCGCCGCGTTTGATACCCAAAGACTCGAAATAATTTGCGGTCTTTGCGGAATATTTTTTCATATCATTAAAAGTAAATCTGCGTTCTGATTTATCATTTCCAACCCACATCATAGCAGTCTTGTCGGGGGTTTTCTTTGCGATTTTATCCACACAGTCGAATGCAAAGTTGAATTTGTCAGCATTCTTAAATGAAATACCGCTGAATACGCCTTTTTCATCAAGGGTTGTGTCAATGAAATCGTCAGCAACAGTCTTTGATGAAGACTTTGCAGATTTTTCAACCTTTTCAGCAATGTAAGGAGCTTCAGGATATTCCTCGCTGAAATGACCGTCCTGAGGGTTGAGAACAACGGCGTGGAATTCGCAGCCGCCCTCAGACACAGCAATCATACCGTGGGGTATAATGCTGTTGTAGAAAATGGAATCACCCTCATTGAGAATGTCAATGTGATTTCCCACCTGAACCTTTAGCGAGCCTTTTACGATAACGTCAAATTCCTGACCATTGTGTGAACTCAGCTTGATGGGAGCGTTTTGTTCTTCCTCAAGATAAGGAAATTTAACAAGGAATGGTTCAGCCATCTTGCCCTTGAATTTCGGAGCAAGGTTGTTGTATACAAAACCCTGTTTCTTTATGATTTTGAGACCCTCGCCTTTCCTGGTTATGTCAAAGGAGGTAAGGGTTGAACTTGTGCCCTCTAAGATATCAACAACTTCAACGTTGCAAGCTTTTGCGCATTTGTAGATAAATGTGAAGCTGAAATCTGTTTCACCTTCTTCAAGGATTTTGTAATCCTGAGTTGATACGCCGGTGAGCTTTGCAAGCTCTTCCTGAGAATAGCCCTTTGCTTCACGCAAATCTTTTATTCTGCCGGCAACCTCTTTCAAATTGTAATCCATTTTTATCTCTCCTTATAAAGAAATTTCAGGAATGTCACAAAAAAAAACAAACCCGTCTCAAGACTTTGAGACGGGTTATAAAACTCGCGGTACCACTCAAATTACGGAAAATTCCGTCACTCACAGGCTCAAACAAGCCCTTTGCTTTAACGTAGCAATGCACGGGAGATGTCTACTGACCACAAGGCTTTCGGACCTCCAACTCGGAAGTGATGGGTCATTGGAAAACTCTGTCATTGGCTCGCAGCAACCGCCAACTCTCTCAAGACTTTGTAATCCGACCGTCTTCGTCATAGTTTTTCTGTGATATTCAAATTACTATGTATTATATACCTGAGTATTTAATTTGTCAATAGTTTTTTCAAAAATTTAGTCCATTTCGTAGCAAGCAACGACTTTTGCGTAATAAATCGTATGCAAATCACCATTTTTATACCATTTGTCAAGAACAGAAGAGTCAGTAAGGTCGGCTGTCATCTCAGTTTTTGCAATGATTTTGCACTCGAGGGCAAGACCCTTACAAGCAACTACGGGTGTATTGGTTTCTTTCGCATCAACCATCAAAAGCCCCATATCTGCAATCTTATCACAATCCCTGCCCGATTTTTGTCCGCAGTAGGAAAGGGCAGCTTTCATTGATTCGTCATAGGGAAAGGTAAGGGTAAACTCCATTGCTTTATCAATGAGTTCTTTTGTGAAACGACTTTCCCTCACCATAACCTCAGCGGTGGGAGTGCCCCACTGAAAGCCAAATGTACCCCAACCGATTGTCATGGTGTTTATTTTGCCGTTATGCTTTGTGGTAAGAAATGCACCTTTAGGCAAAATCTCCGCAGCCCTTTTGATGAATTCACTGTAAGTGGTCATATTAAGTTCCAAATCATCCAACTCCTTAAATTGTTTTTGTATCTATCTTATTCAAAAAGCATTGCTCAGTTTCGTGTTTTTTTGTTCTTACCATAAGATTTTTTATGGCATCAGAGGGCTTTTTGCCGTGGAACAGCACGTCATATGCTTCTGACACGATAGGCATTTCAACGCCCTGCTTGTCGGCAAGCTCTTTTGCTGCTTTGCAGCTGCGAACGCCCTCAACCACCATATTGACCTCTTTCTGTGCTTCCTCAACGGATTTTCCCTGACCGATTAAAATTCCTGCACGGCGGTTGCGTGAATGCATACTTGTGCAGGTAACAATCAAATCACCAATTCCTGAAAGTCCTGAAAAGGTTTCAGCTTTTGCTCCCATAGAGGTGCCAAGGCGTGTCATTTCCACAAGCCCACGGGTCATAAGTGCGGCTTTCGTGTTGTCGCCACAGCCAAGACCATCAAGAATTCCGCAACAAAGAGCTATGACGTTTTTGAGGGAGCCGCCAAGCTCAACCCCCAAAATATCATCATTTGTATAAATGCGGAATACGTCATTCATAAAGGTGTCCTGAATGAGCTGTGTAGTTTCGCTGCTGTCTGCTGCAACTACGTTTGTGGTGGGAATCCCCCGGGAAACCTCTTCGGCGTGGCTGGGACCTGACATAACTGCAATTTTGCAGTTTGGAAGCTCTTCCTTTAACACCTGAGAAATGGTGAGATAGGTTTCTTCTTCAATTCCTTTTGAAATATTAAGAACAACCTGACCTTTGGGTACAACATCTTTAATACGCTTTGCTACACCACGAACACCGTGAGAGGGAGTAGCGATAACAATTATATCCTGATTTTTGCAGGCGTTTATATCTGAGGTGAGGGTGATTTCTTCGGGAATAACAATGCCCGGGAGACATCTTTTATTTTCACGCGCGGATGAAAGCTCACGGCATTCATCATCGGTAAAGGACCAAAGCGTCACCTTGTGACCGTTGTTGTTCAAAAGAAGAGCAATAGCGGTACCCCAACTGCCGCTGCCCAAAACACATACATTTGACATATGGATTTCCTCCTAACTTTTTTTGCCGAACGAAAGCTTGTTTTCAGTGCCGGAAAGAAGCCGTTTTATATTGCCACCATGCATATATATTGCAAGAACTGCAAGAATAAGCGCAAAAACAATGAAGTCGGGCGTCTGACCGTGGAATATGATGCTAAAAATCACAAACAGCACAGCACCGCTGATGCTTCCCAAAGAAACATAACGGGATGCAGCCATTATACCTATAGAAATAATAACAACAAAAAGACCGATAATTGAATCTGCAAACAGCATAGCAACGGTGGAAACAAGGATTCCTTTTCCACCCCTGAATTTGAAGTATACAGGAAAATTGTGACCAAGAACAGCGCCGATACCTGCGATAAAGGTGGCTTGAGTTTCGTCAAGAAGAAAAAGTTTTGCTGCCACTATTGCGATTACAGTTTTCAAAACATCGCCCAAAACCACAAACAGTGCACCCTTTTTGCCGACTGTGCGCAGAGTGTTTGTGGCACCGGCATTGCCGCTGCCATGATTTCTAATATCATCACCAATCATAATTTTTGAAACAATGATTGAGGTATTTATACTTCCAAGAAGATATGAAACAACAAAGGTAATAAGATTGCATAAAATAAGTTGCATATAAAAACTCCTTTACTCCACTTTTTCGCCTTTTTCGCGGACAATGAATTTTATCGGTGTTCCGCGAAAGCCAAAGGCAGCACGGATTTTGTTTTCCAAGTATCTGACATATGAATAATGCGCAAGCTCCGCGTTGTTTACGAACAAAACAAAAGTGGGAGGCTTCACTGAAACCTGAGTTCCGTAATAAATCTTAAGACGCTTGCCTTTGTCAGAGGGTGGCTGTACCATAGCAATGGCATCATTTATAACGTCATTGAGAAGTCCTGTGGAAATGCGTTTCTGGTTTTCCTCCACCGCAATATTCACCGCTTCAAAAAGGTCATTTACACGCTGACCTGTTTTTGCAGAAATGAAGACAGAGTCAGCATACATCATAAAATTGAAACCCTCAAGCATTCTGTCTTTGAAATTTTTCATAGTGTTTGTTTCTTTTTCAATTAAATCCCATTTGTTGACAGCAAAAACTGCAGCCTTGCCCTGCTCATGAACATAGCCTGCAATTTTTGTGTCCTGCTCGGTTACGCCCTCGGTGGCATCAATCATTATGACACACACATCAGAACGGTCAATAGAGCCAAGGGCACGTACAACACTGTAATGCTCAACGTTTTCGTCAATCTTCCCACGTTTTCTCATACCTGCTGTGTCAATCAGCATATACTTTTGCCCATTATGAACCAAAAGTGAGTCAATGGCGTCACGGGTAGTGCCTGCAATATCGCTGACAATGACGCGTTCTTCACCAAGGAGACGATTTACAAGTGAAGATTTTCCTGCATTAGGTTTTCCGACAATTGCAATGTGGATAATATCTTCGTCTTGGGTGAGCTCGTCTGCAGGCGGAAAATATTCAAGTGCTGCGTCAAGCAGGTCACCTATGCCAAGACCGTGGATTGAGGAAACCATCATCGGGTCGCCTATGCCGAGATTATAGAATTCATAAAATTCCATAGGCGGATTTCCTGGATTGTCCACCTTGTTGCACACTAAAATCACGGGTTTTCCGCATTTCTGGAGCATGGACGCAATGTCCTTGTCTGCGGCTGTAACACCGTCACGGACATTGGTTACAAACAAAATAACGTTTGCAGTATCAATGGCAAGCTGTGCCTGTCTTCTCATTTGGGAAAGAATAATATCCTTGCTGGCTGGCTCAATGCCTCCGGTATCAACAAGGGTAAATTCTCGCCCCGACCACTCGGCATCTGCATAAATTCTGTCACGGGTGATGCCGGGCGTATCTTCAACGATTGCGATACGCTTGCCCGAAATTTTATTGAACAAAGTAGACTTTCCCACATTTGGTCTGCCTACAACTGCTACTATCGGTTTCATAAAAGTTCTCCGTTTCTGTATATATATAAGATCATTTTACCACATCCAAACAAAAATTACAACTGTTTTTGGAATTTAATGGAGACTTGGTAGTTAAAATAAATACTTGTAAAATTTCTTTATATGTGTTAATATTAAAAAAACTGACGACAAAGGGGTTTAATTTTATGAATCAAAGAGAAAAGTTCTCGTCACGGCTTGGATTTATTCTTATTTCAGCAGGCTGTGCAATAGGTCTTGGAAATGTTTACAGATTTCCTATTATAACAGGGGCTTACGGCGGCGCTCTTTTCGTTTTTCTTTACATTGCGTTTTTGCTACTTTTGGGACTTCCTGTTATGACTATGGAACTTGCGGTAGGAAGAGGAAGTCAGAGAAGTATAGCGTCGTCTTTTGATGTTCTCGAAAAACCAGGGCATAAGTGGCATCTTATGAAATACATGGGTGTTGCGGGGAACTATCTTCTTATGATGTTCTACACCGTTATTTCCGGATGGATGCTCGTGTATTTTTTTAAGTATTTGAGCGGTTCAATTTTTGCATACAGCACAGCTGAAGAATTGGGCGAGGCGTTTGGCAGTATGGTCACAAATCAGGGACTTATGACTGTTTCTACTATTGCGGTAATAGTTATTTGCTTTGGAGTTTGTTCTTTGGGTCTTCAGAAGGGCGTTGAAAAAATAACCAAGATTATGATGATTGCACTTTTTGCCCTTATGATTGGTCTTGCAATTTATTCCTGTACACTTTCAAATGCGGCTGAGGGACTGAAATTCTATCTTGTGCCGACTTTTGATGGGGTGAAAGAATCGGGCATATGGACGGTTATTTCTGCTGCTATGGGACAAGCGTTCTTTACGCTTAGCATAGGAATTGGCTCTATTGCGATTTTTGGCAGCTATATAGGAAGGCATAAGAGCCTTACTGGTGAAGCACTTACCATTATGTCACTTGATACACTTGTTGCTCTTATGTCAGGACTTATTATTTTCCCTGCGTGCTTTACCTATAATAATGGTGTGACTGCTGATGCATCAACGGTTGGAGCAAGCTTTCTTTTTACAACCCTTTCAAGTATTTTCAATGGAATGCCCGGCGGTCGCATAATCGGAACACTTTTCTTTGTGTTTATGATTTTTGCATCGTTCTCTACGGTTATTGCAGTGTTTGAAAATATAATGTCATTCTGGCTTGAACTTACAAAAATGGGACGCAAGAAAATCGCACTTATAAATATTGTGCTGATGATTTTGCTTGCACTTCCTTGCATATTGGGATTTGGCATCTGGTCTGATTTTCAGATTATGGGTAAGGGTATAATGGACCTTGAAGATTACACTGTTTCAAATGTTCTTTTGCCATTGGGAAGTCTTTTCTATGTAATTTTCTGTACCTCGCGCTATGGTTGGGGATGGAAGAGTTATTTTGAAGAAGTAAATACAGGCAAGGGAATAAAACTTCCAAAGTGGCTCAAACCTTATTTGACATATGTTTTGCCTATCATAATAATAGCAGTGTTGATAATGTCAGCATTTTGATTAAACGAACCGGCGTTCATCGTATATTGGATGCCGGTTTTTTATTTGTCGAATAAAGTGTGTGAAAAAATAAAATTTGGTATTGACTTTTTGTGAAAAAAGGTTATAATATACTTTGTTAACCAAATATTCCTCCTTAGCTCAGTCGGTAGAGCATGCGGCTGTTAACCGCAGGGTCGTTGGTTCAAGTCCAACAGGGGGAGCCACCAAAAAGCACTTGCGAATTGCAGGTGCTTTTTTCATTAATATAAATTTTTACGGAATTTGCTATATACCTTCGGTGCGATATATCCTGACGGATATGATATGTTTCCTTTGGCAACGAGACAAGGGGATCTATATCATATTGCAACGAAACGAAGTGTAGTTATATCGGATTTGCGGAGTAAATATATCGAGTAAACGTAGTTTGCATATCGTCTTAAAACAAACGGCATCTATTTGCATACGAAAACAAAAAAAGGGACAAACGCTTTTTTGCGAAATGTATGGATATCTTGACCAGTTGTAAACAAATAAAATATTGACAAAATATTTTATGTATTGTATAATTAAAATGTTGACTTTGACCAAAATATAATTTTCATAAAGTGGATAAAATTGATTTTGAAATGGGAGTTTTAAAATGAAGAGGATAAATATGTGGAGTAAAATCCTTGGCATATTTGATGTGGCATTTTGCTTTTTTTCTTACATAGTTTTGTTTTTCTTTATCTTTTCATGGAAAGAAGGCTTTGTGAAATTTTGTGGAGGAATTGGTGTTGTAGCAATTACTTCGCTTATTTATTTTTTGGTGTTGGCGTGGTTCAATATTTACCGTACAAACTGGGTTTATGCCAACTCAAGGGAATACACAACTCTCCTTACGGCTTGCACTGTGGCTGCGGCAGTAAGTATTGTTTTGGGTCTGATTTCAGGGAATGAACATATATATTTAAAAATAAATGTCGCCAGCAATATTGTGACAACTGCCTTGGTCTGTGCATTCAGATTTTTATTGAGAATTTCTTATAATATCACAAGGACAAAGGATAATACAGATTCCAAAAAGGCGTTGATAATCGGTGCAGGAAGTCTTGCTATGGCTTTTTTGCGGGACCTTCAGAACAACGAAAAACTCAATTATGAAGTTGTGGGACTTATTGACGATGATGAAAACAAAATCAATATGAGTCTGCACGGTGCAAAAGTCCTTGGAAATAGATTTGATATTGACAGAATATGCAGAACTATGGAAGTTGAAGAAATCATTTTTGCCATTTATTCTCTTGATAACAAAGCAAAGGCAGAACTTCTGGATATCTGTAGCAATACCGGAAAGAAAGTAAAAATACTTCAAAGTATGGCATCAAATCTTGGTGATATAGACTCGTTTAATCATATTCGTGACATTGATATTGAAGACCTTCTTGAGCGTGACCCAATAGTTCTTGATAATGCACTCATTCAAGGCGATATTTTTGGAAAAACCATTTTGGTTACCGGTGCGGGAGGGTCTATCGGTTCTGAACTTTGCCGTCAGATCATCAAATATAACCCTGAAAAGCTTATTATTCTTGATATATATGAAAACTCTTTGTATGATCTGCAGAACGAACTTGAGGAACAGTATCCAAGCCAGAATATTGTCGCACTCATTGCCTCTGTTCGTGACAAGACTCGTCTTGATATAGTGTTTGACAGGCATAATCCTGATATTGTCTTCCATGCGGCAGCCCACAAACACGTGCCTCTTATGGAAAACAGTCCCTGTGAAGCAATTAAAAATAATGTTTTGGGTACATATAATACAGCTTGCTGTGCAAAGGAGTTTGGAGCAAAGCGGTTTGTTCTCATTTCTACTGATAAGGCGGTCAATCCCACAAATGTTATGGGTGCCAGCAAGAGAATGTGTGAAATGATTATCCAGACGTTGCAGAAAAATAGTGAAACTGAATTTGTTGCTGTCAGATTTGGAAACGTTTTGGGTTCAAACGGCTCCGTTATACCAAGATTTAAAAAACAGATTGAGAATGGTGGACCCGTTACAGTTACCCATCCTGAAATCACAAGATTCTTCATGACCATACCAGAGGCAGCACAGCTTGTCTTGCAGGCTGCAGCATATGCAAAGGGCGGCGAGATTTTTGTGCTTGACATGGGCAAGCCTGTTAAGATTTATGATTTGGCGTGTAAAATGATAACTCTTTCGGGCTTTGTTCCAAACCGGGATATTGAAATAAAGTTTACAGGATTACGACCTGGTGAAAAGCTTTATGAAGAGCTTCTTATGAATGAAGAGGGCCTTCTTGAAACGAAACATAACAAGATTTTCATAGGAAAGCCTATTGATATGGAAATAGACGAGCTTGAAGATAAGCTCATAAAACTTAAGGCAGTGGTAAATACCAATGGCGATGAAATCAAGAAAATTGTTGCCGAGGTTGTTCCTACATATCACATATTCAAGAGAGAAAAGCAAGAAAGGAACGAAGAGGCTATTTTGAGTACAAACTGAAATAATGGAGAATTTTGAAAAAATTTGAAAGTTTCTCTTGACTTTAGCGCTTTAATGTGATAACATAAATGCATCTCATATAAATATCAAATGCGTCTGAGCAGAAACAAGTAGGGTTTGCATTAGCCTTGAGAGAGTTGCCGGGTGGTGCGAGGCAATGGTGAGGGCTTATCTGAATACATTCTGCGAGCAGTGCACCGAACGGAAAATCCAAGTAGGCTGCAACGGGAGTTCCCGTCACAGAACAAGGGTATTTTTTGATACCTGATAAGGTCAGGGTTGCAAAGTCTTGATGAATTGAGGTGGTACCACGGGAATTTCTCGTCCTCTGAAAAATTTAGAGGGCGAGTTTTTTTATTTTCGCCCCGAAAAAGAAAGGGTGTTTTTGTATGGGTATTAAAATTGGTATGTTGGTTGTTTTCTTTGCGGTGATGATTGCTGTGGGCCTTTATTGCAGAAAGCATTCAACGGATGTACGTGGGTTTGTTTTGGGTGGTCGTGCAGTTGGACCGTGGCTTACGGCTTTTGCTTACGGAACATCCTATTTTTCAGCTGTTATTTTTGTCGGATATGCCGGACAGTTTGGCTGGAAATTCGGTATTGCCTCAACCTGGATTGGTATTGGTAATGCAGTGCTCGGCTCGCTCCTCGCGTGGATGGTTCTGGGCAGACGTACAAGGCTTATGACTCAGAAACTTGAAAGTGCCACAATGCCGGAATTTTTTGGCAAGAGATATGGCAGCTCATCGCTTAAGATTGCAGCATCTTTGATTGTTTTTGTGTTCATGATCCCATACACTGCATCTCTTTACAACGGTCTTTCAAGACTTTTTGAAATGGCGTTCCCTGGTGTAAGTTATTCAGTGTGTGTGGTTGTTATGGCAATTCTTACAGGTATTTATGTTATTGCCGGCGGTTATATGGCTACCGCAATCAATGACTTTATTCAGGGAATTATTATGATTGTAGGTATTATTGAAGTTATTGCAGCGGTTCTCAGCCAGAATGGTGGCTTTGTTGAAGCACTCAACGGACTTGCAGCAGTTAGCGTTGAAGGAAGTGCCCCGGGTGCGTTTAATTCATTCTTTGGACCAGACCCTCTTGGACTTTTATTTGTAGTAATTCTTACATCACTTGGAACATGGGGACTTCCTCAGATGGTTCAAAAATTTTATGCAATCAAAAGTGAAAAAGACATAACCAAAGGCACAATAATTTCAACTGTTTTTGCAATAATTGTTGCAGGCGGATGTTATTTCCTTGGTGGCTTTGGAAGACTCTTTACAGATAGACTTACATTTCTCGAAAATGGATCTATCGTGGGGGGATTTGACGCGATAGTTCCTACAATGCTTTCGGGACTTCCTGATATTTTGATTGCGGTTGTTATTGTTCTGGTGCTTTCAGCGTCAATGTCAACCCTGTCATCTCTTGTGCTTGCGTCAAGCTCGACACTTACCCTTGATTTCTTGAAAGGAAATATAATCAAGGATATGTCAGAAAAGAAACAAGTGTTCATTATGAGAATTTTCATAGTAGTGTTCATTGTAATCTCGGCATACATAGCAATCAACAAAGACAAACTCAGTGCTATTGCTGATATGATGGGGATTTCATGGGGTGCTATGGCAGGTGCGTTCCTGGCTCCGTTTGTGTACGGCCTTTACTGGAAAAAGACCACAAAAGCGTCTGTTTGGGCAAGCTTCATATTTGGTGCAGGACTGATGATTCTCAATATGTTATTCAGGGGTTCTTTCCCAAGTATCCTGCAGTCACCTATCAACAGTGGTGTTGTTGCTATGCTTGGCGGACTTATAATTGTTCCAATCGTCAGCCTTGTTACAAAAAAACCAGACAAAGCATTGACAGACGAAATGTTTACTTGTTATAATAAAGAGGTAGTGGTTTCTGCAAAGGAATCTTTGGGAAACTGATACTTTGAGGAAATTACAGAAAAGGCTGTTTGAAAAATCAGACAGTCCTTTCTGCCGTTTTATAAAGGAGAAATAAAAATGCCGATTACAGAAATTTTACAAAAAAATGCTGATTTTTATCCCAATGATGTAAGCCTTATTGAAATCAATCCGCAGATGGAAAATCAGTCCAGAATGACGTGGAGGGAGTATTCACTTATTGAGTCAAATCCAAACGAAGCCTATCGCAAGGAAATCACCTGGAGTGAATTCAACAAGCGTGCAAATCGCTTTGCAAACTTTTTGCTTACACGAGGCATAAAAAAGGGGGACAAGGTTGCAATCCTGCTGATGAACTGCATTGAGTGGCTGCCTGTGTACTTTGGTATTTTAAAGACAGGTGCTATGGCTGTGCCGCTTAATTATCGTTATGCAGCGGATGAAATAAAGTACTGTTTAGAGCTTGCAGATGCCGATGCAATAATTTTCGGTCCTGAATTTACAGGACGTGTTGAGCAAATATGTCACAAAGTAAAAAGGACAAAGCTTTGGCTTTACTGCGGTGAGGATTGTCCCACATTTGCGGAAAGCTATGACAGTCTAGTTTCATATTGCTCCAGCAAAAGCCCCCAGATTAAGCTTACAGACGATGACGATGCGGCTATTTATTTTTCATCCGGAACAACCGGATTTCCAAAAGCGATTATACATAAGCACCAAAGCCTTGTTCATGCTGCGATGACAGAACAAGACCATCATTCTCAGACAAAAGACGACGTGTTCCTTTGCATACCGCCCCTTTATCATACCGGTGCAAAAATGCACTGGTTCGGAAGCTTTCTGGTTGGCGGCAAAGCGGTTATCCTTAAAGGAATTAAGCCTGAATGGATTCTCAAGGCTGTATCCGAAGAAAAGTGTTCAATCGTATGGCTTCTTGTTCCCTGGGCTCAGGATATTCTCGATGCAATTGAGCGAGGAGACCTGAAACTTGAAGATTATGAGCTTTCACAGTGGCGGCTTATGCATATTGGTGCACAGCCTGTGCCACCCAGTCTCATCAAAAGATGGAAACAGGTGTTCCCGAATCATCAGTATGACACAAACTATGGTCTTTCGGAATCAATAGGTCCCGGATGCGTTCACCTTGGTGTTGAAAATGAACACAAGGTTGGTGCAATCGGAAAAGCTGGATTTGGTTGGCAGACAAAGATTGTTGACGAAAACGGCAAAGAGGTCGATAAGGGTGACGTGGGAGAGCTTGCGGTTAAAGGTCCTGGCGTTATGACAGCATATTACAAGGATGAAGATGCAACAAATGCAGTGCTTAAAGATGGGTGGCTTCACACTGGAGATATGGCGACTGAGGATGAAGATGGATTTATATTCCTTGTAGACAGGAAAAAGGACGTCATCATTTCAGGCGGTGAAAACCTTTATCCGGTGCAGATTGAAGACTATCTCAGAAAGTGTGACAAGATAAGTGACGTTGCGGTTATTGGCCTTCCCGACCCACGTCTTGGTGAGATTGCGGCGGCAATTATCCAGATAAAAGACGGCATGAGTGCGACGGAGGAAGAAATCAATGATTTTTGTCTTGACCTTCCAAGATACAAAAGACCTCGCAAGATTATTTTTGCGGATGTACCAAGAAACCCAACCGGCAAGATAGAAAAACCGAAGCTTAGACAGATTTACTGCGGTGACAGTGTTGTTGCACAGCAGAACGAAATAAAATAATATTCTTTGAAAGGACATACATATCAATGAAAAAGTTGTTGATTGGAAATGCTGCGGTGGCCCGCGGTGCATATGAAGCAGGCGCAAATGTGGTTGCTTCGTATCCGGGAACTCCCAGTACTGAAATAACTGAAGAAATCGTAAAATTTGATGAAATATATGCAGAATGGTCACCCAATGAAAAGGTTGCAGCCGAGGTTGCAATCGGTGCATCCATTGCAGGTGCAAGGGCGATGAGCTGTATGAAGCACGTTGGCCTTAATGTTATGGCGGATCCTGTGTTTACGGTTAGCTATACAGGTGTAAACGGCGGACTGGTTTTCTGTGTGGCAGATGACCCCGGTATGCATTCTTCACAGAACGAACAGGATTCAAGGCATTATGCAAAAGCATCAAAAATTATGATGCTTGAACCATCTGATTCTGCTGAATGTAAAGATTTCACAAAGCTTGCATTTGGGCTTTCAGAAAAGTTTGACACACCTGTGTTTTTGAGACTTTCAACAAGGGTTTCCCATTCACAGAGTCTTGTGGAGCTTGGTGAAAGGGAAGATGTCAAGGTAAAGGATTATGAAAAAAATCCTGCAAAATATGTTATGATGCCGGGCAATGCGATAAAACGTCACGTTGAGGTTGAAAAGCGTATTGAGGCACTTACTGAGTTTGCCGAAAACACAGAGCTTAATGCTGTTGAGAAGAATGGGGCGAAAATTGGTGTTATTACAGCGGGTATCGCTTATGCTTATGCAAAAGAGGCTCTTGGTGATAAGGCTGACTTTTTGAAGCTTGGCATGGTTTATCCTATGCCGGAGAAAAAGATTATTGACTTTGCAAAAGACTATGACAAAGTGTATGTAATAGAAGAACTTGACCCGGTGATTGAAGACCATTGCAAAGCTTTGGGGCTAAATGTGATTGGAAAGGAAGTTTTCACACTTCTTGGCGAATATACACCCACAATGATTAGAAAAGCTGTTTTGGGTGAGGGTGAAAAAGAGGTTGCAGAGATTGGCGAAGCTATCCCGGTAAGACCCCCTGTAATGTGCGCAGGTTGTCCCCACAGAGGAACTTTTTATGTTCTCAAAAAGCTTGGACTTGTGGTTTCAGGTGATATTGGTTGCTATACTCTTGGTGCAACACCGCCACTTCAGTCTGTTGACACAACCATCTGTATGGGTGCATCAGTAAGTGCAGCTCACGGTATGGCAAAGGCGCAAGGGACAGAATTCAACAAAAAATTGGTTTCTGTAATTGGCGATTCAACATTTATGCATTCAGGAATCACAGGACTTATTGATATTGTTTATAACAAAGGCAACAATACAGTGATTATCCTTGATAACTCAATAACGGGTATGACAGGTCATCAGGAAAACCCAACAACCGGACGTACAATCCGCGGGGAAGCAACAAAGCAGGTTGACCTTGTGGCACTTTGCAAAGCGTGTGGCATTGACCACATAACGGTTTGTGACCCTTTTGATATAAAGGCATTTGAAAAGGTGGTAAAAACAGAGGTAGAGAGAGAAGAACCCTCAGTAATCATCGCACAGCGTCCTTGTGCACTTCTTAAAACTGTTAAATACAGTGGCGTATGCAAGATCACTGACAAATGCAAAAACTGCAAGATGTGTATGAAACTTGGATGTCCGGCGATTACCTTAAAAGATGATAAAGTTGTTATTGACTCAACTCAGTGTAATGGCTGTGGACTTTGCATAAACGTATGTCCTTTTGGGGCTATTGAAAAGGAGGAAAACTGATATGACAAAAAACATAATGATTGTTGGTGTTGGTGGTCAGGGAACACTCCTTGCAAGCCGAGTACTCGGAAATACAGTTATCAATGAGGGTTACGACGTAAAAGTTTCCGAAGTCCACGGCATGAGTCAGCGTGGCGGAAGCGTTGTGACTTATGTAAAATATGGTGACAAGGTTTATTCACCCATTGTTGACAGAGGTGAGGCTGATATTATTCTTGCTTTTGAATTGCTTGAGGCGTACAGAGCACTCCCTTATCTCAAAAAAGGCGGAAAAATGATTGTGAATAATCAGCATATTGACCCGATGCCTGTTATTACAGGTGCGGCGCAATATCCTGAGGAGATTGCGGAAAAGCTTTCAAGAGCAGTTGATACAACGGTTGTTGATGCTCTTGCTGCTGCAAAGGAAGCGGGCAATATCAAGGCTGTTAATGTGGTGTTAATCGGCGTTATGGCAAAAATGACAGATATCCCTTATGAAAAGTGGATTGAAACAATCAAGACAACTGTTCCGGAGAAATTTTTGGACGTAAATCTCAAGGCGTTTGAGATAGGATATAATCTTTAAAAAAGAGGCGATTTAAAAATGAAATACTGGCAGCAAGAATTTGAAACAATGCCACGTGAGCAGATTAGAAAAGACCAAAGCGAAAAGCTTAAGTGGCAGGTTGAGAGAATGTATGAAAAGGTTGAACTTTTTAGAAAAAGAATGGACGAAGCAGGTCTCAAGCCTGAAGATATAAAGGGTGTTGAGGACCTACACAAGTTACCGTTTTCATACAAGCAGGATTTGAGGGACTACTATCCTTATGGACTTTTTGCTGTACCTATGAAGGATATAAGACGTGTCCATGCGTCATCGGGTACGACAGGCAAACAGATTGTTGTTGGATACACAGATCGCGACCTCGCGATGTGGGCGGACTGCTTTGCGAGAATGCTTATTGCAGTTGGTGCGGACGAAAACTCATTCGTTCATGTGGGCTATGGTCTTGGACTTTTCACAGGTGGATTTGGCGCACACGATGGTGCAGTGAGAATTGGTGCAACAGCAATCCCAATTTCGGCCGGAAACACCCAAAGACAGATTCAGACCATGATTGACTTTGGCTCAACAGTTCTTTGCTGTACCCCGTCTTATGCAATGTATCTTGGCGAAGTTATTGAAGAAATGGGGGTTAAGGACCAACTTAAGCTGAAAGCAGGTATCTTTGGTGCGGAACCCTGGACCGAGGAAATGCGTGCCCAGATTGAAGAAAAACTTGGGCTTAAAGCATATGATATTTATGGACTTTCGGAGATTATGGGCCCGGGTGTTTCTTATGAATGTGAATATCAGTGTGGTATGCACGTTTGTGAAGATAATTTTATTCCTGAAATTATTGACCCTGATACAGGCGAGGTTCTCCCTGAGGGCGAATGGGGCGAGCTTGTGTTCACCACAATCACAAAAGAGGGCTTTCCGCTTATCAGATACAGAACACGTGATATTTGTTCGCTTAATTATGAACCATGTAAGTGCGGCAGAACTCACGTTAGAATGAATAAGCCTCAGGGCAGAACGGACGATATGCTCATTATCCGTGGTGTAAACGTATTCCCGTCGCAGATTGAAGAAGTTCTCCTCAAAATTGGCGGAGATATTACACCGAACTATCAGATAATAGTTGACCGCGAGAATAATACCGATACATTCCAGGTTAATGTAGAAATGAGCGAAGAACTTTTCTCTGATGGAATTAGGGCAATCCAGAAGGTTGAAAAACAGATTTCCGACAGCCTCAGAAGCACTCTTGGAATTGGACCAAAGGTTAGTCTTGTTAACCCCAAATCCATAGAACGCAGCGAGGGTAAGGCGAAACGTGTTATTGACAAGCGTAAGCTTAAATAGTTGAAAGGAGAAATTTTATGTTTATAAAACAGCTTTCTATCTTTGTTGAAAATAAAGTTGGCAGACTGCAGAGCATTATAAATGCTCTTGGAGAAAATGACATAAATATCAGCGCTCTTTCCATCGCTGATACTACTGATTTTGGTATTCTTCGTATTATAGTTGATAACCCTGACAAAGCAAAGCTTGTGCTCAAAGGTCTCGGCGTTATTTCAAAAACAACAGATGTTGTTGCGGTATACATCGACGACCGCAGCGGTGGACTTGCAGCTGTTCTCAATCTGGTATCTGATGCAGGAATTGGAATTGAATATATGTATGCATTCCTTGGCAGAACCGAGGGCAAGGCTCTTATGGTTTTGAAAGCCGATGATGAGGTTAAACTTGAAAAAGTTCTGACAGAAAACGGCATTGAGCTTGCAAAACCTGAAGAAATTTAAACAATAAAAAATCAGCTGCAAACACTTGCAGCTGATTTGGTTTTTTATCAAAGTGGTATATTATAATATGCTTTTTAGATAAGCAGTGGGGGAAAGACCTACTGCTTTTTTGAATGATCTGGAAAAAGTGTGAATTGAGGAAAAACCAAGAATATCTGAGATTTGACTGACAGAGTTGTTGGTTTCTCTCAAAAGCTTTTTTGCTTCCTTGACTTTCAAAGAGGAATAATAATCCATCGGACTCATAGCTGTGCTTTCACGGAAAATTTTGCACAGCTGTGTTTTTCCAAGGAGAAAGTGTTTGCATAGTTGTTCAAGAGAAATATTTGAATAAATGTTTGCTCTAAGGTGCTCACAAATAAGTTCTACCAATGAATTGTTGGCTATATCACGTGAAGTCTTTCCGGCAAGCATGGTTTCACCCAGGGCACTTTCGTTCCGGATGAGATGGATAAGGAGCTCGGTAAAATAACATCCAAGCAACTGAGAGGAACCAAAAACTCCGGGTAAAAAGTGAAGCGAATTTTTGTCTTCGTAGTCACTTGGTATTTCGCCAATGGCATTTTTTGCCTCTGCAAGAAAAAGGGAAAGGAGAGTGCGGGAGGTTTTATCCAGAGAAAATGTTTTATTTCTTAGGGAATGCATCATATTGCTGTCCACCGTAAAAGAAACTACAAGAAGATTGCTTGCCACACAGTTGTCTGAGATATGGGCGTGCATCTCCATTGGCTCGTGAAAAATTGCCTGACCTTGATTTAATGTGCAGCCAATACCGTTGGTAATGGCATTTATGCTGCCACTGTCAACATAAACCATCTCCCAAAAATCGTGTTTTTCAGGGGCGTGGGAAAAATTTTTGCTGAATTCGAAATAATAAATACTGTTAAAACCTTGAATTTCAAGGTCCTTTTTTATAGGCTGAAGTTTAAACATAAAACACCTCCGCGAACAAAATGCTAAAAAGTGTGGAAATGCTGCTAAAGACATCCACTAGTTATTATTATATAATAAAAATAGCGAAAAATCAAGAAAAACTATGTTTAGGAGGGAAAATTTAAAATGAATGTACTTGCGATTGGATGTCATCCTGATGACATTGAAATTTCATGTTGCGGAACACTTGCAAAATGCGTGAAGCGTGGCGACAAGGTTACTGTATGCCATGTAGCGAACGGAAATATGGGACACGAAATCATTCCGCCAGACGAGCTTCGCACAATACGTATAGGCGAAGCGAAGAAAGCTGGCTCACTTGCGGGAATTGAGGTTGTGACTCTTGATATTGGTGATTTGCTTCCTAATGGTAGCGATATAAAACAGCGTGATGCTGTGGTAGAGCTTATTATAAAGGTTCAGCCTGATTTTATTATAACACACGGACCAAATGACTATATGCCTGACCACAGAGAGGTTTCAAAGCTTGTTTTTGATGCATCATTTGCGGCAAGCGTTCCTCAGTACGGTCCAAGCGGAAAGGCTGCTGTTGTTCCTATTTATTATATGGACAATCTGGCAGGTCTCAATTTCAATCCTACAGAGTATGTGGATATAACAGACGAAATCGACCTCAAAATAGAGATGCTTGAATGTCACGAGAGCCAGCTCAAATGGATGCGTGACCATGACAACATAGACTTTGCTGATTTTGTAAGGACATGCTCAAAGTTCCGTGGACTTCAGTGTGGGGCACCTTATGCAGAGGCGTTTACTCAGGAAATGGCCTGGCCTAAAGTTGTGGCAAGGAGGTTATTGCCGTGAAAAAAATAGCATGTGTTGGAATTCTGGTTGCTGACGTAATGGTGGAAACTGTTGAGCGTTATCCTGAAAAAGGTGTGCTTGAACCGGTGAAAGCCATCACAATGCACAATGGTGGAAATGCCATGACTGCATCAATCAACACAAAAAAACTGGGTGCAGAATCCTATATGGTGGGCATGGTAGGTGCTGATATGTTTGGACAGTTTCTGAAAAGCCGTCTTGATGAAGCAGGTGTAAACACTCAGGGTCTCAAGATAAGCGACAAAGCTCAGACATCAGCATCAGTTCTCATGATAGACAAGAATGCTGAACGTTCTTTCTTCCACTGCACAGGTACAAATGCTGTTTTTGATGAAAGTGATATTGACTACAGCATTATCGAGAAGTGTGATATGGTGTTTGTTACCGGGTCGTTCCTTATGGATACATTTGATGGTGAGAGCACTATGAACTTCCTCAAAAAATGTAAGGAAATGGGTAAAACCACATTTCTTGATGTTTGCTGGGACGCTAAGGGACAGTGGGGAAAACTGCTTGATATGTCAATGCCATACATAGATTACCTTATGCCGAGTATTGATGAGGCAGTGTGTATTGCAGGAAAAGAAGACCCTGAGGATATTGCTGATGTATTTGTTTCAAAAGGTGCGAAAAATGTTATTATAAAGCTTGGCTCAAAGGGAAGCTATCTCAGAAAGGCTGGCGAAACAAAGGGTCAGGTGTTCAAACCTTTTTACATTGAAAATCCTGTGGACACAACCGGTGCAGGCGACAGCTTCTGCTCGGGATTTCTTGCGGCTTATGCAGCAGGCAAAACTCCGGAAGAATGTATGGTGTTTGCAAACGCTGTTGGGGCACATTGCGTTATGGCAGTTGGAGCAACTACCGGAATAAAACCCTTTGAAGATATTATGAAATTTATTGAGGAAAGAAAATAATTGTGCCAAAGGCGCAAAAATATAAAATTCAGGAGGAAAAAATTATGGATTTTTTAAGCACAGTAAAAGGTAGTTTGCTGGAAAATTTCTATCCCAAGGGCTGGGATATGAAAAAGATTGACGAATGCTGCGACAAGGGCGTTGCTCGTGAAGATTTCTGGCACAAAGATTTTAACCCCGTAGAATGTGACAATATTTATGAATTTGACACACTTATGGGTCACGAAATCGCACTTAAAATCAAGGAAGCTCGTGACAGAGGCGAAAAGCTCGCTATGATTCTTCCCGTAGGTCCTATGGGAATGTATAAATGGGCTGTATACTTCCTAAATGAATGGAAAGTAAACTGTGACCACGTTTACACATTCAATATGGACGAATGGGCAGACAGCGAAGGAAATACACTTTCAAACGACAATCCTGCTTCATTTGAATACAGCATGAAACAGGCTTTCTTTGACAAGCTTGACAAAACAATTCCCCCAAGTCAGCGTAACTTTGCTACAAAAGCAAATCTTCCTACATACCCTGAAAAGATTGCTGCTCTCAAAGCAGAGGGCGCAAAGCTTGTTCTGGTATTCGGTATCGGAAGAATGTGCCACATCGCTTTCTGGGAACCCCAGTTTGCTGACGAATTTGCATCAGTTGAAGAGTGGAAGAAGCAGTGCTATAGAATTGGCGCAAAACTTCATCCCCTCACAATCGAGCAGAATGCAATCACAAGCTTCAAGAGCCGCACAACATTGGTACCTTGCAGTGCCAACACAATAGGCCCAGGTCTCTTCTTGCAGGCCGACACAATCATCGGTGGTTGTGATGGTGCTCTCGGCAGAGGTATGGGATGGCAGGGAATGAGTTTCCTTACAACTCTCCACTATGGTCCTGACATGAACATTACTTCAACATTTATGCCAACACTCCCCGGCAAGCTTTTCTATCTCAAAGAACTTGCAGGTCCGTTGGTTGCTGAATGTAACTAATACTGAGTAAAGAGATTAAAAATCAAGGATTATCTCGTATAGTCCTTGATTTCTCTTTATGTTTAGTGTATACTTAACAAAATATATTTTTTACTTGGGGTTGAAAAAATGGATGCAAAATACCTTTGTGATGTGATTGACAAAAGAAAGAACGAGCTTTTTGAAATGCTTAGTTCATTTGTGAAAATCAATACAGAAAACCACCGAAATTGTGGAGAAGAAAAAGAACTTTCTGAATATATACATAAGATTTGTGTTGATTTGGGTCTTGAGAGTGATATGTATTCGCCCATGGATATACCCGGATTTTCTGAGCATCCGGATTATATGCCAAACCACAGACTTGAAGACAGATACAATGTGACGGCACGCTGGATTGGTGAGGAGAATCGTGATGAGCTTATGCTTATGGGACATCTTGATACCGTTGAAATTGGTGACCTCCAAAACTGGGACAAAGACCCTCTTTCGGGCGAAATAAGTGATGGCAAAATCTGGGGCAGAGGTGTTGGCGACGACAAATATGCTCTTGCTACAACACTTTTTCTTATTAAGGTGCTTAAAGATGAGGGCTTTGTGCCAAAGGCAAATCTTTTGTTCTCGGCTTATGTTGATGAAGAATACGGCGGCTCACACGGGGCACTTGCTGCGGTTTTAAAGGACCCATGCCCGCGTATTGTAAGTATGGATGGTGTTGAAAACCAGATATGGCATTGCGGAAGTGGTGGTCAGGAGACAAAATATGTTTTTCATACCAAAGATACAGTAGACAGTGCAAAGCTTGCCGCAAGTGCAATTCCTGTTGTTCTTGAAGAAATTGAAAAATTCGCTGCTAATCGCTGTGATGAGCTTGAAAAGAACAGATTTTATAAAGGTACAATAATCCCTGAAACTTCTCTTCGTTATATGGGTGTTCGCGCCGGCTATGACGGAATGGATTTGGGTGTTGGAGAAGTATTTTTTGTGTATTATACCGATAAGACAAAGGATGAGATTTATTCAGAGTTTGCGGAACTTGAAAAGGTGATTGCAAAACGACTCGAACCCCTTGGTATAATTGGTGATGGATTTAAACCCAACACAAGATTTTTCCATTATGTATATTGTGAGCCGGATAGCGAGGATATTAAGAATATGCTTGAAGCGGCAAAGTCTGCAACGGGTGAGGAACCCATTGTTTGCGGATCGTGTCTTTCTGATCTTTCTGTTATTTCAAAATATGGAAGTAGCAATGCATATGCTTTTGGCATGGGCCGTGATTTTAGCAAGCCGGGTGGCGCACATCAGCCAAACGAGTACATTGAATGTGACAAGTTTGTTGAGTATACAAAAACCATTGGTGCATATATATTGAGAGTATTAGGTTAAACTTTTAAAAGGCAATATTTTGAATATTGCCTTTTTTTGTTGCGTGAGAATGCTAAATATGATAGAATATAAAAAAACCAATTGGAAAAGGACAAAATATTATGAAAAAATTCGATGGAGTACTTTTTGTTACAGACCTTGATGGTACTCTGCTTAAAAATGATAAAACCATATCAAAAGAGAATATTGATGCTATTGAATATTTCAAATCAGAGGGTGGTATTTTTACCTTTATTACGGGCAGACTGCCAATTGCGACACGACGTATTTTTGATTTAATAAGGCCGAATGCACCTTGCGGTTGTATAAACGGCGGAAGTATATTTGATTACAAAAAAAACGAGCTTTTGTGGTCGGTGGATATTTCGCGGTCTGTTCTTGAATTGGTGGAATATGTTGACAAGAATTTGCCAGATATGGGAATTGAAGTAAATGCCCACGATAAAATTTATTTTTGCAAAAAAAGTGTTGCTACCGAAAAACACCGGATGAACGAAAAATTTCAGGATCTTAGCTGTCATTATAATGATGTGAAGGAACCTATTGCAAAAATCCTTTTTGCGCATGAGGACGAGTGGATGATGTCAAGGCTGATTGATTTGCTGAAAGTTCACCCGCGTTCAAAAGACTTTGAATTTATCCGGTCGGACGTGGAGTATTATGAAATTCTTCCCAAAGGCATAAACAAAGGCAGAGCTGTTCTAACAATTGCCGACTTGCTTGGTATTGACCCTGCAAAAACCATTGCGGCAGGAGATAATGACAACGATGCATCCATGCTTTCTATGGCAAAGCTGGGGATTGCAGTTTCAAATGCCTCGGATACGGCAAAACAAGCTGCTGATTATATAACGGTCAGTAACGAAGAACACGCCATAGCTAAAATTATTGAAAAACTTGATAATGGAAAAATTTCCATATGAGTCTTTAATAAAAAGTCCAAACCCTTGCGGCTTGGACTTTTTGTATGCTTTTAGTTATCTGATGGACTGCTTCTAATTTTCAAATTAAATACTTTTTTCACACAAAGCTCCTGACTTTGCAGAAATTACATTTGAATTATGTAAACCGATATGTTATCCTATGGAAGTGTCAGGCAGACACAAAATAAAAATCAGGAGGAAAGAAAATGAAAAAGTTTTTTTCAATGTTGATTATTGCAGCTATGATGCTTACACTTTCAGTTGGTGTTTCGGCTGCCACAGTAAACAAAATAAATCTGGGCAATGGCGTATGCGGGGTTATCATTATGGGAACTATGTCAGGACACGATTTATCTTGCGAGAACCTTCCCTGTCTTGACCTTGAATGTATTTTAGGTGGACAGTGTGGTGATTCTTCTGGCGATGATGTGGAGGTTATCCCTCCCGCAGAGGATAATGATGCTCCTACGGATACTCCAGAAGCGCTCCCACCTGCAGGGGACAACGATACTCCGTCTGGTGATTTGGGTGATACCACACCCGAAGAGGATGCAGATAAACCGTCTGGAGAGTCGGAAATGAATGAATATGAAAAAGAGGTAATAAGACTCGTGAACGAATTACGGGTCCAGAATGGTCTTTTGGAGCTTGTTGCCGATGAGGAACTGAGCCGCGTTGCAAGAATAAAGTCACAGGATATGAAAGATAACAATTATTTTTCCCACACAAGCCCAATATATGGCTCACCGTTTGAAATGATGAAGAATTTTGGTATCTCATATAAGACTGCAGGTGAAAATATTGCAAAAGGACAGATGACTCCCCAGGCGGTTGTTAACGGCTGGATGAACTCTTCAGGTCATAGAGCCAATATTCTCAATGCTTCATACAACAGAATTGGTGTTGGCTATGTTGCAGACGGCAACTATTGGACTCAAATGTTCGTAGGGAGATAAAGGAATACAAAAAAATCTTCAGGTGAACAGCCTGAGGATTTTTATTTTTTAAAAAATTCCACACATAAAAATAGCTACTATACTAAAAAATAATCTTGGGAGATGATAAAATGAGTAAACAAAAAAAAGAATATATAAGCAAAGAAACCGAAATTTGTGAGAAGGCAAACAATATTTGGGAATTTGATGAGGATGAATTTGCTGAAATGAGACTTTTTCCGGATGAATTTGCCGGAAGCACAGCTTCGGCGACAGAGTGTACAGGGCTCATTCAGGTGGCACCGGTAACTCCTGAACTTCAGGAAACTTATGACAGCGTGTATAGCTACCGCAAAAAGCAGCCGTCAAAAGAGGAAACAGCGGAATAAGAGGTTTATAAAAAGAGAGACGGCGATGTATCAAGGTTCGCTGTCTTTCTTTTTGAAAGTCAGTGCTGTTTTGATTGTTGCACCCAAAGTGCCTGCTATTATATCACACATGGTGTCATGCAGTGAGCCGTTTTGGGCAAAGGTGCCAAAGGTACTGTCAATAGAAAATTCTATAATTTCCCAAATGCCTGCTACGGCGATGGAAAAAGATAGAATAAACATAAATTTGAGAAATCTGTTTCGGGCATAACCTTTTGATTTTAAATATATTTCTTTGCCTATATCAACAAGGATAAACCCTGATGAAAGGTGCAAAAATTTATCCCAATATGGCACGCGGGAATATAGATTTAATGTTCTTCCGGCAAAAACGGAAAACATAATGAATACAATTACAGCATAGAATACTCTGTTATTAAAAAGTGAATATTTTTTGTTGAGGAAAATAGTCACACCAATGCAGAGAATGGTATAAAGTGAGTTGAAGACCATATCGAAGCGAGCTTCAAGTAATCCAAATACAATAGTTGTAAGCGGTATTGCAATCGAAAAACCGATAAGACTTGTTTTGAGTGACATAAAATATATCCTTTGCTGTTTTTTATATATTATATCAAAGAATTAACAATAATATAAAAAAACGACCTGCCATTTTGTGGCAGGTCGCTGTAACCTTTGTCTTATTTTTCTATGTAGTAAACTTTTGCGTTTTTGTCGCCAAAAATGTTAAGGATTTTATCCTCTGCATTTTCATCAAAAATTTCGACTTCGGGTTCTTTCACTTCGTTAGCACCATATTGACCAATCATACCGCCAAGATGCTGAATGTATGTGTTGTCATGCATTTCGGGACAGGATTCCTGTTTGAGTGCAACAAGGTGAAGCATTCTGTATGCGCAGCGGTCAAAAATGTTGTTATGGATTGAGAAGTTGCTTGCCGGGTTTTCATAGCTCCAGCCCTTTATGAGAGCGGGGGTGTGATAGTTGTGGCGTTGTTGTCCCCAACCATAGCCTGAAAGTCTCAAGATATTGCCGCTCATAACAACATTATCCATATAGCTTCCAAAGTCCATACCATATGAGCCAAGGAAATATTCAATGCCGTAAACACACTTTTCAAAAATATTGTCCGTGTAACGGATGTTTACCATAATTTTTTGCTTTCTCATATTTGACTGATGTGTTGCGCCGGCATCATAAGCCTGATAAATATAACAGTTTGAAACGATGTAGTCATCACAAGCGCCGTAAATTTCCACACCATTGCCGTAACGTGTCACCGAACCGCGTCCGCCTTCGGGATAGTTGGGATCGCCGCCACCAAAACTTTGGATGTTTCCGCCTATCCAGCCGATTTCACAGTTGGTAACATGAAGCCCTTTAACGTCACAAGCAGTTACTCCAAAACAATAGTATTTCATACAGATATTGTCTATAGTGATATTTGGTTTGTTCAATACATTGAATGCAACCTTGAAGGCAATAACTTCAATGGATTTGAAAACATCTCCGGGGTTACCTTTGTCGCATCTTAAGTACATTTCGCCAAGGGAGGGGGTATCAGATGCAGGACTTCCAACCATAGGAATAGGAAAGTATTCAGTGTCAGGACCGCCAAAATGGAGGGAAGCACAGTAGTTCCAGAACATATCAAGGTTTTCAGTCATTTCGTTTTCCATAACAAAATCGCGGCTTTCGTCTTCACGACATACAAAGTGGAGGTCGCGGAATGAAGGAATAAGCTTTCTGGAAACTGCCTCTCCATCGTTGAAAACCAATGTTCCGGGGTCGCCTATTCGCTTTGTGTATTTCCAGATGTTGTGTTTTTCGTCATACAGTTCCCAAAGAGAAGGGTCGGCAAGGTCTTCAATGTGACCATAAAACTTTGGTTTTTCACCTGTGCCGTACGCGCCGTAAGTAACGCCGGGCATAGCGTTTATCATAAACCCACGGAATATATCACCGCGCTTAAAAAGAACGGCATCACCTTCAAAAAGCCAGGTTCTGTTGACGCGGTTGGCAGTTTTCCATGCAGTTTCAGGAGTTTTGCCATCGTTTTGGTCATCACCATCTGTGCTTACGTAATATGTAGTACCAGAAATGGTGGGGTTGTCTTCGGCATTAAGAATTTCTCTTTTACGTTTTTCGTACAATTCTTCGTTTTGTTTCAAAAAATCTTGTGTTGCTTTTAACATAAATGCTCCCCCTCGGAAAATAAAATATATGGATAAATTTCACTTTTAAAAAGCAATTAAAGTATAGCATACAGCAAAAAGAAAGTCAATAACTAAAAATATTTTGTATTGACAGATTTTTATATAAACTTTTTTCAAAAATGTGAAATAAAATGCATAAAATATTTGCTTTTTCAGGGATAATGTGGTACAATATAAACTGGTATACAAAAACAGACGGGAGTGGAGATTGATGAAAGAAAATTTTCTTTTAAAAACAAAGACGGCACAGCATCTTTTTGATGATTATGCGAAGGATATGCCTATCGTTGACTATCATTGCCATCTCAATCCTAAGGATATTGCTGAGGATAAGGCTTATGAGAATATTACACAGATATGGCTTTACGGCGACCACTACAAATGGCGTTTTATGCGCAGTATGGGTGTTGACGAAAAATACATAACAGGTGATGCCAGCGATTATGAAAGATTTAAAGCGTATGCAAAAGCTATTGGCTATGCTGCGGGAAATCCTCTTTATCACTGGACTCAGCTGGAACTTAAAAGATATTTTGACATTGACGAATATCTTACTGAAGAAAGTGCAGACAGAATTTGGGAGAAAACAAGCGAAATTATTACAAGCGGTGATTTTACAACAAGAAAGGTTATTAAACGTTCAAATGTCAAACTCATCGGCACAACCGATGACCCCGTTGACAGTCTTGAATATCACAAGCAAATCAAAGAACTGGGGGATTTTGATACAGTGGTTGTCCCCACATTTCGTCCGGACAAGGCTGTGAACATTGACCTTGACGGTTTTTGCGAATACATAAAAAAGCTTTCAGAAGTTGGAGAGCAAGAAATCAAGTCTTATGAAGATTTAAAAGACGTTCTATCGGCAAGACTTGACTTTTTCTGCGAAATGGGTTGCCGAGCATCTGACCATGCAGTCGAAAATATGCCTTATCTGGTGGCGGATGACAAGGAAGTTGACAAAATTTTGAAGACTGCACTTAAGGGCAAAAAGGTATCAGCTGAAGATGCTGAAAAATATAAGACCGCACTTCTCTTGTGGCTTGGCGAAGAATATGCAAGGAGAAATATTGTTCTTCAGATTCATGCAAGTGCTCTTCGAAACAACAATACAAGAATGTTTGAAAAGCTCGGACCTGATACAGGCTTTGATTGTGTAGCTGATGTTCTTGAAATCAAAAAGCTTTCAGGATTTATGAACCATCTTGAAAAAATGGGCGCACTTCCCAAAACAATTCTTTATTCCCTTAACAATAAGGATAACATCACCATGGCGACACTTATGGGCTGTTTCCAGAGCGATGAAATCCCTGGCAAAATTCAGCTTGGTTCTGCTTGGTGGTTCCTTGATACCAAGGATGGCATGGAAGATCAGATAAAGTGCCTTGCAAACGAGGGCGCTCTTGCTACTTTTGTTGGCATGCTCACAGACTCAAGAAGTTTCTTGTCATATCCCCGTCACGAATATTTCAGAAGAATTCTCTGTAATATTGTCGGACAGTGGGTTGAGGATGAAATGTTTACTGACAATGAGGAAATTCTTAAAGAACTTATCCAGAACATTTGTTCTTGTAATGCACAGCGTTTCTTTATGTAAATTATACTTTTAAATAAATTTCGGAGGATGAAAATATGTTAAAAGAACAGGTAATTCAAAAAATAACAGATGTTGGTATTGTTGCGGTTGTTCGTGCCGAAAGTGCTGAACAGGCAAAGAAAATTGCTGACGCATGTATTGCAGGCGGCGTTCCCGCAATTGAGCTTACTTTCACTGTTCCCCACGCTGACAAGGTAATCGCTGAACTTTCTGAAATGTATACAGAAGACGAAATTATTCTTGGTGCAGGTACAGTTATGGACTCGGAAACCGCAAGAATTGCAATCCTTGCCGGTGCGCAGTACATAGTAAGCCCTTATTTTGACGAGAAGACGGCAAAACTCTGTAACCGTTACAGAGTTCCTTATATGCCAGGTTGCATGACGATCAAAGAGGTTGTTGCGGCTATGGAAGCAGGTGCTGACATCATCAAGATATTCCCCGGTGAAGTGTTCGGGCCGAAGATTATCAAGGCAATCAACGGACCAATCCCTCAGGCAAGAATGATGCCCACAGGCGGTGTTTCTGTTGACAATGTTGATGAATGGATTAAGGCAGGCGCCGTTGCTTGCGGTGCAGGCGGTGCTCTCACAGCAGGCGCAAAGACCGGCGATTATGCAGCTATTACAGAAACAGCAAAGAAATTTGTTGAAAACATCAAAAAGGCAAGAGCCAAATAAGAATTTTAAAGGAGAGATTTTAAAATGGCAAAGAAAGTTGTTACATTTGGCGAGATTATGTTAAGACTTGCGCCAAACGGATATTACAGATTTTTTCAGAATGATCAGATGCAGGCGACATTCGGCGGTGGTGAAGCAAACGTTGCTGTATCACTTGCAAATTATGGATTAGAATCAAGCTATGTTACAAAGCTTCCAAAGCACGCTATTGGTCAGGCGGCTGTTGACAGCCTCAGATACTTTGGCGTGGACACTTCGAAAATTGTTCGCGGCGGCGAAAGAGTTGGTATCTACTATCTTGAAAAAGGCGCGTCACAGCGTGGTAGTGTTTGTATTTATGACAGAAAGTATTCTGCAATCCAGATGGCTGACAAGGCTGATTTTGACTGGGATGCAATCTTTGAAGGTGCTGACTGGTTCCACTTTACAGGAATTACACCGGCACTCGGTCCTAATGTTGTTGAAATATGCAAGGATGCCTGCAAAGCTGCAAAAGCTAAAGGTGAAAAGATTTCCTGCGACCTCAACTATCGCGGAAGGCTTTGGACACGTGATGGAGCAAGAGCTGCTATGTCAGACCTTTGCCAGTATGTT
>JAZQUY010000005.1:0-75561 GCA_045631525.1 Clostridia bacterium
AATCATATCAATAAAAAATTAACCTGTCTTAAACGTATTGTTAAATTTTTGTTACAATCTATTTTATTTTACACTATTTCCGTGTAAAAATCAAGGGATTTTTGTTGTTTTAAAGCATCTCTCTTTATTTAATTTCTTTAAGTTGACTATTTGACAAAAAAATGGTATACTGTGACTTAATTATAAAATTCTGCATAAATTTTAATGCAAACTCCGGGAGGCAAAAATTATGAGCGAGATTAAAAACGCAAAAAAATTAGTTGACATTCTTCATGACAACTGCAAACTTTCTTTGGAACAGATAGCCACAATGATGGATATGACCGTTGCCGAGGCCGGAGCCGCCATTGACCAGCTTGAAAAGGATGGCGTCATCCTTGGTTATGGAGCTATTGTGAACTGGAACAACGTTCCTGAACGAGACACTGTTTCAGCATACATAGAACTCAAAGTCACGCCTCAGCGTCACAACGGTTTCAACCGTCTGGCACAGCGTATTTATCAATATCCGCAGGTTAAATGCTTAAACCTTATGAGCGGAAGTTATGACTTTGGTATCACTGTTGAAGGTGAAAGCATCAAAGATATTTCTCTTTTCGTTTCAGAACATCTTGCACCAATGGAAGGGGTTCTCAGCACAGCAACTCATTTTGTTCTTAAAATATACAAAGAAGGCGGCACCGTGTTTGTAACAGAAAGTGAAGACGACAGGGAGGTTATGTCCTTATGACCTTCAATCCCGAAATCCTTCTCAGCAATGCAGTGACAAACATTCCGCCGTCAGGGATAAGAAAATTCTTTGACATCGCAGCAGAGATGGACAACGTTATTTCTCTTGGTGTGGGCGAGCCTGACTTCGTAACACCCTGGCACATCCGTGACGAGGGTGTATATTCTCTTGAAAAGGGGCATACTCACTATACCTCAAACAAGGGACTTATGGAACTCAGAGAAGAAATATCAAAATACCTGAAAAGACGGTTCAATTTAAGCTATGATGCAGCTACCCAGTCAATAGTGACTGTCGGCGGCAGCGAAGCTATTGATATATTTTTGCGTGCGGTGATAAACCCTGGCGACGAAGTCCTTATTCCTGAGCCAAGCTTTGTATGCTACAAGCCAATCACACAGCTCTCAGGGGGCGTAGCTGTTCCCCTTCTTACAAAAGCAGAGGACAATTTCAAGCTTACGCCTGACGTCTTAAAGGCTGCTATAACACCAAAAACAAAGGTGTTGGTGTTGCCCTATCCAAACAACCCCACCGGTGCAATAATGACCCGCAGCGACCTTGAAAAAATAGCAGAGGTTCTTCGCGATACAAATATTCTGGTGTTAAGCGACGAAATCTACTCGGAACTCACTTACGGAATGAAGCATGTTTCGATAGCAGAGCTTGACGGTATGTATGAACGGACTGTTTTGGTAAGTGGTTTCTCAAAAGCATATGCTATGACAGGATGGCGTCTTGGTTATGCCTGCGGTCACCCGTCTCTTATCACCCAGATGACAAAAATACATCAGTATGCCATTATGTCAGCGCCAACAACTGCACAGTATGCAGCTATTGAAGCCCTCAGAAACGGTGATGACGATATCGAGGTTATGCGCGATGAATATGACAACCGCAGAAAAATCATTGTTAAAGGCTTCAACGATATGGGTCTTGACTGTTTCGAGCCACAAGGCGCTTTCTATGCCTTTCCATCAATAAAAAGCACAGGACTTTCGTCAAATGATTTCTGTGAAAAGCTTCTTTATGATATGAAAGTTGCAGTCATCCCAGGCACCGCCTTTGGTGAATGTGGCGAGGGTCATATAAGATGCTCCTATGCATACTCCCTTGACAGCATCAACGAAGCATTAAACCGCATAGAAATCTTTATCAAAAAATTAAAATAAAAACAAACCGGGCGGGGAACCCCGCCCGGTTTTTCAATCAAAAGAAAGGCAAAAAATATGAACTTTTTATATGATACACACGCACACCTTGATGACAGTATGTTCGACAGTGACCGCAGCGAAGTAATCCAAAAAATCAAAAATGCAAATGTTGGACTTCTCAACAATATTGCATCTGATATTGAGTCTTCAAAAACCTCCATTGCTCTTGCAGAAAAATATGATTTTGTCTATGCCTCGGTTGGTGTTCACCCAAGCTGCACTCACTCTATGCAAAATTCTGACATAGATACTTTAAGAGTGCTCTCTCGTCATCCGAAGGTGGTTGCCATCGGCGAAATTGGTCTTGATTATCATTATGACGACACCCATCCAGATGTTCAAAAAAAATGGTTTCGAGTTCAGCTTGATCTGGCAAAAGAACTTGATATGCCCGTGATTATCCACGACCGTGAATCAAAGGGGGAATGCATAGAAATCTTGCGTGAAAAAAACATCAAAAAATGTGTGTTCCACTGTTTTTCGGGTAGCGCCGAAACCGCAAAAGAGCTTATAAAAATGGGATTTTATATTTCTTTTACCGGTGTTGTAACTTTCAAAAACGCCCGCCGTGCAGTTGAGGCGGTGAAAGAAATCCCTCTTGACCGCATTTTCATCGAAACCGACTGTCCTTATATGGCGCCCGAACCTTTCCGTGGTTCACGAAACGACAGCAGTCTGGTGTTTCGTGTTGCTGAAAAAATCGCGGAAATCAAAGGACTTCAAACGGACGAGGTTATCCGCGCAACAAGAGAAAACGCTGTCAAATTTTTTGGCATCACAATTTAACAAAAAATCCGCATGGGACTTCCCTCGCGGATTTTATATTGTCTTTCTAAGCTTTTGTGCAACAAGCTGTGCAAGAACTATCTTTGCCATGTCAGGTATGATAAATGGTAATACAAACTTCCCCAACGCAATCCCAAGGGTAAAAGCACCACCACCCCCAAGATATATTGTGTATGCCCAAAGCGTGCCAAACACATAGCATATACCAAGTCCCAAAGCCATTCCCAAAAGTTGTTTTTTCTTATTTTCAGGATTATTCTCGTAAATTCTTCCACACAAATATACGGCTGGCAAAAACGCCATTATGTATCCGCCGCTTTCTCCCATTATCGTGCCAAGTCCGCCTCTGCCCCCGGCAAAGACCGGCAGACCAACAGCACCCAACAGAATATATATAAGCACCGCAAGGGTGCCTTTTTTTGCGCCAAAAAGTGCCGCCACAAGAAACACCCCAAATGCCTGTAAAGTATACGGAACAGTTCCCGGAAGACAAATCCACGAGCACACAGTGATAATAGCGGCAGATATTGCCACACGGTTAATTTCTCTTATTTTCATCTTCATAGCTTTTTTCTTCTTCCTGTGTAATAACAGTTGGAATAAAATGCTTGGCAATTTTGCTTTTGCCGCGACTTTTAACATAAATAAAACCTATCACGCTGAAAACCGCAGCACCCACAAAATTCACCAACAAATCTTTCATTGTGTCAAAAAGACCAATATCAAGATATCCGTCTATCCCAAAATCCATGCCGTTTACCGACACAGCTTTTATATTTTCTATCACCTTTGGTTCCTTTGTACTTTCACCAAGAGCAGTAGATACTATCGTACTCACAACCGCGTCCTTTTGCATATCGGTTTTCACAATAACATCACAGAAAAATTCAAAAAATTCCCAAAGCACACCGATTGTCATAGAAAAGCAAAAGGCAACAACAGCCAAAAACACAGGGGACAGCTTGAATTTTATTTTATCGTTTCTGTTCAGTATGTCACTGAGTCCAAAACCGATTGCCGCACACAAAAATCCATTCACCGTATGAAGAACAGTGTCCCAGAACGGCACCTTTGTATAATAGCTGCCCATTTCGCCCAAAATTACAGAGGCAAAAATAAACAGCAAAATTACAATTTCGAGGATATTGGGAAGGTCAATCCCGAAATTCTTTTCAAAAAACGCGGGAAGCAAAAACAAAACAAGGGCAAGTGCACAAAAGAAAAGGTTTTCATAGTTACCTCTCAGGCAGGATATAACCATAGACAAAATCACAAACCCGCGCAAAAGCAGATAAACAACAAAAGGTCCCTTATTTTCTTTTATATGTTCTTTGTATTGTTTTGAATTCGCCCATTTTGGAACTGACATAACTTTCCCTCCCACTTATTTAAAACATATGGTAGCACACTTTTGAAAATTTTTCAAGGGTACTTTTGTTATTGTTCCAAAATGCCGCTATAAAATTCTCTGCTTTTTAACTTACCTCCCGAAGTCTCACCGAAAGAACTGTCATATCATCTGTTATTTTCCCATTTTGATTTTCTATTGCTTTTGACAGAATCTTGTCGGCAAGATTCTTTTCTTCGCCGTTTCTCCTTGCCTCCTCCAAAAATTCACTGACCCACATGCTGCCTTCGTTCCTTGTTTCAACTCCGTCAGTCACCATAACAATCACATCGCCGTCAGCCATGGTTTTAAAGGTTCTTTCCGCCTCCATTTCAGCAATAACCCCAACAGGAAGCGACGCCGCTTTCACCGTATTCACGCCGCCCTTTTGCATTATAAAGCTGGGCTCTGCCCCTGTCTTTATGAACTCCGCTTCCCCTGTATAAAGGTCGATTATACAGATATCAATGGTCACAAAGGCTTCTTCGTCAGATTTAAGCAGCATAACGGAGTTTATGAACTTAACAGCCGTCTGTGTATCAAACCCTGCCCGCAAAAAGCTGTCCAAAAGCTCAAGCATAGCCTGACTTTCACGGGCAGCACGGCTGCCTGTTCCCATTCCGTCGCTCAAGGCAATCACATATTTTCCGCCGCTTATATGGGAAAATCTGTAATTATCTCCATTTTCTTCGGATGCGGATTTGAGTGCAAAATCCGTCTCCACTTTATATCTTTCAGCCTCGCACACCGAAAGCTTCATATATCTTTCGTCCTCAGAAAACTTTTCTTCCACCAAGATATCACCCCGAAAAATATTTTTCATTACCCTTTTTGTTTCATCAATCTCGTCACCTTGCAAGCGGTCACGCTTTATGGTAAGCTCCACCTTATACCTTCCCTGCTGCTCCCTGAAAGCTTCTATTTTCTTCACCTTTATCCCGTTTTCAGTGAGCTTTTGCTTTATCTCACGCTCCGAAATATCATCAAACCGTATATCACTTTCAATTTCATCCGAAAGGCTGCCGATTATGTCGGACACCCCAAAAAGCTGTTCACCCACGATTTTTCTGCTTTCTTTCAGCTTATTTTGCCACACACGTTTCACCTGATGAATATTCAGCTGATGATTTAGCTCCTCCACAAGCCGCGGCAGGTCTATGCATCGGGTTTTGAAAAGTGGCTCGGCATCCGACGGATTGAGGATGCCCTTTTCGTCCATTGTCTCCATAAGCCGAAAAAGTGACCGATAAGTAAAGTCAAAATCCTTACCCCAGCAAATCCCGCTTTTTCTGCATTTTTTGCAAACCTTGTCTGCCGCAGTATCAAAAAAAGTTGCAACGTCCTCGGTGTTTTCCTCGTTTGATTTGTCCGAAAGTCTTTCCAGAGTCTTTGCCATTGCTTCAAAAGACGTAGCAACGGAGTGAAGCCTTGCCCTCAGAGTTTCTTTTATCTTTCTTATTCCTGCCCTTTCTTCTGCATCAAGACAGACAGCTTCTTCCACAAGTGCAAGGGTTTTGGGCTTTACAAAGGAAAAAGCAACAGCCGCCGCCATAATTTCATAAAGGGTGAGCATCGACTCCATTGCTCCGTCCGTATAAACCACCAAAACAGCATTGGCAAGGATAACCCCGGCAATAGTTCCGCCCTTTCCAAATCGTGAAAACAGCCCCGCTAAAAATCCACAAAAGCAAAACGCCCCAAGTATTGGCAAAAAATAATCACTGCCTATTCCGCAAATAGTTCCAAGCACAACCCCTGCGCCTGTTGAATACCCCATTCCGCAGCTTGCGGAAATAACCAGCAAAATTCCTGCCGCAACAGAATTCATCACCGAAAAATTTGTGCCGATATAAATCTCCTTGAGGCTCATCACCGCTATCCCAATCACAATGCCAATGCTGAGTTTTTCTTCGGTGCCGATTTTTTCCAAAGAAAACTCCCTGCTTCTCACAAAGCCCAAGCTCTTTTCAAAAGCCAACGCCCCAAGAACGGTAATGAGCGCCTCAAAGAGAAGTCCAAAAAATCCCGGAAAGCTGAAACCTTCCCAAAAAATTGTAACAAGCCCCGAAAGGATGATTGCACACCCGCCTGCTATTGCGGCTGTCAAAGGCTTCAGTGCCACACCATTTTCAAGCACAAACAAAACCGCCATATAAATAATCCCCGCGCCCGCATATTTGACGAAGCTTAATCGATCACATACCGCTGCACTTCCAAGGCTCACCGCGATTAAAGACACCACCGTTTTAAGTGACAGCTTTCGTTCCTGAGCAAGAAACGAAATCCCGAAAGGCGACATCTCACCATATGGCACCGCCATAGCAAGAAAAAATCCCAAAACTCTCAAAAGCCAATCCGTTTTCGAAAAAATTCTTTTATTTTTCGGTCTTGTTATTTTCTCATTTTTCGGTACATTATACCTTGAAATTTCCAATTCCGCCATTTTTCTTCCTCCTTTGTAACTCCCTTGTGCCTCTGTTTTCCCTCATTATACAAAGCCCACCCTGAGATAATTGTCGAAACGCCATAGAAATGGAAATTTTTGTAAATTTATTTTAAGGCAAAGAAAAACCCCAAAGCCTTTGCCTTGGGGAGCTAACTTTTTATTTCAGGTTGAAATATGCATCCTTTCCGAGATAGATTGCACTTTCGCCAAGCTCTTCTTCTATCCGGAGGAGTCTGTTATATTTTGCCGTTCTGTCGGTACGTGAGGGGGCGCCTGTTTTTATCTGTCCCGAATTCATCGCAACCGCAATGTCAGCGATGGTGGTGTCCTCGGTTTCGCCGCTTCTGTGTGAGGTGACCGCCGTATACCCCGCCCGATTTGCAAGTTCGATTGCTTCGATGGTTTCGGTGAGCGTGCCTATCTGGTTCACCTTTATGAGAATTGAGTTCGCAACAGAAAGGCTGATACCTTTTTTGAGACGCTCGCTATTTGTAACAAAAAGGTCATCACCCACAAGCTGCACCTTGTCGCTAAGTCTTCGAGTGAGCATATCCCAGCCTTCCCAGTCTTCCTCTGCCATACCATCTTCAATGGAAATTATGGGATATTTCACCGACCAGTCAGCCCACATCTCCACCATTTCTTCACGGGAAAGAAGTCTGTCCGTCTTCCACAGATAATACTTTCCGTCCTCATTCCTCTTTTTTGCCTCCTCATACATTTCGGTGGATGCAGGGTCAAGAGCAATCATAAAATCGTCATAAGTCTTAAATCCCGCACGTTCAACAGCCTCCACAATTATCTTCACCGCTTCTTCGTCATTTTCAAGATTGGGGGCAAAACCGCCCTCATCACCGACAGCTGTGGAATAACCTTTCTCTTTCAGAATTTTTTTCAAGGTATGAAAGACCTCTGCGCACCACCGAAGAGCCTCACGGAATGACTTTGCTCCAACGGGCATAATCATAAATTCCTGACAGCTGATGGAATTGTCCGCGTGCTTTCCGCCGTTTATTATATTCATCATTGGTACAGGAAGTACCCTTGCATTTACTCCGCCTATATAACTGTAAAGACTTTGTCCAAGTGCCGACGCCGCGGATTTTGCACAGGCAAGTGACACCGCAAGGCAGGCATTTGCCCCAAGCCGTGATTTGTTTTTTGTCCCGTCAAGAGCAATCAAAGTTTTGTCAATGTGAATCTGGTCAAGAACATTGCACCCAAGCAGTGCATCCGAGATTTCCTCATTCACGTTTTTGACAGCTTTAAGGACTCCCTGACCCATATACCTTTCGCTGTCACCGTCACGAAGCTCGTACGCCTCAAAGGCTCCCGTGGATGCGCCCGAGGGAACAGCGGCACGTCCCACAAATCCGCCCTCGGTATAGACCTCCGCTTCAAGAGTGGGGTTTCCTCTTGAATCAAGTATCTCTCTGGCACAAATTCCCTCAATAGAAATATAATCCTTCATAAAAAAATTCCTCCTGAAAAAAGTTGTTTTTCACAGTATGTCCGAAAGTTCAAAAAAATATATATTTTTTCAGATTTTGGGCAAAATACCGTTAACAAACACAGAAAGGAAGAAAAATATGATAAATCACGACACAATAGAACTTTTGAAGCAATGTAATGCAGGACTCAAAATGGGCGTATGCTCAATAGATGAGGTCTTAGACAAGGTTTCGGACGAAAAATTCAAGCAAATCCTCATCGAATCAAAGGAAGAGCATCAGGCTCTCGGCAGTGAAACCCACAAATATCTTGACAAATGCGGTGAAGAGGGGAAAGAACCAAACATCGTGGCAAAGGGTATGTCCTGGATGAAAATAAATATGGTTATCGCCATGGAAGACTCGGACAAAAAGATTGCAAGCGTTATAACCGATGGCTGTGATATGGGCATAAAGTCCCTGAGCCGATACCTCAACCAGTATGAATCAGCATCGGAAGAAGCACAGGACTTGGCAAAAAGAATTATAAATCTTGAAGAAAGACTCAGACAGCACGTTCAGGACTATCTGTAAAAATTTACAAATTTTTACATTTTTCATATTGACTTTTTTGCAAAGATGTGATATATTAAACAAGCTAAACAATTTTCAATTTAATATCTGCTGAAACTGTCAGTATTTTTACTTTTGGTAAAAATGCAGGCTCGCTTTTTTAGTGACTGTTTCGGCATTATTGAAGATTGTTTAGCGACAATGAGTCCTGCATTTTTCGTGCACGGCTCTGGTCGTGCACTTTTTTTCTCCAAAATAAAGCTTTTTTTTCTGAAATTTTCCAATTTCTTCTTTTGCACGACTACGCAAAAGCACGCAAACCAAAAGGGTTGCGTGCTTGTTTTTTTATCTTATTATAAGCTTTTCACGAAGTCCTGAATATCTCATCTGGATATTGTCGTTCCTTACAAACTGGGAAAGAATTTCCTCCTTGCCCACAAGAACAACCAATTTTTTCGCACGTGTCACCGCTGTATACAAAAGGTTTCTTGTGGTTAAAAGTCTGTGGGTGTCAAAAACGGGCATTATCACCACGTCAAATTCACTGCCCTGACTTTTGTGAACTGTGAGGGCATAGGCAAGCTCAATTTCGGTCAAATCCAAAAAGTCATATACCACCTTTTTGTCATCAAAAATCACCGACATTGTCTGTCTTGGGACATTTATATCCGACACAAAGCCCACGTCACCGTTGAATATCCCCTCGCCCTTCTCGCCGTCTGAAATCCTTGTCCAGCTGAGGTTATAGTTGTTTTTATTCTGCATAACCTTGTCGCCTATACGGAATGTGCATCCCCCCACGGTCTTTTCGCTTATTCTGTCTTTCTTGGGGTTCAAGCGTCTTTGCAAAACTTCATTGAGGCTCTGAACTCCGATTGCCGTTTTCCTTGTGGGCGTCAGCACCTGAATATCAGACACCTTGTCAACACCATAAGCTTGTGGAATTCTCCTTTCACAAAGGTCAGCGATTATCTCACCAACCCCCTCCGCATCATTACATTTTAGCAAAAAGAAATCATCCTCGGGGTTATTGGTATAAGGCATCTGCCCGCTGTTTATGCGGTGAGCATTCACCACTATCATACTTTGTTTCGCCTGCCTGAAAATCTCGGTGAGCTTCACACAAGCAAGGCATTCGCTGTCAATAATATCCCGAAGAACATTCCCCGCACCAACAGCGGGAAGCTGGTCACAGTCACCCACCATTATGAGCCTTGCCCCCACAGGAAGTGCAAGGAGCAGACTGTGCATAAGAAGAATATCCACCATTGACATTTCGTCAACAATCACCGCGTCACAATCAAGCTTGTTTTTTTCATTCCTCGCAAAGCATACACGCCCACCCTCAGAGGGCAGATTTTCAAGAAGTCGGTGGATGGTTTTTGCCTCCATCCCTGAAAGCTCGGACATTCTTTTTGCAGCACGTCCCGTTGGGGCTGCGAGCATCACCTTTTTCCCCTGACGCTTCATTATGTTTATTATTGCTTTTATTATGGTGGTTTTTCCCGTACCAGGGCCACCTGTGATTACCATAGCCGAATTTTCGAATGCAGTGAAAACCGCATCCTTTTGCTCTGGGGCAAGCACCATGCTTAGCTCACGCTCGGCATTTTCGATTTCTTTTTCCATTTCGCGTCCGCTTATTTCAAAGATAAGGGAACTCATTTCCCTGAGTCTTGTTGCAACGCCTTTTTCAGCATCATAAAACATATCAAGATAAACCGCATCAAATTCTTCATAGCTTATGGTTTTAAGCCTGCCCTCAAGACATAGCTTTGAAACAGCATCCTCAACAGCCGTTGCATCAATTTCAAGCATAGCTTTTGTTTGTGCCACAAGCTGACCTTTTGGAAGATAGGTATGACCGCTTAAATATGCACCATTTAAAAGAGTGCTCACCACCCCTGCACAAATTCTTGGTTCAAAGGTTGGTGGAAGCTTCATTTCTTCACGGATGCGGTCGCAAATTTTGAAAGTGAACCCGTCAATTCCGCTGAGAGCAAAGGGGTTTTCACCCGCAAGGCTCACAACCCCCTGACCAAAAGTTCGATAAGCTTTCACCGCAAGATTTGGTGACACACCGAACTGCTGAAAGAAAACCACAATGTTTTTGATGCCGATTTGCTCAACATAACGCTTGTGGATTTCCTCCGCCTTTGCCCTTGAAATTCCTTTTATTTCGGTGAGCCTTTGGGGTTCATTTTCAATCATGCGAAGGGCATCCTCACCAAAAAGCTCCACCATTTTTCGTGCTGTGCTTTTTCCCACGTGGGGAAGTATACCCGAGCCTAAGTATAGTTCGATTTCGTTCTCGGTTTTGGGCATAACCCTTTCAAATTCGCTGACAGAGAACTGCTGACCATATTCTGGGTGGTTTTTCCATTCCCCCATGGCGATTATTTTTTCGCCCTCGGAAAGCCCGGGCATATACCCCGTCAGCGTATAAAGGTGTCCGCCACATGACGCATCACAAACTGTATAGCCGTTTGACTGGTTTTCGTATATAATCCCCTCAACCATTCCCTCAAACTTTTCCATACGGCATCCACCCCTTTCATTTCAGAAAATCTCTTTCATATTATACAATACCAGAAATTTTCTGTCAATGAATATAGGGGAAATCTCAAAAGGTTATGCCATAGCCTCGGCAAGCTTCAAAAGAAGTTCTTCGCCGTATTTATAGCAAAGCAAAAATTCAACTGTTCCGTCTTCAATTCCCGCCTTTGCCTGAATGATTTCTACCGCTTCTTCAACTGTCATATCGCATTCTCCTTTCTTTATTTCATCAAAGGGAAAGTTTTTGCCCGGACAAGCTGTCTTTGAAAAATCCTTGTGCCTTTTAACAGTCGCTTTGGGATAAAGTCTCAAAAGATGTGAAACAAGTTGTTTGCCTGCATTTTTCTGTTTTATCGGCATAGTTTCTTCCGTCTCAAAATTACCTTCAAAGCATACGCCAATGCTTTTGCCGTTATATCCCGTGCAGTGTGCACCCTCGGTTGCAATGGGGCGACCGCGGTATATTGTGCCGTCTTTTCTCAGATAAAAGTGATAGCCAATCCCGCACCAGCCGTTTTTGAGATGCCCTTTGTGTATGCTCATTGCATCACCAAGTCCTGCCCTGTGATGAAGAATTATATATTCTGTGCTGTTTCTTCTTTTAGGCTCGCTTCCCCATTGATATTTCATATCAACGATTTTCATTGTCGTCTTTTTCCCCCTTTGATTTCAGCATATCAATAGCTTTTGTAATAACCTCAGGGAAAGGCACACCCATAAGCCCTGCATTTTCGATTATGGAAATTGCTTCATTTATGATGAAACCAATTATAGCAGTGGTCCTTATGTAATTTGTGTCAAGAAGTCCGTCAAGTCTGTGTGCCACAAGTATAAAAAGCAATGTGACACCTTTTTTAGAGAGCCCTTTCCAACCAGCACGACTGCTTATCGCCCCTGTATCTGACTTGTTGCTTTTATGGAATACCCCCGCAACAATCAAACCCATCACAAAGTCCACAGCCATAAAAATCACGAGAGTTATCATATCCTCGGTCCAACCGCCAAATAACCGTGCCACAAAGCTCCCCGCCAAGCCCAAAGCAGTACAAAAATATACTTTTGCTGTCTGAATATTCATTATGTTTCTTCCTTTTCTTCCTCTTCTTTCATTATTTCTTCATACTCGGCATCTGTGATTTCGTGCCAGTTGTCTACACTGTCGTTTACCCCGAGATAAACCTCCTTGCTGTAAGTATCTCCATTGGTAAGTACCATACCCTCTGATGCCGTGATTTTTATAAGTTCAATCTTTGTTTTTTCCATTACGCCACTGTCCATCCTTTCTGCGTAGCAATAGCTATATCGCTTTCGCTTAATTTGCTCTTTGAGTCTGCGTGAAGTGTCAAAGTTCTCGTTGTGGTTGTGCCAGAATAGTCTTTGAGAGCGTTTATTACGCTTTGTGCACTTTCTAAAACAAGCGGTGCGTTTACTAATGACCCAATGGCGGTTGAAATAACACTGCCCTCCATAAAGAACAAGTGGGTAAGCCCTTTCATATTTATAAAACAATTTGCGTAATTGGTACACTTTTCGCTCACCTTGAGGGTTATATGTGTTGGTAAATAACCCGTAATGTTTTCATTCTTAAACGTCCCACTTAATGATGTGCAATTCGATAGGTCAACCTCGATATGGTTCATACGTGCATTTGCAAATATGTCATCTGCTTGTGTTATTTTCGACAAATCAACCATATCAGCAATCGTTCTGTAATCCAGCACTTCTGTTTCACTTTGTCCAAACAAGCAAAACATTCCCCTTGCTCTGTTGGCAGTGGTAGGAACAACTTTATACTTTGGTTTAAACGTATCTTTTGACCAACCACCGCCCGCAAAGGCATACATATATACGGCTCTTTCCCCATTATCTTGATAAGCATCCCAAAACTCATCATATTGTGATTTCTTTCCTGCTTCATATACCTTTGGAATATCCGTTGCCATATCATCAAGAGTGAGAGCATCCGTTTTGCCCGTTTTATCACGGATAGCGTCTGCAATAGCCGTCATTTTTTCATTTACCGTTGCCATTACCATTTCCCCCCTAAGATTGCCTCATCAACCCAAGTCTTTATCTCATCCTTGTCCTCGGCTGTCCAGTAATCTGTGCCTCGCTGTGGAATATAGCCCTCCGCTTTAACCCCAGTGTCAATAAAAACCTTATCATTTTTATCCCACTCAAACCAATTTCCGTTTTCGCCTATATATGGAGTTTTTGTGTTTGACAATATCTGGTTGTATATGTCAGGTGTGGGAGGCTTTGGTGTCTCGCCCTCTTTATATCCCGACTTTTCCACACTGACCCTGACACTGTTTGCCGTTATTCTGTCACCGCACACCACCGACACAGTGAAAAACGGAGCCTTTATAACTTCCCAGGGCACAGTGCACGCATTATCAGAAAGAATTACATTATAAAATTGTGTTCCATTTCCAAATATCGCAACAATATCCCCCTCCCATTCCTCACTAAAGGAAAAGTGGGCAGTTAAGTAATTTCGGCTGTCTGCAACTACCTTAAAATGGTCAGTTCGTTCTATTATCTGATTTTTTATATCAAAACAAATCATCAAATCCCTCCTTTACATAAGCATAGCAAAATATGCGTGGTTCTTAAACATATAAAGATATTTTTCGCCATTATTCATTGTGCTACACTGCGCAATGATACAAAGTTCATTGTCACAAACCTCAACGAATCTTGCCATGCTGTAATTTACAACAGTACCAAGACTACCTCCTGCAAATGCGGAGTCATTATCTATAATTGAAAATATACCCTGATTTTTAACAATGTCATAGAATGTAGTTATCTGCAGCTTTTCGGGAGTAGGTTCAGCGCCTACAGTCACAACTGCATAATTAAATTTGCTCAAATCCACTCCCTGCACGCTTGCAACCTTATAGTATTTGCCATCCCCTACCGTGCGTATCAGCACAGGGTCTATGCTCACAAAAGGCACCGAAAGAGATATATTTTTGCCAAGCGTTGCTATTTTTGACCTCGAAAAAATTCTTTTGTCCAAAAGTGTTCCGTCTGTCAAAACCTCGGCAAGTAATACACATTCTCCATCTGTGGGCAATTCAGCGCCAAAAACAATATCCGCTTTCTGAAGTGACGGACTGTAATGTGCATAGATGTGCCCTGCCGTATTTGGTGCTATGGGCAACACATATCCATTTTCATCAACTGTCAACCTTACACCGCTTTCAAAAAACACTATTCCCTGTGCAACTTCAACATGCATTTCTGCCATACCCACATTCTGTACACTGCAAAGACAGCCACCAAGCTGAACACCCTCGCCAACAAGTGCAGATGTCATTTCATTCAGGTCAGACACATTGTAGCTGTCCTTTGAAATAAAAGGCGCAATGCCCGCACCCGTCAGGCTTTTTGTAATATCGTTTATATCATCAGGTCCGTATATACTGTTATCAATAAAGCTATAACTTATTCCCATTATCATTCCTCCAAACTGCTGAGAACAGGGTTGACTCCTGATTCATCAATATCATAGTAAATATTGACCGAAGAAACCCGCTTTCTTTCCGCTTTTTTAAAATCTCCAAATTCTGTCTGCACTCTTACAATGTCACCAAGAACATAGTCTTTGCCGTATTCCACATCCTTTGCTTCACCCTCTGTTTCGGCTCTTCTTTTCAACCCAGATATTTCAGCAAGAGCCTCTTCCTCTGTTTTTATCCCCGAAAGCACCGCGTCCCATTTTTTTGCACCTGTTTCGGACGGATTATCAATATACACCCAAATTGTGTCAGGCTTTTTACCTGTAATTTTCCACTTGCCACTTGGGGTGTCGGAATACAAATAATAATCCTTTATGCAATTCAAACCAAATCGTGTTACGTTGTAATATTTTCCGCCGCTTTGATAATATGTATCTGACGTTATTTTGTAATATGTGTATGCATTCTCTGGGTTATTATCAGAAAGACCGGGTGAATTGTTATATGCATCCCAACCTCCCATATCAGTGAACCTTCTCTCATACCATCCGCAGTTTGTTACCATATCCTGCTTTTCTACGGTGTATGTCATTTCATAAGCCGTTCTGTTTGACGGAGAAATCATACACAATGATTCATTACCCTGATATACCGAAAATACAAACTTTTTCAAGCTCATATCCGGGACAAGTTTAAACCCAAGGGACTGTTTTTCAAGCACCTCGCATACAACATCATAAAGCACCCTTACCTTGTCTGTTGAATAGCTTTGTGCTGTGCCAAGTCCTGCAAGCTCATCCAAAGCAACAAAATCCCCTGCGCCAGAGGTCACAGCATCGCGAGCGATAACCTCCGCCGCTACTGCTGTTTTAGTAAATGGCTGGACTCCCCTTTTTGTTAAAAGCCATTCGGGAGTTCTGCCAAAGACGGCTATATCCTCATCTATTCTCCAGCCCGTAACTATAGCCGAACTTTCACCTGCGACCACAAACAAGTATGGATTATTTTCAAGCAAGGTTATAACATCAGTTTCAGAGGGCGAAAAATGCACCTCAAAAGTTCCGTATCCACAATACTTCTTTTCTATATTTAAAGATACAACTCTCGGGAAATCCGCAAGCAAATTAAAATCAAAGTCATAAAAAAATATATCCCTCACACAATCACCGCCTCATTATACAGATTGTTGTATCTGCATTCCACCGTGAAATCCGGTGTTAAATCACCAATGTTAAGCGAAATCATATTTGCCCCTCTTTCGAGCACAAAATCTCCCAAAAAACTATCTTTTGAAAGGTAGTTTATTATATTCCCACTGATATTGCTGATAATTTTTCGGTTTTTTACGTCCACAGTTACCGTCTCTTCACCTTTTGGTGCATAGTCAAGCTGCACTCTTTTCCCCGTAGTCTCATTTATCAGAATGATACTCTCAACATCTTCAAGAGCAGTGGGATAATATATACTTATAACCGGCTCAACAGAAACCGTCCCTTTAATCTCAATACTGCCTCCAAGAACAATTTCGCCAAACACCGCAGGCAGAGTGAATGGTGTTGCAAGAAGCTTTGTCCTTTTATAAAGAGATACCACCGTATCATTGCCGTCCTCAAAGAATGGACTGTCACACACAAACTGTACTGCAAAGGTTGCAATTCTTCCGCGAAGCACACGGGTTACATCCGGGAGCTGAACTTGGCTGCAAAATATCCTTCTGTCCACTGCCTCGCTTTTTATATAAAGCATTCCGCTTTGGCTAAACACACGCAAGGCATCCCTCACATCTTCAGCAACATTTTTACTCAGCATTTCAAGAGCAATGGTTATACTCCGTGCCACAGCTCTTGAACTTAAGGTCTCCTGTCCGTCATAACCCGAATACACCGCTGAATTATATTCCCGCGAAACAAGGCCCAAGCCCTCTATTGCAGTTATTTTAAAAGGCGAATCATTTCCGCCGCCCTTCATAACTACCTCACCGAGCTCATTTTTGTATATAAGTGTAATCATAACCAATCATTCCCTCCTCTCAGCCGTTCAAGTGCCGCAGCATTTCGTGCAGCCTGCAGTTGTTGTGTAGTTGTATCCTTTGACGCATTGAAATTATACGTGGTTTTGTAGGTTGTATTCTCTGCAAATGCACCAGATACTCCATCCGTCATTTTCTGCATATCCACCACAATTTCAGCCATTTGGGAAAGCATAAGGGAGCGCATTTCAAGCATTACATTTGAAATTTCTGTTTTAAGTCCGTTTCCAAATGCTTCACCCGAATCAATCCCAAGCTGATAATAGCTCTTTGGCACCACATCAAAATTTTCCTCCAGAGTTTTTATAAATATGTTTTCCTGTTTGTTATCAACACTGACGTATCCCTTGTCAAAATCATCAACGCTGACAATTCCTGCATCCTGAAGAGCCTCTTTGTTTAAAACTCCATTGAGTTCCCCCGCAATACTTTCCGCCAAAGAGTTTCGTGTCAAGTACCCTTTAATAAAATTTTTGCGTGCTTCTTCGGATGCAGAAAGTATGACGCCCACTGCCGAAATGGCTTCATCTACGTCCATTTTGGCAATTTCAGAAAATATTCCGTCTGGAATATCCCCAAGATTTTTAAGCGCCAAAATCGCATTTTTATAACGCTGTAAAAGGTCAATCTCCTTTTCAAAATCAGACAACTTGTTCCATATAAAACCTTGACTGCTTCCGTCAGAATTTACATTTTTGAGGAGAACCTTAAGTGACGAAAACCACGGTCCGTCATCAGCTTTGAGGTTTTCTTCAAGGTCTTTTTGGAGTGAGTGAACCTTTTCAAGCATTTCAAGCTGTTGCTTTGCGGTTTCGTCCATAAGGCGCTTGTTGTAGCTTATTATTTCCTCGGTGTATTTGTACCAGCTGTCCGTGCCCTCTCTCAAATTTTCATCCCGATATTTTTTCAGTTTTTCATAGTATTCCTGCTCGCTGATAAGTTCAAGCTTAAGTGAATTTTTGAGATTGGCAAGTTCTCTGTCCTGACGTTTTTTCGCAAGCTTTTCCGCATTTTTTGCAGCGTTTTTTGTAACAGTCTCAAGCTCCACATAAACGTTTTCCAGAGCAGTCACAGCAAGATAAGAGTTCTGACTAAGCCCCACTCCTATGCCCGACGCTATCATTTTGCCAATATCATTTTTGGCAGCCTCGTTTTTGAGGCCATCCATATATTTTTGAAAATCAAATGACATATAAATCCTTCCTTATCAGTTGTTTTCTTTAAAAACAGTGATTGCCAATTTCAGAACACTTCCGAAAGGCTGTCTGCAAGTTCTTCTTCTCTCTCTTCATCGGTCCTTATATCCGGAAGTTTATATTGCTTTTTCATTCTTTCATAGAACTTCTTAAGCTCTTTATTTTTGATTTTGGAAGTATCCAAAGACCTGTATCCCACGACCTTTGAAAACTTGCATCCATCATCCAATGCCGAAATCAATAATCTAAACTGCCACCAATGCATATTGGTTTTCAAAAGGTCTATGCCAAACTTCCCCAAAAAATCTGCCCACAAAAACTTAAAATCTTTTTTCAGGTCATAAAGGGGCGCACCAAAACTTTTTCTTTCCGTTTTTTCTACATCTATACCTCCTGAATAAAACCAAAGCACCTTTTCAAAGGCAGCAACAGGATTGTGAGGGAGATGAGGATATGCCAGTGCAAGAATTTTTGCCGCATCCTTTTTGCTATCTTCCTTTAATAGAAAAATTTGCTCAATCTCAATCCAGACCGAAAAATCGGTGTTTATAGGATATTCCACTCCGTCTATTTCCACCTTTTCGGCAAGATTCAAAAGCTCAGTTTTCATTTTTTTCACCACTCTCAGTATCCCCAAGACGCAAGCCTATTTCAGAAATCACATAACAAAGTGCCCCCGAAAGCTCAGGGATGTTCTTTTCCACATTCTGAAATATCTTCTTTACTTGTCTCTTTCCCACAAGCTTTTCAAGGCTTTTTTCAAGAAAATTTTTCACCCTGTCACATATTTCATCTTCACCTATACTGTCAGCAGATATGTTTTGAATTTCATTTGCTGCGGACTGTTTTATTTCTCGGCACAAAGAAAGAAGTTTTTTGTTTTCCTTGATTTCTGCCTTTTTCCCATATATCTCAAGAATCATTTTAACCTCCAAATCACTGTTTTTAATTTCCTGCCCGCACAAATTCGCGCGGGCAGTTTTTCTCAAGTTTTAAATTTCTTCAAAGGTGCAGGTCTGCCAGTCATCATTGCTTACTGCTTTTCCAAATACCTTTTCACCTTTCACCCTGAAAGTACCGCTGTATTTGTAGGCATCCATACCGCTGCCCTCATTTTCGGCAATAACCGAAAAATCACGCTTAACCGCACCCTTTTCGTCATCCGCCATATCCACCATAATGATGGGTCTTACAGCATCTGCGCCCACTTTTTCGTGGTTGAAAATTGATATAATGTCATCATGAACAGCATCACCCTGGAATCTGTCAAACCCGAAAGAAATTGACGGAGTATAGGCCACCACATCTGTCTGCTCAAATTCTTCATCAATATACTGCCTTGAATATTCCTTTGGATTTTTGGCTGTTGAAATTTCATCAAAGCCTTTCATTCTGAAAAATGTATAGCCACTGCCGCCCTCCGACGGAACGCCATAAAACGCCAGTTTTTTGTATCTTTTAATTATTTCTGCCATAAAAATTCCTCCTTTTAAAAAAGCAGAGGCCAGAGATTATACAATCCTTCTGCACCTCTGCATAAAATTATTTTTCCATAAAATAAACCACTTTTATTTCTGCTTCAAACCTTGCATCAACGCTGCCTGTCTGTGTTATTTCAAAACCCTTTTCAACCGATACAGAAAGTACACGCCTTGGGCTCTCAAGCTGCGGAAGATTGCTTCTGTCGTCTTGAGCCTTTATCCACTTCTCTATTTCCCCGCACCTTTTTGCTGCCAGGAAATTCTGAGAATTTGCTCCGCTGTATTCCTGCCTGATTGCCAAAATAAACTTCGCGTGTCTTATTTGCCCACCGTCTGTATATTCAGTTTCAAGTGTATCCTCTCCGCACATAATAAGTGCCGCCGAAAAAGGCTCTTTGTCCAGATAATTTACCATAACACCGCTTTCTGAAAGCTCCGTACAGGTGGAAAAAAATTCTGCCAACTTCCCAATCATAAAAAACTCTCCTCTTATCAATTATCTGTACTCATATTCTGCCCTTAGGTGCCAGTGGGGGAAAGTCCCCTTTTCATTTTTGGTGATGGTAGCAATTCTTCTGCATTTACCGACAGAAAAATCACTATTCTCCATTTCACCAAAAAAAATCAAATCCCCAACCGAAACACATTCAAGGCACCAAAGTCCAATCCTGACATCAAAGCTGTCCCGAAGATATACTCCGTCAGCCTTGTTTCTGAGTCTTTCTTTTTTGTAAATCCACGCAGGGCAGCATGCAACCTTTACAAAGTCACCGCCTTTTGTTTTTTGAGAAAACACGGTGACAACTCCATTTTCAAGCATTACTCCACCCCCGCATAAAGAAGCCCTGTTTTTCCAAGGTGTCCAAGAACGATAGTTCTTATCCTTTCCTTGATATTGCCTTCCCGATTAAAGGTAACCGAATAACCATCGACAGTTTCACTTTTTACCGAACTTATATTTTCTTCACGGTACAGACTTTCTGCTATTTCGCATATGCAAAGCATAACCGCAAGCCTTTCATCAGGAGTAAAATCCTCTTTTTCCAAAAAGCTATCGAGCACTCTTTTTGCACGGTTTATATAGCGGTCAAAATTTTCTGCAGTGAGGTCTCCCTCATTTTCGCAGCTATATGTATTGTAATAAAAATCAAAGCTTATCTTATCCTTTAACATCCTTGCTGTTCACCGCCTTTTTCTTTTTTGGTTGCTTTGCGGCTGTTTTCTTTTTGTCAACAAGTCCTACAAATCGCACAACAATCCTCCCGAAAAGTTTTATTTTGTTGCCTTGTGGAGATAAATGCCGTGTGTCTTGTTTTCATAAACATCCGCAATACCATAAGAACGGTAGAAGAACTTCCACGCATCAGAAACCTGATTTTCTTCAGGTGTAACAACCTTGCTTACCACATGCTTCTGATACTGGATTGTAGCTGACTTTTCAACCACCATAAAGTTGATGTTCTTGCCGTTTTCTGCATCCTTTACAAAGTGACCTGCAACCTCACCCTCGGATGAACCATCATAAAGGTTCACTGCAGTATAGAATCTGCTCTGGGGCACCTTTACAATCTGCGCAAATGAATCAAGAACCGCCTTTGATTTTGTGGTATCAATATTCATAACGCCGTTATAAAGTACGGGTGTAATAAACAAAATTCTGCTTTCTGTTGGAACTTCCGCTTCATCCATTGCATTCTGTGCCGCAATAAGTGCCGCAAGTGTATCCTGTGGGTCATCAAGGTCAGCTTCACCCAAACCGATACCACTAACCCCTGCATACTGTGCAAAACGGAATGCATCGATTTCAGGTGCCGCTTTTGTTCTGATGAATTCACCCGAGAGCTGACCGAAAGCCACACCTGCTGTCTCTTCATTGTCCATTGCATCAATGGTAAAGGAACGTCCTCTTTCATAGTTGAATGTAACTGTTTCATTTGTGAGTGTTACATCCCCGCCGATATAACCATTCTCACGGCTGTAATCCGCAAGACCGTCCATGCTCATCTTGGGAATAATAATCTCGTTTGCATTTGCACCCATTCTCACAAGTCGGCTGTTGCCATCAAGAACGGATGTCACTGATGATACCTTGTAAACTTCGTCAAGGGTATCAATATACTTTTTGAATTTTGCAATAGCATTTGCCATAAACTTTCTCCTCCAAATCTACTTTACTCAGCAGGAAGCCCCATAATTTCACGAATTTCACCTTTTTCAAGCTCGCCGCCAAACCCCATGGTTGAGGCAACAATATGAGGCACCTCTGTCTTTTGGTCAAACAGATTCTCTGCTGATGTAAGCTGAGCAAAAATTTCGCTGTCACTTCTTTCCTGGTTTTCAGGGTTTTCAAGAGCCTTTGAAAATTCCTCAAAAACTCCTTTTTCGGTGAAAGCATTGAGGAACTTTGCCTCACCCACAACCGCAGCAAATCTGTTTTTCATTTCCTCGGCTCTCTTTTGTTTTTCTGACTGAATATCCCTCTCGTCAATGACTTTTTGCAGCTCGTCTATTTTCATTTTCATTTCTTCTGCCTCACACTGACTGTTTTTAAGGTCCTCCATCAGTCCCTCAAGTTCCGCCACTTTTTTATTGGCGGCATCAAGAGCCACCAGTGTTTCCTGTCCATCGTTTTTTGCTTTTCCGATGTCAGAAGAATTTATATCCAGAATTTTTTTCAGCTGTTCGTCTGTTATTCCGTCAATAATTCCTCTCAAATCCTCTCTTGTCATAGCTATAACTCCTTCCTTTTGAAAAATCCGAAGACTTTTCAAAAATGCTTTTCGGTTTTTTATCGCAGTTCCCTCTGCAAGCATCCGTAGTTTATCGTCATTGCGGACAAATTTTATTTATTTAAAATACTTTTCTTTGCAGTGTCCTCGTCCTCGCCAAAATACCACATACGGAACTCCCAGGGTGCCATAATTCCCGCATCCACCAAAGCCTGCTTTTCCTCAAACTGGGTTTTGCGGTCTGCTTCAATGCTGTCATCAAAATCAAATGATACCGAACACTCTCCCTTTGGCGCCAAATCATAAAGTGTGCACCACACATCCATAGCATACACAAGCTCAAGAAGTGCCTTTTTCAGTGCCTTCTGGTTGTCCGAAACCGTGGCATAGCTTCTCTGCTTTGATGCCCTGATTTCTTCTGCGGTCTTTTGGGTGTCATTTATCTCGGAAATTGTTCCATAGGCAAAACCGCAATTAAATTCAATTTGCCTAAAAATTCGGTTTAAGCCTTTTGCAATTTCATCAATTCTGATTTTTGGCGACCATTCACGGAAGAAATCCATATCGTCAACATCCAGCGTGCGATAAAGTCTTTTGTCGGGAAGACTTGGCTTTCCGTTTTTATCACGCTTAAAGGCCATAGCATTTGCAATAAGTGCCCTTTCGCCGCTTTCAAATTCCCACAAAAGTCTTTCATACTGACGGTTTGCATCCTCAATAAGATTTACCGCATTGGCATAAACCGAAACACCAAGTGGCGATGACGAGTCGATGCAGTTGGCAATTGCAGGTTTGAAATATCCAAAAAGCGGATTTTTCACGTTCCCGATAGAGATTTTTTCTGCCAAATCCTGCCACTCTGGAACATCTTCCAAAGAAATTGGATTCCCAAGATTATCCCTTGTCCTCGAAAAGAACGCCTTGTTTGAAATCTCATATGTATCGCCCACAAAGCTGTGTTTTTCAAGCCTTGTATAAAATCCGCCGTCACGGGTAATTGTCTGGATAAAAACAGCACCTCGGATGTTTCCTGATTCGTCAAATGCAGTGGGCAAAAATTTATCCGCCTGAATGAAATCCACCAAAATTTTTTCCTTTGAAACATAAGGCTTCATCACAAGTCCACCTTTGGCACAGCCATATTCCACAGGAATTCTTATATTTTCAATAATACTCTTATATGTTTCATTAAGAAACTCTGCCCTTTTGCTGCCCGAAATCACCGAGTTCATTTCCACCGTAATAAGCCTTGCCATTTCAAAAGCAATAGCCGTGGGCAAATGAAGACCGTCTTCTTCCTCATACATCTCTCTCCAGACCGAAAGAGCAGTGCTCATTTCGTCTGATACCGCAATTTCCGAAGAAATCGCTTTCCGTACCGAATTTTTATCAAACATACTTCCTATCACCTTTCCAAAAAAATTCTTTATTTCTTCAAACAAATTTTTTCCTCCTCACTTTTAAAGAAGCCTTTTTTTCGCAACTGTAAAGCAAAAATATCTTATATCATCCATAGCATGGTCAAACTCTTTGAGAACCTTGTCCTCCTGAGATTCCCCATCCCACGAATAACTCCCGAATTCACGGATGGCATCCTCGCAGCTTTCGTGAATCAAGAGCTTTCCGCTTTGGAGCAGTGTCCCCGTTACTCTTATTCCATCAAGAACACTGTTGTCTGCTTTTCGCACGCTGAACTCTCCATGCCGTCTTATTGTAGCAATAAAGCTTGCGGCTGACGGGTCTATTATTACCCCTTTTATCGGAAAGCCCTCCGCTAAATTTTTGAGCCTTTCATAATATTCCTCATCAGTAAGCAGCATTTTTTGTGCCTTTCCCGAATAATAGCTCTCCTTTATTCTGACTGCACAGTTGTCATCAAGCCTCCAAAGCCCCATACTGCACGGATTAAGAGTTCCATAGTCTATGGATATATAATATTCTTCATTTCCAGAGGGCTTCGGTATTTCGCTGACAGTGTGTACATCCTTATCAAACATAGGATAAACAAGTCCCTCTGCACTGCACCACTCACCCAAAATAAACCTCTTATAAAAAACCCCCGTATATTCCTTTTTCAGTTCCTCAACATAGGCAGGGTCCAAAAAGGTGTTATCGTCAATGAGAAACTCCATCAAAAAGAAATCAAGCTCGCTTCGTCTGTCAATATATTTCACTTTAAACCAATGATTCGGGTTATCAGGATTTGTAGTGCCAAAAAGCTTTGCGCCCTTCTCCGAAAGTCTTGAAAGCAGCATGCTGAAAAATTCTTCGGTAAAAAGTGTAACCTCATCACAATATGCCCCTTGAAGTGTCATTCCTCGGATCTTGCTTTCTGCCCCCGCATCATTCACACCCTCAAGGTATATCTTTCTTCCATAAAGAGTTCCCTCTTTTTTTGATATGGAATAGCTGAAATTGTTTTTCCCCGCCAACGTTTCAAGCAAATCAAGACAGTTTCGCTTTAAGGTAGTAAGGGTTTTTGCCGTCATAAGATACGCTTTGTCCTTTGGCATATTCCTTATCCACACACACCAAAGCACAAGGCTTATCCATGTTTTTCCTGAACGGACGCTTCCATGCAGAATGTTTATTCTCTTGAGCCCACCTTTTGCAATCTCCATAAGCTCATTTTGTTTGTCAGTAAGATTTTTGTATTTCCTCATTTTTATATTTTCTATCTCACATCCTCAAAATCATCAAATAATGTGGCAAGAGTTCCGTCAAGGGATTTGTCCTTTTCGTCAGCCCCGAATTTGTCAATCAAAGTTCCCATCACAGATGAGAGTTGATTAAGCGGTGCACTTGATATTCTTTCAGGATTCCCTATCTCCTGAAGTATTGTATCAATCAGCCTGCAGGCATCCTTTTTCTTTCGGTAAATATACTCGCTTATCACATTCTTCTCATCAAAACCCTCTTCACCGCATTTCGGTTTTTCCACCCTTGCCACCTCGCATTCCTTCAACAAACAAGCTTAACTGTATTATAGTCCGGACAATTTATCCAAAACAGACCATTTTTGTGATTATATGTCATTTTTGTGTTTTTCCAGATACCTCGCAGCAATTTTCCTCACACCCTCTTCGCTGTTGTAACCACCAGTCATATAGGAGACCTTTTTCCATGACATACATTTCACATAGCGATAATAAAAAATCTGTCTGGTTAAGCTGTCATCAATGGACTCAAGAAACTTGTCAATACGTTTTTTGAGTTCACTGCACTTTCTGATTTTGTTCACAATTCTCTGTTCCCGTTCTCTGATATTTGTGACCGCAAAAGCTCCCTTGTGTTCATTTTGCCGTGCCTCTATTTTGAGGTTTACAAGCTCCTCGGTGTCATTCATAATCTCCCTGTTAAGATAATAAATCTGCATAAGTTCTTTTTTTGTCATAAAAACATCTCCTCAATCTCTGCCGTAATATTTTGCTCTGCATTTAAGACTACAAAAACATCTTCCAAATCTATCTGCTATTTTGTAATCATCAAATTCATCAAATGTTTCTCCACACACCTCACAAAAAAATATTTTTTTACTCTCCTGTTTACCAAATTTCAAAATTTTTAAAATATTGGGGTGCTCTGTCTCCATTTTTCACTGCCTGCCACCTTTTTTTGTTTCCTTTAGGAAACTTTTCTCCAAAAAAAATAAGCATTATTTCTCGCCTGTCAAGCTCCAGAATCTTCGAAATTTGCTGAATTTCAAACAATGTGAATTCAGATATTCCCCCAAGCCGACAAGACAGAACAATCTTGTTAAGCGGTATTCTTTCAGCAAGCTCTCCCACCGAAAAACCCCTTTTCGACATAATCTTTTTCAACAACTTTCTATTCACTTTCTCACCTCCCATTTTGAATTTCGATTTAGATATTACCATTATTTTACATTTTTGTCAAGGCGTTATTAACATTTTTTTACTTTTATGTCAAATGTAGTTGCAAATTTGGAAATCCTGTGATATAATATGTCCGCAAAAGTTTTTTGCTAAACAGCTTCAAATTCACGCAATATGAAAGGATGAAAAATATGCCTATTGATATCAAACAAAAACGGATTGAACACGGCTTTACCCTCGAACAACTGGGAGAAATGGTGGGTGTAAGCAAAAGCACCATAAAAAAATGGGAAAGCGGTTACATAAAAAATATGAAAAGGGATAAAATCTTTAAGCTCGCCAATGCTTTGAATATCTCCCCTTTAGAACTTTTAAATATCCCCGAAACCTCTTCCACAGAAGAAACTTTTATTCCGCTGGATGATGAAAACCGGCTTTTGCTTGAAAACGTTTTAAACTTTTCCATTTCCAAGGATACAGTTATATATTTTACGGATGGTTACGCCCATTGTTATAAATTTTCAGCCGATATTCTTAATATCTTTAAAAATATTTGTACTTCAGGCAATCACGACTGATTTTTTGCATAAAAAATAGCCCTGCCTCCTGATTTTAGGAAGCAGGGCTTTCGCTTTGCTTTTTTAGTCTTCAATGATTGTAACCTTTTTCATTGTAATTGGTGTAACAGGGATTGCCATTTCACCCATGGAGTTGGGTTTTCTTTCAACATCCAAAAATCCGTCAACAACATCCATGCCCTCGATGACCTTTCCAAAAGCGGCATATTGTCCGTCGAGAAAGCTTGCATCATCATAACAGATAAAGAACTGACTTGATGCACTGTCAGGATCCATAGAACGAGCCATAGAAATCACGCCGCGCTGATGTGAAAGGGTGTTCTGACTGAAACCATTTGATGAAAATTCACCTGGTATCTGAACTCCGCTTCCGCCCATACCTGTGCCCTCAGGGTCGCCGCCCTGTGCCATAAAGCCGTCTACAACTCTGTGGAAGCCCACGCCGTCATAAAAACCGTCCGAAACCAAATCCACAAAGTTCTGAACTGTCTGTGGTGCATATGATGGATAAAGTTCAAGAACAAACTCGCCGCCATCTTCCATTTCAACCAAAACCTTTACATTTTCCTCTGTCATCTTTTTGTCCTCCTCATTTTTTCCCTGAGCTACCGCAAGCTCGCCGTTTTCATTTGCTGTGGTTTTACCGGTCGCCGTCTGACTTGTCAAGACGGTGTCACTGTCTGAAGAAAATCCAAGCTTTTCAAAGCCACCTGTCGCTCCAATGGCAAACAAGCCAATCACACACACCACGGCAATAATACCCGCAACAGCTGATATAACTTTGGTTGGGGAATTCTTTTTTTTATTTAAATTTTTATTATTTTTCATAAGAAAACTCCTTTTTCGACTTTTTATATTCTGAATTTAATTGTAATTGTATAGACGCCTTTTGTCAATACTAAGAATGTTACATTTTTTTGAATTTTTCAGTTAACCTATTGTTTTTAAAAGAAATATATGGTAATATATATATACACTAAACTGGTATGTTTTGTCCGCTCAGCGTTGCGGAATATATATTCAAAATTCAAACTGGAGGCGATCCCTTGAAAAAACCTTTACGCGGTTTAAGCTTTTATTTAATTTTATTTCTGATAATTCTCACCATATTTGTGGTTACATCAACCCCTGAGCCAACCACCAAATATGTTTACTCCGACCTTCTCACGATGATAAAAACAGGTCAAGTGACAGAGCTCAAGATGGTGGAAGGCACAGCATATGCAACACTTCTCGACAACACAAAAATTGAGGTTGCAACTCCCGGCTATTCCATCCTCTACCTCAGCGCAGGCGATGAAATTGACCGTCAAGTTGCTGCCGGCACACTCAAAGTCGACACTCCTGAGCCGGTTTCGCCACCATGGTGGCTGAGCTTTTTGCCATCCCTTGGTCTTATTGTGATTATGATTGTCTTCTGGGTTATTTTTATGCGTCAATCACAAGGTGGCGGAAAAGGCGGCGTTATGTCCTTTGGCAAAAGCCGTGCGAAAGTAACCGTTGACGATAAAAACAAAAAAACCTTTGATGATGTGGCAGGCGAAGACGAAGAAAAAGAAGAACTCAAGGAAATTGTGGACTTCCTCAAAGACCCCAAAAAATTCTGTGCCCTCGGCGCAAGAATCCCAAAAGGTGTTCTCCTGGTGGGCCCTCCCGGAACAGGTAAAACCTTGCTCGCCAAGGCTGTTGCCGGTGAAGCAGGCGTTCCTTTCTTCTCCATCTCAGGTTCAGATTTTGTGGAAATGTTTGTGGGTGTTGGTGCGTCACGTGTGCGCGACCTTTTTGAACATGCAAAGAAATCCGCACCCTGCATAGTTTTCATTGACGAAATCGACGCCGTAGGCAGACAAAGAGGTGCAGGTCTCGGCGGCGGTCATGACGAAAGAGAACAAACCCTCAATCAGCTTCTTGTTGAAATGGATGGTTTTGGCATAAACGAAGGCGTTATCGTGATTGCTGCAACCAACCGTCCTGATATTCTGGACAGCGCACTCCTCCGCCCCGGTCGCTTTGACCGTCAGGTCCTGGTTGACGCTCCCGATGTCAAGGGCAGAGAGGAAATCCTCAAGGTCCACGCTAAAGGTAAGCCCCTGGCAGATGATGTCCGTCTTGATGTTCTTGCAAAAACCACTGTTGGCTTCACAGGCGCAGACCTTGAAAACCTTATGAACGAGGCGGCACTCCGTGCAGCAAAGAACGGGGCAACCTCAATCACAATGTTTGACCTTGAAGAATCCATTATGAAAGTTATCGCAGGTCCCGAAAAGAAGACTCGTATTGTAACAGAAAAAGAGCGCAAACTCACAGCATACCACGAGGCAGGTCACGCTGTTGTTTCAAAACTTCTTCCAACTCAGGACCGAGTTCATCAGATTTCAATCATCCCTCGTGGCAGAGCTGGTGGATACACACTGTCTCTCCCCAAGGAAGATGTTTCATACACCTCAAAGACTGAAATGCTTGAAGAAATTGTTTCACTCCTGGGCGGCAGAGTTTCAGAACAGCTGTTCCTTGGTGACATCAGCACAGGTGCTTCAAACGACATCGAAAGAGCCACCGCAATCGCCAAGAATATGGTTATCAAATATGGTATGAGCAAAGCTCTTGGAACTCGTAGTTTTGGCAGCAGCAACGACGAAGTGTTTATCGGTCGTGACTTTGGTCACACAAAGGATTACAGCGAAGATGTGGCAGCAAAAATTGACAGCGAAATCAAGCGCATAATTGACGAGTGTTACGCCCGCTCCGAAGAGCTTCTCAGGGAAAACTCAGACAAAGTAAAAACAACCGCCGAGCTTCTCCTTGAAAAAGAAAAGGTTGATGCCGCTGAATTTGATGCACTTTTCGCAGAAACTCCGGCGAGCAATGAAGCTTCAACAGTTGAAAGTGAAACTGCTCCATCAGAAATCACAGATAACGAATAATATAAAAACGAGAAATTTGCCCTTGCAAGTTTCTCGTTTAGTTTAAAAAGGAACTATTATGAAAAAAGAATTGGAAATCAAATGCCCTGCAAAAATAAATCTTTCCCTTGATGTAATAAATCGCCGCGATGACGGCTATCACAATCTTTCGATGATTATGCATGAAATAAATCTTTTTGATATTTTGAAAATATCCATCTGCGATTCTACCACTTCCACTATCCAGTTTTCCTGCGATAACGAAGATATACCCACCGACGATAGCAATCTTGTTGTAAAGATGGCGAAATTATTTTTTGAAAAAACCGGTATAACCGCATCGGCAAGAATTCATTTATGCAAAAATATTCCCTCAGGAGCAGGTCTCGGTGGCGGCTCTTCTGATGCCGCAGGAACACTTTCTGCGCTCAACACCCTTTTTGAGAATCCACTTGAGGCCACAGAGCTCAAAACTCTGGCCAAATCCCTAGGGGCAGACGTTCCGTTTTTTCTGCACGGCGGCTGTATGCTTGCCGAGGGTATCGGCGAAATTCTTACTCCATTGCCTCCGCTTGGAAACGCATTTGTTGTTGTGGCAAAACCTGACATTAGCATTTCAACCGCTTATGTTTACAAAAACCTTGTTCTTGACGAAACTACAATACACCCCGACATAAAGGCGTCAATTTCGGCACTTCAAAATGGCGACATTGATGCATTGGCAAAAACAGCCGGAAACGTCCTTGAAACTGTTGCCGAAAAAATGCATCCCGAAATCAGCGAATACAAAAAAAAGATGCTTGCACTTGGTGCTTCATACTCCCTTATGAGTGGCAGCGGCTCATCAGTCTTCGGGGTTTTCAAAGACAAACTTTCCGCCGAAAAAGCCTTGTCAGAATTTAGGAAAATCACAGAAGAATCATACCTTGTATAAAAGCAAAACGGCTTGCCCTTGGGCAAGCCGTTTTATTATATTATAAACCTTATTTTTTAGTAAAACCGCCTTTAACCATCACAATAACGTCACTGCTTGCTCTTATTCCTCTGCCATCAGCCAGCGGAACAATCAAAAGATGATTGGCTGGCATATCACTTCCGTCCGCCAAATCAAAGCCTGCTGTTGTGTCTGCAATTCCACCCTTTTCTGTCGCAATGATTGTTGCTTTTCCCATTCTTAAGATAAGCTCTGTTCCTGCGGAACAAATTATTTCCTGTCCGGCACTTGCTTCCACAACCTCAAAGGACGCGGCAGCACCTGCGGTTCCATTTCCTGTTTTCAGTCCCGCTATGGCACTTTCAACATACTTTTCGATTTTCGGCATCAACACATCATCAATATATGATTTTGTAATCAGCGGGTCGTCCTCGCCTCCAGGCTCTGCCAGAACCACTGTAAACATAAGGCTCAGCACCACAAGTGCCAACGCGATTTTGAATTTCTTATTGTTCTTTTTCATTTTTATCCTCCTCCAAAAAATTTTGGGTTAAATAAGTCCGAAGCTTATTTCAAGTGCTTCATTTACTCTGGTCATAAGTTCATCATCCAAATGCCCTATTTTCTCTTTGAGCCGTCTTTTGTCGATGGTCCTTATTTGTTCTGCCAAAACCACCGAATCCTTTGAAAGCCCATATTCATTGGCATCAATTTCAATATGTGTCGGCATTTTCGCCTTGTTTATCTGCGAGGTAATGGCCGTGGCAATCACCGTAGGGCTGTATTTGTTGCCTATATCATTCTGAATAATAAGCACAGGTCTCACCCCGCCTTGTTCAGAGCCCACCACAGGGCTCAAATCTGCGTAATAAATGTCGCCTCTTTTAATTATCACAATTATTCACACTCCGCAAGTTTTTGTTCAGCAAGTGTGAGTGCTTCGTTATCCGAAAACACACTCTCCTCTGCCAAACCAAGATTGATGCGGGACATTTCTTCGTAACCTTTTTTCAGCAAATCAGCACAAGTCTCACTGAGTTCCGCAAGGACAGCCTTGCTTTTTTCACATTCATCTGTCACAAAAGGCACCCCCATATCAATCCCTTTTTACATTATACGCAGTATGACTTGTCCGGGCTAATCGCAAATACAATTACTCATTTATGTATTTACATACCATATTCACGCAAAATGTAATTGAGTGATTTAACAACCATTCCATCCTTGATATAAACGCGGGGAACCCGCCTTGCCACATTGCACACTATTTCATAATTGATTGTGCCCAAAGCGTCCGCAAGGCAATCTGCAGAAACACCGTTTTCTGATGCTTTGCCAAACAAGGTAACTTCGTCACCGACATTTATATTATTAACCTTTGAAACGTCAATCATACATTGGTCCATACAAATTCTTCCTACTTGTTTTGCTCTTTTTCCGCCTGCCATCATCTCTGCGAAATTTGAAAGAGCCCTTGGGTATCCGTCAGCATACCCCACCGACACCGTGGCAATCTTTGATTTGCCCTCTGTGCAGTATGTCCTTCCATAGCTGAGCGACACACCTTCATCAAGCTCTTTTATAGCAGTAATACGAGCCTTAAAGCTCATAACAGGAATTAAATCCAACAGCCTTTTATCAAAACCCTTTGATGGATAAAGACCGTACATCATTATACCCAATCTCACCATATCAAGGTGCATTTCGGGGAACTTCGCCGCCGCAGCACTGTTGCATATATGCTTTATTGGAATCCGAATACCCTCTTCGTCCAGTTCTTTAGCAACCGCCAAAAACCGATTGTATTGCATATAAGTGTAATCATAATCTTCGTCATCAGCCGATGCAAAATGCGAGAAAATCCCTTCAATTTCAAGCCCAGTAAGCTTTGAGATTTTTAGAATTTCGCTGCAGGTATCTTTTTTTCTTTCTTCAGTATCCGAAAGAAACCCTATTCTGGACATCCCTGTGTCTATTTTTATATGAATTTTTGCTGTTTTATTAAGTTTTTTTGCTGCGCTCGAAAGTTTTTCAGCGAAGCCAACATCCGAAACAGTAGCCGTAATATCATACTTTACAATCTCTTCTATCTCACTGTAAGCAGAGTTCCCAAGCACCATAATCGGCACGTTAATTCCCAGTTCCCGAAGTTCAACAGCCTCACAAACCCATGCAACGCCAAGATAATCGGCTCCGTTTTCAATAGCGGTTTTTGCCACTTCAAAAACGCCGTGTCCATATGCATCAGCCTTGACAACAGCCATCATCCGAGTGCCTTTTTTTATGCATTTTTTTATTTCTCTCAGGTTATGTTTCAGGGCATCAAGGTCTATTTCTGCCCATGCTCTGTTTCTTTCTTCCAAAATACCCCTCTCCTTTTATCATGTTTTTTAAATCTCAATTTCTGATTTGATTGCCAAAGGCAATTTTTCCAAAACATCCGATGCAATAAGCCCATGGATGCCTTTTTCAAGCATAGCCGCATCGCCTGCCTTGCCGTGAATATACGCACCCAGAACCGCCGCGTCAAAACACTCGAGTCCCTGTCCCAAAAACGATGCAATAACTCCCGAAAGAACATCACCCATCCCGGCTGTTGCCATTCCCGGATTTCCCGAGGGATTGATTTTTACATCGTCATTTTCATTCGCCACGACAGTGTCCTTTCCTTTAAGTACCACAGTTACCCCATATTCCTTTGCGAAGCGCGACGCTATACCACATCTGTCTTTCGCTATATCCTGGGTTGTAACTCCCAAAAGCCTTGCCATTTCACCAGGATGAGGCGTTATAACCACTTGACATTTCTTTTCCTTAAGAATTTCGCAATCTGATTTCAGGGCATTGAGCCCGTCTGCATCTATCACAAGCTTGCCGCTGTACTGAGCAAGAATTCCAAAAAGAATATCTTTTATATCTTTATTTTGCGAAAGTCCGGGTCCAAAAACCACTGCATCCGCTTTTCCTGCTTCGGCAATAATTTCCTTCATTGCTCCGTGGCAAATGCTACCGCTTTCAGCATCAAGCCCCACCGTAATAATTTCAGGCACCATAGAGTCAACAATCATTCTTTCATCCTTTGGAACAGCCACTGTCACCAGCCCGCTGCCCGAGCGAAGAGCGCTTTTTGCCGCAAGTACAGCAGCCCCCGTCATACCTTTCGAGCCTGCAACCACCAAAACGCGACCGCAATCACCTTTATGCGCATCAGTCTTTCGTTTTGGAATCATTTCACCCATTTCTGAATCAACATAGGGCACAACAAACGCATCGCCGCAAACCACTGCCACCGCAGAAGTTTTGTTATGTGAAATACTCAGGGACACATCCTGACGCACATCCTTATACACCACAAAAGGAGCATTCATTTCATCGTGTTCAACTGAAATAAGCGAAAGTTCAAGGCTTTTGATGCCACATTTTTTATATTTAAGAAAAGCCTCTTTTGCGGCATAAAAACCCGCAAGCGTCTCCATTCGGCTGCCATTTTCCCTGAAATAATCAATTTCACTTTTTGAGAATACTCTGCCCAAAAACCTTTTATTTTTCTTAACTGCCTTTTCAATCCGTGAAATTTCTATAATATCAACACCGCAATTTTTCATATCTATACCCTTTTAGGATTAAGCTTTTCAATTACCTCGACAATTTTTTCTGACGGAGAAAAAACAGTCATAACTTTTATGCTATTTTCAAAATATACCACAAAGTAATTGTTTTCATTATTCTTTTTCTCACAAGCATAAATTTTCTTCACAGAAATATCACCTGCAAACTTTTCATACTCGTGATTTTTGTCACAATACCCAAACGCCTCAAGGCCTTTTATGTTAACAGTTGTGAGTCTTTTTCTCTTTCTTCTGTTCATAATTTTGTCAATGTCAATTTCATTTTTAACCAGAGAATATTCGTATTCAACATTAAATGACATAGAAAACCGATAGGCAAGATATATAACCCCTGCCGTAAGCAAAAACAAAATCGAACCAAACTGCGGAATAAGCGGAAGAACCACCACTAAAAGAAGATAGGCAAAAATCACACTCAACACCATAAGTCCGAAAACTATAGCAACATCCTTTGCTGTTCTTTTTCTTTCAACCATTTCTTCAATAAAAATATCCATCTTTTCCTCCTTTTCACCACACCTCAGGACTTACCGCCCGAATGTGGTGTGTGAAACCATTCTTTTTCATCTTTTTTAACAATTCCCCAAATTCCAATGGGAATCCAGGTAATAAGATAAATTACAAATCCAAAAAAGTTTTTTATCACCTTTCGGTCAAGCTTTTTGTCGTTATAAAGTCCTGCAAGAATGACAAAAATATTTCCGAAAACAAGTACTGAAAGAAGCAAAAACTTCCACTGGTCAAACCACATATTGCAAAGCAAATTATAAACCAAAGACTTCTCATCAGCAAAGAAAATCATCCCATAAATCACAAGGAAATATCCAAGAGTCACAGGATAAAGGGTGTCACCCCAAAAGTTCATAAGCATATGGAAAGCATTCGCAGACCTTTCCTCGATCCCTTTTTTCAAAAGGGGTCTGACATACCGAGAAGAAACATCCGCAAGTCCTTGCATCCAACGTTTTCGCTGTTTCATAGACGTAGACATTTGAGTGGGCTTTTCATCATATACAACAGCCTCGTGGGACCAACCCACCTTTATGTCGCTAAGAGCAAGTTTAAGTGTAAACTCAGTATCCTCCGCAAGACAAGTAGCTCCCCAGCCATATTCTTTTATAAGTTCTGAAGCCACCGCAAACCCCGTACCGCCAAGACGACAACCAAGGTCAAGATTTCCACGTGAAAGCTGAGAAAGTCTGTTGTTTATCCAATACCACAAAGAATATGAAAATGTGAGCCACGAATCAGTGGGGTTTTTGCTGTCAAGGTATCCCTGAACAGCACGATATCCCTGATTTATCTTGTTATTCATATGAAACAGAAAATCCTTATTCACAACATTATCAGCGTCAAACACGCAGATATATTCAAATTCTTCATCAAGAGCAAAAATCTTCTTGAAAGCAAACTCCATAGCAAACCCCTTGCCACGCTCACTTTCATCAACCCTTTCAAAAACCACTGCACCACAATCCTCTGCGATTTTTCTGGTGTTGTCCGTACAGTTGTCAGCAACAACAAAAATCTCATAGCAATCAGATGGATAGTCAAGTTCTTTAAGGCTTTTCACCAAATTCCCCACGACAGCCTCTTCGTTGTGAGCCGCAATAAGCAAAGCAAATTTGTTTTTCTTACTTCCCACCGTTTCTTTTTTTGAAACTGTGAGAGAAAACAAAGCAAGAACAAAATAATATCCTGCAATAAAAAACAGCAACAGCTGGCATATATCAATAAATACCTTAATCACCAATGCGGAAACCGCCTTCCCTTTATCAATACATAAATCTTTGTTCAATAATAAATATTCTTCTCATCCAGGAACATATTCCAGAGCGCCTTGAGCAAAACACAATACATCAGTGTTATTATACATTAACCGACAAATAATTTCAATAGGTTTAGAGAAACTTTTATTGTATGCCACTCTTTTTCTTCCGCCATTTCGGTAACTTTGTGAATCTTTACAGCATACAATAAATTTTGAGATGTATATTTAGATGATTTTATGACAAATTTTTATAAGAAATCACTTTACTATCTTAAAACTTTAGTGTATAATATCTATGTATGTAAATTTATCCACAGAAAACTGTGAGGTTTTATTATATGAACTTTTTCAAAACATTAAAACTCGAGGTTGATTTGGCGTTTGAACGTGACCCCGCCGCAAGAAGCAGGCTTCAGGTATTGTTCTTATACCCTGGTGTAAAAGCAATGCTCAGTTACCGCCTTGCCCACAAGCTGCATCAGCACGGTTTTTATTTCCTTGCCGACTGGGTTTCAAAACGTGCAAGGCGCAAAACCGGCATAGAAATCCACCCCGCAGCAAAGATAGGCACAGGTCTTTTCATCGACCACGGCATGGGTGTGGTGATTGGTGAAACTGCCATAATCGGTGACAACTGCACCATTTACCAGGGCGTGACTCTGGGCGGCACAGGAAAAGACAAGGGAAAGCGTCACCCAACTATTGGGAACAATGTTACCATCGGCAGCGGTGCCAAAGTTCTTGGACCATTCACCGTGGGTGACAACAGCAAAATCGCAGCAAATGCAGTTGTGCTCAACGAAATTCCACCCAACAGCACTTGTGTCGGCGTTCCTGCCCACATAGTAAAGCGCGACAACGTAAAAATCGCCCCTGCAAAAATTGATTTGGACCAGATTCACATTCCAGACCCCGTTTCAATGGAGCTTTGCAAGCTGCGTGTTGAACTCGACAACCTGAAATCAAGCCTTAAAAACGACAATCCCAAGGAATAAACATTCCCGTTACAGAAAGGACTATCAAAATGAAAGTTTTCAATACATTGACCCGAAAAAAAGAAGAACTCGTCCCCGTGGAAAAGGGCGTTATCCGTATGTACTCCTGCGGCCCCACAGTGTATAACTATTTCCACATAGGAAACGCACGTCCCTTTATCATTTTTGATACACTCCGCCGTTATCTTGAATACAGCGGCTTCAAGGTATATTTCGCCCAGAACTTCACCGACATTGATGACAAAATGATAAACAAGGCAAACGAGCTGGGCATCACCGTCAAAGAGCTTGCCGACCAATATATCGCTGAATATTTCAAGGACGCTGACGGTCTTGGTATCAAGCGAGCTACCTTCCACCCAAGAGCAACCGACAACATCGACGCAATCATTGAAATAGTAAAAGAGCTTGAAGACAACGGCTATGCATACAACGTAGACGGAGACGTATATTTCGCAGCAAAAAAATTCGAGGAATATGGAAAGCTTTCACACCAGCCCCTTGAAGATTTGGAAAGCGGTGCAAGAATAAACATAAACGAAGACAAGCGTGACCCTATGGACTTTGCCCTCTGGAAAAAACAAAAGCCGGGCGAGCCCGCTTGGGAAAGTCCCTGGGGTATGGGAAGACCGGGCTGGCATATTGAGTGCAGTGCCATGGCAAACAAGTTTCTGGCAAAGACCATTGACATCCACAGCGGCGGTCAGGACCTTATCTTCCCCCACCACGAAAACGAAATCGCCCAGAGCGAATGTGCCCACGGCGTTACCTTTGCCAACTATTGGATGCACAATGGCTATATAAATATCGACAACAAAAAAATGTCAAAATCTTTGGGCAACTTCTTCACAGTCCGTGAAATTGCCGAAGAATTTGACTATGAAGTTATCCGTTTCTTTATGCTTTCAGCACATTACAGAAGTCCCATAAACTTCAGCAAAGACCTTATGCAGTCGGCAAAATCCGCCCTTGACAGAATTTATAACTGCCTTGGGGATATGACCTTCGCTATGGAAAACGCAGAAAGTCGTGGGAATCTTTCCAAAAAGGAAACTGCATACAAAGAAACGGTTGCCGCCCTCAAAGAAAAATACATCGCAGCTATGGACGATGACCTCAACACAGCGGATGCCATTTCCGTTATTTTTGAGCTTGTTTCAGAAGCAAACAAAAACATTATTGGAAATACTGATTTTTCAAAGGAAACCATTGCCGCAACCATCGACACAATCCGTGAGCTTGGCGGTGTTTTGGGACTTCTTACAAAAGATGCGACTAGCGACACAGACGACGAAATAAACGCTATCCTTAAAGAACGCGAAACAGCCCGCAAGGAAAAGAACTGGGCAAAATCAGACGAACTTCGTGATAAACTGCGTGAATTGGGTATAATAGTAAAAGACGCCCCACAAGGCCAGCAAATAACAAAAGCCTGATTAACTATGTGAGGTAATTCTTATGCTTGATACATTTATCAAAGAATTTGAGGTGGGGAAAAAAGTCCCTCCAAACCAATATTCGCCCCTTGCCCTTGCATACCTCGGTGATGCGGTATATGAGCTTTTTGTCAGAACCTATCTTTTAAGAGACCTGAATATGCCGGTTCAAAAGCTCCACAAATCCGCAATCAGCATGGTCAACGCAAAGGCTCAGTCCGACCTTTATCAGAAAATCAAGGACATCCTCACCGAAGAAGAAACCGCAGTCTACAAACGGGGCAGAAACACAAACTCACACCCGCCGAAAAACGCAGATTTAATTGACTATAAATCTGCAACCGGTGTCGAAGCACTGATTGGTTATCTCTATTTAAAAGGCGACAGCGAAAGAATTCTTGAACTTATGCGAAACCTTATCATCTGACAGTCTTTGCATTTTTACATATTAAACTTTAGGAGATGTGTGAAAATGCTTGCTGCTCTGAGAAAATATTTTTTTGTTTTGCTGGGCTCATTTGTTGTGGCACTGTCACTAAATCTATTTTTGATTCCTGCAGACATTGCCCCCGGTGGCTTAAGCGGTATTTCAATTCTCATTAACCACCTGACAAAGATTCCTGTGGGAATTTCCATTCTTTTTTTGAATATTCCCATATTTTTGTTTAGCCTCAAATACTTTGACAAAAGCTTTCTCATATCATCACTTTTCGGTATGATTTCTTTGTCCGTATTCACAGACATCTTTGCTTTTTTAAATCCTGTGACAAGGGACCTCCTTTTGTCAGCAATATACGGTGGAAGCTTTATGGGTCTTGGCCTTGGCATAGTTTTCTGGTCAGGCTCAACCACAGGCGGCACAGACATTGCTGCACAAATTTTAAAGAAACATTTTCCTTCCTTTTCAATAGGGCGATTTATCCTTATAATCGATATCGCCATAATTTTTTTGGCAGGTCTCACTTTTAACAGATGGGAAGTTATCCTTTATTCCGCAATAGCACTCTTCTTCTGCTCTCACGTGGTAGATTTGATGCTCGAGGGCATTGATTTTGCAAAAATAGCTTATATCATATCGGACAAACCCGAAGAAATTTCCTTTGGCATTTATGAACAACTAAACCGCGGCACCACCGCACTCCACGCATCATCTCACTATACAAAAAACGAAAAAACCGTTCTTATGTGTGTGGTAAAAAAATACGAAATAAACAAACTGAAAAAAATTATAAAGCTCATTGACAGCGGTGCTTTTGTCGTTCTCTCCGACGCCCACGAGGTGTTGGGGAACGGTTTTAAAACCACCTGAGCTTTATACCACAATATAAACAATTTTCAAGCAAACGGAGGCCAACAACCATGAACAACAATTACACAGAGCTCAAGCGGTCCGCTGCAAACATCCGCAAAATGGTGCTTGAAGCAACCTGCAATGCCAAATCCGGTCACCCGGGTGGCTCGCTCTCTTCAGCAGATATTCTGGCATATCTCTTTATATCGGAGATGAATATCGACCCCAAGAATCCCCAAAATCCAGACCGTGACAGATTTGTTCTTTCAAAAGGTCACGCTTCACCCGCCCTCTACGGTGCCCTTGCGGAGCGTGGATTTATTCCAAAAGAAGACATCAAAACATTCAGAAATGCCGAAAGCTATCTTCAGGGACACCCTGATATGAAAGGTGTAAAAGGTGTAGATATGTCAACCGGGTCTTTGGGCCAGGGCATAAGTGCAGCCTGCGGAATGGCACTTGCCGGAAAGCTCAACAAAAAGGATTATCGGGTTTATTCAATTATCGGCGACGGCGAATGCGAAGAGGGTCAGGTATGGGAAGCAGCAATGTTTGCCGCTCACTATAAGCTTGACAATCTCACCGTTTTTCTTGATTTCAATAACCTCCAGATTGACGGAAATATACGCGACGTCATGAACCCCACACCTTTTGATAAAAAATTTGAAGCCTTCAACTGGAACGTTCTCACAATAGATGGCCACGATTTTGGGGAAATAGAAGATGCCGTCAAAAAAGCAAAGGAAACAAAAGGAATGCCTACAATAATTATCGCAAACACCATAAAAGGCAAAGGTGTTTCGTTCATGGAAAACCAGTGCAGCTGGCACGGCAGTGCTCCCTCTGTTGAGCAGTGCGAGATAGGCACTCGTGAACTTGATGAATACATAAATTCTTTAGGAGGTGCACTCTAATGTACAAAATCGGTGAAAAGATAGCAACACGTGAAGCTTATGGTGCAGCTCTTGCAGAGTTTGGCTGTGATGAAAGAATTGTCGTTCTTGATGCTGACCTTTCAAAGTCTACCAAAACAGACTGCTTCAAAAAAGCATATCCCGAAAGATTTATAAATGCAGGTATCGCTGAGGGCAATATGATGGCTGTTGCAGCAGGAATGTCAACTTGTGGTAATATCGTTTTCGCAAGCTCCTTTGCAATGTTCGCCTCAGGCAGAGCATTTGAACAAATCCGCAACTCCATCGGCTATCCTTGTCTGAACGTGAAAATCGGTGCAACCCACGCAGGTATTTCCGTTGGCGAAGATGGCGCTACTCACCAGTGTCTTGAAGATATAGGCATTATGCGCACAATCCCCAATATGACAATCATCAATCCTGCCGATGCCACAGAAGCCCGCCTTGCAGTAAAAGCCGCAATCGACCATCAAGGTCCCGTTTATTTGAGATTCGGAAGGCTTGCTGTTCCCACAGTTTTTGATGAAAACTACAAATTCGAATTTGGCAAAGGTGTTGAACTGGAAAGTGGCTCTGACCTTACAATTATTGCAACGGGTCTTATGGTTCCTTATGCACTTGAAGCAAGAACTGCTCTCAAAGAGCTTGGCATTTCAGCAAGGGTAGTCAATATGCCAACAATAAAACCCATCGACAAAGAAATTATCATAAAAGCAGCAAAGGAAACTGGTGCAATCGTTACAGCCGAAGAACATAACGTTATCGGCGGTCTTGGAAGCGCAGTTGCTGAAGTCCTTTCAGAAAACGCCCCTGTTCCCATGGCAAGGGTTGGCACTCAGGATGTGTTTGGCCGTTCCGGTACTCCCCAGAAGCTCTTTGAAATCTATGGCCTTGATACAAAGACAATCGTGGAAAAAGCAAAAGAAGTCCTCGCTAAGAAATAAGTACATAACAAACCTTTTAGGTTTAACTTTTGAAAGGGGCTTTTAAATATGAAAGTTTTCAATTCAGTAAGTGAACTCATCGGCACAACTCCGCTTCTTTGTCTATCAAGGTATGCGACCAAAATCGGTCTTGATGCCACAATCCTCGCAAAGCTTGAATATTTCAATCCAGCAGGAAGTGCCAAAGACCGCATCGCAAAAAAAATGATTGAAGATGCAGAAGAAAAAGGTCTTTTGAAACCCGATTCTGTGATAATCGAGCCAACAAGCGGCAACACAGGCATCGGTCTTGCAGCAGTTGCGGCATCAAAGGGTTACAAAACCATTTTCACTATGCCCGAAACCATGAGCATTGAGCGTCAGAACCTTTTGAAAGCTTATGGCGCGGAGATTATCCTCACCGACGGAAAACTCGGGATGAATGGAGCAATCCAAAAAGCCAACGAGATTGCTGAAAAAACTGAAAACAGCTTCATTCCATCACAGTTTGAAAATCCCTCAAACCCAAAGGCACATTACCTCTCAACCGGTCCTGAAATATGGACCGATACCGACGGGAAAGTCGATATTTTTGTTGCAGGCGTGGGCACAGGCGGGACAATCAGCGGCACGGGAAAATTTCTTAAGGAACAAAACCCTGATATAAAAATCGTGGCGGTTGAACCAGCCGGCTCTCCCGTTCTTTCCAAAGGCACATCGGGTCCCCACGGTCTTCAAGGAATAGGCGCAGGGTTTATTCCAAAAGCCCTTGACACCTCTGTAATTGACGAAATCGTTACTGTAACCGAAGATGATGCATATAATGCAAGCCGCACCCTTGCAAAACATGAGGGAATTTTGGCTGGCATTTCATCAGGAGCAGCCCTTTTCGCCGCAACTGAAATCGCAAAACGCCCTGAAAACGAAGGCAAAATCATTGTGGTTTTGCTCCCTGATACAGGCGAACGTTATATGTCGACAGCACTATTTGCTGAATAAAAAGATATAAAAAGAACGTTTTGGCATTCCAAAACGTTCTTTCTTTTTTATTTTGATGTGCTTCCAAATCCACCATTTCTTACATCTGTCACATCATCATCGACAGTAATCCCATATTCAAGGAATATCCCTTGTGCGAAAGCATCTCCACAATTTATTGTGACAGTTTTTCCATCCTTTGAATCGTTTGTTATTTTGATAAAAATATGTCCTTCGTTGTCCGAGTAATAATAATCGCTGACAATAATCCCAACAGTATTGTTAAGCTGAAGTCTGTACTTAAATCCAAGTCCGCTTCGGGGATAAATTTTAAGAACCCACCCCTCATCAATCTTCACCCTGATGCCGGTGGGCATTTTTATGCTCTCACCCGGTGCAAGCACCACGCTTTTCACCGCAAAAAAGTCATATCCAGCAGAGCCTTTTGTGGCACGTTTTGGCAGCTTTACATAATCAAAAGCATCATAAATTCCTTTCCCCGTGCCAAAACAATCCGCCCATCCAAGAACAAACTGTTCGTTGCTTACCTTTTCAAATTGTGCAATTCTTTTCATTTTATCTCCTCCATAAAATTAAAATAACTCCAAAACCCAATAAATCACAATGGGAACAAATACGCTTGGAACATAATTCATAACCTTTATATTAGTAATTTTCAGCATATTAAACGCCAGTGCAACAATAAGAAGCGAGCCAGTGCTGGTCATTTCTGCAATAATCACATCAGTAAGCAGTGGTTCCAAAAAGGATGCACAAAAAGTGATTGCGCCCTGATAAACAAGCACAAATACGGCAGAAAGCACCACCCCAAAACCAAGGGTTGACGAAAGCACCGCAGCAGCAACTGCATCCATAAGGGATTTGGCAAAAAGTGTTTCGTGATTTCCCGATATTCCACTTTGGAGTGAGCCGACAATAGCCATCGCACCAACACAAAACAGCAGACTTGCAGTTACAAAGCCCTTTGCTATTGTCCCATCCTCACCATTTTTATTTACACGTTTTTCCAAGCCTTCTCCAAGCCGTCTGATTTTTTCATCAAGGTCAAGCCCTTCGCCTATTATTGTTCCAATCACCATTGACAAAATAACAATCAAAATATTCTGGCATTCCAGCGCTCCGCTTATACCTATATAAAGTACACAAAGAGCCAAAGCCCCCATAATACTTTTATTGAGATTTTCGGATATCCCCCGTTTTGCAATCAGTCCTATGCCTCCGCCCAAAACAACCGCAATGCAATTCACCCATGTCCCAAGCATCGAATCTCTCCTTTAAAATCAAACTTAGTTTAGTGACAAAATAAATTCAACAAAATCCTGCGTTGCATTTGGCTTTCCCAAAAACGAAACAACCTCCCGCATAGCAGAAATTCTGGTTTTGTTTCCCAAAAGCTGAAAAAGTGCCTCATCTATAGGGAAAGTTGAACTCATTTTGAGCGCCGCCCCGTTATTTAAGAGGAACTCTACATTTCTGTCCTCCTGCCCAGGTATCGGGTTTGCCATAATCATAGGAAGCCCCTTTGCAAGCGCCTCACTGGTGGTAAGACCGCCAGGTTTGGTGACCAAACAGTCTGCTGCATCCATAAGCAAGTCAATTTTGTCCGAAAATCCAAAGTTGTATATTTTATGCCTGAGCTTCATACGGTCAATCCTCTTCTTCAGCTGTTCATTGTGCCCACAAACCGACACAATCTGAAAATCAAGGTTTGTCTCATCGAGAGCTTTAATCATTTTTCCTATCTTTCCATAGCCCATACTTCCACTCATAACCAAAACTGTGGTCTTATCATCAAAACCAAGGTTTTCCCTTGCTGTTTTTCTTTCTTCCTTTTCAGCAAACTTTGGGTCAATAGGAATCCCTATGGGCACAAGCTTTGATGCAGAAATTCCCTTTTTGACTGCCTGATTTTCTAAAAGTTCACTTGCCGTTACATAATAATCAAGCTTTGCATCCTCCCAATACGGATGCATAGTAAAATCAGTTACAATTCCCACAGTTTTTATTTTTTCATCAAGGCTGTTTGCCACAGCGCTCACCATAATTGACGCAAAAACGTGTGTGCAAATAATCACGTCGGGTGCATATTTCTTCACAAAGCTCACCAGCTTTTTCGACAAAATCCCGCTGAGCATTTTCACCACAATGCTGTCAAAGCTATCCTCATCACGTTTTTCTAAAAAACGGTAGCTTTTCCCATAAATCTTGGGCAGGCGCTTGGTAGATACAAGGTATCCTTGAGAAATAGTCTCCTTGAGAACAGGCGTTATATATTCAAAAGCATCAACCGCTATGGTTTCTACACCCTTTTCGTTGAGGTTGTCGCACAAAACCCTTGCAACCTGATTGTGCCCCTGCCCTGTTGTCACTGTAAAAATCAACGCTTTCATTTTTTTCGCCTCCTAATCCATAGCTACAAGCTGTCCACAGTCAAAAAAGTATAAATACGCCTCATCCGTGGGTCTTTCCAAAATCTCCTCCAGCGCTTTTTTGTAATATTTAATCTGGATACTATACTTTTTCTTTGCCTCACCGAGAGCGTCCGTATCCTTTATATAGTCGGTTTTAAAGTCCAGAAGAACAACCCGTCCGTCTTTTTCCACAAAAAAGCAGTCAATAATACCCTGCAAAAGAATGGCGTCTTCCATTCCGTTTTTGTAAATTTCGTCTGCTGTCACCGTTGTGTAAAAACCAAACTCCGTCTCAACCCGCTCAGCTTCTTTCAACCGTTTCCCCATACTCCCGAGGAAAAATTCTGCAATCTTTTCACAGTCAATAACTTTCACCTGAGCTTCATTTAAAATTCCCTCAGTTTTCAGTTTTTCAACCAATGCTCGAACATCTTGGATGCTGTTTATTTTCTTAGGATCTATCATCTGCAAAACAAAGTGAACAATAGTTCCTCGTTCTGCACCACTTATCTTTTTTAAATCACTTCTCTCGGTGCTCCTAAGTGGTTCAATCAGCTGAACATATTCTCCATCATCCGATTGCATTCTTTTCACTTCGCTGACAGAAAGTTTCACCGGAAGAGTTGCTTTTTTCTTGTTTTTATATTCAAAAGCAAGCATTTCCCTGACAGAATCTATGTCCACAACTTTATCCCAAAGCTCTATGTCCTGCACAGCATCAATCTCTATCTTTTCAGTCTTGTCCTCAAAATTCTCATGAACATATGTAACAAAATCAAAAGTTGCAGTCTTCTCAATCTCTGTTTCATGAATCTCGCAATAATCTCTCAAAGCCTTAGCTCCCGGATGTCTGAGGAGCGCCGCACAAAGCCAATCTCTGTAACAATGGATATTTCTTACATAAGCACAAGGAACTGTCCCATCAGCACGCCAGATATGGTTTTTCAGTTTATTTCTTGACAAATCAAAGGTTCCGGTGATAATAAGCTTTTCACGGGCACGGGTAAGTGCCACATACAAAAGTCTCATTTCTTCCGAAATCATATCCTTTTTGAGCTTGAGCCCCACTAAGTTTTTGCTCAGCGACATATACCTGATTCGCATACGGGTGTCTGCAAAATCCAGTCCTATTCCCCCCTGCTCATCCCAGATGATAGCATTAGACGCATCTCTCAGATTAAATCCATTAGCAGTGTTGGAAAGAACAACCACAGGGAACTCAAGTCCTTTGGATTTGTGAATACTCATTATCCTGACCACATCCTCGCCCTCACCAAAAGGCTTGGCAGGTGTCATATCCTTATTCTCAGCCCTCATAGTTTCAATAAAATTCACAAAGCTGAAAAGTCCGCTCATTTTTGTGTGTTCAAATTCTGTTGCACGTTCCAACAGAATTTTAAGATTTCCCTGACGCTCAGCACCGTGGTCCAAAGCCCCTACCAATGCATAATATCCACTGTCATAACAAATGCGGTATATCAACTTTTCAACGCTCTCATTCCGAGCATTTTCTCTGAGCTTTTCAAGATTATTCAAAAACTCTGTCGCACGGACATTTACGCCCTCCGACGCAAAAATGAGCGCATCAAAAAAGCACCCCTCCTTATGATTTTCACGGATTTTTGCAAGCTCCTCCGCCGAAAATCCCCATATAGGTGATCGCAAAACTGCAATAAGAGGTATATCCTGACGTGGATTATCCACTATTTGAAGATACGAAAGAACTGTATTTATTTCAAGTGAGTCAAGATAGCTGTGTCCCACATCACTGTATGACGGAATAGAGTTTTCTCCAAACACACTCTCAAAAATCGGAGCTTCGTCCTTGGTCTTTCTCATAAGCACAACTATGTCCTTATACCGCACAGGACGCATCGTTTTCAGTTCCTTATCAAAAACCTCCATTTTGCTGTCAATCATATCACGAATACGGCTTGCCACAACCCTTGCCTCAAGTCTCACCCGGTCTTCTTTTTCAAGGGCATTTTCTTTCTCGTCCACTGCACGCACAAGGTGAAACTCTGTGGAAAAATCTTTTGTGCGGCTCACATCGGGATAATCAGCACCCCGAACAAGAAACTCCTCGGATGTATAGTTCACATCCCCAACATCCGGCGACATAATATTTTTGAACACAAAATTCACCGTATCAACAACTCCGCTACGGCTTCTGAAATTCTTAAAAAGTCTGATTAGGTGTCCGGTGTCTTTTTCTGTTCCATACAGCTCATATTTATCCGAAAACAGTTTCGGCACAGCATTCCTGAACTTATAAATGCTCTGTTTCAGGTCGCCAACCATAAAGATATTGCTGTTATTTTGAGATATTGTCCCAAAAATCACATCCTGAATATTGTTTGTGTCCTGATACTCATCAACAAGAATCATTTTATATTTATTCCTAAGTGCCGCTGCGGCGGGTGTTTCTTCCCCATTTTTGTTCACAAGAAGTGTCAAAGTTTCATGCTCCAAATCATTAAAGTCAAGAAGTCCCTTTTCTCTCTTTTTTCGGCTGTAACATCTGTCCAGCATAAGCACCATATTTTTTAAGGTTCTCACAACCGAATAAGACTTTGCTATACGCTCAATCACCGTTTCTTCATCAAGAACAAATGCTTCGCAAAGCTCAACATAAACACCCTTTGCCAAATCTCTCAAACTCTTGATTCGGGTCTGCTCCGCAAGCTCCGCTCCCTCTGCTTTTCTTCTGCCAGGCACCATCCTTTTGTGGCTGAAACCATCAAGCGCCGCTTTCATGGATGAATAGCTGTCTGTATCAATATGAGAAAAAACTCTTTGAATATCCGAGAACTCATCGTTCAGGAATACAAAATATGGATGCTCGTTCCCAAGCCCCATTTCCGTATCAGCAATAATCTGCCTATAAATCTCAAAAATCTCCTCTTTTGACTGCTCTACAAGTTCCGAAAGGCTTTTCTTCCACCATCCGCCAAAAGTGCCAAAGCGAAACACGTCCCGATAAGCACGCACAGCCTCATTTAGCCACTTTTCAGGGTATGCCATACTGCGGCTGAAGTTATGGAGCGACAAAAGCCATTTTCTCAGCTCACCATCATTTTTCGTGCCACCATAACCCGAAACCAAATCAGCGAAAGACTTGTATTTGTCAATATTCTTATAATATCTTTCAAGAATTTCCTCAAGAGCCTGTTTGAGAAGTATTGCATTTTCTGTTTCATCCGCTATGGTAAAATCAACAGGCAAATCCGTCATCTGTATATTATTTTTTAGTGTATTGAGACAAAAGGAATGTACCGTTGATATGCTTGCAGAATGCATAAGCAGTCTTTGTCTTATAAGATGTTCGTCGTTTGGATTTTCTTTCAGTTCGGAAAGGATAGCCTTTTTGATTTTTTCCCTCATTTCGCTTGCCGCCGCTTCAGTAAAGGTAAGTACAAGCAGTTCATCCAGTGAGATTTTATCATTTTTCACAAGCTCAATTATTCTCTGAACCAAAACTGCAGTCTTTCCTGAGCCTGCCGCCGCAGCAAGAAGAATATTTTGTCCCTTATAGCTAATGGCTTCATACTGTTCATCTGTCCATTTCATATGCTAAAATCTCACCGTCCTTTCATATATCAATTTCTACTTTGTTTCAATCACTTTCCCATTAAGATACTCAAGTTCTCCCGCTGGCGTTTTGAAATCAAATTCAATTTTATAAGCCCGAAGCTGCTGAAAATCCTTTTTACCGTTTTTCTTTGCTCCATACTTAACATCCCCAATCAAAGGACAGCCTTTTGATGCAAAGCTTGCCCTTATCTGATGGGTCCGCCCCGTAAGAAGCTGGACCTCAAAGGCTCCGTCATCATCAAGCTTTCGAAAAAGCGTTTCACAATATTTTGAGTTCGGAACCTCTTTTTCAAAAAAATAAACCTTTCGTTCTTTTTCATTCTTCAAGGTATACCCCACTATCTTGCCTGATTTTTCAAGCCTTTCAGGGTTCTCCGCCTTAAGGATATAATATTTGTTTATTTCACGGCCTCTTATTTTTTCGTTTATTATCCGAAGTGCCATCGCATTCTTGGCAGCAATAACAAGCCCCGATGTGTTTTTGTCTATCCGATTGCAAAGAGCAGGGGCAAAAGTATGCTCTTTTTCAGGAACAAACTCACCTTTTTTCACAAGATAAGCAGTTATGCTGTCCAAAATACATCCTTTTTCACCGTGCACAGCCACCCCTGATGGCTTATCTGCCACAAGAATGTTTTCATCCTCGTACGCTATGCACAAATTCCCCTCTTCAAATTCAAAGGCTTGCTCACTTTTTTCATTCTCAAAAAACTCATCATTGATATAAAGTTCAAGAACGTCGCCGACATTCAAAACATACGAAATCTCCTGTTTCTTGCCGTTGACCTTGACCCTTTTTTTTCTAAGCCATTTGTAAATCATCCCCATTGACGCAGTCTTTAAAAGTTTTGACAAAAACTTGTCCAGTCTTTGTCCCGCATCGTTGGGTCCTGCCACTATTTTTTTCATAGCAAACTCCATTCTGTCGCCTTGAGGCAGAGAAAATCAAACTATTTTATTCTGCTTGAGATAAACCACCAAAACTGCAATATCTGCAGGGGAAACCCCTGATATTCTTGATGCCTGACCGATTGATGAAGGTCTTATTTTTTCAAGCTTTTGCCTTGCCTCAAGTCTAAGACCGCCAATTTTTTCATAGTCAATGCTTTCGGGGATTTTCTTGTTCTCCATTTTTCTGAACTGATTCGCCTGAACAATCTGTCGGTTTATATAACCCTCATACTTTATACTGATTTCCACCTGTTCTGTGACCTCTTTTGGAAGCATTTTTCTGTTCTTGTCAAGAACCGAAAGTCCATCATATGAAACCTCAGGACGCTTTAACATATCAGATGCCCTTATTCCACTTGAAACTGTGGTACTACCCACACTCTCCAAAAAATCGTTGACTTCCTTTGAGGGTGGGAAAACAATCCCCTGAAGTCTCTCTTTTTCTTCTTCTATCAAACGTTTCTTTTCACAAAATTCGTCATATCGAGCCTTACCTATAAGTCCTATTTCATATCCTTTTTCAGTAAGCCTCAAATCCGCATTATCCTGACGGAGTATAAGACGATATTCTGAGCGCGAAGTCATCATTCTGTATGGCTCGTTTGTGCCCTTTGTCACCAAATCATCAATGAGCGTACCAATATATGCATCACTTCTGTCCAAAGTGAAAGGCTCTTTTCCCTGAAGCTTTCTTGCCGCATTTATTCCAGCAATAAGTCCCTGCGCCGCAGCCTCTTCATAGCCCGATGTTCCGTTAAACTGTCCTGCACCAAAAAGACCCGGAATGTTTTTAAACTCCAAAGTGTTTTTTAGCTGCAAAGGATTGCAACAATCATATTCAATGGCATAAGCGTTTCTTGTAACATGGGCATTTTCAAGACCGGGAAGGGTTTTCAGCATCTCTATCTGCACGTCTTCAGGAAGACTGCTTGAAAAACCCTGAATATACATTTCCTCAGTATCCTCACCCATAGGCTCAATAAAAAGCTGATGCCGCTCCTTATCCTTGAAACGTACAATCTTGTCCTCGATAGACGGACAATACCTTGGTCCGATACCCTTTATGTCACCCCCATAAAGAGGTGAGCGGTGAATGTTATCAAGTATAACCTTGTGTGTTTTTTCATTGGTGTATGTCACAAAACAACTGACTGTATTTTTCAGTTCTTCCTTGGTTTCAAAGGAAAATGGAGTGATTTCTTCATCACCAAGCTGCTCCTCAAGCTGCGAAAAATCAATGCTCCGTCTGTTTACTCTCGGTGGTGTTCCTGTTTTGAATCGCACAAGCTCAACACCAATATCCCTGAGGTTCTTCGAAAGCTCGGTCGCTGGAAAAACCCCGTCAGGTCCGCTTTCCTGACTGAATTCGCCTATTATTATCCTTGACTTTAAATATGTACCCGTTGACACGATAACCGCACGACAAAGATATTCAGCACCCATACGTGTTTCAACAGACCTTACGGCACCGTTTTCATCAAGATTTACTTTCACGATTTCGCCCTGACGCACATCAAGTCCCTCGCACAGTTCGAGGCGATGCTTCATTTCATTCTGATATGCGCGTCTGTCAATCTGTGCACGCAAAGAATACACCGCAGGACCCTTTCCACGGTTAAGTATTCTGGACTGCAAAAGTGTTGCATCCGCCGCCTTTCCCATTTCGCCGCCAAGGGCATCAATTTCACGCACCAGATGTCCCTTTGCTGTTCCCCCGATACTTGGGTTACAAGGAAGATTTGCAATGCTGTCAAGGCTTATTGAAAAAAGGCAGGTTTTTGCCCCAAGCCGAGCTGCCGCAAAAGACGCCTCAACACCGGCATGTCCTCCGCCTATAACTATTACATCATAACTGTCTGCTACAAACAAAATATTCCCTCCATTAAGCCTTGTCTTCTGTACACACTTTGAGAATTTCCTCATAAATTCTTCTTGAATTTTCTTTAAAGTGCCGAGCCACACGCTCTGCATCCCGACGCTTGCCCATATTGAGATTAAGTTCCATAATGGGAACCTTATTTTCCAGAATACTGCATCTCGCCATGTACTGGTCGCTCGTCACGGGAATGACCTCAGCTTTTACGGCATCAGGGTCAACAATTTCGTCATACTTGACCCGTCCGATAGCATCGTCTATTTTTTGCCTTACGCTGTACGGAACCCGGGTTTTGAAAAACCGATACGCCTCTTCACCGCTTTCGGTGAGGCAAAATGCCTCCTCGTTGCGATAAAACTTTTTCACGATATACCCGTCTTCCAAAAGCTCTGCCAGAACTTCCGCCAGGTCAAAATACTGCATAATCTCCTTATCCCAGGTAAAAATCCGATAGGTAAGGTCCATATTTATTGGTGCCTTATACTGTTTTATTGCATAAACCACCGAAAATTTCATTTCCTCTTTTTCAAGATACATACAAAATCATCCTCTGTACCCAAAATATTTTATTTATGCTTAAAATACAATCCAAAAACTCCAAGCCCCGCATGGCAGGTGATAATGGGCCCAACTTCTGCAATGCTCACCGATTTTGGCGAAATTCTTTCTTCAAGCATAGTCTTCAGGATTTCCGCTTTTTCAGGAGCATCCGCGTGCAAAACATAAATTTCAGCATTCTCAGGGTCAAGGATACTCTCTTCAACATGGTCAACAATTTTCGCAATAGCACGCTTTAATCCCTTAACCTTTGCAAACGCCTCAACCATGCCATCATTTGACCAAAGGATAGGCTTTATATCAAGAACGGATGACACCACCATTGTTGTCGCCTTGATTCTTCCACCTTTTTTGAGGGTAGTCAAATCATCCACTATGAAATAGACCTTGTCTTTTTCAAAGCGTTCCTTGAGGAATTCAACTATTTTCTCCTTTGATTCACCATTTTCAGCCATCTTTGCCGCTTCAACAACATTCGCACCTATGCCATAGCTGTACATACTTGAATCAATTATCGTAATGTTAAATCCCTCTTCTTGAAGTTCACCCGCTATCATACGTGCAGTATTCACAATACCGCTGCTGTTGGCAGGAATAGTGATATGAATAATCTCATTTTCCTTTCCCAATTCACGATACATATTTTCCAGTATATCAGGGGTCGCCTGACTGGTTGAAGGCATTTCCGTTTGAGCCTTAAACTTTTCATAAAACATCTTTGGGGTATAGTCAATATCCGCCAATATACTTTCATCACCGCAGTTGATATAAAAAGGAAGAACCTTTATGCCATATCTTTCCGCCTGTTCCTTTGTAATGTCCGCAGACATATCTGTCATTATTTTAATCATTTTAAAAGACATCCTTTCTCTTCTAAATTTTCAAAGTCCCCTTGTCTCAAAACCTCGTATGCCACTATCGCAACCGAGTTTGAAAGATTGAGCGAACGTTTATTTTCTTTCATTGGTATCCTGATACACTCTTCAAGATTTTCTTTCAGCAAGTCTTCAGGAAGACCCTTTGTTTCCTTGCCAAACACCAAAAATATATCCTTATCCTCTCTCACGGGGAACTCCACCGAGCTATAACTCCTCGGCGCTTTGGTGGTACAAAAATAAAATACACCACCTGGATATTTTGCCCTGATTTCATTAAAGCTATTATATTCAAAAATCTCTAATTCATCCCAGTAATCAAGCCCGGCGCGCCTCACAGCCTTTTCGCTTATGTCAAAGCCAAGAGGATGCACAAGATGGAGACGCGCATCAATAACCGAGCAAGTTCTTGAAATATTTCCCGTATTTGACGGAATTTCAGGTTCTACCAAAACTATATTAAGCTTCATTTCATCTGTCCTTTAATTAAAAAATTTCTTATCAAGAGCACGATACTGTATGGTTTCAGCAATATGCTCCGCCTCAATATTTTCGCTTTCTGCAAGGTCAGCTATGGTCCTTGCAACTTTTAAAATGCGATTGTGAGCCCTTGCACTCATGCCAAGTGCCTCAAATGCTTGTTTAAGAAGAGCATTTGCATCTTCTCCCAAAACACAATATTTGCTCATAAGTTCAGGAGTAAGCTGGCTGTTGGCAAAAATCCCAAGACCCCTATATCTTTCTGTCTGGATTTTTCTTGCTCTGTCAACTCTTTTCTTTATCTCCTCAGAGCTTTCACCCTTTTCTTTGGTTTCAAGCTCATCATATTTCACCGACGGAACCTCAATGTGCAGGTCAATTCTGTCAAGAAGCGGTCCGCTGATTTTTCCCATATATTTCATTATCTGGGACTGTGAACAACTGCACTCACGCACGTTATCCCCATAATACCCGCAAGGACATGGATTCATGGAAGCCACCAGCATAACATTTGACGGATATGTAGCAGTTCCGCCTGAACGTGTTATGGTAATCTCCCCATCCTCAAGGGGCTGACGCATAGCCTCAAGGGCATCCCGACGGAATTCAGGAAGCTCATCCATAAACAGCACACCATTATGCGAAAGGCTGATTTCTCCAGGCCTTGGATTTGACCCACCACCCGAAAGTCCCACTGACGAAATTGTATGATGTGGGTGCCTGAAAGGACGCTCTGAAATAAGCGGACTGTTTGACGAAAGATTCCCTGCAATGCTGTGAATTTTTGTAACCTCCAAGGACTCTTCAAAGGTAAGGTCCGGAAGAATTGACGGTATCCGCTTTGCTATCATTGTTTTACCTGACCCAGGAGGCCCAATCATCAAAACATTATGTCCGCCTGCTGCCGCCACCTCAAGTGCTCTTTTCACATAAAGCTGACCCTTTACTTCGGCAAAATCATATTTTTCCTTTTCTGTATCTTTGAGAAGCTCGTCTATATCAACAATAGTTGGATTTATAATTTTTTTGGCAATAAAATGCTCTAAGATTTCGCAAAGGTTTTTGACCCCAAACACCTCAACGCCCTTGACAACTGCCGCTTCTTTGGCATTTTCAATGGGCAGAAAAACCGTCTTTATTCCCTTTTGATATGCTGAAATAACCATGGGAAGAACACCATTCACGCGTCTTAAGTCACCATTCAGCGAAAGCTCACCCAAGAAAACTGCATCCTGACCAATTTTTGCATCCATCTGGTCAGACGCCGCAAGAATTCCAAGAGCAATGGGCAAATCAAAGTGCGCCCCCTCTTTCTTTATATCAGCAGGTGCCAGATTGACGGTAATCCGCTTTGATGGAAAGGTAAGCCCCGAGTTCTTAATAGCCGCACGGATTCTCTCTTTTGATTCCTTTACCGCCGCATCGGGAAGCCCCACTATATCAAAGCCTGGAAGCCCATTTGAAATATCTGTCTCAACATCCACAATATATCCGTCAATACCGCAAAGCGCGGTGCTTTTGTGCATTGAAATCATTATCTTTCTCCTCTATTTTTTAGCTTCTCTCTGTCTTACCGCCTCATACATTATGACTCCGGCAGCAACAGACGCATTCAGGGATTCTGCTTTTCCAAGCATCGGGATTTTAACAAGAAAATCGCATTTCTCGCGAGTTAAGCGACTCATTCCCTCGCCCTCGCTACCAATAACGATACCTATTGCACCATTCATATCACAGTCATAAATCGGCATACTACCCTCAAGTGCAGTGCCAACAATCCAAAGGCCTTTTTCTTTCAGGTTTTCAATGCACGCACATACATTTGTACATCTTGCAACCAATGTATGTTCAAGTGCCCCCGCCGCAACCTTTGCAACAGTCGAGGTAAGCCCAACACTTCGGTTCTTTGGAATAATCACCCCGTGTGCCCCCGCCGCATTTGCCGTTCTTATTATGCTTCCAAGATTGTGTGGGTCAGAAAGATTTTCAGCAATTATAATAAAAGGCTTTTCGCATCGGCGTTCAGCTAAGCCAAGTATATCTTCAATCGAAGAATAACTGTGCACAGCAGCAAGTGCCAGAACCCCCTGATGATTTCCGCCCTCGGACAGTTCGTCAAGCTTTGCTTTTCCCACCATGGTATAACGTATACCACGTTTTTTCGCAGCAGCCGTAACTTGCGCAAGCCTTGAATGTCTCGCCCCGTCCTGAATAAAAATTTTATCTATTTCTCTTCCTGAATTCAGTGCTTCAAGCACAGGATTTGTGCCAAAAATCTTATCTTCCATATCAAATTCTCCGGTTTCATTTACACATACTTATACAGTTTTAATTTTAACATATTTTGCATCAAAACGCAATAAAAATTTGCTTCTGCTTTCCAAAAAAACCGTATTCTCCTTTTATCGACATATTCTTTATACCAAAACCCTCTTGACCAAAACACAAAAATGATGTATTATATATTTTGTAAAGTTGTGTAAAAATAACTTAAATATTTGATTCAAAACCCAAGTGTCTACAGGAGGTTTAAACATGAGTGCTGAAATCAAAAATGACAAAGGCATTATAAATATCTCAAACACAGTTATCGCGAACCTTGCCGGCTACGTTGCCACCCAGTGCTATGGTGTTGTTGGTATGTGTTCACAAAGCAGCAAGGACGGCATCGCAAAGCTTCTCAAAAAGGAAAACCTTGACAAAGGCGTCAAGGTTAAAGCCAGCGGCAGCGTCATCGAAATTTCTCTGCACGTTATTGTGGAATACGGTCTCAATATCGGCACAATCGGTGAAACAATACGCAGCAATGTTAAATATAACGTAGAAAAAATGACCGGTATGGAGGTTTCCTCCGTACGTGTAAACGTAGAAAGTGTCCGTGTTTAATCTTTCATAATTTACGAGGTGGATTAAATGAACAATTTAGATATATCAATGCTCCGGCTGATGATAGCGTCAGCTGCAGCAAATTTAAGAAATAACCGTAAGCTCATTGACGACCTGAACATCTTCCCCGTTCCCGACGGTGACACAGGCACAAATATGAGTCTTACATTCAGCGGTGCAACAAGTCAGACTCTTACCGAAAGCACAGAACATTGCGGCAAGCTTCTTTCAAAGCTGGCATCGGCATCTCTTCGAAACGCAAGAGGAAACTCCGGCGTTATCCTTTCACAGATTATCCGTGGCTTTTCAAAAGCCGTTGAAAACAAAGAAACCCTTGACATTTTGAGTCTCAAGGATGCATTGGTTTCAGCAAAGACCACTGCATACCGTGCGGTTATGAAGCCCACCGAGGGTACAATTCTTACTGTAATCCGTGAAATGTCTGAATTTGCCGAAGAAAGTTATTCAGCGTTTGACGACTTGGGCAAGTTTTTGCGTGCAGTTTTGGAGGCCGGTGAACTGAGTCTCAAAGGCACCACCGAGCTTCTTCCTGCCCTCAAAAAAGCAGGAGTTGTGGACGCTGGCGGAAAAGGTCTTGTCACCATTTTTGAAGGCGCAGTTTTTGCTTTTGAAAACGGCAGCGCAATAGAAAGCATGGACAAAACAGAAGCTGTTTCTTCGGCTCCAAAAACAACCGAAACTGCAGATATAAAATATCTTTACTGTACAGAATTCATCATCAACAAAACTTCCGACCGCCAGATTACACAGTTCCGCACAGCGATTTCCGACAAGGGCGACTGTATGCTGGTTATTGACGACGAAGAAATTGTAAAAGTTCACATTCACACAAACCACCCCGGATTTGTGTTGGAACAAGCAATAAAACTTGGTGAACTGACAAATCTCAAGATTGACAATATGAAATATCAGCACGAAGAAAAACTTGATAGTGCTGACACCCCTGAAGAGAAACCTGCCAAAGAAGAAGCAAAACCCGAACCCGAAAAACGTTATGGTTTTGCAGCGGTTTCAGCAGGCAGCGGTCTTTCCGAAATTTTTAAGTCCCTTGGTGTAGACCAGATTATCGAGGGCGGACAGACTATGAATCCAAGCACTCAGGACATTTTGAGTGCTGTTGAAAAAATTCCTGCTGAGGTGGTTTACATTCTGCCAAACAACAAAAATATTATTCTTGCGGCAGAGCAGGTTGATCCACTTACAGACAAACAGGTTATTGTAATTCCAACCATAAATATCCCACAGGGCATCAATGCTTTGATGGGCTTTGATGAGGGGATGGAGCCCTCAGATAACACCGCCGCTATGATTGAAATGACCGAATTTGTTTCTTGCGGTCAGGTTACCTTTGCGGCTCGTGACACCGTACTTGACGGGAAGGAAATAAAGCTCGGCGATTGCCTTGGTGTAAACGGCAAAGAAATTACCGCTGTCACAAAAACACCTGAGGATGCAGCATTTGAGCTTTGTACCCAGATGACAAACGACGAAAGCGGCGTTATCACCGTTTATTATGGCGAGGAAACAAAGAAAGAAGACGCAGACCGCCTGATATCAAAGCTTGAAAGCGAATTTTCAGATATGGATATTTCCCTTTGCTATGGTGGTCAGCCAGTTTATTACTATATCATTTCGGTTGAATAAAATCGGAGAACACTTATGAAACCACAAACAAGCATACAGTATCTTAAAGGTATCGGCGAAGCCCGTGCCAAGCTCTTTGCAAGGCTTGGCATAGAAACTGTGGGCGATTTGCTCTTTCACTTCCCTCGTCAGCTTGAAGACCGTCGTGAAATCAAGGCTATTGCTGACCTTATGGACGGTGAAACTGTATGCGTTATGGCAAGTCTTGCAAGTGAAATAAAGTCTTACCGCAAGGGAAGACGTATGTCTGTTACTCGTGTTATGGTAAGCGATGGCAGCGACCTTCTCAGGCTTAGTTGGTTCAATGCACCCTATATTTCCGCAACTCTTTCTAGAGGTGCGGAATTTGCTTTTTACGGAAAAGCCGTATTCCGCGGCAGGCACTTTGAAATGGTAAATCCCGTGGTTGAAGAAGCATCAAGCATAATGACCAAAACCGGAAAAATACTTCCGGTCTATCCCTCTACCGCAGGGCTCTCCCAAACCCATATCCGGAATGCAGTTAGCTTGGCACTTTCAGAGTTAGAGTGCACTTTCCCCGACATAATTCCAGAAGATATAAGAACTCGTTATGGGTTTAAAAATGTTATGGAATCACTTTCCGACATTCACAATCCAAAGACCTTTGAGGATTTTGAAACCGCCCGTCAGCGTTTTGCTTTTGAGGAATTTCTTATTTTACAATGCGGCATTCGGCTTTTAGGAAATGAACGCAAAAACTATTATGCAACTCCTGTAAAAGATGTAAAATGCATCAAAGACTTTGCCGAAAAGCTTCCTTTTGAGTTGACAAATGCCCAAAAGAGAGTAATAAACGAAATCTCTTCGGATATTCAAAAACCCACTCCAATGAACAGACTCATTCAGGGTGATGTCGGCTCAGGAAAAACCATTGTAGCAGCAGCAGCGATGTACGCCGCCGCAAAAAACGGCTACCAGGCTGTGCTTATGGCTCCTACTGAAATTCTGGCAAGCCAGCATTTCAAAAATCTCAAAGCCCTTTTCTCACAATTTGGCTTTGAAACGGTTTTGCTTCACAGCGGACTTTCCGCCCCTGAAAAACGCGAGGCAAAGAAAAAAATCGCAGATGGCACAGCACAAATAATCATTGGTACTCACTCCCTTATTTCAAAGGATGTCACATTTAAAAATGTCGCTTTAGTAATCACCGACGAACAACATCGATTTGGCGTTCGTCAGCGCCTTTCCCTCACCGAAAAGGGTCTGGGGGCACACACTCTGGTTATGACAGCCACACCAATCCCAAGAACTTTATCCCTCATTCTTTACGGCGACCTTGACATCTCAGTGATTGACGAGCTTCCACCGGGAAGAAAGCCTATTGAAACCTATGCAGTGGGCGAAAAAATGCGCAAACGTGTTTTTTCATTCCTACGCAAAAATATAACCGCAGGCAGGCAAGCCTACATGGTCTGCCCTCTTATCGAAGAATCCGAAGTCTTAACAGCAAAATCAGCCGTTGAATATGTCGAAAAGCTCCGCACTAATATCTTTCCCGACCTTAAAATCGAGGTTATGCACGGAAAACTAAAAAGCACTGAGCGTCAAGACATAATGAGCCGTTTTTCAAAGGGTGAAATCGATATCCTTGTTTCCACCACAGTGATTGAAGTGGGTGTCGATGTTCCCAATGCCTCTATTATGATTATCGAAAACGCCGAGCGTTTTGGTCTTTCACAGCTTCATCAGCTCAGGGGCAGAATTGGACGAGGCGAGCATTCTTCTTATTGCATAATGTTTTCAAATGGCGGCGACATCGCAAAAGAACGTATGAAAATTATGTGCAAAACCTCTGACGGCTTCAAAATCTCGGAAAAGGACTTGGAGCTTCGCGGTCCCGGTGAGTTTTTTGGAATTCGTCAGCACGGTCTGCCTGAGCTTAAAGTTTCAAACCTCTCCACCGATATGCACCTCCTCGCCCTTGCCAAAACAGTCGCAGACGAGTTGCTATCCGAAGACAAAACCCTGGATAGTCCCAAAAACCAGGCGCTTTCAACACAAATTTTCAAGCGTTTTTCCGAAGTTTCAGAAAACGGAATACTTAACTAATAAACATCAAAAACACAAAACCGGTCAGGCAAATACCTGACCGGTTTTTTCTTTACTAAAAAAGTTATCCTTGTTTTATTTCCTCAAGAAGCTTTTTAACATCTTCCTTTTGCAAAACGCTGAGGAAAGTGAACTTTTTATCCAGTGATTTTTCAATCAACTCAATGCCCCTCTCTTTTTCACCCTTCTTCACAAGAAGCTGCCCATAGCCATAATATGGTTCAGGAAAGTGTGGCTCTTTTTCAAGAAGCTTTTCATAAAGCTCTGATGCCTTTTCGGTGTCACCATAAAGAGCATATGATTCTGCAAGATTATCCATAATAATCATATCGTCCTGATTATATTCAAAGGCTTCCTTATTGAAGTCAAGCGCCCGCCTTGCGTCACCCTTTAAAACATACATAAGCCCTAAGTTCTGATAAAGATTTGTGGTTTTAAAATCAACCATAGCCTCTTCTGTCATTTCAATAGCAGTATCAAGGTCTCCGCTTTTCCATTCAGCAATAGCAAGCATAGACTTTATACGTTTCTTCATAGGCGGTTTTTTTGCACAAAGAGATGCACGCACGAGAATATCCTTTGCAAATTGAAGCTGACCATCCCGAAGCAGCAAATAGCCATAATACATAAGGCTTGCATCACGAAGTTTTCCTATACGGTTGGCAATAGCATGAAGACGAAGCGACCCCGCAAGGTCACCCTTTTGAAACTTAATTCTGGCAAAAAACGCCATAAGCTCTGCACGCCTCGCAACAATAAGCACCACCAAAGCAGCAAAAGTTATTAACGCAAAAAACATCAAAATCACCCTTTAACCCAGATTGTTTACTGTTCTTGGATAAGGCAAAACGTCACGGATATTACCCATACCGGTAAGATACATAACAGCTCTTTCAAAACCAAGGCCAAAGCCTGCGTGCTTTGTTCCGCCATAACGGCGAAGGTCAAGGTAATGACCATAATCAGCTGTATCAAGTCCCACTTCTTCCATTCTCTTAAGAAGAACATCCATACGTTCTTCTCTTTGGCTTCCGCCGATGATTTCACCAATTCCCGGAACAAGACAGTCCATAGCAGCAACAGTCTTGCCGTCATCATTGAGTCGCATATAGAAAGCCTTGATTTCCTTTGGATAATCGGTAACAAACACCGGTTTTTTGAACACTTCCTCTGTGAGATAGCGCTCGTGTTCGGTCTGGAGGTCAATTCCCCATTTAACAGGATATTCAAATTCCTTTCCACTGTTTTTAAGGATTTCAACCGCTTCGGTATAAGTAACGTGACCAAACTCATTTTCAAGAATGTTATTAAGTCTTTCAATAAGACCCTTATCAACAAAGTTATTGAAAAATTCCATTTCCTCAGGTGCATTGTCAAGAACATAGCGGATTACAAATTTCAGCATATCCTCAGCAAGTGCCATATCGTCTTTAAGGTCTGCAAAAGCAATTTCAGGCTCAATCATCCAGAATTCTGCCGCATGACGTGTTGTATTTGAGTTTTCTGCTCTGAATGTTGGACCAAAGGTATAAATATCTCCAAATGCCATAGAGAAGGTTTCGCCTTCAAGCTGACCGCTTACGGTGAGGGATGTTTCTCTATTGAAGAAATCTTTTGAATAATCAATCTTTCCATCCTCTGTCTTTGGCAGATTTTCCATGTCAAGTGTGGTAACACGGAACATTTCGCCTGCACCCTCACAGTCACTTCCCGTAATAAGCGGAGTATGAACATACACAAAGCCACGTCCATTGAAGAACTTGTGAATAGCATAAGCAATCACAGAGCGTACGCGGAACACCGCAGAAAATGTGTTTGTTCTTGCTCTGAGGTGGGGAATTGTCCTTAGATACTCAAAAGAATGCCTTTTCTTCTGGAGAGGATAATCAGGTGTGCTCTCACCCTCAACCAACACGCTTTCGGCTTTGATTTCAAAGGGCTGTTTCGCATCAGGGGTAAGCACCAATGTTCCCTCAACTCTCACAGAGGCACCTACATTCAACTTGCAAAGCTCCTGGAAGTTTGAAAGCTTTTCTTCCTCGATAACAACCTGAATATTTTTAAAGAAAGACCCGTCATTCAGTTCAATAAAGCCAAAGCTTTTTGATGCACGAAGAGTTCTCACCCAGCCGTTTATGCCGACCATCTTTCCCCCCAAGTCATTTGATTTCAAAAATACTTCTTTAATTTTCATTCAAAAAACCATCCTTAACTGTAAAAACGAAATTCTAGCTTATATTATACAGAATATTTTCCTAAAAATCAACCATAATATGTATATATATTAAATCTTTTTCCAAAAAACATTAAAAGGGGAGTTTTTATGAAATTCATAACCACAACCATAACTCACACCCAACAGGAAGTGTGGGAAGAAATTCAGCCCGAACCCGACACTCCCACATCGCAAAAATCCCCCTTTCCCTCATACGCCGAAACAGTTCAAAAAGAGAAACGCAAAAGGAAGTAAAAGGATGCACCCGGGTGCATCCTTTTATTCATTTATTTTTTGACCATTTCTTGCATCATAATGAAGAATATGACCTCGGTCTGTGGCAATCTGCCAGACCGGAATCGCCAGAATGTTGCGATAGCTTTCCTCACTTTTTCCTATATAATATCCAGGTCTTATGCGCACAATGGTATGCGCGGCATTTTTTTCAAGTTCCTGACTCTTCACCAAATCCGCAAGAATGCTTATCACGCTGTAATATGGGGTATTGCTATCGGACGCCTTGATTTTTGAAACAATATTCTTTCCGGAAACCCCAAGAATGCCATCCTCTGAAACATCAAAAGAGATATATGCATCAAAAAACTCCATATCTTCCTGACGCACGGTGAAGATTGCCTTTATCCTCTCATCCACATAGTTTATGCCGCCAAATGTATAAACATCTGCTAAGATCCCAAGATTTTCCATTTCAGTGCGACACAGTTTCTCAATGTTTTCAGGTGTAAGGCCTGAAATTTTTCCCACCGGTGCTTCCCGGGTAAAAGAAAACTCATCCCCGGTTATCCGAAGCAAATTCCCGCCATTTTTATAAACATCGCCTTCAAAAATATAATCCTCACCTAAGAATTTAACCAGCATTTCCTCGTCGCTACCGAACATTTTTTCAAGATAGAAACTACATATATCAGGAGAATCGGGAATTTCTGTGGTTTCAGGGATAAATATCATATTTTTAGCCAGCAAATAAGTCAGGTTTTCAACCATAATCTTTTTTTCTTCACTTTTATAGTTTTTTGCACTGTATAAAACCGCCGCAAGCATAATGTTTATGCCAACCAGCACAAAAATAAAAACCGTTTTAAGTCTGCGTAAATCCATTAAAACAATCCCCCTTGAATTTCCCAAGTTCCAAAGGTATCTCTCTTATCCTCTGTATATTTATACACAGTACGTCCATCAGAGATTTTATTAACTGCCGAATTGGTTGCCAAAAAGCCATCGATTGCCTCAAACATATCTGCAATTTCTTTTTTTTCACCACTTTTTTCGATATTCTTTATTTGAAGTTTAAATTCGGTGAGAACCCCATTTCTGACCACCCCATACATAGCAGATCCGCCTGGAAATTTCACTCTGCTTCCATCGACAAAATATTCAAAACCAAATTTCATCAATCCATTTTCTGCATCATCAAATTCCGTCATTTTAAGCTCGGCTTCATGTTTTTCATCATTCATACCGCATATGTCAAAAATCTTCTCTGCAAATGCCAAAAGCCCAGAAAGCACCTGCCCGCCATCAAAATTCCTCGCATTGTTAATAAGCAGAACCCCTTCACTTTCTCCCAGTGATTTGTATTCAATTTTTCCACCCGGGTGAACACTCAAACTTCCCGTATCACCAACAAACATAAGAGTGCCGTCGCTGTTTGAATATTGTCTTATGGTATTTGGGTTAAACCCAAAAAGTCCGGTAAGCCCTGAAGTAACCTCGGTTGCACCCGAGAAACTTATTCCCCCGCGATACCTCCTTGGAACATCAAAAGAAACGCCCTCCATTTCCATAGCAGCTGACGGAATCATAAGCATGCTGTCAAAGGCGACTCCCCCCGCTGCATCTTTTACATTTTCTTCATCAAGGTTGAGTTCAAAAGCAAACATATAACTATCGTCATTTTTATTACTGATCTTCTTTATTATATTTCTAAGTTCCGCTGCGTCTGTATCAAGAGAAATTTTTATTATTTTATCCGTTTCGTCTTCCCTTACATAAACAGTAACCCCCGTATCAACAACCACGCCGGTAGTCAAAATCAATTCCTTATACGAATATACACTTTTTTGAAAAGGACTGTTTTTTTCGTTCAAAACCTCACCCACAAATTCTGTCTTATGGGATGTCGGATATTCAATATACACGCCATATTCATTTAAGGCACGAGTCCAATCCTCCCATTTAGCTTCAGAAATATCCTCCGCTTTGGCAAAATAAATCTTTTGAAGCTTTTCGCCAAGCTCCTCTACAAGCTGCTTATATTCAAAAGAATCACACGATACCTTTTGATGTGAGTTTGTACCATTTATAAAAACAGTTTCAGGAGAAAGACTCCCACGCAGAATCTCATCTGTACTTTTTCTGTCAACATCTAACAGGTTAAGTTCATTGGAATTCCACGAAATATTTTCGTTATAAATCTGCTCACTGTAAATGTCAAACAAAAGATACAAAAGATATACACAGCAAAAAGTGAGGAAAACAATCATCGCCGTTTTTCCTCTTTCAATCCATTTTTTCTTTTCGGACCTTTGCATCTTTCTTCTCAACTTCAAAAACCCTTTCATCAAAAATTAAAAGGACAGCCTTTGGCCGTCCTTTAAGTTTCACTTCTTAGACCCAACCAAAAGATACTGTTTATTAGTCTGTCAATGATTTGATTAAGTCAATTATGTTATAGTTGTATTTTGTAACCGTGAGGAGCATCATCTGAACCTCATCACCATTCTCAGCCCTAACAAGAATGAGATTTTCGCCTTGCTTGAGAGAAATGGAGTTCATAAAAAGGCCCGATGTGCCAATTGTAACCTCTGACGGAGTTTTGAGGATCTGTGAACCCCCGTTTTCGTCAATATATTTCAGCTCGCTGTAAACCTTTTTGAAATCAGCAGCATCAAAATCATACTGATAAAGAGTCACAACCGTACCCTCTTTGCCATAACCGGAAATGATATACGCACCGTTGAAAGTGGAATCCTTCTGGTTTTGAGGCTTGGTAATAACAATCAATCCGGATGAATTTCCTGACGCATCTGCCGCCATGGTTTCAGGCGCTGCAAATACCGCAAGTTGTCCAAACAGCAGAAGTGCCGCTATTAAAAATAATGAACAAATCCTTTTCATAATGATTCTCCTTATGAGTCCAATTCAAAATACACCTTTTCAGTTTTGTATACACAGTATAACATATGAATGTTACAAAGCTATTACATTGGCATTACAATTTCCTAAAACTTAAATTTTAGAAAACATCTGCTGTGAACAGCTTTTCTTTTACATTCATATACTGTATTGGGAGCGTGATTTCCTTATGAAAATTTTTATTGACCCCGGTCACGGCGGTCCTGATCCCGGCGCCACAGGCAATGGTGTAACAGAAGAATATGTAAACCTAAACGTTTCTCTGGAACTCGCAAATCTTTTGAGAAACGCGGGATATGACGTGATGATATACCGCACAACCTCCGATGAAAATGTTCTTCAAAACAAAAATGCAGACCTCAGAAACCGTGCACAAATGGCAAACAACTGGGGGGCTGATTATTTTATAAGCATACACACAAACAGTTCAACAAACCCCAATGCACAAGGGGTCGAGGCATATGTTTACCGACTCGGCGGCACCTCAGAGCGCTTAGCACAGTCCATCGTTGATTCAGTCTCTGACACCTTGGGTTCTGTAAACCGAGGCGTTATGCAGGCAAATTTTGCGGTGCTGAGACGAACAAATATGCCGGCTGTTTTGGTGGAGCTTGGTTATCTCACCAATGCAACCGAAGCTCTTAACCTCAACAGTCCCGCATGGCAAAGAGCCGTTGCAGGCGCAATCTTTGACGGAATCGTTGAGGCCGTTGGCCCACCGGGATTTTGAAAAAGCAAGGCACTCTTTTTGGAAAGAGTGCCTTTTAAAATGCAGATTTTACTAAAGTTCTTGTACTTGTGTGATTATATTATCTATGCTTATTTCTTCATCGTTTAGCGAAGGAGCCTGTTCATTCTCCTCTTTATTTTCCTTTTCCTCATCAACCTTTTTCAGTTCTTCCTGTTCCTTTTTATAAGCTTCAGCATCATATTCCCTAAGACTTTCTCTGTCTTTGTCCATATCCTCGGGGTTGACCTCTATTTCAAAGTTCGCAGCACGATAGACACTGTTTGTGAGCTTTTCGCGTTTTATTTCCTCACCGTTTTGCTTTACAACCCTCACTGATGAAATGCTGTATCCACCACTACCTTTTTCGATGGTCTTCTTGTATCCCACAGGAATTTCAGGATTTGCTGATCTTTCTGTCTCAGGCTCAAAAGTATTTATGGTCTGATGATAAAGTTCAACCTTGATTCCATCTTCCTTGACCCCCAAAACTCTGCAAACAAGGGTTCTGCCATTTATTTTTGCCTCAAATTTCACAGGATACTGTGTATTGTTCTTTATTTTAAGGTCAATGTACCCTTCTGCAATGGTTGCATCCTGACCTGCGGGAACATAAGACACCGGAAGTGAATGTGACGTACGGCTTACAATCTCAAGGTTGGCGTAAAGTGCGGCTGAATAAAGAGTTGATGATGTCTGACAAATACCGCCGCCTATTCCCGTTTCCACCTTGTTCCCTATGTACACCCCAGCCTCACGATAACCGTTTGCAGCCGTTCTTTTTCCCACGGTGCTGTCATATGAAAAAACATCGCCGGGCATAAGAATATATCCATCCACACGGTTTGCCGTAAGTCTCACGTTGTGCGCCCTTGCCTCAGTGCTTGTTGCAAAGCTTGACGAAAATGTACTCAGAACATCACGGAACAACATTTCCTCGAGGTCCTTCGCTGTTTTTTCGGGCATTTTCACCTCTGCATTCAGCATGAATTCTTCAGCATCACTTTCAAAAGCCCGCTTAAGTTCACTCTTCGAAATTTTGACACAAGGTTTTTCGGGAACAATTTTTACCTCGCCATTTTCAAATGTATATTCCGCATTCTTTTCGGGTTCCGCCAATTTTTTGTGAAATTCATCAACGTCCACCTTTTCAGGCTCCATTTTTTCAATTACAAACTCAATTTTTGAAATTTTGTCATCAGCAATGGCCATCCTCAAAAGTTCTTTTGCTTTTTGTCTGTCAACCATTTTACCAGGATGTCCTTTCACGATGGTCAAGCTGTTTTCTTCTGCACGATACGAAACCTCAGTAAGCGGAACCTCATAAGTGGCAGAAAGTGTATGAATCAAATCCTCAAAAGCTTTTTCATCAACGGAAACAGAAAAGGGAACTTCCGTTTTTTCAAAAAGGGATTTCAAAAAGCCTCCTGCTTTAGAAACTTTCCCTCCGTTTCTGCCGACACCAAAAACCTCTTCTGCCGTAGTAACTGCATCAATTTTCGCATCAAGTTGTGAAAGCATCATTATTTTTTCGTTATCCCTGCAACTGAAAGCTATTTCACGGTCGCAAGTTTTTTCTTCAGCAATTTTCAAAAGCTCCGCCTCAGCCTCAGTCTGCGTCATTCCCGAAAGCTTTACATCGGACACAAAAACTCTTGGTAAAACTTTGTCATAGGACGCAGCATATACAAAAAAGGCACCGCAAAACAAAATAACAGAACAAAGGCTGACGGCAAATATCAAAAGGCCTTTTTTCTGTTTCTTTTTTGCGTTACTGCCGTTGTCATTTGTTTGATTTTTTTCCTTTACGTCGCTCATAAAAAACACGCTCCAAGCAGAACAATTTTTTGTTTACTCTTTTTATCTGTATGTAATTTAAAACACAAATATTTATATTTTGATTTTATCACATTGCCCCGAAAAGTCAACTATTTTTTATTGATTCCCACGCTTTTTCCGGATATTTTTTGAATACTTGGGAATACTTTCAATGCGAGGTGAAATCTATTGAATTTTAAAGACCTTTTTTTATTCTTCAAAAAACCTTTTTTAAGCGAAAAATCCCCAGTATCTCATAATGACAATCAACAAAGCTCTTACATCAAAAATCCTATACAAAACAAAGCCTCATACACATACCAAACGGGAAAGGTCAGCACTGATATAAAGGAAAACCTTGATTTTATCAATGACGCCTTTGAAACCTCAAAAAACTTTGATTTGGTGGTACGGAAATTTGAAATAACACTGAAAGACATCACGCTCAGTGCCTTTCTCATATTTTATGACGGTCTTTCAAACAAAGAATATATAAACCGCGATATCTTGAGTCCCCTGATGACCAAAGGCACTGGCATAGACCCTGAAAACGAAAGTTTTGAAGATATTATCTATACACATCTGCTTTCCCAAGCGCCAAATACAAAGATTCAGGAAATGCGCACCATTATTGATGCTGTAAGCTTTGGCAATTGCGCAGTGTTTGTGGATGGCGTCAGCTGCGCTTTTGTGGCAGACATAAAGGGCTGGAGCAGTCGAAGCGTGGGGCGTCCAATAAGCGAAGCAGTGCTCAGCGGGCCCCAGGAGGCATTTTGCGAATCACTGATGCCAAATATTGCTTTGGTGCGAAAAATTCTCAAAGACCCAAATCTTATTGCCGAAAATATACCCATAGGCACTAAAAGCAACACCCCCTGCGCCCTTATGTATATAAACGGAATAACAAGCAAAACCCTCGTAAAAACCGCAAGAGAACGTCTCAAATCCATCCGCCTTGACTATGTGTTTTCATCTGCCGACATTGAACTCCTTATTGAAGACAGCACCGTTTTCCCTCTGCCTCTGCTTCTGAAAACCGAGCGTCCGGACAGGGCGTCAGCACATCTCGCCAACGGAAAAGTGTTGATAATAGTTCAAGGCAGCCCCTTTGCTCTCATCCTCCCTGCTACTGCCTCCGACCTCCCCGAAGCCGCCGAGGATAATTATGTACGCACCTTTGAAGCAAATTTTATGAGGTTTATCCGCCTTGTCGGGAGTTTCCTTGCACTGTTTCTCCCTGGGTTTTTTATCAGCACCGTGCTTTATCATCACGAAAGCATCCCCACTGATTTAATAATTGCCATCGAAGCCAGCCGCGAGCAAATGCCATTCCCCATAGTCCTGGAGCTTATAATTATGACTCTCGCCTTTGAACTGATAAAAGAAGCCGCCATTCGCGTTCCCGACCCCATCGGCTCAAGCCTTGGTATCGTTGGCGGTCTCATTTTAGGACAATCAGCAGTGAGTGCAAATATTGCAAGTCCCCTTCTCATAATAATTGTCTCAATTTCTGCCCTTGGTGCATTTTCCGCCCCCTCCACCACAATTTCCCGCGCTCTTTCATTTTTGCAGTTTGTCTTCATTGCACTTGGAGCTTTGGCAGGATTCTTGGGTATAGCCTTTGGCATTTTCTTAGGTTCGCTTTACCTCGCCACAACAAAATCCTTTGGCGTTCCATATCTTTCACCTAATGTCAAAAACAAAGAAAAGCTTTTTGTCCCACCCATATGGCGCAGAGAGACAAGACCTGAAGTTTTAAGTCCTCAGGAGATACGAAAACAACCCCACATAAGCCGAAAATGGAAAGGAGACCAGCAATAATATGAATTCAAGCCGTGCATCAGCGCCATATCTGCTCCACATTGGAATTTCTTTGGCTGCCTATCGGATTTTCACCAATCTCCCATTGTCCTTTACCCGTTTTTTCGGCACAGGGGCACCCCTTTTTTCTCTGATTTCAGGGCTCCTGTTTTTTGCTATCCTGTTCTTTCTCACAAAACGGCTCTTGCGCACTGACAGCGAAAGCATATTTTATTCAAGCCAAAAAACATTTGGAAGCTTTGGAAAATACTTTATTTTCATTTTGTTTTTCATTTATATCTTTGTGTCTTCCGCCTTTTTGGTCAGCGAGTTTTCAGGCTTTTCAAAGCTTGTGGCTTTCCCCTTGTCTCCAAAATGGTTCATAGCAATATTTTTTGTTCTCTCAGCATCCATTGCGTCACTATCCACACTTCAATCTTTGGGCAAGCTTTTCGTGCTGTTTATCCCTCTGTCTTTTTTGATAATAGCTTTTTTTCTCATCACAGTCTTTTTCGAAAGCCGCACCGAAAACCTCTTCCCCCTTTTGGGGACTGCTGAAAAATTCAATCTTCCAAGTTTTTTATCCACCTTTCTTGTTTTTTCTGATATGCTTTTGATTTTTATCCTAAAGCCCCAAAACACAAAGGCTGTCTCAAAAACCATCTTACGTTCATTCATTTTGGGTTTTGGCCTTGTATTTCTCCTTGTCATCACCTATACCGCAAAAATTCCTTATCCCTTGTCGAAGGACGAAACCTTTCCCCTTTATCTTTTAGTGAAAGAGGTATACTACGGCAGATTTTTTCAACGCATTGACGCCATCGTCCTCCTTGTTTCTTCCATCTGGGGAATGCTGAATCTTGGTCTCAACTTTTGTCTTCTTGTAAGCCTCTCCCAAGAGATGTTTGGCATAAAAAACCGCTTCGCTATGGTTTTCCCCATTTCTGCATCAGTATTTTTTGCAGCACTTTTCCTTTCCCAATCCCTTTCTCATTTATCCCAGTTCTTTCTCGCCTTATCCGCAGGTCTGCTGCTTTCGGGACTTTTAATCCTTGCTATCTTCAAAAAAAAAGGGGGTAAGCCTCACAATGAAAGCTAAAATTTTCGCCCTTTTTGCGGCTTTTCCCATTCTCTTTCTTACAGGTTGCTATGACCTTAAGGAAATTGACGAAACTGCATACATCGTGGCACTGGGCATAGATAAGGAAACAGAAAACAATTTTTCATACACCTTTCAGTTTTCATCACCCCTTGCTATTGTAGAAACTCCAAACGGCGAAAAAAAAGAAGGCTCCGGAGAGGGTAATCCATCGGTAACCACCCTAACAATCACAGCCCCCGATTTTTATATTGCCAAAAACCTCACCAACAACTTCCTTTCGAAAAACATAGATATGTCCCACCTGAAGCTTATCGTTTTTTCTGCAGAGGTTGATGAATCAGGAATAACAAAGCATTCCCAGCTTCTTCTTCGGGAACGGGAAGTCCGCCCTCATACCTCCATTGCCATATCCCCCGATCTGGCAGCAGATTATCTAAAAAACGTAAACCCCGAGCTTGAATCAAACACCTCAAAATATTATGAGCTTATGTCCCTTCGGTCCAATAACATCTATACCCCCAGCCAAAAACTCCACGATTTTGTGGATAGCATTGAAGCAAAAGACCGTGATACCACCTTGCCCATTGCAACAAAAGGTGAAAATGTAAACGATTTCCCCAAAGACAGTCACATAAATGAATGGATGACCCCAAGTGCCTCCGGGATTTCCGCCAAGCACTCTGTTTTGTGCGGAATGGCGGTTTTTAAGGATGGCAAGCTTACCTCGGCTATGGACGCTGACAGCTCTATGCTTTTCAATTTTCTTTCTAACAACATAGAAACTTTTGTGGTCTCGATAAAAGACAAATATAACCCCGCCGAAACCTTGAGCTTTCGTATAATCTCCTCACCTCCTGCACAATTTGACGTTGACCTTGAAAAAAAAGAGATTCAAGTCTCCCAAAAATGTGAAATATCCTTTCTGGGAAGCCATATTCCAAAGGGTTATTTGTCAGAGCAAGCCCTTTCAGATTATGCCCTCAGCATTCTAAACATGAGGGTATCGGATTTTTTGACCCATGCCTACCACACCCAGACAGCTGATATTTTTAATCTCAAAGACTGTATCCGCAAGGATTTCTTTCTTTGGAAAGATTGGAACACTTTTGACTTTGAAAGCTTTTACAAAACCGCAGATTTTGTTGTCGATATAAAAAACGTATAAAAGGAGTGCCTGAATCTTGCCCCTGCTTTTGAAAATAGTTTTTGTTTTTGGTGCTTTGTGGAGTCTAATTTACAGTATCCGCTTTATAACCTTTGAACTAAGGCACAAACACACCAAAAGCGCCATAGCTACCATTTTTCTAACAGCTTTAATGATAGTTATGGTTTCTTTGGGCATAGCATTTTTCTAACAAAAAAAGACTGTCCCCAAAAAGCGGACAGCCCTTAATATTTAAACTGTATATTCTACTATTCTGCCTGTTATATCATCATCACTTTCCACAAAAACCTCCATATAGTTGGGCGCTGTTGCGTGGTATGTGCCGTCAGCGGTCTTTTGTTCCGCCAGAACTTCAAGCACGCGACCTTTGAATGAGTCATAAAATTCACGCTTCATATTTTCAGCCAAAGCAAGCATCTTTTTGCTGCGTTCCTCTTTTATGCTTTCAGGAATTTGCTCCATTTTTGCAGCCAGCGTGCCCTCTCTCACCGAATACTTGAATATATGCATCTGCATAAATCCTATTTTTTTGCAAAACTCATAGGACTCCAAAAATTCCTCATCCGTTTCACCTGGAAACCCAACCATAAGGTCAGTTGTGATTGAAACATCCTTTATATTTGCCCGAAGCCTTTTTACGCCCTCCATATATTCTTTGGCGGTATAACGTCTTCTCATTCTTTCAAGAGTTTTTGTACACCCACTTTGAAGTGACAAATGGAACTGGGGGCAAAGATTTGGGAGCTTCCGAATTCGTTCTACAAACTCATCGGTAATCACCACCGGCTCTATGGAGCCGAGCCTCACTCTTTTTATCCCCTCAACACTGCACACAGCCTCAATCACATCAATAAGAGAGGTCCCATCTTTTAAGTCCTTTCCATAGGAACCTATATGAATACCAGTGAGAACAACCTCCAAAAAGCCGTTTTTAGAAAGAAGCTCCACTTCTTTTTTGATGTCAGAAAGTGACCTTGACCGCACAGGCCCACGGGCATACGGAATTATACAGTAAGCGCAAAAATTATCACAACCGTCTTCGATTTTGACATTTGCACGTATGCGGCTCTGCTGAGAGGTCAGCGGCAATTCTTCAAAATCCCGAACCTTCATTATGTCTTCCACCAAAACCATCTTTCTGCCTTTTAAGGCTTCAGTGGCAAGGTCTGCCACCTGATTTTTCCCGGAGCTCCCTACCAAAACATCCGCACCAAGCTTTTCGAGGGATTCACTGTCGGTCTGCACAAGGCATCCCACCACCACAACCGTGGCATCAGGATTTTTTCTTTTTATGCGGTTTATTTGCTGCCTTGATTTTTGTGCACCGGTTTTTGTGACAGCACAAGTGTTCACAACATATACGTCAGCAAGGCCCTTTTCAGTTATTTCATAACCTTTTCGTCTAAAAAGCTCGCCCATAGCCTGACTCTCATAAAAGTTGGTTTTGCAACCCAAAGTTATAAATTTTACAGTCATATTTCAAAACATCCAATTCTGCGTTTCATTTTTTAAAAATTTTTGTGATAAAATTATACACTTTTTTATTGACTATTGCAAGAAAAAAATATATAATATTAAGGTAAAATATCAAATTTATTTAAGGAGGCACTAAAATGAAAACTTTTGACATTTTGCTTAAGTCCCCTGAAGATGTTAAAAATTTTGTTAACATCGCTACAAAATACGACTTTGATATCGACCTCACTTCAGGAAGATACGTTGTTGACGCAAAGTCAATTATGGGTATTTACAGTCTTGACCTCAGCAAAGCAGTTAAAGTTGAAATCCACAGTGATGACTGCGATTCCCTTGAAGCTGAGCTCAAACCCTATATCCAATAAATTCAATCCAAAATTCATACGGACAAAACGCTGACGATACTGTTTTTTGAAAAAATAACAGTTATCGTGAGTTTTTGTGTCTTTTTGTCCTTTTAATGGTTATATTATGAAAGATAAAGAATTTTTTATGAAAACGGCGCTTAAAGAAGCTGAAAAAGCTTATTCCCTCGGGGAAACGCCAATCGGCGCTGTTATCGTCAAAGACGGTGAAATCATTGCTGCGGCACACAATTTGCGTGAAACCGGCAAAAACGTCCTCTATCATGCAGAGCTGATTGCAATAGATGCCGCCTGCAAAACTCTTGGCGGTTGGCGTCTGCATCAGTGTGATATGTATGTGACACTTGAGCCATGCATTATGTGTAGCGGTGCAATCAGCCAGTCAAGAATAAAAAATCTTTATTTTGGGGCCCCCGACCCAAAGGGCGGCGCTGTTCTTTCAGGGATAGCAACCCACGCATCGAATGGGCTCTTCTGTAACACAAATTGCGAGGGCGGAATTCTACTTGACGAATGCTCCGGAATTCTCAAACGTTTTTTCCGTGAACTTCGCAGCGGCAAATCATAAGATAAATAATTAAATTTTTATATACTTTAAGGAGGAATTTTTTAAATGAGCAAAAAATTCGTATACCTCTTCAGCGAAGGCGACGCATCTCAAAGAGAGCTTCTCGGCGGTAAAGGTGCAAACCTTGCTGAAATGACAAAAATCGGCCTCCCTGTTCCCCAGGGCTTCACAGTTTCAACCGAGGCTTGTACTCAGTACTATGAAGACGGCAGAAAAATCAACGACGCAATCCAGGCAGAAATCATGGAAAACATCACCAAGATGGAAGCCATCTGCGGTAAGAAATTCGGTGACAAAGAGAATCCCCTTCTCGTGTCAGTTCGTAGTGGTGCAAGAGCATCAATGCCCGGTATGATGGATACAATCCTCAACCTCGGTCTCAATGAAGACGTTGTTGAAGCTATGTCAGCGAAATCAGGTAATCCCCGTTGGGCTTGGGACTGCTACAGAAGATTTATTCAGATGTATTCTGACGTAGTTATGGAAGTTGGTAAGAAATATTTCGAACAGCTTATTGACGAAATGAAAGAGGCAAAAGGCGTAACTCAGGATATCGAGCTCACAGCTGAAGACCTCAAGACTCTTGCTGGTCAGTTCAAAGCTGAATACAAGAACAAAATCGGCAAAGACTTCCCTTCAGACCCCAAGGAACAGCTTATGGGTGCTGTTGAAGCCGTATTCCGTTCATGGGATAACCCCAGAGCAAACGTTTACCGTCGTGACAACGATATCCCTTATTCATGGGGTACAGCTGTTAACGTACAGATGATGGCTTTCGGTAACATGGGCGATGACTGTGGTACAGGTGTTGCGTTCACTCGTGACCCAGCTACAGGTGAACGCGGTCTTATGGGTGAATTCCTTGTTAACGCACAGGGCGAAGACGTTGTTGCAGGTGTTCGTACACCTATGCCTATCGCTCAGATGGCAGAAAAATTCCCTGAAGCTTTTGATGACTTCAACAAAGTTTGTGCTATTCTCGAAGATCACTACAGAGATATGCAGGATATGGAATTCACAATCGAAAACAAAAAGCTCTTTATGCTCCAGACAAGAAACGGTAAGAGAACAGCAAAAGCTGCTCTTAAGATTGCTTGTGACTTGGTTGACGAAGGTATGATTGATAAGAAGCAGGCTGTTGCTATGATCGACCCAAGAAACCTTGACACACTTCTCCACCCACAGTTTGATGCAAAAGCTCTCAAAGCTGCAACACCTATGGGCAGAGGTCTCGGTGCATCTCCTGGTGCTGCTTGCGGTAAAGTTGTTTTCACAGCTGAAGACGCAGAAAGCTGGAATGCACGTGGCGAAAAGGTTATCCTCGTTCGTCTTGAAACATCACCTGAAGACATCACAGGTATGAAAGCTTCACAGGGTATCCTCACAGTTCGTGGTGGTATGACATCTCACGCAGCCGTTGTTGCTCGTGGTATGGGTACTTGCTGCGTATCAGGTTGTGGCGACATCAATATGGATGAAGAAAACAAGAAGTTCACACTTGCTGGCAAGACCTTCACAGAAGGCAGCGAAATTTCAATCGATGGTTCAACAGGTAACATCTATGATGGTATTA
>JAZQUY010000006.1:0-1557 GCA_045631525.1 Clostridia bacterium
AACCTGATCACCGATCTTAAGGTCTGGGTTGTAGCGGAACTCGCTTACTGGAATGATAGCGTCCTGCTTGTAGTTGATGTCTACAATAACCTCACGCTTGTTGATACCGATAACGGTACCGTTAACTACTTCGCGGCTTGATACCTTGTTGAGTGTGCCGTCATAGGCCTGCTCAAGCTGCTCATAAGAAAGGCCTGAGATGTTCTCGCCTTTTTCGTACGATTCCCAATTGAAATCGGGTGTACCTGTAAGAATTTCTTTGCTCATAATTTTCAAATAGTTAATGAGTTAGACATTATGTTGATAGAATTCGGCCGCAAAGATACAACTTTTTTGTCAAAATCTCTCGTTTTGTCTACTCTTTTTTGTTATTTTTTTAAAATATACCGATTCGTTGAGAAAGTTCTTTTTTGTTTATGATTCTTTTGGAAAAATATCTCTACATTTGCATCTATAATAAGGTTAAATAGGTTGTTATTCAAATAAAAGCCATATGGATTTTGTTTCAGTTTTTAGTCTGAAGGAGTTTTTTAGTGCATTTATCGTGCTTTTTGCAATTATTGACCCCATTGGTATTATGCCCGTTGTACTCTCTTTGCGCAACAAGGGCAAGATAATAAATGTGAAAAAAGCGGTTATCTACTCTTTTGCCTTGATGTTTCTCTTTTTCTTTGTAGGTGACTGGATATTAGGCCTTTTTGGAGTGGACATCAATTCATTTGCTGTTGCCGGTGCTGTGATAATTTTCCTTATGGCGCTTGAGATGATTCTGGATATTGAAATATTCAAGGATTCGTCGCATATGGCAAAGAATGCAACTTTTGTGCCGCTGGTGTTTCCTTTGTTGGCAGGTGCAGGGTCTTTTACAACTTTGTTGTCGTTGAAAGCTGAATATTCATCAATAAATATTCTTGTGGCGCTGGCGGTAAATGCTGTTGTGGTTTATATAATTCTGTCAGCAACGGCCCTGATTGAAAGAACTCTTGGCAAGGGTGGAATTTATTTCACCCGTAAGTTCTTTGGTATTATTTTGTTGGCTATCTCGGTCAAACTTTTTACCTCCAATCTGCTGCACGTGATAAATACCATTGGTGCCACTTCTTCTGTTTAAAAAGTGATTCTTCTATGATAAAAAAATCTCCGCGCGCGGAGATTTTTTTATCTTGTTCCTTTTAAATATTGTTTGAACCCTTTTGTTTCAAATGTTTGCAGAACACCATTTGTGTCGGCGTATATAAAATATGCTTCAATATCATTGGTTTTGCATAGCTCTATGGCTTTTTCAAGCCCTGTTACCATAAACGCTGTGGCATAAGCATCGGCTTTTGCGCAGTTGTCGGCAACAACTGTCGCCGACAGGAGTGTGTGCTGCACGGGATAACCGGTGCGGGGGTCGATTGTGTGGGCGTATTTCCTGCCATTCTCGATGCGGAAATTCCTGTAGTTGCCCGATGTTGCCAACCCTTTGCCTGTGATGCTTATTATTGCCTGGTGTGCATTGTGTCCTGTTGTTGTGTTTTCGGTGGGTTTGCTGATGCTGATGTTCCAGGCTGTCCC
>JAZQUY010000007.1:0-102980 GCA_045631525.1 Clostridia bacterium
ATAACCTTTGTGATTGCCATGCTTGATTTGTGAGCCTCTTTTCCGCATCTTAAAATGCAGGCGTTGCCTGATTTGATGCAAAGTGCGGCGGCGTCGGCTGTCACATTTGGACGTGCCTCATAAATTATTCCGCAAACCCCAAGGGGAACACGGACAGTTTTGATTTCAAGCCCATTTGGACGGGTGTTTGAAGCAAGGACTTCGCCAACAGGGTCAGGCAGGGAAACAATTTGACGGATGCCCTCTGCCATTTGTGCAATTCGGTCAATGGTGAGCGTCAGGCGGTCGATAAGACCCTCGCTTATATTGTTTTTTCTTGCTTCATCAATGTCTTTTTGGTTTTCTTCCAAGATATACGAAGCGTTGTCAAGAAAAGCCTGTGCAATTTTTGAAAGTGCCAGATTTTTGGTATCTGTTGTAGCTGTTGACAAAATTATGGATGCTTCTTTTGCTAAAGCTCCTTTTTTTATAAGTTCTTCCATAAAAATTACCTCAGTAAGTTATTTTTCAATATATTTCATATTCCGTATGTCGATGTCAGGACAAGTGTAGGTTTCAATATAGTCAAGTAAAGAGGCGCAATCCTCAAAAAGTGAATAAAGGGTGAGAGACTCGGGCTGCATAAAATGTTCATCGGCTGTGCGCTTCATAAGGTCAGAAAATGCATCATAATAGCCACCGGTGTTGAGAACGGCTATGGCTTTTTTGAGTCTGCCAAGCTGTTTCAGGGTAAAGATTTCAAAAAATTCCTCAAAAGTGCCGATTCCGCCGGGGGTCATAATGAAAGCGTCGGATTTGTCTTCCATAAGCTGTTTTCTTTCACGCATAGTTTCGGTATAGATGAATTCGTCGCACTTGTCATAAAGGACGCCGTCCACATCGAAAAAAGAGGGGGCGATGCCGATTATTTTTCCATTCCCACGACTCATTCCACGGGCAACAGCACCCATAAGTCCACAAGCACCACCACCAAATATAAGAGAGTGGCCGCGTCTTGCCATTTCTTCGCCCAATTTTTCGCCGGCCTTGATATATTTTTTGTCAATGGCATCACTTGATGCACCATAAACACAAATGTTCATAAACTCTGCCTCCTGATTTTTTTATAGAGTATCAGTTTATTTGAAAGTTTATTAAATTATACCATAAAGGGACAAAAAAAGCCAGTACTTTTTTTGAAAAGTCGGATATTGACGACAAGGGAAAAACGTTGTATAATAAGGGGGTCTGGAGGTCTTTGGAAAATGTTTACAGAAAATTCATATAGAGAAATGGGAATTTCAAACGAGGTTTTTCGGTTTGGAGAAAAGATCTTGAAAGAGCTTGAGTCCCGGTTTGAAGAAATTGATAAAACGGCAGAATTAAATCAGCTAAAAGTCATTCGTGCTATGCAGGAAGAGAAAGTTTCTGCTGCGTGCTTTTATGAGTCTACCGGATACGGCTATGACGATTTGGGGAGAGATACACTTGAAAGAGTGTATGCCGCGTGCTTTAATACAGAGGATGCTTTGGTGAGACCCCAGATAACTTGCGGAACTCACGCGCTGGCTTTGGCACTATCTGCGAACTTGCTCCCCGGGGATGAACTTTTGTCGCCTGTGGGATGCCCTTATGACACTCTTCAGGGGGTTATAGGAATCAGGTCAAGTCCCGGCTCGTTGGCAGAGTACGGCGTGACCTACAGACAGGTTGATTTGCTCCCTGACGGCGGTTTTGACTGGGATGGCATAAAAAATGCCATAAACGAAAAAACAAAAATGGTGACAATCCAGCGGTCAAAAGGCTACCAGACAAGGGAAAGCTTTTCTGTAGAAAAAATTGCTAAAATAATAAAATTTGTTAAAGAAATAAAGCCCGACCTTATTTGTATGGTTGACAACTGCTATGGTGAATTTGTCGAAAGGTTGGAACCATCTGACTTTGGTGCTGATATGATTGTAGGCTCGCTGATAAAAAACCTGGGCGGCGGTCTTGCTCCGTCCGGTGGGTATATTTGCGGAACACGTGAGTGTATAGAAAGATGTGGTTATCGGCTGACTGCTCCCGGCCTTGGCAAAGAGGTCGGTACAAATATGGGTATGATGCGCCAGTTTTATCAGGGGCTTTTTCTTGCTCCCACGGTTGTTGCGGGGGCGCTTAAAGGTGCTATCTTTGCGGCAAATATTTATGAGAAGCTTGGTTTTAAGGTTGTTCCAAACGGCAAAGAAAGCCGCCACGATATAATTCAGGCGGTGGAGCTCAGGAATCCTGAGGGCGTAATCGCCTTTTGTGAGGGCATTCAGGCGGCTGCGCCCGTTGACAGTTTTGCAACCCCTGTTCCTGGAGATATGCCGGGCTATGATTCTCAGGTGATTATGGCAGCGGGGGCATTTGTTCAGGGTTCGTCCATTGAACTCAGCGCTGATGCCCCTTTAAGAGAACCCTATGCTGTTTATTTTCAGGGGGGAATAACCTGGTATCACGCAAAGCTTGGCATACTTATGTCTGTTCAGAAAATGGCGGATAAGGGACTTTTAAATTTAAATGTTTTTGAAGAGGAGAAATAAATTATGTGGTTAATACTTGCAATTATTGCGATGCTTTGCTGGAGTGGTTCGGACTTCTTCAGCAAGCTTGGTTCAAGACCGGAGGATAAATACAGTCATTGGAAGATGGTTATAGCGGTTGGATTTGTTATGGGAATTCACGCTTTTTATGAAATAGCTACGGGAACACCCATTACATTCCAGGATATTATTTATTACCTGCCGGCATCGGCAATGTACATATTGTCAATGATTTTTGGTTATGTGTCACTTAGATACATTGAACTTTCAGTTTCATCACCCATTTGCAATTCATCAGGGGCGATTGCTGCAATTCTTTGCTTCCTTGTGCTTGGCGAGACAGTTGATAAGCTTTCAGGCATAGGCATTGTTATTGTGTCTTTGGGCGTTCTTCTTTTAGGGATTGCGGAATATACCGAGGACACCGAGGCAAAGGCAGCTCGCCAGATAAAAGCAAACAGAAAGTATACAAAAAGCGTTCTTGCAATTCTCTTGCCTATACTTTACTGCCTGATTGATGCGCTTGGAACATTCTTTGATGCGGTAATCTTGGAAGAGGGAAATACTTTTATGACAGGCGTTTTTCATTATCTTGAAGAAGATACAGCAAATGTCGCTTATGAACTAACCTTCCTTTTTATGGCGGTGGTTGCATTCGTCTGGGTGTTCATAATCAAAAAGCAAAAACTGTCAGCTCTTAAATTAAAGGAGGAAGGCCCAAAGGCACTTGGTGCAATATGTGAAACAGCGGGACAGTTTGCGTATATATTTGCACTTGCTGCAAACCCTGTGGGTGCCGCACCAATAATTTGTGCTTATTGCGTGGTATCATCCGTGTGGAGTACAATTTTCTTGAAAGAAAGACTTTCGTGGAAGCATTATGCATCACTGGTTGCGGTAATTGGCGGAATAATCATAATGGGCGTGGCAGAGGGACTTGCAGAGATTTAAAGACAAACAAAAAGAGGTCGACATCAGTCGACCTCTTTTTTAGTGCAAAATTAGTAGTTAACTTTTTTGATTTCAAAGTATGCCTGTGGATGGAAACAGGTGGGACAAACCTCAGGAGCGGCTGTTCCCATAGCAACGTGTCCGCAGTTGCGGCATTCCCAAATCTGAACACCTGCTTTTTCAAACACTTCCTTTGTTTCAACATTGTGAAGAAGCGCACGGTATCTTTCTTCGTGTTCTTTTTCAACGGCAGCAACGTTGCGGAACTGTGCCGCAAGCTGGTCAAAGCCTTCTTCTTCAGCTTCTCTTGCCATTCTGTCATACATATCTGTCCATTCATAGTTTTCGCCTTCAGCTGCACCAAGAAGATTTTCAGCGGTGTCACCAAGCTCACCAAGGGCTTTGAACCAGAGCTTTGCGTGTTCCTTTTCATTGTCAGCGGTTTTTAAAAAGAGGTCAGCAATCTGTTCATAGCCGTTTTTCTTTGCAACAGATGCATAATATGTGTATCTGTTTCTTGCTTTTGATTCGCCTGCAAAGGCTTCCCAAAGATTTTTTTCGGTTTTTGTTCCTGCATAAATGTTTTTACCCATTTTCAAATTTCCTCCTTGAGTATTTTTGAATATTATATCACTCAAAGAACTGCTTGTCAAACAAAGATAATGTAGAAAAAAAGAAGATTTTGATGTGCAAATTTAAAAATAAAAAGCATCGACCAAAGTCGATGCTTTTTTTGGAGGCGCCACCCGGATTTGAACCGGGGGATAGAGCTTTTGCAGAGCTTTGCCTTACCACTTGGCTATGGCGCCATATTTAATTTTTAGAACAAAAGGACGCACAAGACTCATGCGCCCTTTTGTCTTTGGTTGGAGCGGAAGACGAGATTCGAACTCGCGACGTTCACCTTGGCAAGGTGACGCTCTACCACTGAGCCACTCCCGCATATTATAGTATATTCAGATATTGCCAAAATGTGAATGGTGCCTCCGGGCGGAATCGAACCACCGACACGAGGATTTTCAGTCCTCTGCTCTACCGACTGAGCTACAGAGGCATATCTGAAAAAATAAAATGGCGATCCGGATGGGGCTCGAACCCACGACCTCCAGCGTGACAGGCTGGCATTCTAACCAACTGAACTACCGGACCGTAAATGTGGTGGGCACAATAGGGCTCGAACCTATGACCCTCTGCTTGTAAGGCAGATGCTCTCCCAGCTGAGCTATGCGCCCACATTCACTGCCGCCGAACTTAGCGACAGCTGATATTGTACCACTTGTGAAAACAAAAGTCAAGGGGAATATAAAAGATTATTTTGGATTATGTCAATTTATCACTGCAAAATCTCAAAAATTCTTTAAAATACTCTTAAAATTAAAGTTTTTGATGGCATAAATCTTTTATTGGACACTCATTGCACATCGGCTTTCTTGCGTCGCAAAATTCCCTGCCGTGAAAGACCAGCTGATGACAAAATTGGCTCTGGGCGTCAGGTGGAATTATCTTGAGAAGGTCAAGCTCCACTTTGTATGGATCGGTATTTTTGGTGAAGCCCATTCTTCGTGCAAGTCTTCCTGCATGGGTATCAACTACAATGCCGGGAATACCAAAAATATCGCCAAGAACCAGGTTCGCAGTCTTTCTACCAACTCCGGGAAGAGACAAAAGTTCGTCCATAGTCCTCGGAACTTCGCCACCAAAATCAGAAATCAGCTTTTGACAACAAGCAATAATGTTTTTTGTCTTGTTTCGGTAAAAGCCTGTGGAATGGATAAGTGAGGACAGTTCGTCGGGGTCAGCTACTGCAAAATCATAAACGGTTTTGTATCGGTCAAAAAGTGCAGGGGTGACGAGGTTTACCCGTGCGTCAGTGCACTGAGCAGCCAGTTGAGTTGCAATAAGCAGTTGAAGTGCCGAAGAATAATCCAGCGTGCAATCGGCATCGCCATAGACCTCGTCAAAAATTTTTATGATAGAAAGTGCTCTTTGCTTTTTGTTTTCAAGATTTTCTCGCATTTTTGTGTGTCCCCCTTGCAAAATTTGTAACTTTATAGTATACTTATCTTTGATTAGGCTATTATACAACAAAATATGTTTTTTGTAAATAACAAAGGAGGAAAACACAATGTTTGAACTTGAAAACATAAAGAAGACGGACCCCGAAGTTGCTGCGGCGATAAAGCAGGAAATTGGCAGACAGCGAAGCAAGATTGAGCTTATTGCTTCAGAGAACTTTGTCAGCCCAGCAGTTATGGAGGCGATGGGGACACCTCTTACAAATAAATATGCAGAAGGCTACCCCGGAAAGAGATATTACGGCGGTTGCGAATATGTTGATATTGTGGAAGATCTGGCGAGAGAACGTGCAAAAGAACTTTTCGGTGCTGAATTTGCAAACGTTCAGCCACACTCAGGTGCGCAGGCAAATCTTGCGGTATTTTTTGCTGCGATGGAACCGGGTGATACCTACCTTGGTATGAATCTTGCTCACGGCGGACACCTCAGCCATGGTTCACCGGTGAATATTTCAGGTAAATATTTCAATGTTGTTCCTTATGGCGTTGACAGTGTTACACACAGAATCAATTATGAAGAGGTGAGAGAACTGGCGCTCAAGCACAAACCAAAGCTTATTTTGGCGGGAGCAAGTGCCTATGCCCGTGAAATTGATTTTGCAAAATTCCGTGAGATTGCTGACGAAGTTGGGGCATACTTAATGGTTGATATGGCGCATATTGCAGGTCTTGTTGCGGCTGGTCTTCATCCAAGTCCTGTTCCTTATGCAGATTTTGTTACAACCACAACCCACAAGACACTTCGTGGTCCACGTGGCGGTCTTATTCTTTGCAAAGAAAAGTATGCACAGATGATAAATAAGGCAGTATTCCCCGGAAATCAGGGCGGACCTCTTATGCATGTTATTGCGGCAAAGGCGGTTTGCTTTGGAGAAGCACTTAAACCTGAATTTAAGGAATATCAGGCACAGATAAAGAAAAACGCTGCTGCCCTTTGCGACGAGCTTATGTCATTGGGAATTGACATTGTTTCAGGCGGAACAGATAACCATCTTATGCTTATTGACCTTTCAAAGAAAGGCTTAACTGGAAAAGAGGTTGAACACAACCTCGATGAAATCGGAATCACAGCAAACAAGAATACCATACCAAATGACCCACAGAGTCCATTTGTTACCAGTGGTCTTCGTGTTGGTGCTCCGGCTGTTACAACCCGTGGCTTTAGGGAAGATGATATGCGTGAGGTTGCAAAGATTATCAATATGGTTATCTGTGACTTTGAGGGGAATAAAGAAGAAGCAGCAAAGCGTGTAGACGCACTTTGCAAGAAGTATCCGCTTTATGAATAGGCCACTTGCGGATAGACTGAGACCAGAAAGCCTTTTGGATGTGGTGGGACAAAGCCACATAATCGGCGAAGGAAAGGTTTTGTCCGAGATTGCAAAAAACGGTAAAATTCCAAATATGATTTTTTACGGCCCGTCAGGTGTGGGAAAGACCACTGTTGCCAATATTTTGGCAAAGGTTGCGGGCAAGACACTATATAAACTCAATGCCACAACGGCGTCGGTTAGCGACATTCGTGATGTTTGTGCCCAGACAGAGACACTTTCCGGGCAAAATGGGATTCTTTTGTACCTTGACGAAATTCAGAACTTCAACAAGAAACAACAGCAATCCTTGCTTGAATATATTGAAAACGGGAAGATAACATTGATTGCAAGCACCACTGAAAATCCGTATTTTTACATTTATAATGCGGTGCTGAGTCGCAGTGTGGTGTTTGAGTTTAAGCAAGTGTCACCAAGAGATATAGAAAAAGCACTTAATCGGGCAATGGGTATTTTGTCAGAAGAATTTGGCGGCGAAATCAAGGCAGAAGAAGATGCTCTTTCGCATATTGCCCAGATGTCAAACGGTGATGTGAGAAAGGCGCTTAATGCCCTTGAACTCGCTGTGTCATATTCGGTGCCTGACAAAGATGGCAACATAACCATAACTTTGGAAAACGCAGAGCAGTGTACTCAGAGAAAGTCTTTCAGATATGATAAGTCAGGTGACAGTCAATATGATGTTATGAGTGCGCTCCAAAAGTCTATACGTGGCTCTGACCCTGATGCCGCGGTGCACTATCTCGCGCGGCTTATTGCGGCAGAGGATTTGCAGACAGCGTGCAGACGTCTTATGGTTATTGCAGCGGAAGATGTTGGTCTTGCTTATCCTATGGCTATTCCTATCGTCAAAGCTTGCGTTGACAGCGCACTTATGCTTGGGCTTCCGGAAGCAAGAATTCCTCTTGGTGATGCGGCTGTTCTTCTCGCTACTGCGCCAAAATCAAATTCGGCGCACATTGCATTTGATGCGGCTCTTCGTGATATTGAGACAATGGATACGGGTGAAATTCCCCGCCAGCTGCAAAATAAACATTGTGATGGTGAGGGCGATGTGAAGAAAGGTCAAAATTACCTATATCCCCACGATTTTCCCAATCATTATGTTGCACAGCAGTATTTGCCAGATAAGATAAAGGACAAAAAGTATTATCAGTACGGTGAAAATAAAAACGAGCAGGCGGCAAAAGAATATTGGGACAGAATAAAAAAACAGAAATAAGAAAAGCCGGGCGAATGTCCGGCTTTCATTCTAAAAGGTGAGTTTTATGGAAAAAACCAACGTAATGCGAATACTTGACCAAAAGAAAATACCCCATAAGGAGTATTCATATCCTTGCGATGAGGCAATCAGTGGAATGGAGATTGCAAATGTTTTGGGGCAAAACCCAAATCAGGTTTTTAAAACTTTGGTGACAGTTGCAGCAAGCAAAAAAAACTATGTCTTTGTTGTCCCTGCACCCAGGGAACTCGACCTCAAGAAAGCTGCCAAGGCGGTGGGGGAAAAGAAAATAGAAATGCTCAAATCAAAGGAGCTTTTGCCCCTTACCGGTTATGTCCACGGCGGTTGCTCGCCCATTGGAATGAAAAAGTTTTTCACAACCACCATTGATTCATCGGCAGAAAACTTTGAAACAATAATTTTCAGTGCCGGAAAAATTGGCTGTCAGGTGGAAATGTCACTCCAAGATTTGAAAAAGGTGATAAATTTCAAAATGGCGGATATTTGTGGATGAAAAATGCAGTTCGTTATGAACTGCATTTTATATTTTTGTCAATTCATAAATTTTATCAAAAATTCGTTCTCTTTCCCACAAAGCTTTTATTTCTCGGTCTTTAAGCTTGTTTGCCTGAGAGGTGTTTCGCAAAATGGGAAGAGTTGCCGTCTTTTTTGCGGCGGCGATTATTTTTTGTCCCGTTTCGTTGTGGTCAAGGATTTTTATATATTTGGGGACGGTTTTTCTGCCGCTTTCTGTAATTCCCAAAAACGCTGAAAGAATAATTCGCCTTATTCGGCTGTGGGTATAGCGCTTGGTTTTTATGGCATCATAAAGCTCGTCAAGGGTTTTTGAAGATAGAGCCGCATCTTTTATGCGGTTTTCAAGTCCCTCGCTGACGTCGGCTATTTTCCTTAAATCTTCTGCCGGGGTTTTGATAAGGTGGCAGAGGATGGCCTCTTTTAATTTTGTTATTGAGTGGGGAGCCGCATCTTTCAAGACGCTGTTTGCGTTTTCGGGGATAAATTCAGAAAAGTCTTTGCCTGACGTGATTAAATCTCTTATATAAGATGCCGAGGCTATTCCATCTGCTGTTTCTTGAGCATCGTGACCTGCACCCTTTCTAAAAATCGCCACTGGTTTTATGCTGCTTTTTTGCAGGATAAGAGCTTTCAGGTATTCAATCCCCAAGAGATTGTTGGGAGATGAGAGAATGTCCGCTTTTTCATTGCCCAAAAAATTTTCAACAGCTTTTGCCCGGGCAGATGGAAAAGAAAGTCCTGATGCGGAAAACTTATTCAAAAGTTCTGAAAATTCCGTTGGCTCATTGGCAAGAAGCTCCGCCATTTCGCAAAGACTTGCAAGGTCATCGCATTCCGCCCCAAAGGACAAAAAATCAATGCATCCAAGGGCATTTAAGGTTCTGACTGCACCAAGGGCAAAAAACTCTGCTGAGGCTGTTGAATATGCCGTTGGAAGTTCTAAAACAAGGTCTGCTCCGTTTTCGATGGCAATCTTTGCTCGAAGTTCCTTTGGAAAAATTGAGGAGTCGCCGCGCTGGACAAAATTTCCGCTCATTATTGCCACAATAGCGTCGGCGCCCGTTTTTTTGCGGGTTTCTTCTACATGAAATTTGTGTCCGTTGTGAAAAGGATTATATTCACAAACTATGCCGGCAACAGTCATAAACGTACTCCTTTTGGGTATATTTGTATATAGTATACTCCAAAAGTTTCAATAAGAAAAGTATTTTTGAGAAAAAAATAAAAAAATCGCAATTATTCTTGCATATATGGAAAATTTGTTATATAATAGAAAAGATTTAAAGCAAATGAAAATTTTTTATATTGCGGAGGCGTAAAATGAGTAAATTTTTAGACACAATAAAGGAAAGAGCAAAGAAAGACAAGAAAACCATTGTTCTTCCTGAATCAATGGATGCCAGAATTTATGAGGCGGCTGAAAAAGTTCTCAAAGAGGATTTTGCCAACATCATTATCATAGGTACTCCTGAAGAAGTTGAAAAATACAGCAAGGGCTATGACATTTCGGGCGCTACAATCATTGACCCATATACATACGAAAAAACAGAAGAATATCTCAACCTTTTTGTTGAACTCAGAAAGTCAAAGGGCCTTACATATGAAGAAGCAAAGGCTACTGCCCTTGGGGATTATATGTATTATGCTTGCCTTATGGTAAAGGCCGGAGATGCTGACGGTGTTGTTTCGGGTGCTTGCCACTCAACAGCAAACACACTCCGTCCAAGTCTTCAGATTGTTAAGACAAAGCCCGGAACAAAGCTTGTTTCAGCTTTCTTCCTTATTGTTGTTCCTGATTGTGAATATGGTGCAAACGGTGCGTTTGTTTTCGCGGATAGCGGACTTGTGCAGAACCCCAACCCTGAAGAACTTGCTGCGATCGCTGCTTGCTCAGCTGAATCTTTTGAACTTCTTGTTGGTGAAGAGGCTGTTGTTGCGATGCTTTCACACTCAACAATGGGCAGTGCAAAACATGACGATGTAACAAAGGTTGTTGAAGCTACAAGAATTTGTAAAGAAGAAAATCCTGACCTCAAGGTTGATGGCGAGCTTCAGCTCGATGCTGCTATCGTTCCTGAAATCGGTGAGTCAAAGGCTCCAGGAAGCAAGGTGGCAGGTCACGCAAACGTTCTTGTGTTCCCTGACCTTGATGCAGGAAACATTGGATATAAACTTGCTCAGCGTCTTGCAAAGGCAGAGGCTTATGGTCCTGTAACTCAGGGTATCGCAATGCCAATCAACGACTTATCACGCGGATGCAGCGCTGACGATATTGTTGGTGTTGTGGCTATCACTTGTGTTCAGGCGCAGAAATAGGAAAATTCTTACATACTATATAAGAAAGAAGGAATTGTTAAATGAAAATTTTGGTTATCAATGCAGGAAGCTCATCGCTTAAGTATCAGCTTATTGATATGGAAACTGAAAAGGTTCTTGCTAAAGGTCTTTGCGAAAGAATTGGTATTGAGGGTTCAAAACTCAATCACACACCTGACGGTGGCGAAAAGAACGTTATTGAAAAGGATATGAAAGACCATTCAGATGCTATCCGTATGGTTCTTGATGCACTTACCGATGCAAATTACGGAGTTATCAAAAGCATGGACGAAATTTCGGCAGTTGGGCACAGAGTTGTTCACGGCGGTGAAACATTCAGTGGCTCTGTTGTTATTGATGCAGAGGTTAAAAAGGCTCTTGAAGCGTGCATTCCTCTTGCACCGCTCCACAACCCTGCAAACCTTATAGGTATTTCGGCTTGTGAAGAAGCAATGCCAAACGTTCCACAGATTGGTGTTTTTGATACTGCTTTCCACCAGACAATGTCAAAGGAAGCTTATATGTATGCGGTTCCTTTTGAACTTTATGAAAAGCACAAAATCAGGAGATACGGCTTCCATGGCACATCTCACAAGTATGTAGCTCTTGAAACTGCAAAAATGCTGGGAAAGAGCCCCGAAGAACTTAAAATGATTACCTGTCATATGGGCAACGGCTCAAGTATCACAGCTGTCGATGGCGGAAAGTCGGTTGACACATCTATGGGCTTTACCCCTCTTGCAGGCGTGGTTATGGGTACAAGATGCGGTGATATTGACCCAGCTATTGTTAAATTTATTGCTGAACAGGAAAATTTGAGCCTTGACGAAGTTGATACACTTCTCAACAAGAAATCAGGCGTTCAGGGTATTTCTGGTGTAAGCTCAGACTTCCGTGACCTTGAAGCAGCTCAGGCTGAGGGAAATGAACGTGCAACACTTGCTCTTTCAATGTTTGTTGAAAGCGTAAGAAGATTTATTGGCTCATATATGGTGAAAATGGGCAGAGTTGATGCGATTATCTTTACAGCAGGTATTGGTGAAAACACGCCTGTTATGAGAAAAGCAATCCTTGACAATCTCCAGGCTTTTGGAATTGAAATCGACGACGAAAAGAATGCAAAGGCAATCCGCGGTGCACAGATGGAAATTTCAACAGATAATTCAAAGGTTCGTGTTTTGGTTGTTCCAACAAACGAAGAACTTATGATTGCAAAGGAAACTCTTGAACTCGTAAAATAAAAATATTTATGGGCTGCTGCACAACGGTAGCCCTTTTTGTTCATAATGAAGGATTGGAGGGAGAGAAATGGCTGAAAAGCAGGCTTTAAATTACGACAGTTTGTCTGATGAAGAATTGGTGAGGCTTTCCACTTTGGGGGACGGCTTTGCTACCGAACTAATTTTAGCGAGATACAAAAATCTTGTTCGTTCAAAAGCAAGAACTTATTTTCTTGCGGGCGCAGACCACGATGATATTGTTCAAGAAGGAATGATTGGGCTTTTCAAGGCGATTCGCGATTTTGATGGTGAAAGACTTGCGTCTTTCCGGGGTTTTGCTGAGCTTTGCATAAAACGTCAGATTATCACGGCGGTGAAGACGGCAACCAGACAAAAACATATGCCCCTCAATACTTATGTGTCCCTCAGTAATCCTGTATATGAGGGGGAGGCAGAGGGACTTTTGGAGGACGTTCTTTCGGGAAGCGCTGAAGCAGACCCAGAGCATCTTTTTATCAGCAAGGAAAACACAGAACTTTTGAATATGAAAATTCAGGAGGTTTTGAGTGAGCTGGAAAAAACAGTCCTCGCTCTTTATCTTGACGGAAAATCCTATCAGGAAATAAGTAAAATGCTTGGCAAAACTCATAAATGTGTTGACAATGCACTTCAAAGAGTAAAGAAAAAAATGGAAAAATTTGGCGCTTTCAAGATGCTCTGAAATTGGTAAAAATTTTTAAAAAATATGTAAAAAATTAAAAGTCAAGAAAAATTTTAATAAATTATGTAAACTTAGTTTTGGACAAGAATTGGTTTACATAATATTGGGAAAGAGTGGCAAAGCCACTGCTATAAGTTATTAACAGAGTTATCCACGTTATCCACAGGTTTGGGGATTTATAGGGGCAAAAACCCCTGAAAAAAAGGTCTAAATGTGGAAAACCACTGATTTTAAAGGCTTTTGGAAAAAAGGAAAAAAATGACTATTGGTTGACAATAATATTTTTTATATTTGAAAAAATTTAGAATGCATAAATGCAGAAAGAGCGAAAGTGGTTGGCTTTGTTGAAGGACCTTCAAAGAACGAAAAATCAAAGAAAAACATATTTATTTTTCAAAACTATTGAAAATATTTTAAAAATAGGATATACTAACAAAAGAAAGTCTACTTATGTTAATGAAAGTGAGGTGCCTTGAAAGATGGCAAAGGTTACTAAAGATACTATCATTCTTGATGTGCTTCGGCTTGACCCTGAAACAGCTCCGTTTTTCCTTGAAATAGGAATGCATTGTCTGGGTTGTCCCTCAGCGAGTGGTGAAAGCATTGAACAGGCTTGTATGGTACATGGCACAGATGCAGATGCTTTGGTTGAGAAGATAAATGCTTTTCTTGATTCAAAGGCATAGAATTTGCAACGAGAGATACCGTTCCCCAAATTAGTTTTGAGGGACGGTATTTTTGTGTGCCAGGGATTGATAAACATACTTCCTTATAATGAATGCTTAAATAAAAGAAAAAAAATAAAATTTTGTATTGACAAACCCGTGGGAATTGTGTATAATGATTGCTGACGCTTTATTGATGCGTTGGTTTCTGGAAAGGTTTATGGGCGCATAGCTCAGCTGGGAGAGCATCTGCCTTACAAGCAGAGGGTCATAGGTTCGAGCCCTATTGTGCCCACCATTTCTTTTTTATTAGCCACCGCAAAGGCTCAGGATGTGGGCGCATAGCTCAGCTGGGAGAGCATCTGCCTTACAAGCAGAGGGTCATAGGTTCGAGCCCTATTGTGCCCACCACATTTCTTTTTAAAGGGTACTGTGTGATGAAGTTTGATTTGTTGCCTATTTTGAATGCGGACGGAAGACGGCTTATGCTTGACACTGAGCTTGACTTTGCGGGACGAGAAGAACAAGGTGCGGTTTTTTTGACACCTGTCAGGGTAACTGGCGAATTTCTGAACATCGGCGGAAGAATTGAACTTGAGGCAAAGGCTGATTGTCGCCTCCGATATGAATGTGACAGATGTCTTGAAAACTATGAAGCTGATTTTTCGTGTTCTTTCAAGGAAATATTTAAAAAGGAAGACGCAAAACACGAGGATGAACAAAACTCTGAGACAATAGTCCTTGAAGGAACGGCGATTGACCTTGATGAAGTGGTGCTTCTCAATATGATTGTTCATTTGCCGCTCAAGCATTTGTGCAATGAGGATTGCAAGGGCTTGTGCTCAAACTGCGGACAAAACTTGAACTTAGGGGAATGTGATTGTGACAACCGTCCCACCGACCCGAGATTTGATGTTTTGGACAAACTTTTGTAGATTATGCAGAGACAATGTTCTCTGTTCAAATTATTTTGATTGGAAAGAGGTGTATTTAGGTATGGCAGTTCCAAAGAGAAAAACTTCTAAAGCAAGAAGAGATAAGAGAAGAGCTAACTGGAAGCTCTTGATTCCTGGAATGGTTGTATGTCCCCAGTGCGGTGAATACAAAATGCCTCACAGAGTTTGCAAGGCTTGCGGATATTATAACGGTAAAGAAGTTATAAAGAAAGAGGCATAGTTAAAGCAAAGACAGTGAAGAAACCCTGTTGTTTTTGAAAACAGTAGGGTTTTTTGTTTGCCCAAAATTAAATAAAGAATATTAAAAAAACTTGCAGTTTAAATTTTAGTATGATATAATAATTTAATATAGTATATAACGAAATAGAATTTTGATGCGGAGTGGTTTTGTGTCAAAAGGGTTTGAAGAAAATATCGGACTTGAAAGCTTTTTCAGGAGACAGGAAAAGCTTATCAAGGAAAATGAAAAATATTCGCGGTTTTTATTTGCACCCATTGTTGTTATTGTGGTATCGCTTTTGATTTTATCTTACAATATGACTGCAGGGCGAAAAATACCTGCGTTTGATAGAACTCAAGGGATTGAAACAATATATGAAGAATCATCAAAAACCCTTGAAAAAACAGAGAACAAAAACGGCAAGATAAATATTAATACCGCGACACCAGAAGAACTTGACAGCCTTCCGGGGATTGGCAAAGTTAAGGCTGAAACAATTGTTAAAATGCGGGAGACTATGGGCGGATTCGGGTCCGTGGGAGATATTTTGAATGTTCAGGGAATAGGCGAGAAAATTTTTGATGAAATCGCCGATATGCTGTTTGTTGAATGACAGACAAATTTTAAGGAGTGTATAAAATATGCCATTGTTTAAAGGGGCTCTTTCAAAAGAAGGAAAGGGTGTAGAAAAGGGCGAAAGCGAGAGAAAACGGGCAAGTGCGTTGTTTTTTGAGCTTTATACCAGGAAGTTCTGGGAAATCATAAAAGTAAGTTTTATGTTTCTTGTTGCATCGATTCCTGCTCTTTTGGTGATGATGTTTGTGTCAGGACAGATTTCGGTTCAGATAACAAATGTTTTGAAAGAATATCTGGATGTTGCCATCAAAATGGGGGGTGTAAACGACCCTGGCGTCCTCACTGCATATGTTTCAATTGCGGATGTCATTATCAGAATATTTATTGCACTGCTTTTGACTGCACTTTGGGGAACAGGTCCCGCAAGTGCGGGGTATGCGTACATATTCAGGTGCTATGTCCGTGAAGAGCACGCGTTTATGTGGAGTGAGTTCTGGGAACATACTTTCAAAAATTTCAAGCAATCCATTTGGATATTTGTTATTGATATGTTGGCTTTTGTTTTGCTTGTTAATGCGTTCTTCTTTTATGCATCTCAAGGCGGATCTTTCGGCATAATGAAATATGTAATTATGTGTTTCCTTATGGTTTACACAATGATGCATTTTTATATTTATCCCATTCTGATAAACTTCAAGGTAAAGCTCAGGGAGGCGTTTAAAAATTCTCTCTTGCTCACCATAATTGCACTACCAGCGAACCTTTTGCTTTTGATAGGTGTTTTGGTTATTCATTTTGTTATGCCTTATGTGGGAATAACCTCACCATCCCGTATGGCATCCTTGGGATATTGGACGGTTTATATTGGAATGGCACTGTTTATACTTCAGGGGCTTTCAGGATTTTTGGTTGCTTTTGTGACAAACAGAGTTATGAAAAAATATGTTTTGGACGAAGAAAAAACAGAAAATAAAAAAGAAGTATATTAAAGATTTACATGTTTGAAAGGTTGTGTTTTTTATGATTAAAGAATATCCGCTTTATGATGCGCCGCAGATAAAGGACCTTAAGCACCTTGTTGATTATGCTGCGGAAAATTACGGGGAAGATCCTGCTTTCACCTTTGAACGTGACGGCGAGGATGTGACAGTCAGCTATATCCAGATGAAAAATGACATTTATGCCCTTGGAACTTATTTTTATAGCCTTGGCCTTAGAAATGAGAAGATAGCTGTTATTGGTGAAAACAGCTATGAATGGATTATTACATATCTTGCGACTGTTGATGGTTCGAATATCATTGTTCCAATTGACAAGGAGCTTGGCAGCAAGGAAATTGCGAATTTAGTAGGCAGCTGTGAAGCGAAAGCTTTTGTTTATGCTGAGTCAAAGAAAGCGCTTATTGAAGAAGCAAAGGCGGATATGCCCACCGTTTCCCATTATATTCCCATGGCTGATTTTGGCGAAATTATTGCCAAGGGCTGTGAAATCATTGAAGGCGGAAATGATGAATTTGAAAAGAATGAAATAGACCGCGAGGCGCTTTGTACGTTGATTTATACATCAGGTACAACAGGCACACCAAAAGGCGTTATGCTCTGCCAGAAAAATCTTGCAGTTGATATGGTAAACAGCTGTATGAACTTTTTGGAGCCTGCGGGCACTGTTGTGGTGCTTCCGCTTCACCATACATTTGGATTTATGGCGGGGGTTCTTTGCCAGATTCACAGGGGTTATAAGGTATATATAAACAACAACCTTAAAAATGTGCTCCGCGACATTCAAAAGGCAAAGCCTCATCACATCAGTGTTGTTCCGCTGTTTGTGGAAACATTCTATAAGAGCCTTTGGAGAACTGTTAAAAAACAGAAAAAGGAAAAGCTTCTTAAAGCGCTTATAAAGGTGAGCAACGGCCTTCGCAAGGTGGGAATTGACCTCAGAAAACAGCTCTTCCAGTCGGTGAAAAACGGCTTTGGCGGAAATCTTGAAATGATTATAGCAGGCGGTGCGCCTCTTGACCTTAAGTATGCAAAGGGATTTGAGGATATTGGCATTCAGGTTATGAACGGCTATGGAATTACAGAGTGTTCGCCCATTGTGTCAACGGACAGAAATAAAAAATATCTCTTTGGCGGTGCGGGTGTTCCCATCCCTGGTGTTGAGGTTAAGATTTTAGACCCCAACGAGGATGGCGAAGGCGAAATTCTTGTTAAAGGCGACATCGTCATGATGGGATATTACAACAATCCCGAAGCAACAGCTGATGCATTTGTTGACGGCTGGTTCAAGACGGGCGACGTGGGAAGACTTGATGAACATGGATTTATTATTATTACGGGAAGAAAAAAGAATATTATAATTCTGAGCAACGGCAAAAACGTTTACCCTGAAGAAATTGAAGCGGTTATTTTAAATAACGTTGAGGGTGTAAACGAGGTTATTGTATTTGGCGAGGATGACGTTATCTGTGCTGAAATTTACACAGAAACACCTGACGAAAAGGAAAGAATCAAAAAAGATGTTCAAGCTCTCAATGATACACTTCCCCCAATGAAGCATATCAGACGTGTTATCTTCCGTGACACAGAGTTTGAAAAGACAACCACAAAGAAGATAAAAAGATTTACAAGATAAGAGTTAATCGGTAGAATGGCATTTATATGCCATTTTACTGCTTAGTGAGAATGTTGGAGCAATTTATGGTAAACATAGGAAATGAATGGGATAATCTTTTAAAGGATGAGTTCGAGAAAGAATATTATCAAAAACTACGTGGTTTTTTAGCGAAAGAGTACAAGACAAAAAGGGTTTTCCCTGATATGTATGATATTTTCAATGCACTGAAATTCACATCTTACAGCGATGTAAGTGTGGTGATTATCGGTCAGGACCCCTATCACGGCGAGGGTCAGGCTCATGGACTGAGCTTTTCGGTGAAAAAGGGTGTGGAGCCTCCTCCGTCTCTTAAAAATATTTTCAAAGAGCTGAATGACGATTTGGGGATTGCTGTGCCGAGCCACGGCGAGCTTACCAAGTGGGCAAATCAAGGTGTTTTGCTTCTCAATGCAGTGCTTACCGTCCGTATGGGAGAGGCAAACAGCCATAAAAACATGGGTTGGGAAAAATTTACCGACCGCGTAATCGAGATTTTAAATCAGCGTGAAACGCCGGTGGTTTTCTTGCTTTGGGGAGCAAATGCCCGTCAGAAAAAGAGCCTTATCACAAATCCCGTTCACAAGATACTAGAGTCGGTTCATCCAAGCCCGCTTTCGGCATATAACGGATTTTTTGGATGCAAACATTTTTCAGAGACCAATGGATTTTTGGCGTCAGTTGGCAGAAAGACTATTGATTGGTCTTTGGATTAAATTTTGGAGGAGAACATATGTCCAGAAAAACAGTAGAAATTTTGGGTGTGAATATTGACAGTATGACCTTTGCCAAAACGGTTGATGTGGCGAAGGATTTAATTAAAACTGATGGAGTGTCAAAGCTTTTCACGCCTAACCCTGAAATTATTATGTGTGCAAAAGACGATGAAACTTTAAAAGAAATTTTAAATTCGGCGGATATTTGTACTGCTGACGGCATAGGTGTAGTATATGCCTCAAAAATTTTGAAAACACCTGTTCCTGAAAGAGTGGCGGGCTTTGACCTTGTTTGTGCATTGCTTGAGCACCTGGCAGAAACAAAGGACGGAGTGTTCCTTTTCGGTGCGAAGCCCGGCGTGGCTGACATGGCAAAAGCAAAAATGGAAGAAAAGTATCCCGGAATCAATATTGTGGGTACACAAAACGGATATTTTTCGCCTGGTGATGAAGAAAAAATTGTTGAAAAAATAAATGGTTCAGGAGCAAAACTTTTGCTTGTATGTCTTGGCGCACCCAAGCAGGAAAAATGGATTGCAAAGTATCAGGATAGCCTGAAAGTCAATCTTGCAATGGGCGTGGGAGGAACTTTGGATGTTTTTGCGGGAGTTGCAAAGCGCGCACCTAAAGTTTTTGTAAAGCTCAATCTTGAATGGGCATACAGGATTCTCAAAAATCCGTCAAGATATGGAAGATTTGCGGCATTACCGAAATTTGTTATTGAGGTTTTAAAGAACAAACAGCATGGAGGGAATAAATAATGGTTTATATGTTTTTAGCAGAGGGGTTTGAAGAAACAGAGGCTATTGGATGCCTTGACGTTTTGAGGCGTGCAAAAATAAAGGTTAAAACGGTAGGAATATCTGCAAAGTGTGTTACTGGTAGTCATCACGTAATGATAATCGCAGATATATTTAAAGATGAAATAAAGCTGGATGAATTTGATGGCATTATCCTTCCCGGCGGTATGCCTGGCACAACCTATCTTGAAAATGATCGTGATGTTATAAATATGATAAAGTATTGCGTGGCTAATAAAAAGATGATTGCATCCATTTGTGCAGCGCCTATGATATCCGGAAAAATGGGACTGCTTAAAGGGAAGAATGCGGTATGTTATCCGGGGTTTGAAGAGTTTCTTTATGAAGCAAACATAGTGGATGCTCCTGTGGTGACTGATGGTAACTTTATAACCGCAAAGGGAGCCGGGGCTGCTATGCTCTTCGGCGCTGAAATTGTTGAATATTTTAAACCCGGAAAGGGTAAGGAGATTCTTGAGCAGATGCAACACGCTGCTATTTGATAGGATTTGATTTAATGACAAACAAAAGGTATGAACTGAGAAAACAAATAAAAAGCGTCAGGTGGATGATTTTTTGGGTGGTCCTGGCTCAGCTTGCGGCAGAAATGGCGGTTGAGGCTCTGGTCAGTTTTATGAAAAATCCGCCGCATCAGTATGTCCAGATTGCGCTTGTAGAGGTTTTGGCAATAGGTGTTCCCATAATAGTTTATGCAAGGTCTGTTTGGACAAGCTCAGGAGAGAACGCAAAGCAGGAGTTTGGGCTCAATCCTTGCGGAATATATTTTGTGGTAATTGCAGCGCTTCTTGGAATTTGCGGACAGTTTGTTATGATTCTTCTCAATATGCCTGCAAATATATTTTCAAAGGTCGTGCTTGAGCAGACCGGAAATGATGCTGTTGCAATGGCTCAAAGTGGTGGAGAACTTTTTCTTGGGATAATTGCTGTTGTGATTATTCCTGCTGTTCTTGAAGAATTCTGGATGCGTGGAATTATTTTTTCAGCATACAATAAAAGCAACACCATTGCTGCTATTTTCTTTACAAGTATTATATTTGCGCTTTTGCATCTTCGGTTAAGCGAGGCATTTGGTTTTCTTCTTATGGGAATTGTGGCGTCTTTTATACTGATAAAGTCACGGTCTATTTACGCATCCATGATATATCACGCTTTCAGCAATTTTACGGCACTGATGCTGACAAGTTTCATTTTACCTCTCCTTGGGGATTATATCTGGTTTGTGTTCATTGCGGCATCGGTGGGGTTCTTAATGCTTTTTGCGTTGCTTATGCTCCAGAAAAATAAAGTGAGTGTAAACAAACACTTTAGGACCAGGGGACTTGTTATCGGCAGCATTTTCAGTCTTCCGGTGGTTTTGAGCGCAATAGTTGTGGTTCTTAAGTATTTTTTGATAAATTTTATAGGATGATTTGCTATGAGAAAAAGAGTGTACAAAAAGCTGTTTTCAAAATTTGAGTGGCTTACTCCAAAGGGAATTTTATTTGGAGTTGTTTCGTTTGTGCTTTGTGTATGGATTGTTCTTGTCGCAGGGGACTTTTTTGGTCTTGCCCCCGGTCGTGGCAGGGAGGTCATGATAAACATTCCAAAAGGTGCAAGTGTCGGTGAAATAGCGGATATCCTTAAGGAAGAACAGGCGATAAGATCTTCACTTTTGTTTAAAATTCAAGCAAGGCTCTCAAAAGGCGGCTATATTTTTCAGCAGGGCGGACACCTTGTTGGAACGGGCATGAGCTATTTTGGAATTGCAAAAGAACTTTGCGGTGTGCCTGACGTCAGCGAGGATGAAGCAATAAATGTTCTTATTCCTGAGGGGTATGAAGCGGTGCAAATTGCTGAAACTCTGGAAAAGCGCGGACTTGTTGACAAAGAACGTTTTTTGGAGCTTTTGGAAGAAGGCGAGTTTGACTTCGATTTTATTTCTGATATAGACCGAAGAGAAAATCGACTTGAGGGATATTTGTTTCCTGCCACCTATGAAATAGGTCTTTGGGAAACAGAATGGGACATAATAAACAAGATGCTGAGAGCTTTTGAGACTTACGTAGTTCCGATTTATGAAGAGGCGGATACGAAATATTCTCTTGATGAGGTTGTGACTTTCGCATCAATTGTGGAACGAGAAGCTGCAAACGACAGTGAACGCACCAAAGTGGCATCGGTTTTTCATAACCGTCTTGATATAAATATGACACTTGGCTCTTGTGCCACAGTTCAATATATAATAAAGGAACGAAAAGATGTTTTGAGCAATGCTGATACAAGGATAAAATCGCCCTATAATACTTACATCAATACGGGACTTCCCATAGGCCCGATTGCATCGCCTGGGGTTAATTCTGTAAAGGCTGTTCTTTATCCTGCGGACACAGATTATTTGTATTTTGCAGCAAGAGCGGACGGCAGTGAAAACGTTTTTTCAAAAACGCACAATGAACATCTTGACAATGTAAGGAATTTGCAGAAATAGTTTTGATTTAAAAAGGGGAAGCTTTTGAAATGAAAGCATGGATTGAAGAGGATAATATAAATTATGAATATATAATAAGGTATCTTCGGGATACGATTCCATCGCCCGAAGAGTTAATCCTTGAAATGGAGGAGTACGCAAAGGAACACGAGGTTCCCATTTCACAGCCAGAGAGCATCAGGTTTGTGGAGGTGCTTCTCAAAATTGCGGGAGCGAAAAAAATACTTGAGCTTGGCACTGCCATTGGGTATTCTGCCATAAGGATGACAAGAGCATCAGGTGCAGATGTTGTTACGGTGGAAATTTCTGAGGAGATGGCGAAAATTGCCCAGGAGAACTTTCAAAAGGCAGGATGCGCAGATAAAGTAACGCTTCTCATAGGAGATGCCAGAGAGGTTGTCTCTGAAATGGATGGCGAAGAGTTGTTTGATGCGATCTTTGTGGATGCTGCAAAAGGGCAGTATATGGAGTTTTTCCCTCACTGTGAACGACTTTTGAAAAAAGGCGGAATTCTTATTTCAGATAATGTCCTTTACAAGGGAATGACCGCCAATGATGAGCTTGTGGTGAGGCGGAAAATTACCATAGTTAGAAGACTGAGAAACTATCTTGAGATGCTGAAAGAAAACAAAAACTTCAGCACAGCGCTTTTGCCTATTGGCGATGGCGTTGCTCTCAGCTTTAAGGAGTGAACAAGGCGTGCTGGTTAAAAATGACAATCTTAATAAGCACAAGGACTTCAGGAAAAACTTTGACTTTTGGCTGTTTGGACTTACAATGGTCACAAGTGTTTTTGGCATGGTTATGATATCAAGTGCAGCGCCATCTGCCACTCGATATGTAGCAGTGCAATTTGCGGCACTTGTTTTGGGAGTAATTGCCATTGGAATTTTGATGGTCCTTGATTATGAGTATCTGGCAAATATCTGGGGCTATCTTTATCTTGGGTCTTTTGTGTTTTTGGTTTTGGTGCTTATTCCGGGGATTGGTACTTACGAAAACGGAGCAAGAAGCTGGTTTAGGTTTGGTTCTCTTATAGGTATCCAGCCGGCAGAGTTTGTGAAGCTTGCTTTTATTATTACCTTTGCGAAGCATCTTTCTGAGGTTGATTATTTAATCGACAGACCCAAGAATGTATTCTTCCTTGTGCTTCACGCAGGGATATTTATTGGTCTTATTCTGCTTCAGCCGGACTTTGGAACAGCGGTTGTTTTTGGATGCATAATGATTACTATGCTGTTCGTGGCGAAAATAAGCTGGAAGTACATTGGCTGCGGACTTGGTGCTGTCGCTCTTGCTCTGCCGGTGGCGTGGTTCTTGGTGCTTAAACCATACCAAAAGGAAAGAATAATAAACCTTTTCCATCCCGAAAACGACCCGTCAGGTACGGGATATCAGGTGGCACAATCCAAGCTTGCAATCGGCTCGGGCGGACTTTTCGGCAGCGGTCTTTATAAGGGCGGAAGTCAGAACAGCAATTTTCTTCCTGAAAGACACACGGATTTTATTTTTTCTGTGGTGTGTGAAGAACTTGGGTTTATCGGTGGTGTTCTCACCATTGCTTTACTTGTTGCTATTATTGTGCGTTGTATTATTATCGGAATAAATGCCAGAAATAATTTGGGAATGTATATATGCTTTGGCGTTGCTGCTATGTTTACATTTCACGTTATTGAAAACGTAGGTATGTGCATAGGTGTTATGCCTGTTACGGGAATACCCTTGCCGTTTTTCAGCTATGGCGGGTCGTCGCTTCTTACAAACCTTATTGCCATAGGACTTGTGATGAATGTAAGATATCGAAGCAAAGTGATAAATTTTTGATGCGGAGGTAATGAAATGAATAGGCATATAAAAGCAGCACCGAATGTATCAAAAGATAGACTGGGGTATGTTGATGCGGTGCGTGTTTTCGCTATTGTTATGGTAATTCTGCTTCACTGCATATGCGATTATTCAAATCATTCAGGAAACTTTGGAAGACCATTGTGGTGGATAATGGCTTTTCTAAATGAGATTACCCGAACAGGGGTACCGTTGTTTTTTATGCTAAGCGGCTTTTTACTTATAGATAGTGTGGATATATCAAATATTGGTGGCTTTTATAAGAGGCGGCTTTTGAAAGTAGCAGTTCCTTTTTTAATCTATCACGTTTTTTATTATTTTTATTTCAGACTACATAACGGTCAAAATTTGCTGGATAGGATATTCTTTGTGCAGCTGGTGAACAGCGGAAGTGCATATCATCTGTGGTTCCTATATTCAATAGTAGTTTTGTATCTTTTTGTTCCATTTATCAAAATGATTGTGGAAAAAGCCACCACAAAAATGCTCATGGTGTTTTTTGTCTTGGCTATATTCCAGACCACATTGAAACCTTTTTTTAATATATTGTTTGGTGGAAAGGTATATTTTTTCTTTGCAGAAGACGGTATCGTTGGTTATATAGGTTATGCGATTTTGGGATATATACTGGGTAAGCATGAAATCAAATGGGAAAAAACTGCCATAGCTCTTGGGCTTTTGGCTATACCGGTGTTTGCCTTGGCGAACTTTTGCGGAGCAATACAGGGGGATGGGTTTGTCTTCAATGGCGGATATACAATAAACCATTATATTGAGGCAGCTTCTATATTTTTATTATTTAAAAAGCTGGATATTGGAAAGAACAGGGTGGTTGGGATGTTACCTGTGTTGACGTTTAGGGCATACCTGATACATGTGTTTGTCATAGAAATATTTAAACCAGTACTGGATAACTTTTCGCCCAGCGTAATGATGGCTGCAATGTTTATTTTAACACTTTCTCTAAGTTTTGTTTGGGCATATGTTGTTGAGGAATTTTATAAGGTTGTGAAAAGGAAAGAAGAAAAATACCGCCATACCAAAGGCATGACGGCATAATATTCGTTAAAGTGTATTTTCGGACACATTTTTGAGATAATTCAGAAGTGTGTCTTTTTTATTCTCGCATCGTTCTTCGATTACCGCAACGAGTAATTCGTTAAGGGCTGTGCCTATCATAGAGCCTGATAATCCAAGTGTATTTTTTAGGTCATTCCCGGTGATATCAAGCTGTTTATATGAAAGGCAGTCTCCGTTTGAAGTAATTTCATCAAAAATAGTCTTTGCAGGGGTTGCTTGCTCAGGGTCAAAAATGGATTTCAGAGTCAAAAGATTCTGGAAAGTATCAAATCCGGTTTGTAAAATCATTTTTCTGACAGAAATTTTATCGTCTGGCAATGGCCCATTCCAGTGAGACAGAACGGATAAGACAACGCTTTTGACTTTGTTTGGAAATTTCATTCTGTCAAAAAAGTTTCTTGCAAGTGTCAAACAATCTTTGTCAAGCCTTGAGGCTGCCCAAATAAGGTATGCGGCAAGGCGCAGGCCTGTATCGCAGGGAATATTGTCAAGAATTTTTGCAAATTCCACAAAATCGTTTTTTGAGGTTTCGCCAAAGAATAACCGGCTTGTTATATCAAAGGTTTTGTTCAAAATGTTTCCCGGAGCATTTGAAATGAGTGTTTTAGAAAATTCAGAGGTTATTCGTTCGGCAGAAATGTTTCCGAGAAGCTTTGCACACGTTTTCATAGCGCGAAAGGTTTTTATCTCAATTTCAAAATCAATCTGCGCGGCAAAACGTATAGCACGTATAATCCGGAGACTATCTTCGCTGAAACGCACTTTGGGGTCACCCACAGCACGTATTATGCCGCATTTCAGGTCTTTCTGCCCACCAAATGGGTCGATTAAGCCTGGGTTGGGATTATATGCCATAGCGTTCACAGAAAAGTCTCTGCGGCTCAAATCGTCTTCTATATTCGCTGAAAAAGTTACCCTTTCAGGGTGACGGTTGTCTTTATATTCACCATCAATCCGGAATGTTGTGATTTCAAGGGGCACATCATCAATAATTACTGTGACAGTGCCATGCTTTATTCCGGTAAGAATAATTTTTTCAGATTGAAAAATACGCTGCACGTCCTTAGGCGAGGCGGAGGTTGTGATATCCCAGTCGGAGGGAGATTTTCCAAGAAGTGAGTCCCTGACGCAACCGCCAACCACATATGCCGAAAATCCTGAATCTTCAATTTTTGAAATTGCATATGACACATATTGGGGGAGAATCATAGAGTTTCCTCCTCGAATTCGCTTGGGATATGCGAAGAACTGCCAATAATATCTTCAAAGATTTCTTTGTAAACTCGTATGGCAGGGATATAAATAGCAGGTGAGTTCGCAGCTATTGGTAAGTCTTTTGGGAATTTGGGCAATATTATGTCATAACGATTGCCGCTTTTCAAGGCTTTATAGGAGAAACTGCCATCCATATCGAAAATAATTTTGTCGGCTACATCGAGGGAAAATGATATAAGGGTGTCACGAGTTGAGATGAAACCTGACAAAGGTGGGTTTCCTGCACGTAAGTTTTCTGTAATCAATGGATTTATCAAATTACCGTTGTCTTTTATGTGAAATTGAAGGTGGTCTTTCAGTTCTTTTACGGAAAGATTTATTCTGGTAGTTTTGTGGGTGTTGGTTTCTCCGCTCCTTATAGAGCAGTAAAGGAGATTTAAAAAGGCAAACTCGAATTTTGCCTGATTTACTGTGACCGGAAAATCACATATTGAATCAGGGTCACAGTCAATTTTCAGCGAAATGCTGTTTGCAACGGTATCCGTAAGAGTCTTAGCTATGCCTGAGAGAATGTCTTCGGGATTGAAGCTTTGCAGCCTTTGCGTAAGAGAAGAATTTTCCTGAGTGAGAATGTGCTCAAAAATATTACAAATACGGTTTGCGTGGAGTGTACAAAGATTTGCCGATGCCAGTTGTTCATAACAGAACAGAGGAAGATTTGCTGTTGTCTGCACCTTTTCAATGGCGTCGTGACAACAAAAAGCAAACTGACTTATGGCTGCAATGAATGTTCTTTCAAGTGATCTATTTGCGTTTCTTTTCATGGTGTAAAAAATCCTCCTTTAAACTGTTAATAAAAGTATACCACAAAAAGGAAAAATCTTCAATCTAAATAAAGAAAATGAGGGAACATACAGCAAAAATAAAAATTTTTTTGACTTGAAGTTGGAGCAAACAAGAGTAAATATAAGAAAAATGAAGAAAAACGGACTTTGTATATAGCTAAATTAAATTATTTAAAAAAAGGGGTTGACAAAAGAAAAAATTAGTATTATAATTGGATATGCTGCGCGAAGAGTGATACGTTGCAAAGGCGAAAATGTCTTGTCATTCAGACTGCAGAAAAAATAAAAATGAGTTTACGGCGGACTGTGGACAAACTCACATATATGATTTGTGTGTGGCTTTGTCCATAGTCTGAAAGAAATGTAGGAGGTTATTTTAAAATGTCAACTTATATGGCAAAAGCAAATGAGCTTGAAAAAAAGTGGTACATTATTGACGCTGCCGGCAAACCCCTTGGTCGTGTTGCTGCAAAGGCTGCTGAAATTCTCAGAGGAAAACATCGTCCGGAGTTCACACCCAACGTGAACTGTGGCGAATATGTTATCATCATTAACGCAAAAGACGCTGTTCTTACAGGCAAAAAGCTTGAACAGAAGAAATGGTACAGACACACAGGTTATATCGGTCACCTCAAGGAAGTGGCTTACAAAGATATGATGGCAGAAAACCCTGAAAAAGCTATGGAGCTTGCTGTTTCTGGCATGCTTCCCCACAACACTTTGGGCAGACAGGCACTCAAGATGCTCAAGGTATACAAAGATGCAAATCACAATCATGCGGCACAGTCACCGGTTGAGTGGACTGGCGAGATATAAGGGGAGGTAGAAAGTTATGGCAAACGCAGTTCAGTATTACGGAACAGGTAGAAGAAAAGAATCTGTTGCCAGAGTCAGACTCGTACCCGGCAACGGAACAATTACTATAAACAAAAGAGACATTGACGATTACTTTGGTCTTGAAACACTCAAAACTATCCTTCGTCAGCCATTGGTTCTCACAGGAACACTTGGCAAGTTTGACGTTTTGGTAAACGTTAAAGGTGGCGGCTTCACGGGTCAGGCAGGTGCTATCCGTCATGGTATCGCACGTGCACTCCTCGAAGTTGATGAAGAAGCTTTCCGTGCAACCCTCAAGGCTGCTGGTTACCTCACACGTGACCCAAGAATGAAGGAAAGAAAGAAATACGGACTCAAGGCTGCTCGTCGTGCACCTCAGTTCTCAAAGAGATAAATTTTTATCGCTTATCAAAATCCCACAACTTTGGTTGTGGGATTTTTCTTTATGCGGATTGAAAAATCAAAATATTAAAAATAACCTTTTTCAATTGCTTCTGCATAAGTTAAGTGTTATGAATTTTTTGAAAAATCTTAAAATAGTGTAAAAATGGGGGAAAATACATTAAATTTGTTAGTGGTTATTTTTTTTCTAACGATGCTATAATGTAAGTGTATAGTTGTTTGTAATTGGAAAACTATTATTGAGTTATTTTATTTTCACATTTGATTTATTTTATGCGGTTTTTGCCGATTACCCGAAAGGGTTTCATCCCCACGGTGAAAAACGCAGTATAATAAATACGACATCTTGATTTTGCTTAATAAAAATTATTCCAAGAAAGGATGAAAAATTATGAAAAAACTTTTGAGCATTATGCTCGCAGTTGCTATGGTTCTCACCACTGTCATAATTCCGGTAAGCGTATCAGCTGATGCTGCTTCATTTGACGGCGATTATGTTAAAGGCGATACGCTTCTTGCGACCTTTGACGCAAGCAATGAGGATGATGTAAAACAGCTTATTTCATCGAATGGTGAAGTGCAGACAGCAACATTTGCCGGTGAAACCTATGCGTATACAAGCAAAGTAGATACTTCGTCTCAACTTCAAATACCGCAAATATTGCCAACTCTTTCAGACACTGAGTCTGTATTTGTAAAGCTTCGTCTTCATGCAGCTTATGATAATGGTACTGGCAAAACTATATACGTGTACACACAAAACTCCGGCAATGCCAGAGCCGGACTTAGTACGGTAGATGAAGCATTGACGAATAAGGTTGATAATGATTCTACTAGTGCTCCGGGTATGGATATAATTCTGGAAATGAAGGCCGGTGGCTTTGATGTCTACACAAAGGCAGATGGTTCTGATGTGTGGTCGAAGGATTATACACTCAAAGGATATCAGTCTAATTCAGGAAACGATAAGCTTTGTCTTTGGTATGGCGTGGCTGTAAGCAGTGTAAAGGTATACAAAAAGAATTTTAGTGCAGCGGCAGGTGCTGCAGCTAACTGCGGTGACGGTGACTATGTATTGGCGACATTTGATGCCAGCAATGCGAATGACCGTGCTATGCTTACTGTAGATAATGGCTCTGTACAGACCACAACATTTGGAGATGGAACATATGCCCATGCGGAAAGTGGCAACTGGCTTCAAGTACCCCAGATATCACCCGCTATCCCAGATACAGGGTCTGTATATGTAAAATACCAGCTTCATGCCATTGATGATAATGGAGCAGGCAAGGTTCTATATCAGTACACACAAAGTTCCGGAGGCAGAAGAGCCAGCAGGACTTTGAATAATACTGAAATCGGAAATAACAGACTTCTTACAAGCTCTGCTGCCGGCGTGGAGGTAATTTTTGAATTCACAGCAGACGGTCACACCAACTATGTGAGAACAGCAGGCGATGATGAAATATGGACATTGCTTGAAGAAACAAAGACATATTCCCAAAATGCTTCACTCCAAATACTCAATCTTCAGTATGGTCTTGGTATAAGCAAGGCTGTTGTATACAAAAAGGTTGATGCTGCGACAAGCGCATTCAATGCTGCATCAAAGAATAACGATGCAACAGCTATGGGAACAGCTCTCTCAACCTATGCTACAAATTACGGCATTAATTTGACAAAGCTTGATAATGTGACAAATGACAATGCAGTTTATGCAAGATTGTTCAATAAGAACTTTGCAACAGCTGCAGAGGTTGCTGCTGTATTTGATGCGGCTGTTACAGCTCAGATTGGCGCAGAATTTGACGGCGACTATGTTGAAGGCGAAGATGAAATCATTTTGACACTTGATACAAGCACGATTACCACCTCAACGGATGGTGCAACTATTGAGTCAGCTATATGCAGATGGTACATATGTGTATGCAAATGGTACAAACGCGTATGCGACCATTCCGGTGAAACCCACACTTCCAACGGGTGAGGATAAGCTATTTTTGAAATTCCGCACTCACGCAACAGATGATGCGGGATATGCACATACATATATGTATTTCAATCACTCAGGCACAGGACCAATGAGAATTACAGGTAATTTCAGTACTTTTCTTCCTGAAGCAGGTATTTCGTTCAGTACAACCGCTCCGGGTGTAGATAATATTTATGAAGTAACTGCTACAGGTTATAAGCACTATGCAAAGTCTGTTGGCACTGACAGTTGGATATTTGTCAGAGAAGGCGAATTTGCTACCGGTGGTGAAGGACAATTCCAGATGGGTGGCAGCATGGGTATCAGCAGCTATATTGCATACACAAAGCTTGACTCGCGTGTAAAGGCTGTCAATGAGATTACATCAGCGTCAGATATGGAAACGGCTGTAATGACAACATATAGTGACGCCATTGGAACAAGCGCATCTGATTTGACAGGTGTTCAAAACCGTACAGCAGTTTTTGAAAAGATGGTTGAAAAAAGACCCTTTGAAAGTCTTGGGGATATTCGTGAAAAGCTTCTGACAACAGTAGTAGCACAGAAGGCTCTTGAGCATGTGTTGTTGAATGATTCTGATATTCTCGCAGAAAATGACAAGGTATATGTGAGTGAACCCTTCGATGCTATGAGTTCTCAAATAAGCATAGCCGGGAATATTACAGTAAGTAACGGAGAGGCTTATGTGGCAACCGATGGCGATCTTTTCCTCCCTGTTGCTGGTGGTATGAAAGGAAAGATAGCGCGAATAGTCTTCAAACCGGATAATGAAACAACGCTGCTTAATATTATGTGCTATGATGTTTATGTGGATGCAAACACGCCAAACCGCTATTACAAATCATTGAGAGGTCTTCCCAATGCTTGGCATGAGGCTATTATGTATGCATATGAGGATTCTACATATTTGTGGTACAGAAATATTGATGCAAACGGCGCATGGCAGTCGACCGAAATCGGAAGCAAAAGTATCCATAATACCGCTGGGTATATTGGTATAAGATTGATAAACAATTACGGTGGCGTGACCTATGACGAGGTTATAGCATACAACGATTTCTATTCAGGTTATAGTGTCACAGAAAATGGTAACAACATTGAACTGGACGGTAAGTTATACTACAGCATTCCCGGAGTTGAAAAATCAAGAAATGCTCAGTTTATATTTGCTACCTACAACAAACAGTATGGTTATACATCCCTTGTTGATATTACCAAAAAGACCGTGGTACCGGCAACAGAGGAAATTGTTGACAAGACTTATTCATACAACGCAACCACAGATAACTATGCGGTTATGTTATGGGATAGCACAGACACAGGTATTGTACTCGGCGAGATTAGTGGATACAAAACACCAAACAAGCTTGGAGAGGCTGAAGAAAGCACACTTGGAGAAGGTGTGATTGACTTTGCGAGACATTTCAATGATGCTATTATTTCGGGCAATGTCGGTCAGGACTACGTAAGTACACCGGTTACTATTTCTATAGCTGACGCAGGAGGTACAGTTGTTGCTGCAGCTCAGACGACAACAAACCTGAAGGGCGCATTTGAGGTTAATATAGGAATTGATGCAGGCAACTTAGCCGGCGGAAGCTATACAGTTAAGGTAAGATGCAAAGATGTGGAAGATAGCGATACAGTTAACCTTTGCGGAACAGACGTGAATTACAATGCAATCAGTTCTGCAGCTGATTTGGTAACTGCAATTGGGAACTATGTTGACCCTGAAATAAAGGCTTTCTTCAGTGATGCGAGTGACACAGTAGCTTATGATAAGTTCCTTGATATAAAGGGTGAAGGAGCTTTTGCAAACTTCTTTGAATTCAAGGCTGCTGTTGATGAGGCGGTTTCATATACTAAAAGCTTTAGAGAACTTTTGACTGCATTGAATACAGCTGTTGCTGCTGAGAGATGGGCAGACGTTCAGAAATTGATTAAAATTGAATACAGAGAATTGCTTGAACTTCCGGCAAATCCTACAGACGGTATAAATGATGAGATGACGCTCTTCAGTCGAATGATAAAAGACAAAGATGGAAATCTTATTGTATATACAACTGCTGAAGGAATTGTTGGTAGCTTCAATGCTGCTGTAACCGCTCAAAAGGCTGCTGAAACGCCACCTGCCGGCGGCAACAAGCCCATCGGTGGTGGCGGTGGTGCCGGTGGCGGCGGTGGTGCTGGTGCTGGTGACAGCCTTGGCTTTGGCAAAGATATTATTAAAGACAAGCCATCACAGGAACAAATTGATGAAATGATTGGAGCAGCAGAAAAAGGAATCTTCAAAGATATTTTGGGAGTTCCTTGGGCAGAAGAAAGTATCGAATCTCTTTATAATAAAGGAATTGTTGCCGGTGACGGCAGTGGCAATTTCTATCCAAACAACAGTGTGAAGCGTGAAGAATTCCTTAAAATGATACTTTTGGCTGCGGGCATACCTATTGATGAAACAGGCGATTTGAAATTCAAAGATGTTGACAGAATGAGTGGTATTTGGCTTATGTAAATACTGCTTACCAAAATGGAATTATCAATGGCGTAAGTGATACAGAGTTTGGTATCGGTGAAAATATTACCCGAGCTGATATGGTTGTTATGATGAACAGGGTTCTTGACAAATGTAATGTTGAGCTTCAATCTATCAGACCTGCTGTGATATTTGACGATTATGAAAAGATTCCATCTTATGCGGGAACAAGCATTACAACTCTTTATATGGCAGGACTTATTGAAGGCACAGGCAACAATATGTTTACCCCTGCAAGTACTGCTACAAAAGCAGAAGCTGCTGTTGCAATCAACAGAATTCTTCAGCTTTTAACCAATCGATATGGGAGTGAGATCAAAATGTTTTTTGAAAAGCCGTGAAAAATAATTGTAGTTATCGAAGCCGAGAACTTTTGAGATTTCTACTAATGGCATACCGCTGTTCACAACAAATTCTTTTGCTACAATCATTTTCTGTTCGTTAATGTAATTTGTCAAAGTTTTTCCTGTTTCTTTTTTGAAAATGGATGAAATATATTCTTTGGAAAGATTCAGCTCAGTGCTGATGCGTTGCAATGTCAGTTTTTCAGTGAGCTTTTCATCTATGATTTGTATTATCTTATTTGTATAGGCGTTTTGTGAACTGTGAGAGCTTTTTTCAAGAAGCCCAAGTAAAATAAAATTAAGAAGATTTGCAACCTTTTGTTTTGAGAAACTGTCAGGTGCAATGTGCTGATATGGAAATACCTGAATAAGTTTTTTCATATTCGAAGAAAAGCTATTCGCAAGGTGCACAGGAAGTGAAGGGTCAAAGTCGTCGAATGCCTCAAAGTTAAAGCTCACCCACCACAGTGTTTTGTCCTCGGTGAAAAGACGTTCTCTTATCATTCCGGGTTTAATAAAAATAGCATCATTTTTGTTTAAAACATATTTAACATCATCAACAACATATGTGATACTGCCCTCAAGCACAAAAGTCAAATCATAATAGGGTATGGGTTTAGGGAGAATATGACGACATCTCGAAGGCTGTACATTACAATAATGCAAAAGTTTTTTTGCTATATAATAATTTTCCATTCTTATCTCCTTTTTAACCCAAAAGTTTAGAATTGTGCAAAAAAGCGGATTATTAAATAAACTAGTCAGCAGCTATTGATTGACGATTATAGTACAGTCTCATAAAATGGTTGGCGCAACTCGCACATATAATTATTATGGTTCAAATTAATTATTTATATAAACATAATATCACATAATTTTGATGGATTCTCGCTGTTTGTTGTGATAAAAATAGAAAAAAGTAGAAAAATTTATCCTAAATGATTCGGAAGAGGTAAAATTTTATCAGGTACACAATTCATTAAAGGAAACATTGAATGCCAATTGAACGATGAAGTAATTTAGCGTGCGAGGCATATTTTATACGCAGCGTATCTCATAGCGAAGCTATTTCACATTGCGCAGCAATATTTCACGCCCGAGGGGTATTTCACTTGCCGCAGGTAAATTTCAAATGAAAAAAGACTATTCCGAAGAATAGTCTTTTTTCTGGCTGCCGGACTAGGATTCGAACCCAGACAAACAGAGTCAGAGTCTGCTGTGCTACCTTTACACAATCCGGCAATATTAAATTGTCTGTAAATAAAAAAGTATTTGGTGCGAGCAGTGGGACTTGAACCCACACGTCGGTTGACACACGCCCCTCAAACGTGCCTGTCTGCCTATTCCAGCATGCTCGCATAGCCAAACAGCTTTTATAGTATATTACGTTTTGATCCATTTGTCAATAGTTTTTTCAAAAAAATTTGTTTTATTTTTACTTTTTTTTGAATATTATTGTTGTGGAGGCGATTATATTATGAAACAACTAAAAACCTATGTGGTTTCAATCCTTATTCCGCTATTGATAGGAGGGATTTCGGCTTTTCTTACCAGAGGGAATATGATGCTTTATGATGAAATAATAAAGCCACCTTTTGCACCGCCTGCCATACTCTTCCCCATAGTATGGACAATTCTTTATGTTCTTATGGGAATTGGAGCAGCAAGGGTTTATCTTAAACGTGATATTATGCCAAAAGAGGCAAGTGAGGCAAGGACTGTTTACTTCCTGCAACTCGCAGTAAACTTCTTCTGGAGCCTGATATTTTTCAATCTAAGGGCATTCTTTGCGGCTTTTTTGTGGCTTGTTATTCTGTTGGTTCTGATTATTTTGATGCTTGTGAAATTCCGCAAGGTGGATTTGACAGCAGCTTTAATAAATATTCCATATCTTTTGTGGGTGACATTCGCGGGGTATCTGACGCTTGCGATATATCTGCTTAACAGATAGAAAAGGGGGAGAAATCCCCCTTTTTTATTTATCCAATGAGTCCAGATAGTCTTCGAAATTACTTTTTATTACAGTTACACGGGGGCCATAGATAACCTGAACACCAGAGCCACTCTTTATTACGCCAGATGCACCGCTTTGACGAAGAACGGCGTCTTTAACCTTTGAACTGTCTTTCACCGTAACCCTGAGCCTTGTAGCACAGCAGTCCACATTCACAAGGTTATCCTTGCCACCAAGACCCTCAAGGATAAGAGACGATTTGTCTTCTTTTGCGGCGTTTACGTCCTTTCTTGTGTAAAGCTTGGTTTCAGCCTCATCGTCCTCACGACCAGGGGTGACAAAGTTGAATTTTCGGATGAGGTAACGGAAAAGGAAGTAGTAAACAATGAAATAAATAATACCTACCCAGATGATGTTTATCCAGTGTGTCTTTGCGTTGCCCTGCAAAATTCCAAAGAGGAAGAGGTCAATTACACCACCTGAGAATGTCATACCTACACCTACATCAAGGATGTGCATCAGCATAAACGATATACCGGCAAGCACACTGTGGATGACATAAAGTATGGGAGCTACAAACAAAAAGGTAAATTCCAGAGGCTCGGTTATACCGGTCAGGATGGATGTGAGTGCTGCGGAGAGCAAAAGACCTCCGGCAACCTTCTTTTTGGTGGGTTTTGCCACGGTGTACATTGCAAGAGCGGCACCGGGAAGACCAAATATCATAAACGGGAATTTTCCACTCATAAAGCGTGTGGCTTCAACCGAGAACTGAGTTGTGTTGGGTGACGCCAGCTGTGCAAAAAAGATGTTTTGTGCACCCTGAACGGTTGCTCCGTCGATAACCATACTACCGCCAAGCCCTGTCTGCCAGAATGGAATATAAAATACGTGATGGAGGCCAAAGGGAATAAGACCTCTTTCGATAGTTCCGTAAATAAGTGTGCCAAAATATCCCGAATTTAGAACCAGACCGCCGAGAGAATATATTGCTCTTTGGATATACGGCCAGATAAAGTACATTGCAAGACCTACCAGAATATAAACAAAGGTGGATATAATGGGGATAAATCTGACACCGCCAAAAAACGAGATAACGGTGGGGAGCTCAATTTTGTAAAAACGGTTGTGAAGAGCCGCTACACCGAGACCTACTATTATACCACCAAAAACACCCATCTGGAGAGATTGAATACCAACGACATTGGCAACCGTACCTTCAAGCATTGCACCTTCGGCAAGCTGACCATTGAGGCGGAGGAGGGTGGAAATTGTTTGGTGCATAACAAAGAATGCTATTGCTGCCGAAAGAACAGCAGTTCCGTGCTCTTTTTCTGCCATACCCAAGGCAACACCCAGAGCAAAGATAAGTGGCAGATTTCCAAAGATAATATCACCGGTCTGGGCAAGTACCTGCATTACGGAGTTTAAAAAAGTGCCGGGACCTAAAATCGCGGTGAGGTTGTATGCCTCAATTGTTGTGGTATTGGTAAGAGATGCGCCGATGCCCAGAAGAAGTCCTGCAATGGGGAGAAGCGCAATGGGAAGCATAAAAGAACGACCGACTCTTTGGAGGACGCTGAATAGTCCGTTTTCGCCTTTAGATTTCATAGTTTTTCATCCTTTCTGATTGTTGTTTCAAATGGAAATTTAGATTTTATATGTCAAAGCAGGCGAGCCTGCCTTTGCTGACGCTGCCTCGAGTATTTTGAATTTGCGCATTTTTTCGTGGTTGGTTATGGCTACAACGGTTGTTGTGTTATAGCCTTTTTCTTTTATCAGTTCAAGATTTGCAGATGCGATGGCATCGCCCTGAGAAATTTTGTCACCCTTTTTTACCAGGGGCTTGAAGCCTTTACCCTTCAATTCAACTGTATCTATGCCTATATGCACTAAAATTTCCAGTCCGTCATCCGTAGTTATACAAAAGGCATGAAGGGTTTCGGTGACATCGGTTATCACGCCGCTTGCAGGACTGAAAAATTCGCCATTTACGGGGATTACTGCAAATCCGTCCCCTAAGAATTTCTGGGAAAAAACCTGGTCCGGAACTTTGACTATGTCGATTATTTTTCCGTTTGCTACGGAAGTGAGGGTTTTCTCTTTCTTAAAAAAACTAAACACAAGAAGGACTCCTTTCAGGGAAGATTTATGATTTTTTCTCGAAGTTTCAATATATATGAGGGTGATACAGACAGTTCATCAATTCCCATATCAATAAATTTTTCGGTAAGCTCCATATCAGCGCCAAGTTCTCCGCAGATGCCTACCCATTTGCCGTATTTGTGGGCATTTTTGACCACCATTTCTATAAGCCGCAAAATTGCGGTGTGATGCGGGTCAAAAAAAGGTTCCAAGTGGCTGTTTTGGCGGTCTATTGCAAGAGTGTATTGGGAAAGGTCGTTGGTCCCTATGCTGAAAAAATCCACCTCAGGAGCAAGGAGGTCCGAGATAATAGCCGCTGCGGGGGTTTCAATCATTATTCCAAGCTGTATGTTTTCATTGAATGGAATATTCTCACAGCGAAGTTCGTCTTTTGCCTCTTTGAAAACTTGTTTTGCTTTTTTGACTTCCTGAGAGGATATTATCATAGGGAGCATAATCGAAATATTTCCGTAAGCTGATGCACGGAGAAGCGCCCGAAGTTGAGTTTTGAAAACATTTGTATCGGTGAGACATATCCTTATTGCACGAAAACCCAGGGCAGGATTTTCTTCTTTTGGGAGATTGAAATAATCTATTTGCTTGTCGGCACCAATATCGAGAGTTCTCACAATAACAGGTTTTCCAAGCATCCTTTCGGCTACCTCTTTGTATATGGCAAACTGCTCATCCTCGGTGGGGAAATCCTTTCGCTGAAGATACAAAAATTCGCTTCTGAAAAGACCTATACCCCCTGCGTCATTCTGGATTACTGAGGCAAGGTCGGAGGGACCGCCGATGTTTGCAAAAACATCTATTTTGCGGTTGGATTTTGTTATGTTGGGTTTCCCTTTGAGGTTTGAGAGAAGCTCAATACGTTCTTCCTCGAGGGCTTTTCGTTGCTTGAAATCTGCAATTTTTTCGTCATTTGGATTTATGAAAAGTGCACCGCTATAACCGTCGAGGATTGCATTTTCGCCGTGGTGGGAACAAGGGATTTTGCCTGTACCGATTATGGCGGGAATATTCATCGTCCGTGCAAGAATTGCGGTGTGGGAGGAGGGAGAGCCGCCAAAGGTCACGAAACCTAAAATCTTTTCTCTATCAAGCTGTACGGTTTCGCTGGGTGTTAGATCCTCTGCCACAATTATTGAGGGTTCATTAAGAAGATTTTTGTCTTTGTCTTCACCTGAAAGCTTTGTAATCAGGCGGTTTGATATGTCGTTTACATCGCTGGCACGTGCCTGCATATATTCGTCATCCATCTCTGAAAACGACCTTGCAAAAATATCCGAGGTATAGCTTACGGCATATTCGGCATTTACCCTTTGATTTTGTATCATTGCCCGTATTGCCCCGAAATAATCCTCGTCATCAAGCATCATAAGATGAATCTGGAATATCTGGGCATTGGCCTCTCCAACTTCTGTGAGAGACTTTTTGTAGAGTATCTGAAGTTCTTCCTTTGCGGTATTTCGCGCGGCTTCGAATCTCAATATTTCAGCTCTTGTGTCAGAAATTTTAAGCCGTTTTATTGTGGGGACTTTGCCACTAAGAAAATGCAGTTTTCCCATTGATAATGCGTTATAGACGCTTTTGCCGTTAAATTCAAGCATCGGTATTCGTTCCTTTCGGGAGTTTGTAAATAAGTATTCGTAAATTATTATAAACAAAAAATGCATAAACATACACAAAATACATGTGTGATGTTTTTTAATATTTTCAAAAGGACGAATTTTTATCATAAAAACCGCCTTGTCCGCATAGGATTTTTTAGGATTAAAATTCAAATGTACACCCGCAAACGGAGGCGTGTTTTATGGAAAAGATAAAGGGTTTGTCAAAAGAACAGGTTGAAAAGTCAAGAATGGAAAGTGGCAGCAACCACCTTTCAGAAAAGGAAAAGACAACGCTTTGGCAAAAATACTGGGAAAAGTTTGATGACCCCATCATAATTGTTTTGCTCGTGGCTCTTGGGATAAACATTGTGTTCACCTTTTTGGGAAAGGTGGACTGGTTTGAATGTGTGGGCATATTTGTTTCAATTCTTATTGCAACCTGCGTGAGTGCCCTTTCTGAATACAGAAACGAGGAGACTTTCAGAAAAATTCAGGCTGAGGCATCGCGGATAATGTGCAAGGTATATAGGGATGGGGACCTTTCGGAAATTATCATTGATGATATTGTGAAAGGGGATTTTGTTCTTCTTCAGGCGGGGGATATTGTTCCTGCAGATGGCTTTGTGGTAAGCGGCAGTATAAAGGTTGACCAGTCAGCATTAAACGGCGAAAATCGAGAGATTTTGAAAATACCATTTGAGAAACAGCCTCAATATCGGACAAGACTGGTGGATTTCTGGGATAAAAACAGCTTGTATCGGGGCGGAATTGTGTGCAGTGGTCAATGCGTTATGGAAGTAACCCAGGTAGGGGATGAAACGGTTTATGGTGGACTCAGCAAGGAAAGTGAGGACAAGGACAGAAAAAGTCCTCTTCAGGTGAAACTTTCGGACCTTGCAAGGTGGATAAGCGGTTTCGGATATATGGGTGCGGCGCTGGTAACGGCGGTTTATATCATCAAAAAGTTTTTTGTGGAAAACGGATGGAGTGCTTTGGCAATTACGGAATATTTTTCTGATAAAGCACAAGTGATTTCAGATGTGGTAAACAGCATTATCGTGGGGATTACCGTTGTGGTTATGGCGGTTCCTGAGGGGCTTCCTTTGATGGTTGCCATCGTGTGCTCACTCAATATGAAAAAAATGATGAAAAGCAATGTTCTTGTGAGAAAGCTCATAGGCATAGAAACAGCAGGAAGTATAAACATTTTGTTCACCGACAAAACAGGAACGATAACCTGTGGAAAGCTTTCTGTCGCGGAATTTGTTGATGGAGCCGGAAATACATATGACAGCAAAAGGGGACTTTCGGAATTTCACAGACAAATGGTTGATATATCAGTGCTTGGGAATTCTGCGGCACAAATGTCAAAGGGCAGGGTGGTAGGCGGAAATGCCACAGAAAAGGCACTTCTGGAATTTGTTTATCGGGGAGATAAACCCACTGTGAAAATTGAAAAGGTGAAAGAAGCACTGTTTTCAAGCGAGGCAAAATTCTCTAAAGCTGAGGTTTGCGGGGATTTTCAAGGTGTGCTTATTAAGGGAGCCCCTGAAAAAATACTTAAAAATTGTGACAGCTTTTTTGATGGGACTGGGAAAAAGCAGAGCTTTAAATCCAAAAATCATCTGCAAAAAATTATTGACCGCATGGCTATGCGGTCAATGAGAGTTTTGGCGCTTGCTGTGTCAGGAGACTATTATGAGGACAAAGTTCCTGAAAAAATGACCCTTGTAGGTCTTGTAGGTATAAGAGATGATCTGAGAATTGACGTTACTGCATCTGTTAGAGAGGTGAAGCGGGCGGGGATACAGACCGTTATGATAACAGGAGACAAAAAAGAAACCGCCATTGCTATTGCAAAAGAGGCGGAAATTCTTGATGGCGCTCAAAATGTGGTGCTTACCTCGGAAGACCTTCAAAGGATGAGCGATGATGAGGTGTGTGAAATACTCCCACGGCTCAGGGTTGTATCAAGAGCACTTCCCACAGACAAAAGTCGGCTTGTGAGACTTGCACAGGAAAAAGGTCTCGTGGTGGGAATGACAGGTGATGGCGTAAATGACCTGGCGGCACTCCGTCGGGCAGATGTTGGTTTCGCTATGGGAAGCGGCGCCGATGTGGCAAAGGAGGCAGGTGATATTGTCATTCTTGACGACAATTTTTCATCCGTCAGGTCTGCGGTGCTTTTTGGACGGACAATATATAAAAGCATAAAAAAATTTATTGTCTTTCAAATGACAATAAATATAGCAGCAGTATTGGTTTCGGCATTCGGTCCCCTTGTGGGCATAGATAAGCCCCTGGGGATAACCCAGATGCTTTGGGTAAATCTTGTTATGGACACTCTTGGTGCCATAGCCTTCGGTGGCGAAGGGGCGCTTAAAAAATATATGCTTGACAGACCAAAGAAAAGGGAAGAAAAAATCCTTGACAAAAAGGCCTGGAGCCAGATAACGGTAAACGGTATGTTTATATTCCTCATGAGTATGTTTATGTTTTTGTCAAAGGATATGCACTATGCCTTTCGTCAGGCAGATAATGATATGATTTTTTACACCGGTTTTTTCAATTTCTTTGTGTTTGCAGGTACAATCAATGCTTTCAGTGTAAGGTGTGACGGAATTGATTTGTTTGAAAACATTTCACTGAACAAGCCGTTTCTTGTGATCATGTGTCTTATTATGGCGGTGCAGATTTTTATGACATATTTCGGCGGAGCGGTTCTCAGAACAGCACCGCTTGCTCCAAATGAATGGGTGACTGCGGTGCTTCCCGCACTTCTTATAATCCCTCTGGACCTTGCAAGAAAAATTATATCAGGAAAAAAATAGGTTTTACACTCCGCTTAGGTCAAAGGGCGGGGTGTATTTTTTGTCCGCACTTTGCTTCCCTTGAACAAAAGCCTTTTCAAAACCTTTTTGGAGAGCAAATTCTGTTACGGATTCATATTCAAAGGTGGTGAGCGGTCGATTTATTTCGGGGTATGCGGATAGATTTCCGTTTGGGGTGTACTGTCTCATTATGCTGAGCAAGAATTTATCGGTGCCAAAGGTGTCTGCAAGGTACGACAAAATTTCAATAGAGTCTTGTCTTAAGGTGGGGAGTACCAGATGGCGAACAATTGTGCCAGAAAGCATAATGCCGCTCGCGGAAAGGGCGGGTGTGCCAGTTTGGCTGAGCATTTCAGAGAGGGCTGCGGAGGCTTTTTCAAAGTAGTCTTCTGCCAGACTGTATTTCTTTGAAAAAACGGGATTTTTGTATTTGATATCCACAAGATAAATATCGATATAATCTTTTAACCGGCGTAGAGTATCAAGACTTTCATATCCGCTGCTGTTGTAAACAAAGGGGATCTTTATTTTTTCGCGCACCAAATCTATGGCATCACAGATTTGCGGAACATAAGGGGTGGGGGTTACGAGATTTATGTTGTGGGCACCAAGGGATTCAAGTTCAAGGAAGATTTCCGCAAGGCGATTAACAGAAATTTCTTTCCCAAAATACTGCTGACTGATTTCGAAATTCTGGCAGTAGACACATTTTAAATTGCAGCCGCAAAAGAAAATCGTTCCGCTGCCCATATTTCCGCTGATGCAAGGCTCTTCCCAATGGTGGAGGGAGGCTCTTGCGATTTTGATTTTGTCTGTTGCACCGCAAAATCCCGCACTCACAGTGCGGTCAGATTTACAACTTCTTGGGCATAGCGTGCAGCTTTTGAGGATTTCCATAAAAATTCTCCTATTCAGCATTTGTATGATTTAAGTATATTTCAAAGGAAACCCAGTGTCAATATTTTGGGTAAATTTTCAAAAATGTATTGACAAATTTTTCTTAATATGATATTTTATTTTATGTTAAAATAGTTTGAACTTCAAAGTATTTTGCGAGGTGATAATTTTGGATAAAAATCAAAAGGAAAAGCTTAATTATTTTTTGGTGCATATTTTCAATCACATTTTGTCCTGGGAGGAGAGCAGCTTCAAGGAAATGGGCATTTCGGATTTGTCTCTTCGAGAGCTTCACGTGATTGAGGCAGTATGTAATCTCAAAAAATCAGAAAAAAACCGTATGTCGGACATTGCGAATTATCTGTCTATCACACCGGGGTCACTCACTACGTCGGTTAATACCTTGGTGAAAAAAGGCTATCTTGTACGCGAGAATGACAAGAATGACAGACGTGTGGTTTTGATTGTTCCAAGTGAAAAGGCTGAAAAGGTAAATGATATACACGCTACGTTTCATTCTTCAATGATTGAAAAAGTGGCAGAAGCTGTTGGCGACGACGAAAGCCACGTTCTTGTTAAAACTTTAGAGAAACTAAGCATATTTTTTACAGAAAAATCGGAAGTGAGGAGAAGAAAATGAAAAAAGAATTTAGAGAGTATGAGGTTGAGGAATTTACAAGTCTTCGTCAGGCGGTAAAAAGACACGTTGACCGTCATGGCGATAGGCCTGCATTCAAATTCCGCGAGAAAAAAGAGATAAAAACGGTTACATATCGTGAGTTTTATAATGATTCACTTTATCTTGGAAATGCGCTCCTGAAACGCGGGTTTGTTGATAAACATGTTGCCTGCATCGGTGACAACTGCTACCGCTGGCTGGTGGTACACAGCACTATGATGAATTCAAACGGTGTTTATGTGCCCCTTGACAGACAGCTTCCCAAACAGGATATTGTGACAGTTCTCAATCACAGTGATTCAGAGGCACTGTTCTTCACAAAGAAATATATCAAAATTCTTGATGAAATCAGGGAAGAAATTCCAAATATAAAAATGTTTGTTTGCCTTGATGCTGAAGCTGAGGAGGGAAAGTATCTTTCTTTTGACGATTTGATGGCAGAGGGCAAGGCGCTTATGGACTTGGGCTTCAACGAATACGAAAAAATTGAAGGCGACACCGATGCTATGCGTCTTTTGGTTTATACCTCGGGTACAACCGGTATGGCAAAGGGTGTTATGCTTTCAGAACGCAACGTTATGACCTGTATAAACACGGGTCTTCGCCTTACAAGACTTTATGACAGAGCAATTTCTTTGCTTCCTTATCACCACACATACGAGGGTATAGGTCTTATCGCTGAGCTTGCTTGCGGTGTTACTATTTTTATCAATGACAGTATGAAAAATATCCTCAAAAACTTTGAGGAGTTTAAGCCTGAAACTGCATTTTTGGTGCCGGCACATCTTGAGGCTTTTTACAAAAGAATCAACAAGGCAATCGGCAAGAAAAAGCCTCTTATTGACGGAATGATTGCGGTTTCAAACGGTCTTCGCAAATGCGGAATTGATTTGAGACGCAAGATGTTTGGTATGATACTTGAGCCTTTCGGAGGTGAGCTTCGCAAGGTAATAAGTGGCGGTGCACCAATCCGTCCTGAAATCGCAGACTTTTTTGAGGCTATTGGTGTTACTGTGGTGAATGGCTATGGAATAACAGAATGTTCGCCCCTTGTTGCAATAACCCGTGAGGGATACGATGATTGTTATACCGCAGGCGTTCCCATTGGTTCTGTGAAAGTGAAGATTAAAGACCCTGACGAAAACGGAATTGGTGAGGTTTGTGTAAAAGGAACATCGGTTATGCTTGGTTATTACAAAAATCAGGAGGCAACCGACCGTGTTATGGAAGACGGCTGGTTCAACACCGAGGATTTGGGTATGCTTGACGAAATGGGGCGCCTTAAAATCACAGGTCGTTCAAAGAACCTGATTGTCCTCAGAAACGGCAAGAACATCTTCCCCGAGGAAATCGAAAATTATATTTTGTCACTTCCCTATGTGGCAGAGGCAGCGGTAACCCCATGGCACGATGAAAGCGGTGAGGAATCAGGACTTTGTGCACACATTTATCTTGACCCACAGAGCGAAATGGCGGAGGATAGCGACCGCGAGACAAAAATCCGTGATGACGTGTCAAGGGTTATGAAAGAACTCCCCGTGTACAAACAGGTAAGCCGTATAAACATAAGAAAAGAAGAATTTATCAAGACTACAACCAATAAGATAAAAAGAAATGAAATAGAGAAATAATATCGGAAAAGTTTACTCATCTTGCACATTTCTCGCTCGCATACACGAAGTATAGCCTCGTTCACAGAAATGTACAATCTAAGCAAATTTATGTATGATACCGTGTGCAGCTTGTGGAATTTAAAACAAAAAAAAGACAACTACGAAAGTAGTTGTCTTTTTACTTGGCTAACGCTCAATTATAATACCAGAATATAAATAGTGCATTTTGGAAAAAGATTAGTTCATAGCGAACTAATCTACTCTTCGCCATCTTTGGTATTCTCCTGCATTTTCAACAAGCACTATATCTGTGCTTTCTACTGTGATGTCAAGAGTTAACTCGTTACCGCTAAAGTCGAACACTAAGAACTTGTCCTCAATCAGTTTCCATTCACCACTAGCATCTAACAACCCCAATTCCATAGTATAAAAGGTGGAATCTTCTTCAAAAATCATATAAGCTTTTTCATCATCAGACAATGTTGAGTCAAACTCTGTTCCATTAGCTGAGTCTGAATACTCACTCATTTCCCATTTGCCAACCAACGAAAAGGCTCTATCATTATTGCATCCTGCCATCGAGAAACAGAATATGCCAATGAGAAGTAATGCAATTAACTTTTTCACTTCATTCACCTCCTCTTACCCAAAATCTAATGTATACATTATATAATCTACAAGTCTACTTGTCAAGTATTAAATCATATTAAAATGTTAACATTATATAATGATAAAGTGAGATGACTCTATGAAATTAAGAGTGTTAGAAATTTTAAAGGAAAAGAACAAAACAAAATATTGGTTGTATATACAAATGGGGTTAAGTTACCAAAATTTCAACAAAATGATAAATAATCAAACAACGGCGATTAAATTTGAAAACTTGTGTTCTTTATGTCAAATTTTAGAGTGTACTCCAAATGATTTGTTTGAAGAATATCATACCAAAAAATAATACATTTTTGTTTAGAAAAGTTTTTTAGTGAATTGTGCGACAGCAAACAGATTAAAAATCTGCGTTTTTATCTATTATATAAATTACCATAATAATTCTCTTTTTAGAAAACTTTATTTAAGGAGTTTTGGGCAAAATGAAAGAAGCGTAATTTTGTATCAAAACTACGCTTCTTCTTTGGTGGAGATGAGGAGAGTCGAACTCCTGACCCCCTGCTTGCAAGGCAGGTGCTCTCCCAACTGAGCTACACCCCCAAATTTTATGTGTGCCTTTTGGCAACAAATGAATTATAGCACAATGTTTTCCATTTGTAAAGAGAAATTTTTAAAATTTTTAAAAAAAGAAAACAGCTGAATGGTTTCAGCTGTTTTTTGGTGTAGAATTTTTAAATTTAAACTTATTTGAAACATCCGAGGACATTTCCTGAAAAAATTATTCGGTAAGAGAAAATATTATTTTCCTTCTTCAAGACCGAAACGTTTTCTGAACTTGTCGATACGACCGCCTGTGTCAACCAACTTCTGCTTACCGGTATAAAAAGGGTGGCAAGCTGAACAAATTTCGATAGAAACATTTTCCTTTGTTGAGCCTGTTTCAATAACATTTCCGCAAGCGCACTTGATTGTTGTTTCTTTGTAATCGGGATGTATTCCTGCTTTCATCTCTATATTCACCTCTTTCTTTAGAGTGTTGTAGCTTAAATCAGCATTTTACATTATAGCATAGCATATCGCTAAATGCAAGCTTTTTTTTAAAAAATTAAAAATTTTTCAGGCTTTCTTTGATTTTTTCTTTTAGATATGGGAAGTCAAGGTCTTTTTCAAGGAAGATTCTATCCGCCCAAAGCCCTTGATATATAAGCATATCAAAGCCGTTGAGAGTTTCAAAACCACGCTTCTTTGCTTCCTTCAAAAAGTTGGTTTCCTCGGGGTTATAAATAAGGTCATAAACCAAAGTTCCATCTTTCAGGTGGTTAAAGAAGGAGAAATCTTCATAGTCTTTATCCACGCCCGACATACCAAGAGGTGTTGCGTTGATGAGAAGGTCACAGTCATTTACCACACTTGATATGGTATCAATATTGAAAATATCTGCATTTGCGTCACATTCGCTCAAAAACTGAGCGATAGTCTGTGCCCTTGACAAAGTGCGATTCAAAATGGTGATTTTTTTGGCACCCTCCATTTCGGATTTTAGAGCAATGGTTGAGGCAGCACCCCCTGCACCAAGGATGACAATATTTTTGCCACTAAAATCAAATCCTTGTGTTTTCACAGCCAAGGCAAAACCCTGACCGTCGGTGTTGTAGCCAAAAAGCTTTCCATCCTCAATTTTTACAGTATTAACAGCATCAAAAGCTTTAGCATCTTCGTCAATATAGTCAAGAAAGCCGATGATATCTTTTTTGTGGGGCATAGTCAGGCTGAATCCGTTTATACCCATAGTTTTTGCTTCGTCAAGGTAATTTTCAAGTTCCCCTTTTTTTACACGGACCCTTCGATATTCAAAGTCAAGACCAAGCTCTGTAAGGACAGTGCTGTGTATTATTGGAGACTTGCTGTGTGATACCGGGTCACCGATTATGTCAAGTTTAATTTTTTGCATCACCAGATGCCTCCTCCAAGAGATAATCCATTGCAAGAAGATAGCCACGGAAACCAAGACCTGCTATCTGACCTGTGCAGGCAGGGGCGGTAACTGACTTGTGCCGGAACTCCTCACGCTTATATACATTGCTTATGTGAACTTCTACGGCAGGGAGATTTACTGACGCAAGTGCATCACGGATTGCATAGCTGTAATGGGTATATGCACCGGGGTTTATGATGATGGCATCATAATTTCCAAGAGAGTGGAGGATGAAATCAATAAGTTCACCCTCGCTGTTGCTTTGGAGGACCGTCGCTTCAACACCTTTTTCATTTGCATAGTTTTCAATGAGTGCTTCAAGGTCAGCATAGCTTTCGCTTCCATAAATTCCTACTTCGCGGGCACCAAGCATATTGAGATTTGGACCATTTAGCACCATAATTTTCATTTTTTCAGCCATTTTGAATTTTCACCTCGTTTATTATTTTTTCGACTGCTGAGTTTAAATCGGCAGTGTTTTGAATTTCAATATCACAAAAATCTTTATACTTTTCGATGCGTCTTTCGTAAAGTTCAAAAAGCCGTTCTTTTCCGCTTTTGAGTAGTGGACGATTTGATGAATCAATGTCGCTTGCAATAAGCTCTACCGGGCGGTTTATGAAAATCACAATGCCGCCTTGTTTCAGGATATCTTTATTCTCATTTCGTTCCACAATGCCGCCGCCGGTGGAAATGATAGCATCATTTTTCTCACAAAGCCTGGCTACTATTTTCGTTTCTTCATCTCTGAATGTGCTTTCGCCGTAGGATGCGAAAAAGTCTGTGATTTTTATATTTTTTGATTCTTCGAAAACTGCATCAGAGTCAAAAAATTCTTTCCCTAAAGCCATGGCGAGCTTTTTGCCTATGGAAGTTTTTCCACAACCGGGCATACCTATGAGAATGATATTTTTCATAAAAATCACAGCCTTTCTGATGGAGAGCCCGCGGCGTGATAGTTGCCTAAAATTTTCAATTGGGTTGTATTCTCCTGTATGGCGGATATGACGTTTTGGACATCACTATCAAGCAGATTGCCCTCGAAATCTATGAAAAACATATATTCAAAATTCTTGTCGCATCGGGGTCGGGATTCTATTTTTACAAGATTTAGCCCGCTGTTTTTAAATTCTGAAAGGATTTGACAAAGCGCGCCGCTTTCGTTAGGCAGTGTCAAAAGAACACTGATTTTATTGCAGCTTTCATTCAAAATTCCGCGTTTTGCAATGGCCACAAAGCGTGTAACGTTGTTTTGATTTGTGCTGATGTTTTCAGCCAAAACGCTGAGCCCGTAAATTTCGGCTGTACGCTTGTCTGCGATTGCTGCAACAGAGGTATCGCTAAGACCTGCTACATACTTTGCGGCAAGTGCGGTGTTGTGGTATGCAGAAAATTTCATCTTTGGGTAGTTCTTGAAAAATTCTTTGCATTGAAGATAACCTTGCTCGTGTGAATAAACCTGACGAATGGAGTCAAGGGTTGCACCTTTTGGTGCAACAAGACAGTGGGTTATTGAAACATCCACCTCGCTTACAATATAAAGCTCACGATTTTCCAAAAGGTCAAAGACCCCTGAAATCGAGCCAGTTGACGAATTTTCAAAGGGCAGAACTGCATAATCTGCCTGTCCCTCCTGAAGTGCGTCGAGAGTTTCGGCAAAGGTCATAACATTTATACGTTTTGTATCATCACCAAAAATCTTCATAAGAGCCGTTTCGCTGTTGGCACCAGCCACTCCCTGAAAAACCACGGTGGGGTTTGTTTTGAGACCGCATTGGTCAAAGCCCTCAAAAAGAGAATTTTCCAAATTGCCATCTGACAAAAGCTGTCTTTGAGATTTTCGGCTGATTGCCATTATCGAAGAGAAAAAGTCACGGACAAACGCTGCCTTGTCAGATGAAACAGAGGAAGCCTTTTTGTCAAGAATTTCACTTTCCCGTGCCTTGTCCAACACCGGAAGAGCGTTTTTCTTTTTGTAATCAGCCACTTTTTTTGAACATTCCATTCTTTTCAGGAAAAGAGGGAGAATCTCGCTGTCAATTTCGTCTATTTCGCATCTTAGAGTTTCAAGTTCGTTCATTTTGGGTTCTCACTTTCAAATTCAAAGTATGCTGTCAAGAACAGCAAGTGCCGCGCCGCATTCCACTACTACCGCTGCGCGCTGAACAATGCAGGGATCGTGACGACCTTTTATTTCTATGGTTGCATTTTCCATTTTTTCTGTGTCAACAGTGTTTTGCGTTTGCGCGATTGATGGGGTTGGCTTTATTGCCACCGAAAAGAGAATGGGCATCCCGTTTGATATTCCGCCGTTTATTCCGCCGTTGTTGTTTGTAGTGGTAAAAATCTTTTCGCCATCAGTCTGGAAAGGGTCGTTGGCAACACTGCCCTTGAGGTTTGCAAAGTCAAAGCCTTTTCCAAATTCAATCCCTTTGACTGCGGGGATTGAAAACATCATTGACGAAATAGTGCTTTCAAGTGATGCAAAAAACGGTGAGCCACATCCTGCAGCAAGACCAAGGACAGCACATTCGATTATTCCGCCAACGGAATCTTTTTCGCTTGCAGCACTCAGGATTGCCTGTTTCATTTTTTCACCTGTCTCGTCCGAGATAACGGGGAAATCTTTCAAAGAAAGTTCATTCAGCAACTCTTTTGAAAGAGGAGAGTCCATAAAAGATGTTTCTTTTATGTCATAGATTTGTTTTATGTGAGAGCCAATGGAAATGCCTTTTTGCGACAAAAGCTGTTTGGCAATAGCTCCTGCAAAAACCAATGGCGCGGTAATTCTTCCCGAAAAGTGTCCGCCACCACGAAAATCGTGAGAGTTACCGTATTTCTGAAAACCGGTGAAGTCAGCGTGACCTGGGCGGAGAAGATTTTTGTTATAGTCCTTTGATTTTGTATTGGTATTTTTTATGATTCCGCAGATTGGTGTTCCTGTGGTGACAGAGTTCATAACACCAGAGAGGATTTCAACCTCATCAGCTTCTTTTCTTGGAGTTGAAAGGGCGTTTTGACCGGGAGCTCTTCGGAGCATTTCATGGCGAATAAAATCCATATCAAGAGAAAGTCCTGATGGAATTCCGTCAAGCACAACGCCAATAGCAGCCCCATGGGATTCACCGAATATACTAATCTTTATTTTGTTGCCCCATGTATTCATTTTATATTACCTCCAAGTCTTGCATAATCATCAAAAAATGCGGGATATGATTTTGTTATTGCTTTTTTTGCACCTTTTATGAAAATGTCGCCTTCACTGCGGCAGGCGGCGATGGAAAGTGCCATTGCAATGCGGTGGTCGTTCCATGAAGCAAGGTCACATCCCCGAAGAGTTTGTTTTCCTGATATTTCCAGAAAGTCATCACCCTCTGTTATATCAGCGTCCATTTTTGAAAGCTCTGATGCCATTGCAGCAAGACGGTCGCTTTCCTTGAGCCTGAGCCTTGCGGCATTTTCAATGCGGCTTTTTCCTTTGCAGAAAGAAAGCAGAACTGAAATGATTGGAACAAGGTCAGGAATTTCGTCTGCATCAACCGTGATGCCGTGCATAAGTGCAGATGAACTTGCTTTCAAAGTGTCATTATCAATCCAAGTGACTTTTGCACCTGTTTTTTCAAGAATTTCAGTTATTTTTTTGTCGCCCTGAAGACTATCTTTTTTTAGACCCTTACACGAAATATTACAGCCAAGAGCGCCGGCAACAAGGAAAAATGCCGCCTGTGAGAAATCGCCCTCCACAGTATAATTTGTGGCAATATATTTCTGGTTTCCCTTGATTGTAAAGGTTTTATAGTCAAAGTTTTCAATTTCAATACCGAAAGATTTTAAAACGTCAAGTGTGATATCTATATAACCTTTTGAGGAGAGGTTTCCCTCTATTTTGATTACGCTGTCGCCGTCAAGAATGGGAAGAGCAAACAAAAGTCCGGTCAAAAATTGTGAACTGACACTGCCGTCCAAAGAGAACTCGCCGGAGGTGAGTTTTCCTGAAAGGGTCAGGACATTTTTAGTTTTATGATATTTGATGCCTTTTTTCTGAAAAATTTCAAAGTACGGTTCAAGAGGCCTTTCCATAAGCTTTCCATGACCTTTAAAACTTGCACTGTTTCCAAGAGCCAAAGCTATGGGAATAAAAAACCGCAAGGTAGAGCCGCTTTCTCCACAGTCAAGCACGGGAGGTTCAGCAGAATGTGTATTATTTGTTCTTTTGAAGAAAACGGCTTGCTTTTTTTTGTCGTATTTTGCATTTCCACCCAAAGCTTTCACACAGGAAAGTGTGGCTTCGATGTCTTTCGAAAACGCTATGTTTGACACAGTGCAAGGTGAATTTGACAAAAAAGCCGAGATGATTGCTCTGTGAGCAAAGCTTTTCGAGGGTGGGATTTTCACAGTGCCCAAGAGGGGCGAAGGGGTGATTGTTACCATATCCATACCTTGCCTTTCTCGGTGGGCACCAAAGATACCTTGCCTATTTTTTCAGGGAGTATGAGGGATACAAGATTACCCTCACCTTTTTTATCTACTTTTATTGCATCAAGAAGTGATTTTTCGTCTATATCAATTTTGGTGGGAAGCCCAAAGGCTTCAATCAATTTTTCTATACGCTCTGATGTCCCCAAGGGGGTAATTCCCGTCTTTTCGCCGTACTCTGCTGCCATGACCATGCCACACGCCACAGCTTGTCCGTGGGAATAATCCTTAAAATTATATTTTTTTTCGATAGCATGACCAAAGGTGTGTCCAAAATTTAAAATCATACGCTTTCCTGTATCGAGTTCGTCTTCTTCAACAACCATTTTTTTAAGCTCACAGCAACGGGAAATCACATCTTCTATGATTTCTCCTATTTTGATACGGGATGGAGCTGTTTCAAATTTTTCAAAAAGCTGCTCATCAAGAATAACCCCATATTTTATTGCCTCAGCCATACCGTCTGAGAAGATTTCGTCAGACAGCGTATCAAGACAGAGGGGGTCAATAATAACGAGCTTTGGCTGATAAAAAGCGCCAACTAAATTTTTGCCTTGAGGGAGGTTTATTGCAACCTTTCCACCAACGCTGCTGTCAATTTGTGCAAGAAGAGTTGTGGGTATCTGAACAAAAGGAATTCCGCGAAGCAGTGTTGAGGCGCAAAAACCTGCAAGGTCACCCACGATTCCGCCGCCCAGGGCTATTATTAAATCGCGTCTTGTGATTCCAAACTCAAGCATTTTGTCATAAAGAACAGAAAGGGTTTCGGGGGATTTTGAGCCTTCGCCCGGGGCAACAGTAATAAGAGTAGTTGAAAAGCCGTTTTCTCTAAGCGAAGATATAAGGGTTTCGCTGTAAAGAGGAGCAACATTGCTGTCGGTGACTATTGCCGCTTTGCAGGGATTAATCAGTTCTTTGATGAGCTTTCCGCTGTTTTTAAGTAGTCCTTTTTCAATTTTTATTTCATATTCCCGACCGGGAAGGTCTATACAAAGATTTTGCATATTTGTGAAAATCCTCCTGAATATACAATACATTTCATTTTAACACAACATTAAAAAAATTTCAATAATTTTCGGGCTCTTTGTTTTGCATTGTGAGTTTATTGTCTCTCACCGAAGAAAGAAGCTTGATAAGTTCTTCCTTGTCGTTATTTTCTATTGCAGCTTTGAATTTTTGCAGAGAACTCAAAAAGATAGAAAGTTCATCAAGCAAAAAGTCTTTGTTTTCAAGGAATAGCTGACTCCAGAGCATTGGGTTTATGTTGGCGATTCGGGTACAGTCACGAAAGGCTCCGGCTGTATACGCACGGTTCATTTTGGTGTTATAATCAAGACAAAGGGCGGAGGCGGATACGTGCATCAAATCGCTTGTATATGCGATTACACTGTCGTGTTCTTCGGGAGTGCTTTCGGTAATCCTTGTTGCACCGATGTATTTTGCCATTTCCTTCACCAATTCTATTGAATGAATCGAGGATGAGGGGATGGGGGTCACAATAAATCCGCACATACCAAAAAGCTCAGGTGCGGCACTGTCAAAGCCGTCAGTTTCTTTTCCTGCCATAGGATGCCCACCTACATAATCACAGCCGTCGGGCAGGATTTTTGCGATTTCTTCGGCGAGCTTTGTTTTAACGCCGCAGACGTCGGTTATAACAGCACCTTTTTTAAAATGGACACGATTTTCTGCAATAATCTTTGTTATAAGCTCAGGATACACACAAAGAATAACCAGGTCAGCATTTTCTATTGCAGGCGCAGGGGTTTCCCATACCTCGTCCACAGCATTTTTTGAAAGTGCTTTTCTTCGGGTTTCGGGATTTATGTCACATCCTGAAATTTTTGCACTTTTGAATCCGTGCAGGGCATAAGCCATAGAGCCGCCGATAATACCAAGCCCGATTATTGCGATTTTAAAGTGGTTTTCCTCCATAACAAGATACCTTTACCTTTCAAGTATAAATTATTTTATTTCCTTCCCAAAGTGAACGCTCATAGCTCTGAGTTTAGTCATAAGACTTTCGTACTGAGGAAGGTCGAGAGACTGGGCACCGTCACAAAGAGCATTTTTGGGGTCATTGTGAATCTCCACAATTATGCCGTCAGCACCTACCGCAAGGGCAGCAAGGGAGAGGGGTTCGACCATCCAGCTTATGCCCGCAGAGTGAGAGGGGTCCACCACAACAGGCAGGTGACTCATCTTTTTCACTGCAGGGATGGCACTGAGGTCAAGGGTGTTTCTGGTATAGGTTTCGAAAGTCCTTATTCCACGCTCACAAAGAATAACGTTGTGATTTCCACCTGCCATAATGTATTCGGCTGACATCAGCCATTCTTCAATGGTTGCTGAAAGTCCGCGTTTCAAAAGGATGGGCTTTTGGATTTTGCCAAGCTCTTTGAGAAGGTCAAAGTTCTGCATATTTCTTGCCCCAACCTGAATAATGTCAACATTTTCATTGAAGGTTTCAACCAGAGAGGGACACATTATTTCAGTTACAATAGGGAGATTTGTTTCGCGGCGTGCCTCCTTCAAAAGCTCAAGTCCCTCAAGCTCAAGGCCCTGGAAAGAATAAGGAGACGTGCGGGGTTTGTAGGCGCCACCGCGGAGAAAGGATGCCCCGCTTTCCTTTACGCCTTTTGCAACTGTGAGAATTTGTTCTTTTGATTCAACACTGCAGGGGCCTGCCATAACAACAAAGCTTTTGCCGTCACCGATTTTTGCATTGCCAACTTCTATTACTGTATTGTTGGGGTGAAATTTTCGGTTTGCTTTTTTGAATGGCTCCTGGACACGCATAATGCGTTCCACATCAGGGTCAAGAAGAAGACGGTCGGCATCCAGGGCGTGAGTGTCGCCCACAAGACCCATAACGATGCTGTCTTTTCCTCGGATAAGGTCGATGTCAAGACCTTTTGCCTTGAAATCCGCCATCATCATATTTAACTTTTCTTCTGCTATTGTTGTTTTTGTTACGATTACCATAATTATCAAGACCTTTCTTAATGATAAATAAAAAAGAGAGCCCGCTGTATAACGAGCTCTCTGATAAAGTTTAAAATTGTGCTAAATGGTGGCAGCACATATCAGCCCGTTATACCGTAAATTTTTGGCAAAGTAAAAATAACCGTAGCTAAAATAAAAGCTAAGGCTGATAAAGTAAAAGAAATATTTAACTGCATGAAGAAGATTTTCTGCAAGTTTCATATTCTAAAAGTATCCTTTCACCATTTTCTAAAAATTTTAGCACAGTAAATCGATAAAGTCAAGACTTTTTTGAAATTTTTATAAACAAAATTTTTTTCGGTATTCGGTAGGAGAAAAACCGGTACTCTTTTTGAAAATACGGCTGAAATAAAGAGAATTTTCGTAACCAACTATGGAAGAAATTTCAGAAACATTATACTGAGTGTTTTCAAGAAGATATTTGGCATTTGTAATTCTCATGGATAGAATGTATTGCATAGGAGAAAGACCGGTATATTTTTTGAAGCTCCTGATGAACCAGCAAAGGCTTATATGCCGTGATGTGGCATATTGTTTAATATCTATGTCGTGAGAGTAATTCTCGCTGAAATACTGTATAGCAAGCTCGGTTTCTTTTTTTGTTGTGTTGGCTTTGGAAACAGAATTTAACGCATAACGCTCTATAAGACAAAGTACATTTTGCAAAATCAGTGGGGTGATTTTGCAAAAGTCAAATTCTGCGGCTTGTAACTCGCTTATTATTCGCTGAAACAGGAGATTGAAATCGGTTGAAATTCCGGTAAAAAAAATATTTGATTTGAGGTTAAGCGCGGCTAAAATATTTTCTGCGTCGAAACCTGTAAAGTGTACCCAGAAAACTTCGGGCTTGTCCTCGAGATAATATGTATAGTTTTGCTCCTCATCAGGACGATAAAGGACCATAGTTCCCGCAGGCAGAAGCTTTTCTTCACCATCGAAAAAGAAATGTGCCTTGCCTGAAGCAATATAAAGGAGCTGAAAGTCACGTCTTCCTGTGGGCCGACAGGTGATAAAGGATTTGCGGCTTAAGAGGCGGTAGTTTCCGCAGCTTTTCACCACAAGGGGCTGACTTAAATCGGCTGTATCATCAAGCGAGTTGTTGAGATATGCGGCTTTTGCGTACAAAATAAAACCTCCTTTATATAATAAAATGCATATATGCTTTCTTTAAAATACAGTATAATACAATATTTCGCATTATGCAATAGAAAAAAGTATAATTTTGTGCATATTTTGTATTATTATTTACATAGAAGAGGGCGGAGAGGTTTTGTATAATAGAAATATGAAACGATAAAGGAAAGTGATATATTATGAAAATAAATGATTTTTTTGAAAAATTGAAAAGCGGAGGCTTTGATGAAAGGCTGAAAGCTGTTTACGGTAATGACGAACAAACTCTTGAGAGGCAAAAGAACAGATATAAAGAGGCTGTTTCCAAATTTTCTGCGACCTACTCAAAGCATACCGAGATAGAGATTTTTTCTGCCCCCGGCAGAACGGAAATAGGTGGCAACCACACAGACCATCAGCATGGATGTGTTCTGGCTGCAGCTGTTGATGTTGATATTATCGGTGTTGTTGCTTTTCATAATGATGGCGTTATGAGAATTTTATCCGAAGGCTATGACGAGATTTCCGTTAAGACTTCAGAAACCGGCATTTGCAAAGATGATGGCGGAAGCACCGCTATCGCCAGGGGTATTCTTTCAAAGTTCAAAGAAGCGGGTATAGAGGTCTCCGGCTTTGATATGTATGCGGTGTCGGATGTTTTGAGTGGAAGCGGAATCTCGTCTTCGGCTGCCTTTGAGGTGCTTTTGGGGACTGTTATTGATACGCATTACAATGGCGGGAAGTTGGGAGCTGTTGAAATTGCAAAAATTGGGCAGTTCGCTGAAAATGTGTATTTTGGCAAAAAAAGCGGTCTTATGGACCAAATGGTGTCATCGGTCGGGGGATTTGTCTTTATTGATTTTGAAAATCCCCAGAAGCCTGTGGTAAAAAGTTGTGAATTTGATTTTGAAAAATCGGGGTATTGTCTTTTTATTACAGATACGAAGGGTAGTCATGCTGACCTTACGGATGATTATGTGGCAATAACAGAGGAAATGCGAGAGGTAGCAGCTTTCTTTGGCAAAGAGGTTATGAGACAGGTGGAGAGGTCGAAGTTTTTTGAAAAACTGGCAATTTTGAGAAAAAAATGTTCGGACCGGGCGATTTTGCGTGCGATTCATTTCCTTGACGATAACGAAAGAGCGTGGCTCGAGTTTTGTGCTTTGGTAAAAGGTGATGTGTCAAAGTTTTTGACGCTTGTGAATGAATCTGGGGAATCATCAAAAGGACTTTTGCAAAACTTGTACTCCTCAAAGAAACCAAAGAATCAGGAAATCCCCCTTGCACTTGAAATCAGTCGCAGACTTGTTGGAGAGAAGGGTGCTGTGAGGGTTCATGGTGGAGGATTTGCAGGAACAATTCAGGCGTTTGTACCGGTTGAACTTGCCGAAGACTATAAAAAACAGATGGATGATTTGTTTGGAGAAGGCAGCTCAAGACTTATGAAAATCAGACCATATGGTGGAATTGCTGTTATGAAATAGGGTTTCTTAGCATAGAAAAGGCGGTTGTATACACAACCGCCTTTTTTCTTTTTTATAATATTTCTTCTATGCTGAAGCCTTCCTGATGAGGAATATGGTCAAGGAGCATAGAAAACATAATAAATTCGCCCATAAAATCTGATTTTTGATGGAGGACAGCAAAGGCTCTGCTCTGTTTTAGGGAGATTTCAATTTCTTCTATGTTTTTTGTGGATATGGTAAGGGATGCCCAAAGTCGTTTTTTATCCCATCTGTTTTGTATCTGGTCTATATTTTCGATGACTTTATTCCATTGGTCAGCGCTTGCAAAGCTGATAGTTTCCTGACAAAGTGGGCGGATGTTTTTGGTAAGATTCAGCATTATATATGAATGTATGCCTATAAATGTGCATATTACCAGGAAAATTGCGATTGCTACAATCAAAGCTCTCATTGACTTTTGTTCTCCTTTGGGACATCGTTTTTGATAATTACAATTTCACCGGTGCGGTCGGCGGTCATACAAAAAACCTGGGAGGCATTTTTGATTTTTTTTGCTGCCAGTTGTTTGATAAGCCATTCACGATTAAAGCCAAGCCGACGCAAATTGTTGTCATTTATATGTCCGTTGTCAATCAGGACATAACTGATAAAATTTTGTGATGCAGCAGGAATTTTCAAATCCCTTGGGGTAACGGGAGAGAAGTCAGGTTTTGGGATGACGCTTACGTTTCCGTTGGTTTCCATTATTATATAATCTATTTCCGAAAGTGAGGTGGCACCTGTGTTCCTCACGGTTTCCATAAGGTCATTGAGGTTGAAACGCTGGCGTGACATTTCCTTTTGATTGATTTTTCCCTTTTCATAAAAAACGCTTGGAGTACCAAAAAAGATTTTCCGCAAAGTGAAATTTCTGTATGCGCCAAAGGAAAGTGCCAGTTCAAGAACGAGGAGCAAAGCAATTGCAATAAGACTGCTGAGTATGGGCTGGGATGTGTCCTGAATGGGGAGTGCCGCCACCTCTGAAATAACAATAGTAACTACCAGTTCGGAGGGCTCGAGCTCGCCTATCTGGCGCTTTCCCAGTGTCCGGAGAGAAACAATGACAAAGAAATACATTATGATGGTACGAATAAATGTTATAAACAAGCTATCACATCCATTAAAAGCTTTTTAGGGTATTATTTCCTTAAAACACTTTGGGTATACAGAGGACTTTCACCAAAAAAAAATTTGCGCATACAATATTTTAGTAAAAAGTGAAAGGAGTGTATGCTATGCCGGAAGGATATATTGTTGTTCAGGTGTACACGGCGGACCAAGCCATACCGCTTCCAGATGCGAATGTAATTGTGTCAAGACCCGCAGAAAGCGGTGAAGAAGTTGTAAGGATTATGAAGACCGACCGAAGCGGAAGAACGGCGATAATTGCTGTGCCCACCACACCCGCGGCAAATTCCCAAACGCCTGATGGGACGGATAGATTTTTCAAATATAATATTCGGGTGGATTATCCAGGCTACGAGACGGTGGAAAATGTGAATGTTCCGGTTTTTGAGGGGCAGACATCAATTCAGCCCGTGGGAATGATACCCCTTGCTGATGGAAAGGAAAACGGAAAAACTGTTACAGTTATTGAGGAAGAACCTTTTGAAAATGAATGAAAAGGCAGGTGATTTTTTGTGGTAGGAAGACCCTATATACCCGAAACGATAACGGTGCATCTGGGCTCGCCTGATTCCAATGCGGAAAATGTGACGGTGAGCTTTTCGGATTACATAAAAAACGTTGCGTCAAGTGAAATCTTTCCCACTTGGCCCGAAAGTGCCCTCCGGGCAAACATTTATGCTCAGATTTCTTATGCACTTAACAGAATTTATACCGAATGGTATCCTTCAAGAGGTTACAATTTTGACATAACAAATTCTACGGCTTTTGACCAATCTTTTGTGAAAAACCGCGATATCTTTGAAAACATAAGCCAGATAGTTGACGAAATATTTAACGATTACATCAGACGTCAGGGAAATGTGGAGCCGCTTTTTGCGGCGTTTTGTGACGGACGGGAGGTTACCTGTGACGGACTTTCCCAATGGGGTTCGGTGGAGCTTGCAAATCAGGGGCTTGGACCATATGATATTCTTACATATTATTATGGCGATGATATTGAGCTTGTTCAGGATGCCCCCATACAAAATGTGACAGAGACCTATCCGGGCACGCCCCTTCGGGTTGGCTCATCCGGCCAGAGTGTGCGGACGATACAGACTCAGCTAAACAGAATTTCAAGGGATTATCCTCTTATTCCAAAAATTTCGTCTATTGACGGGGTTTTTGGTGAGGAGACCCTTGATGCGGTGAGAAAGTTTCAGGAAATATTTAATCTTTCGGCTGACGGTGTAATAGGAAAAGCCACGTGGTATAAAATAAAATCTATTTTTGTGGCTGTGGCAAGGCTCGGGGCACTGAATTCGGAGGGAATAAAGCTTGCGGATGTTCCGAAAAACTTTGTTACGGAAATAAGACCAGGTGAAAGCGGAAATCCTGTCAGGGTGGTGCAGTACTATCTGTCGGTGATTGCGGCATATGACAACGCTGTACCCGCTGTAAATATTGATGGAATATTTGGCCCTGCCACCGAAAATTCGGTGAGGAGCTTTCAGCAGAGCAGAGGCCTTCCTCAGACTGGAGTGGTGGACGAAGCAACCTGGGATGCTTTAAGCAGTGCCTATCTTGGAATTTTGGAAAACTATCCGCCACAATTTTTGGAGGACGATTATTCGCCGTATCCGGGCACACCACTTACTCTGGGAACAAGCTCGGAGGCAGTACGAGTTCTTCAGGCAAGGCTCAATTTCATATCGGGAGTTTATGAGAACATTCCTTCGGTGGAGGTTACCGGATATTTTGGTGAGCAGACACAAAATGCAGTGAATGCCTTTGCTGCCGATGTGGGACTTCCGCAAAAGGGTTTTGTGGGGCCAGGGCTTTGGAAGTTGATTGAGGACACATATTTCAATCTGAAAAATGGGGATTTGAAGACCCCGGGGCAATATCCGGGTTATACAGTTCAGGGTTAAAAGGAGGAATTTAAGTGGAAAATAAAATTTATTTTTCATACCGTGACAATCCAAAAAACATTCGGGAAATCCAGACATATCTGAGGTTTATAGCGAGGTACATAAGGGACATTCCTGATGTAAAGCCGGACGGAATATACGGGCCCCAGACAGAGAATGCAGTTAGGGCTTTTCAGCAGAAGTTTGGGCTAACTCCAACGGGAAAGGTGGACTTTGAGACTTGGACGAATATTGTCGAGGTGTATGATGATTTGGTTCTGAGACGTAAAACTTTGAGACCAGTATATGTATATCCTGTCGGTATTCCTAATTTCAAAGAGGGAGATGACTTTGAGGAGATTTATGTTCTTCAGGTGATGCTTAGCCGTCTTGGGAAAATTTTTGGGAACATCCATCCCGTGAAGATTACGGGCACTTTTGACAGTGATACAAGAAAAGCGGTCGAGGATTTGGAAAGATATTACAACAGGGAAATAAAAGGAATGGTCGACCGAGAACTCTGGAATATTCTTGCTGATGTTTATAGCGGGTTTACTTTCAATGATTGAGTTGACTTTCTGATTTGTTTTTGATAGAATATCAAATAAAAAATCACCTTGGGGCAGATACTCCCGAGGTGATTTGAATAAATAATTGTCACATTTGCGGAATGGAGAAAATCTTATGAGAATGCGAAGAAAAAAACACCGCGAAGAACGTATGGAAAACTGTTCTTCGCTTATGATAAGAGATATTATGGAATATAAAAATGATATAAGGGCTGTGTTTGAAAATGACAGACCGTTGCATCTTGAAATAGGTTGCGGCAAGGGGGGATTTGTACTGGAGACTGCAAAGAGAAATCCCGACATAAATTATCTTGCTTTTGAAAAGAATCTTGACGTTTTGGTTCTCGCCATGGAAAAAGTTAAGGAAGCGGGGCTTTCCAACGTGAAGTTTGTTCCGGGGAATGCTGAAATCTTAGGTGAAATGGAAAGCACCACCAAGGCGGAAAGACTTTACATAAATTTCTGTGACCCATGGAGCAAAGAGGGTTATAAAAAACGCCGACTGACACACGAAAGGTACCTTTCAATATATGAGAGGCTGCTGTGTGAAAATGGAGAAGTTCATTTCAAAACTGACAATCGAGGACTTTTTGAGTTTTCGCTCAATTCTTTTGCGGAATTTGGTCTTAAATTAAAAAACATTACCCTCGATTTGCATAACAGCAAATTTGAAGGTAATGTTATGACCGAATATGAAAAGCTTTTTTCAGAAAAAGGACAGCCTATATACAGATGCGAGGCTAAATTTCCTTCGACTCGGTAAGGGGAATATAAAACAAAACACCAGCCGTTATAGCGTGTGAAACAAGCACAGAAATAAAGGCGTATTCAGAGTTTAGCATGGGCTCCAAAAAACGTGTATGCTGAAAAAGCCATCTGAAAATAAAGCTCATTTTAAGACCGCCAAAGACTGCTGCGTTGTTTATGTACAGAAGCACCGAAAGTATCGCATAAATTAAAAATGAAACAGCGGCAGGTATGACATATTCCGACATAGAAAAAGTATTTTTGTAAAACTTTGTCCAGTTGCGGCGATAAAGGAAAAGGAAAAGAAGAAAAGCCGCAATATTGAGTACGAAACAAACGTAGCGGTAAATAACAACATTTTCACGGAAAATCATGATGGAAAAAATTATGGAACAAAGAATGGAGAGACATAATGTCTTGATTGTTTCAATCACAGAACTTGCAAAAATATACAAGGTTATCATCCTTTCTTCATGATATAGGTTTTTAAATATTTTAACATATGTTCCCGAAATATTCAAGGGGAAAGTGAAAAGTTTTGTGGTTTTAATAAAAAGTACTTGACAAAGGTGATTTTGTGTGGTATACTCGCAAGGTAAAGCAGAAGGTCCGCTTCTCCCCTCAGCTTTTGGCAAAAGGGTATTGAACTTGTTTTTTGAGTGCGGAGTTTTGTGCTTTCCGCACTTTTTTATTTTTCAAATGAGTGCAAACTATTTTGGAGGTGTTTAGGTATAGCTAAGCAGGAATTGATGATTAACGAGGAAATCCGTGACAAAGAAGTTCGTCTTATTGGCCCTGATGGCGCACAGCTTGGTGTTGTTTCAAGTAAAGAGGCACTCTCTATGGCTGATGAACACAACCTTGACCTTGTCAAGATTGCTCCCCAGGCAAAACCGCCTGTGTGCAGAATTATGGATTACGGAAAGTACAAGTTTGAGCTTGCCAAAAGAGAAAAGGAACAAAGAAAGAACCAAAAGGTCATTGATATCAAAGAGGTTCGTCTTAGTCCCAATATCGATGAGCATGATTTTCAGACAAAGGTTAATCAGGGAATTAAGTTTTTAAAGTCCGGTGACAAGGTGAAAGTTTCGGTGCGTTTCCGTGGTCGTGAAATTACTCACAGTGCAAGCGGAAAGGAATTGCTTCTCAAAGTTAAGGATGCAATGGCTGAGGTTGGCGTTGTTGAAAAGGACATTAAACTTGAGGGAAGAAGCATGGCTATGTTTGTATCACCCAAGAAAGCATAAGATTTTGCCTTGGATAGGACAAAAGCTTTAAAAAAGTTATTTATGGAAGGAGTATGAAAAATGCCTAAAATCAAGACACACAAAGGCGCAGCAAAACGTTTCGGCGTTACAAAGAATGGAAAAATCAAAAGAGGTAAGGCTTACAGAAGCCACATCCTCAACAAGAAGTCAACAAAGAGAAAAAGAAAGCTCAGAAAGGGCGGCTATCTTGCAACAGCAAATGCTGCTACAATCAAGAGCATGATGCCTTATAAATAAGAAGGTAAATTTACAAAAGATTTTTCGGTCCGATTTTGGACAAATTGAATTGCAGATTAGGTCTGCAAAAATACATTAAGATATGAAAGGAGTCTTTAGACATGGCAAGAGTTAAAGGTGCTATGCACACAAGAAAAAGACGTAAGAAAATATTAAAATTAGCTAAAGGTTACAGAGGAGCAAAAAGCAAGCTTTTCAAGACAGCCAACCAGGCAGTTATGAAATCACTTACTTATGCTTACCGTGACAGAAAACAAAAGAAGAGAAACTTCAGACAGCTCTGGATTGCTCGTATAAATGCGGCAGCTCGTGCTAACGGTATCAGCTACAGCAAGTTTATGAACGGCCTTAAGAATAACGGTATCGAAATAAACAGAAAGATGCTTGCTGAAATCGCGGTTTCAGACCCTGCTGCATTTGCAAAACTCGTTGAAAAGGTTAAATAAATTTTGCATCAGAAAAGTTATACCGCCTAAGGTATAACTTTTTCCTGCAATAAGGGGAATTGAGAGTTTCATCAGGAATTTATATGTTAGGGGATGCGATTTATGGGAGAAGAACAACTTTATAATCCTGTGGAAGGGATAAATCAGATGATTGCGGACATTGAGAGCGTTGTGACGCCTTTGGTCTTCAAATTTCATCCGCTCCTTAGAATTTTGAGTATACTGAACATTTATTTGGTTATTATCTGTTTTGTAGCTACTTTGTTATATTTGGTTTTGAAAAGAAAGCACCGTATAGGGAACAAATTGAAGAGACCTACAAATTATTTTATGGCTGGGTTCTTTCTGCTTCTTTATATTTTGCTCACTGAAACACCAATCAGACTTGGTCCTGCTATAAGCCTGAATTTTGGCCTTGTGGTTATGCCCATGGCTGCAAAAGCATTTGGCCCGCTTCTTGCGGGTACATTTGGTATTATCCAGTATGGTGCATCTTTTGCTATGCATCAAGGAGAGGCTTTCAGTATAAGTTCTGTTTTGGTTGCGGGTCTTAGTGGTATGATTTACGGAAGATTTCTTTATGCAAGACATACAACATATCTCAGATGCCTTTGGGCAAAGCTTTTAGTAAATGTTGTATGCAATATTTTCCTTGTACCCATGGTTAATACAGCTGTGATGTCTTCGGAGCTGGCAGACGGAATTACACAAAGCATAGTTTCAAATGTGCTGCTTGCACCTCTTCAGGCGCTTATTATTTATGCCGCAATTATTATTATTATGAAGAAAGCTCGTGAAGCTCTCGGTGAGGTTTCATGGGGCATTGCTAAAAAAGATGTTTAAAATAACAGGAAAAGACAATAAAACCTTAAAACTTATAAAGTCTTTAAAAAAGAAAAGTAACCGCAAAGAACACGGATTGTTTGTGGCGGAGGGAAAACGCCTTGCCCACGAGGCCCTGTTTTATGCTGGCGAAAGAGTCAGGATGGTGGTCATTACCGAAGAATTTTCGAAGAGGGAAACTGACTTTGTTCAACAGATAAGTGATGTTTGTGAAAATATATTTGTTGTGACAAACAGTGCCTTTGATGATATTTCGGACACTGACACGCCTCAGGGGATTCTTGCGGTTGTTGAAATAGCTGACAAAGTTCTTCCTGATTTAAAGTCTGCAAAAAGTATTGTTGTTTTGGATGGGGTATCTGAACCCGGAAATATGGGAACAGTCATAAGAACAGCCGAAGCACTGGGCTTTGATGGCTTTTATATTATGAAAGGCTCTGCGGATATTTTCGGACCCAAAACAGTTCGTGCCACAATGGGATCTGTTTTCAGAATGAAGTTCAAAACCGATTGTACCCTCCAGGATATAAAGGAACTTAAAAATATGGATTTCACAGTGATTTCCACCACGCCTTCGGGGGACACGGTGCTCGAAAAAATGGATATCCCAAAGAAAACAGCGGTGGTAATTGGAAATGAGGCTAATGGCGTCAGTGAGGATATTTTGGAGGCTTCTGATTTAAAGGTAAGAATTTCTATGGATGGACTTGCTGAGTCACTTAACGCAGCGGTTGCCGCGGGGATTGCTATGCACTGGATTAAAAATTCTTCAAAGAAAGATTGAAAGTGTTAATAGCATAGGGCAAGGAAAGAAAAAGTATGAATGTTTTATATGAATTATGGCTTCAGAGTATTTGCGGTTTTGAACCGGAAATAGTTGAAAAAGCAGCGTTTTTGTTTGAAGGAAAGAAGAACAAGTTTTCTTCACCTGAAATGGAAGAACAGCGGCTTCTAAGACGCGGAGTTCCTGAAAAAATATCAAAGCGTGTATCAGACGGAAAGTATCTGGAGCTTGCAAAAAATATTGAGGAATACTGCAACCAGAATGGTATAAGGATTATAACCCAAGAGTCGGATGAATATCCCAAACTCCTCAAACATATAAACACACCTCCCCGAATATTATTTGCAAAAGGAGAAAAACTGAACCTAAGCGCAGGACTTTCCGTTTCGGTGGTAGGATCGAGAACACCTACACCCCAGGGTAAAAGCGTTGCAAGGCAGATTGGTTGTGATCTGGCGGAAAATGGCGTTACTGTGATTAGTGGTATGGCTGAGGGTATAGATGCAGAAGCTCACAAAGGTGCACTTGAGGGCGACGGAAAGACAGTAGCTGTCCTTGCGGGCAGTGTGGATGTCATTTATCCTAAAAGTAACGAGAAATTATATTATGAAATTATGAAAAACGGTACGGTGATTTCTGAACGACCTCCCGGAACTGCGGTTAAACCCTATTTTTATCAGCAACGCAACAGGATTGTTGTAGGCTTGTCTCAGGGTACCATCGTTGTGGAAGGGAAGGCAAAAAGCGGTACATCAATTACCGCACGTCTTGCTCTTGAAAACAACCGTGATGTCTTTGCGGTTCCCGGTAGTCTTCTTAATTGGCAGTCAGAACTTCCAAATATTTTGGCAGGGGACGGAGCTATAATTGTTGATAAAATCAGTAGAGTAAGTGAATATTATAAAGAAATGCGACCTGAACTTTTTGAGGGAATATGTGTTGAGAAAAAGGCAGAAAAAGTGTCAGGTTTATCAGTAGAGGACGAAAAAATTTTGGAATTTATTGTCCAAAGCGGCGGAGTGTCAGGCAGTGAAGAAATGCTTGAGGAACTTGGATTTGCACCAAATGTACTGAGCAGCAGGCTCACGATACTTTGTATAAGAGGGATTCTCAGGCAGGAAAGCGGAAATCGGTATGTGTTGTTAAAGTATTGAATAAAGCGGAGGTAAAGATGGCGAAAACAGTTGAAAAAACAGCGAAAGTCAAGAAAAAAAATCTTGTTATCGTTGAGTCACCTGCAAAGGCTAAAACAATAAAGAAATATCTGGGAACAGGCTATGAAGTAGTGGCGTCAATGGGACATCTCAGGGACCTTCCCAAAAGTCAGCTGGGCATTGACCTCAGTGATAATTTCGAGCCCAAATATATTACCATACGCGGCAAAGGTGATTTGATTTCAAAGCTCAAAAAGGATGCAAAAAATTCTGCAAAAATATATCTTGCAACCGACCCTGACCGTGAGGGTGAAGCAATTTCGTGGCATCTTGCAAAGCTTTTGGACATAAATGCAGAGGACGAATGCCGCATTACATTTAATGAAATAACAAAAAATGCAGTGAAAGACGCTGTTAAAAATCCACGGAAAATAGATGAAAAGCTAGTTGACGCACAGCAGGCAAGGCGCGTTCTTGACAGAATTGTGGGTTATCAACTAAGTCCTTTACTTTGGAAAAAAGTGAAAAAAGGTCTCAGTGCGGGCAGAGTTCAGTCGGTTGCTACCAAACTCATTGTGGACCGTGAGCGCGAGATAAATGCTTTTTCCGAGGAAGAATATTGGACTATTGATGTAAAACTTACAGATCAGAAAGGTAAGAAACCTTTTGTGGCAAAGTTTTACGGTAAAAATGCAAAAACAAAAATGAAGCTTTCTGATGAAAGCGCTGCAAGCGAGGTTGCCCAAAAACTGAAAGAGTCCGATTACACGGTGGACAAGGTGGTAAAGTCTGAGAAAAAGAGATATTCTGCTCCACCTTTTACCACAAGTACACTCCAACAGGAAGCAGCCAGAAAGCTTAACTTCACAACTAAGAGGACTATGGCGACTGCACAGCAGCTTTATGAAGGTATTACCCTTAAAGGCGGCGGAAGTGTCGGACTTATCACATATATGAGAACGGACTCTCTCAGGATTTCTCTTGAAGCACAAATCGAATGCAGAAAATATATAGGAGAAACCTTTGGCGAAAGATATATTCCCTCAAAACCAAAGTTCTATCGCTCCAAAAAGACTGCTCAGGATGCTCATGAAGCAATACGACCCACGTCAATGCTCTATGACCCTGAAAAAATAAAGGACTCACTGAAAACTGACCAGTATAAGCTTTATAAACTTATATGGAACAGATTTCTTGCAAGCCAGATGACTGACGCCGTTGTTGATACGGTTCAGGCAGATATCAAGGGGAGGGATTTCGTACTCAAGGCGAGCGGTTCGGATGTTAAATTTGACGGTTTTATGGCGGTTTATGTTGAGGGAAAAGACTTCGTCGAAGAAAAGGAAGGAAAGATTCCTCCAATTCAGGAGGGTGATATTCTTCTTGTGAAAGACGTTGACCCCAAACAACATTTCACGCAGCCTCCTGCGAGATATACAGAAGCTTCTTTGGTTAAGAAAATGGAGGAAGACGGCATAGGCAGACCGAGTACTTATGCTCCAACCATTACCACAATAACAAGTCGTGGCTATGTGGCAAGAGAGGGCAAGGCGCTTTATCCCACTGAGCTTGGAAGTCTTGTCACAGGGCTGATGGAAGAATATTTTCAGGATATTGTGGATGTTGAGTTTACTGCTAATATGGAAGAAAAGCTTGATGACGTTGAAGATGGAAAAACCGAGTGGCGAGAAGTAATCGGCGAGTTTTACACACCGTTTTCAAAAACTCTTGAAAATGCTGAAACCGAAATTGGTAAAATTGAAGTGAAAGATGAGGTTTCTGACATTCCATGTGAAAAATGCGGGCGGATGATGGTGTATAAGCAAGGTAAATTTGGAAAGTTTCTGGCTTGTCCCGGTTACCCCGAGTGTAAAAACACCAAGTCCATTGTGGAAGAGATAAATGCCAAATGCCCCAAATGCGGAGGAAGTGTTCAGGTCAAGAAATCCAAAAAGGGAGCGACTTATTATACCTGTGAGAAAGGTACAGACTGTTTGCTCTCCTGGGATGAACCAACCCTGGTGGCTTGTCCAAAATGCGGCGGAGCTCTTATGAAACGGCGAGCTTTTAAGGGCAGAGGCCCAATAAGGTATGTCTGCTTCAATGAAAACTGTGATTATACCGAAACTCTATCGAGAACCAAAAAGAAATAATTTATGAGACCTCAGGTGGTTTGCCAGAGGTCTTTTTTTATATCAAGAATGAATACGGATGAAAAATAAGCAATAAAGATATGAAATTTTTGTAAAAAACCAACAAAAATCTTGCAATTTGTAAAAAAAAGATGTATAATACAAAGTGAATGTGTGTAAGCAGTTGTGATTTATATTTGCAAATGAAATATAACGGAGGTATGGGAATGCAAAACAGAATATTTCAAGGTGCCTGCAATCAGCTCAGAAAGGACATTCAAAGGAAACTGGGCATTATGGATGAAAGCGGTCTTGTTATCGCTTGCAGTGATGAAAAGCTCACAGGTCATCAGAATGAAACGGTGGCTGTTTATTTCGAGACTAACAATGAAGATTTTGTAAGCGGAGGCTATACATTCCGTAAAATCGAGACCTGCAACAAAAATGTCTATATCGTATTTTGTGAGGGTGTTGACGAGGTTGCAAGTGGTTTTGCATCATTTTTGGGCGCGCACTTTTTGACCATAAAGCAATATTATGACGAAAAGTATGACCGTGAAAGCTTTATGAAGAATGTTATTCTTGACAATGTTCTTCCCAGTGATGTTTTGTACAGAAGCCGTGAACTGAAGCTTCCCATTGAGACAGAACGTGTGGTGTTTCTTGTGAGAGCCCACAAAAGTGCAGAAAATGCGCCGATTGATGTTCTTCACAGCATTTTCCCTGACAAAACAAAGGATTTTGTTATTCGCATAGATGATCGTGATGCAGCTATTGTCAAAGAGGTTAAAGCTGACACAACGATGAAAGAAATTGTGAAGATGGCTCAGGAGATGCATGACACAATAAGTTCCGAAGCTATGGTGAAGGTTTCGATTGGTATTTCTACAGTGGTTGAAACAGTTCAGGATTTGGCAAGAGCATACCGCGAGGCAAGAATTGCCCTTGAGGTAGGAAAGGTGTTTGACACGGAAAAGAATATCATCAGCTATGACAATCTTGGCATAGGAAGACTTATTTATCAGCTTCCTACAACACTTTGCGAGCTGTTTTTGAACGAGGTTTTCAAAAAAGAATCTATTTCAGTATTGGATAGTGAAACAATTTACACAATCCAGAAATTCTTTGAAAACAACCTCAACGTGTCAGAGACTTCAAGAAAGCTTTTTGTTCACAGAAACACTCTTGTTTACAGACTTGATAAAATCAAAAAACTTACCGGTCTTGACCTTCGTGAGTTTGATGACGCGATAATCTTCAAGGTGGCTATGATGGTAAACAAATACCTTACATCGGAGCCTACAAGACTGTAAATTCTTATATTCCGACCGAAATTTCGGGCAGAAAGGTAACAGAAGATTATGATTGAATTTAAAAATGTTTCCAAAACCTATGAGGATACCGGAGTAAAAGCGCTAAGTGACGTTTCCTTTTCAATCGAAAAGGGAGAGTTTGTGTTTCTGGTAGGTCGTTCAGGTGCGGGAAAATCCACACTCAGCAAGCTTATCATAAAGGAAGAATCTCCTGATGAGGGCGAAATCTTTGTGGACAAGTTTGAACTTAATACTCTTGCTAAAAAAGAGATTCCTTATCTCAGACGAAGTGTAGGGATGATGTTTCAGGATTTTCGTCTGCTTCCCAACAAAACGGTATATGAAAACGTTGCCTTTGCCATGCAGGTTATTGGTGCATCAAGGGGCGAGATAAGACGAAACGTTCCAAATGTTTTGAATCTTGTTGGTCTTGGACACAAGGCAAGGATGCTTCCCTCACAGCTTTCGGGCGGTGAACAGCAAAGAGTTTCGCTGGCACGTGCACTGGTGAATAAACCACCGGTGATTATTGCCGATGAGCCTACTGCAAACCTCGACCCTGACACATCGGTGCAGATTATGGAGCTTTTGGCGGAGGTTAATCAAAGAGGTACTACTATGATTGTTACAACTCACGCCAAGGACTTTGTTGATACCATGCACAAGCGTGTTCTGGAATTCAGGGATGGTGTTTTAATCCGAGACGAAAAAGAAGGGGCTTACTGATATGATATTTAGAAATGTGAAATATTTCTTTGTTCAGGGTGTGAAAGGACTTGTTTCAAACAGTCTTATGACCCTTGCATCCATCGGTATTGTGATTGCGAGCCTTGTGTTGTTTGGCTTTTTTCTGCTTTTCGGTATGAATCTCAATGCTGTTGGCGAACAAATAAAGGAGCAGTGCGAAATAAACGTCTATATGCCCAACGAAATGAGTCGTGACGGTGTTCGTGAAATAGGCAGTGCCCTTAGCGAAATTGAATATGTGAAAGAGGCTCAGCTTTATACAAAGGAAGAACGTCTTCAGAATTACAGAGAGGGCGTTTATCAGGAGCGAGCTGAAGTTATTGATACTTTAGAAGAGGACAATCCCCTTCGTGATGCTTATATCCTTGTGCTTGAGGATGTAACCAAGGCAAACGAGGTGGCGTCAGCTGCTGCAAAGATTGAAGGCGTTCAGGAGGTTGTGAATCGTCAGGACCTTATACAGCAGATTTTGTCCATAACCAATACGGTAAAGCACGTAAGTGTGTGGCTGCTTTTGATTCTGGCATTCATTTCGGTGTTTATTATTTCAAATACCATAAAGCTTGGAATGTTCTCACGCCGCAAGGAAATCAACATTATGAAATTTGTAGGTGCTACCAACTGGTTTATACGCTGGCCTTTTATCATTGAGGGGATGCTTATTGGTGCTGTTGGAGCCGCGTGTGCATTCTTCATAGTTATGCTTGGTTATGGCTCGGTGCTCCCCACTGTTCAGGAGTTTATGGGAAATATTGAGCTTCTGACATCGGCCGAGGTTATAAAGATGGTTATTGCACTGTTCCTTGTGATGGGAATGGGCATAGGTATGACAGGAAGCGGTTTGTCAATAAGAAAACATTTACACGTTTAAGTCAGGAGGGTTTGTTTTGAGCAGAAAAACAGTAAAGTGGGTTTCAATCGTTATTGCTTTGGTATTTATCTTTGGAATCGTAGGTTCATTGGCTGTTGAATTTGTGTATGCAGATACAGCACAGCAAAAGATAAATCAGGCTCAGGAAAAAAAGAACAAGGCACAACAGAGCCTCAATTCAAACCAGACAAAGCGGGCAAAGACCCTTGCGGAGATGGAAAAGCTTGAAAAAGAAACCGGCGATATTCAAGGGCAGATAGATGCGATTGATAAAAAGATAGCCGAAACTGATAAAGAACTTCAAGTTCAGCAGGAAAAACTGGACATTGCTACAAAACGGGCAGAAGAAAAATATAATATTTTCAAAGAACGTTTCCGTGTTATGTGCGAGCAGGGAGATGTAAGCTTTATAGAAATGCTCCTTTCTGCAAAGAGTTTCAGTGATTTCGTTGACAAAACCGAGATTGTGAAAGAAATTTCTCAATATGATAAGGTTATATTTGACCAGATGGAAGCGGTACGTGCAGAAATCGAAGCTTCAAGAGATGAAATAGCAAATCTCAAGAAAAGCCAGGAGAAGTCAAAGAGTAATCTTGATTCACAAAAGGCTGCACTTGTGAAAAAACAGCAGGAACAAAAGGCATATATGCAGGAGCTTGAAAAGGATGCGGCTACATACCAAAGGATTATTGATGAAGCTGATGCGGCCATGGAAAGCTTGAGGCGTCAGATTTCGGGATCCCTCAGTTCATCAGGCTCGGGTGTAAAGTACGTGGGCGGCGAATTTGCATGGCCTACACCAAGCTGTCATTACATAACATCAAATTTTTCTCCAAGAAGAAAAAATCCGGTGAGCGGTATATATAAGCGTCATACCGGCACAGACATAGGTGCAGCATACGGTGCGGCCATTGTGGCGGCAAATTCCGGCACGGTGACCTTGGCTGGCTGGAATTCAGGATATGGTAACTGTGTCATTATTGACCACGGCGGCGGCAGGGCAACTCTTTATGCGCATATGAGTTCGTACAGCGTTTCAACAGGTCAAAGAGTCCAAAGAGGTCAGCAAATAGGAAAGGTTGGTTCTACAGGAAACTCAACAGGTCCGCATCTCCATTTTGAAGTTCTGATAAACGGAAATGCAGTTGACCCAATGCAATATTTTTAAGTTTAGTTCATAAAATATCCTTGTCTGCATAGGATATGGTATAGGCTCATCCCTTCATTTGATGAAGGGATGAACATTTTTGTAAGAAATATGCCTGAGAGGTAAGAGATATGTATATAAAAAAATCAGTTCTGGTTGTATGTTCAATTTTGCTTGCCGTTGTGGTAGCAATTGGAACGATAATGGTGGTTAATCCCTTTGGTGCTTTGCATTTCGAGGATTTTCTGAAATTCAGAGTGGGTGTTGCAGCACTTGACAGGTTTTATTATGAGGAAATAGAACCCAAAGCATTGGTTGACGGAGCACTTCTTGGCGCAACATACAGCACTGAGGACCCGTATACAGTATATATGACAGAGGATGAGGCAGAGAGCTTTATGGAGAGCGTTGAGTCCGATGATTACAGCGGGGTGGGTCTTTATATAACACCCAGTGAAGATAGTCAGGGCATAACTGTCATATCGGCACTTGCAAATTCTCCGGCGGAGGAAATGGGGATTGTATCAGGAGATAAAATTCTTGAGGTAGACGGGGAATCGGTTACCGGCAAAAATCTTCAGCAGGTGGCAAACGAAATGAAAGGTGCTGAGGGTACAAAGGTGACCCTGAAAATACTCAAAAAGTCCACCGGCAAACTTGAAGATATTGTTTTAAAACGCGCTCAGATAAAGCGTGAAACAGTTACATCAAAAATGCTTGACGACAAAAATGCATATATCCAGATAACGCAGTTTGGGGTAAATACTACCAGCGAGTTTATTGAACATTTCAACACCCTTGTGGGTGATGGAATGAAACGTTTGGTTATTGACCTTCGGAACAATCCGGGAGGTTATATGGAAATAGCGGTGGAAATAGCCGATGCTTTTATTGAAGAGGGCGAAATCGTTTATACTATGGATAAAAACGGCACAAAGGACTCTCATCTGGCCAAGAAAGGAAAGACTGAACTTCCCATAGTTATTCTTATAAATGAGGGAAGCGCCAGTGCCAGTGAGATTCTGGTGGGAGCACTTTGTGACCACAATCTTGCAAAAACGGTTGGTGAAAAAACCTTTGGGAAAGGTGTTACCCAGATTCCTTATCAGCTTTGGGATGGCAGTGTTATAAAGATAACAAACTCAAGATACTATACACCAAAGGGTGTGTGCATTGACCATGAGGGTATTGTTCCTGATTTTGAGGTAAAAATGAGTGAGGAAGAATATTTGAATATAGGTGAGTCAAATATTTCAACCGACCGACAGCTTAAGAAAGCAGTAGAGATTTTGAATAGCAAGTAGTTTTTTAAAAGCGGAGAGATTTTCAAAATGGTGAGAATAGGTGTTTTGGACCTACGCCGGAAAAAATGCCCGTGGTGGTTTTTGGGGAAATATCAAAAAGAATTCATAATGTCTCCCGAAACTCCTTTTGAGGTGGTGGGAATAAGGATTCCGTGTAGCCAAGGGCGATTTGAAAAACTGAAGTCAAAAACAAGAAAAAAGCTTGTGGGAAAAGCAAAGAAAAGGCTCATCAAAGAGGGCGTAACAGAAATCGTTTTTTCAAAGACGCTGAAAAAATATTGTGAGGTTGACGGACTTTTTGACGAAAAAAGAAAGCAGATTTTTTTGTCTATGATTCCGGAATGTATACGGATTTTAACGGGAAAATATGGAATAAAGCTTCCCGCAAATGAAATCTGCATAAAGAATGCATTGATGGACAGAATAAATGGGTATTTCTTAGACGAAATTTGCTATGATGCAGCAAAAATAAGAATATGTACCGAAAACACAGAAAAGGCGAAAGATATTTGCGAGAGGTTTTATGAAGACACTGGTCTTTCGGTGCGGGTTACGAAAAATTCCGAAACTTCCGATGCGGATATTTTCATTGATGCTGATTTTATGCGGCTTCGCATAGGGGCAGATATCCTGATTGACGGCAATGAATTTGAGATGTGGTTGGGCGATTACTTCGTTGATTGTCTGGATGTTGCGACTTGTGTCAGAAATGTAGATTTCCGCAAGAGAATTTTGTCATATTTTTCGGGCAAAAAAAAGTTGACTTTATACCAAGGATGATATATAATATATAAATTGTGTGAACAAAATGATGCGTTAGAGCGCTTTATCCGCCCACGGTAAGGCAAGACAAATTATTATGTGGGCAGGAAGGCAAGAAATAAAATGGATAACAAACAGATTATGCTTACCGATGAAGGACTTTTGAAACTTGAGCAGGAGCTTGAAAACCTCAAGACAAAAAAGCGTCAGGAAGTGGCTGAGAAAATAAAGGTAGCCCGTGGCTTTGGCGATTTGTCAGAAAATTCTGAATATGACGCTGCCAAAGAAGAACAGGCGCAGGTTGAGGCAAGAATTGTTCAGCTTGAAAATATGCTCAAAAACGCAAAAGTTATTGACAACGACGAAATTGATCTTACCACAGTCAGCATAGGAACACGTGTGACAGTTTTTGATGAAGAATTTGAAGAAGAAATTGAATACAGCATTGTGGGTTCAACCGAGGCTGACCCTGATGCATTCAAAATTTCTGATGAGTCACCTGTAGGCAGAGCTCTTATCGGCAAAAAAATTGATGACATTGTGGATGTTGAAACTCCTGGTGGAGTTATTAAATTCAAGATATTAAGCATAAACAAATAGATAGGAGAATTAACGTGAACGAAAACAACAGACAAAATGAGCAGGTTCAGGATATTGGTCAGCTTATGAAGGTTAGACGTGAAAAGCTTGCAGAACTTCAGGAAATGGGTGAAGATCCTTTTGAGGTCACAACCTATGACAGAAATGCATACACCAAAGATATCATTGAAAAGTTTGAAGAATATGAAGGAAAGACTGTCAGCATCGCAGGACGCCTTATGTCAAAGCGCGTTATGGGAAAGGCTTCTTTCTTTGATCTCAGAGACATAAACGGAAAGGTTCAGCTTTATGTTACCCGTGACGATATGGGTGAAGAGGCTTACAGAAAATTCAAAAGACTTGATATTGGTGACATCGTGGGCGTTAAGGGTGAAGTTTTCAGAACTCAGAAGGGTGAAATTTCTGTGAGAACAAATGAATATGTTCTTCTCAGCAAATCGCTCCAGCCACTGCCCGAAAAATTCCATGGAATGACAAATACAGACCTGAGATACAGACAACGTTATATTGATATTATTATGAACGAGGACGTGAAGGACACCTTCATTAAACGTTCAAAAATTATATCAACAATCCGCAAATATTTGGATGCGCAAGGTTTTCTTGAAGTTGAAACACCAATGCTGGTGGCAAATGCTGGTGGTGCTGCTGCACGTCCTTTTGAAACCCACTTCAATGCTCTTGACGAGGATTTCAAACTGAGAATCTCTCTCGAACTTTACTTAAAGAGGCTGATTGTCGGCGGACTTGAAAAGGTCTATGAAATCGGCAGAGTTTTCCGCAATGAGGGCCTTGATACAAGACATAATCCTGAGTTTACACTTATGGAGCTCTATCAGGCGTACACAGACTATCACGGCATGATGGATTTGACAGAGAATCTGTTCCGCCATGTTGCAAATGAGGTTCTCGGCACTACAAAGATTTCTTATAACGGCGTTGAAATGGATCTTGGCAAGCCTTTTGAAAGAATAACTATGGTTGAGGCAGTTAAGAAATATTCAGGCGTTGATTTTGACCTTATCAAAGATGCAGACGAGGCAAAGAAAGTTGCGGACGAGCATCATGTTGAATATGAGAAACACCACAAAAAGGGCGATATTTTGAATCTGTTCTTTGAGGAGTTTGTTGAGGAACACCTGATTCAGCCTACATTTGTTATGGACCATCCAATTGAAATTTCTCCTCTCACAAAGAAAAAGCCGGGCAACCCCGATTATGTTGAGAGATTTGAGTTCTTTATGAACGGATGGGAAATGGCAAATGCTTATTCCGAACTTAATGACCCCATTGACCAGAGAGAGCGTTTCAAGGCGCAGGAAGAACTTCTGGCCCTGGGCGACAGCGAAGCAAACACCACCGATGAGGATTTCATGAAGGCTCTGGAAATCGGTATGCCCCCAACGGGAGGAATCGGTTACGGCATCGACAGAATGACAATGCTCCTGACAGATTCAGCAGCAATCCGTGATGTGTTGCTTTTCCCAACAATGAAGCCACTTGAAAATAAATAATCTAAGCTATAAAAGCCGTATCGCATCAGATGCGGCTTTTAGTTTTGTAGGTGCTATTGACGTGACTGGCTATGTGGTGGTATAATTCATATATTAAGCCATTATGGAGTGAAATTATGAAAATTATAGATTTGATTACAAAAGATACGTTGTCACTTTCTTTTGAGGTGTTTCCGCCAAAGACAGAAACAAGCTTTGAAAGTGTGAAAACGGCAACCGAGGAAATTGCAAAGCTTAAGCCCTCGTTTATGAGCGTTACATATGGTGCAGGTGGCGGAACAAGCAAATATACTCTTGATATTGCAAAAAACATAAAAGAACTTTATGGCGTGCCGACTCTTGCGCATCTTACCTGTGTTTCATCCACAAGGGAAACTGTTCGTAATAAAATAGCGGAAATAAAGAATGCCGGGATACAAAACGTTATGGCGCTTCGGGGTGATATTCCCGAAACACTAAAAAATGAAGACAGAAGCAAGTGGGATTTTCAGTATGCCATTGACCTTATAACAGAACTTAAAGAGGCGGATGCGGACTTTTGCATTGGTTGTGCTTGTTATCCCGAGGTTCACCCTGAAAGCGAGAATCAGAAAGAGGACATAAAACGTCTTCACGAAAAGGTTGATGCAGGGTGCGATTTTATTACCACACAAATGTTTTTTGACAACAATCTTCTCTATAATTTCCTTTATAAAATCCGGGAAGCAGGAATAACTGTTCCGGTAATACCAGGTATTATGCCAATTACAAATGCAAATCAGGTTGAAAGAGCGATAACCCTTTCGGGTTCGTTTATGCCGCAAAGATTCAAAAGCCTGGTGGACAAATTCGGTTCGGACCCTGATGCGATGAAGCAGGCGGGAATCGCTTATGCTACCGACCAGATTATAGATTTGTATGCCAACAATATAACAAATGTTCACGTATATTCAATGAACAAGCCGGATGTAGCGAAAAAGATTCAGGATAATCTTTCGGATATTTTGGGAAAATGAATTCAGTAGTTATAACAAAAACTTATGATGCGCCGACCTTTTGTGAAAAAGAGGCACTTCGGTATGCCGGATGCAAAGAGGCGGATAAAAATATAATAGAACTTTTAAATGCGTGCAAAAAAGAGGCTTGGGAAAAGCTTTCCTACAAGGTATGCTATATAGAGCTTGGCGTAAAGATGGATGGGGAAATTTGTGATTTTGGGTTTTTCAGCGTAAAATCCCGTGACCTTTCAAAGAATCTTTGTGGGTGCAAAAGGGCTATTTTGTTTTCAGCAACCATCGGGATTGAAATTGACAGGCTCATAGCAAAATACGGACGAATTTCACCCACCAAAGCTTTGATGTTTCAAGCTATCGGAGCTGAACGTATAGAGGCTTTGTGCGATGCTTTCTGCAAGGAGATTGAAAAAGAAAAAGACGTCAGTCTAAAACCCCGATTCAGCCCGGGATATGGGGATTTGGGGCTTTTGGTGCAAAAAGAAGTTTCTGCAGTTTTGAAGCTTTCGAAAAATATTGGCGTTACTTTAAATGACAGCCTTTTGCTTTCGCCGTCAAAATCTGTTACGGCATTTGCGGGTGTAGTTGAGGGGAAAGATTTTGCCACGACAAACAAATGTGAGGCATGCGGGGAAAAAGATTGTATGTTCAAAGAGGTGAAAAAATGAACTTTCGGGATTTTTTGAAAGAAAATATAGTTTATCTTGACGGGGGTATGGGTACTCTGCTTCAGGGGTTTGGACTTGCTCCTGGCGAGTTTCCTGAGCGGTGGAATATTTCCCATCCTGAAATAATCACAAAAATTCACAAAGGGTATTTTGATGCAGGCAGCAATGTAGTATCTACCAATACCTTTGGGGCAAACTGTATTAAATTTTCGGACGGCGAGCTTGAAGAAATAATAAAAGCTGCCGTTGAAAATGTAAAACAGGCAAGTGACGAGAGTTCGTCAAAAAGAGAAAAATTTATTGCCCTTGATATTGGTCCCACAGGGAAAATGTTAAAGCCTTTTGGTGACCTTGATTTTGAAGATGCGGTTGAGGTTTTTGCGAAAACCGTGCGGCTTGGCGCAAAATGCGGGGTTGACCTTATACTCATTGAAACAATGAACGATAGCTATGAAACGAAAGCGGCACTTCTTGCGGCAAAAGAGAATAGCAGCCTTCCGGTGCTTGTTTCAAATGCATATGGGGAGGACAAAAAGCTTATGACCGGAGCGACGCCTTCGGCTATGGTTGCTCTTCTTGAGGGGATGGGTGCTGATGCAATAGGTGCAAATTGCTCTCTTGGTCCCATTCAGCTCCGCGAAGTGGTTTATGAACTTCTTGACAAGGCTTCTGTTCCGGTACTTGTGAAGCCCAATGCGGGACTTCCAAAAGTGGTGGACGGAAAGACTGTTTTTGATGTGGATGCCATTGATTTTGCAAATGAAGTTTCGGACTTTATAAGACGCGGTGTGCGTGTAGCAGGCGGTTGCTGTGGTACCACCCCTGAATATATAAGTGAGCTTGTGAAATCAAGCGGGGATATTTTTCCAAAGGCTATCTCCGACAAAGAAATCACTGTTGTTTCATCATATACACATGCCGTTGAATTTGGCAAAAGTCCGATTCTTATAGGAGAAAGGATAAACCCAACTGGCAAAAAACGTCTCAAGCAGGCGCTGATTGAACAGGATATGGAATATATCCTCACAGAAGGGGTAAATCAGCAGGATAAAGGTGTTCACATACTTGATGTGAACGTGGGGCTTCCTGAAATAAATGAAAAGGAAATGCTTGAGAATGCAGTGTGTGAGATTCAGTCGGTTATAAATTTGCCGCTCCAGATAGACACAGCTGACTTTGAGGCTATGGAAAGTGCTCTCAGACAATATAACGGAAAGGCACTTATCAACTCGGTAAACGGCAAGAAAGAGAGTATGGAAAAGGTTTTTCCTCTTGTCAAAAAGTACGGAGGCGTGGTTATTGCACTCACACTTGATGAAAATGGAATACCAAACACCGCAGAGGGTAGATTCCGAATAGCAGAAAAAATTTTAGAGACCGCCAGGGAGTTTGGAATAGGTAAGAAAAATATAGTTTTTGATACCCTTGCTATGGCAATAAGTGCAGAAAAGTGTGCGGCGCGTGAAACCCTTGGGGCGCTTAAGATGATAAAAGAACAGCTTGGATGCCACACATCTTTGGGAGTATCAAACGTGTCCTTTGGACTTCCAAATCGTGATGCGGTGAACAGTACATTTTTTGCTCTTGCTCTCAGCAATGGCCTTTCGGCGGCTATTATGAATCCACATTCTGCTGATATGATGAAGACATATTATTCATATAAGGCCCTGTCGGGTCTTGATGAGAATTGTGCTGATTATATCGGTGCGGCAGAAACTTTTGTTCAAGTTCCGGTTGGTACAGCAACAGACGCTAAAAAAGTTTCAGCTTCAGGCGAAGCAGTGACGCTCGCGCAGGCAATAGAAAAAGGTTTCAAAGAAAAAGCCGGCGAAATAACGTCAGAGCTTCTCGAAAACACGTTGCCCCTTGAAATTGTTCAAAACGAAATTATTCCAGCCCTCAACAAGGTTGGGGAGGGTTTTGAAAACAAAAAGGTTTATCTTCCCGGGCTTCTTATGAGTGCTGAGGCGGCGAAAAGTGCTTTTGAGAAAATAAAGGATTTTATGAAAGGCTCAAATGAAAAGTCCGTGTCAAAGGGAACTGTTATTATTGCCACTGTCAAAGGGGATATTCACGATATAGGAAAGAACATCGTGAAGCTTCTTCTTGAAAATTATGGCTTCGATGTTATTGATATGGGGAAGGATGTTCCTCCCGCAAAGATTGTTGAAATTGTTGTGGAAAAAGAATGTGCCCTTGTGGGACTAAGTGCCCTTATGACCACCACTGTTCCTGCAATGGAAGAAACAATAAGACAACTGAAAGAATGTGCACCATGGTGCAAAACGGTTGTGGGAGGGGCTGTACTCACCAAGGATTATGCCGAAAAAATCGGGGCAGATAAATATGCTAAAGATGCGATGGAAACAGTTCGCTATGCTGAAAGCATCTTTGCATAAAGTTAAAATGTTAAAAATTAAACCTTACATTAAAGAAAGAAGGACATAAAAAATGAATATGATTTTTGAAAGAAAACTGCCGATACCAAAGGAAGTGAAAGAGATTTATCCCTTGTCGCCTGACCTTGAAAAAGTGGTTAGTGAAAGAGCAAAAGAGTTAAGGAATATTTTTACCGGAAAATCAGACAGACTGGTGCTTGTTATAGGACCGTGTTCCGCAGATAATGAAGACAGCGTTATTGATTATATATCAAGGCTGAGAGAGACGCAGGAAAAGGTAAAGGACAAAATATTTATTGTTCCAAGGATATATACCAACAAACCAAGAACAACCGGTGATGGCTATAAGGGTATGCTCCACCAGCCTGACCCCAATGAAAAACCTGATATGTACAAGGGCATTGTTGCAATACGTGAACTGCATATCCGTGCCCTTCGTGAGACGGGATTTTCCTGTGCGGATGAAATGCTTTACCCCGAAAATTACAGGTATTTAAATGATATACTGGCGTATGTTGCAATCGGTGCTCGTTCAGTGGAAAACCAGCAGCACAGACTTGCATCAAGTGGACTTGACATTCCGGTGGGAATGAAGAATCCCACCAGTGGTGATATTTCTGTTATGATGAATTCAATCACTGCTGCACAGCATAAACATACCTTTATTTATAGAGGTTGGGAGGTTCATTCGGAGGGTAATGATTTAGTCCACGCAATCCTCCGGGGATATGTGAACAAGCACGGCCAGTCAATGCCCAACTATCACTATGAAGATTTGGTACACTTATGCGAAACCTATGAAAAATCTGGTCTTTTGAACCCTGGAGTTATTGTGGATACAAACCACGCCAATTCGGGCAAAAAGTATATGGAGCAGATAAGAATTGCAAAAGAGGTTCTTCACAGCTGTCGTCATGATGCCGATGTGAAAAAATTAGTTAAAGGCTTTATGATTGAAAGCTATATCGAAGACGGTGCGCAGAAAATAGGTGAGTGTATTTATGGCAAGTCAATCACTGACCCGTGCCTTGGCTGGGAAAAGACGGAAAGACTTATTCTTGACATAGCTGACCTTTTGTAATAGAATTTTTTAAAGCAAAGAGAAACAGGGTGTTTTTATGGACAAACAAACACAAGAAGCGAAAGAGATTGTAAAAAATCTTTCGCCTAAAGAAAAAATAAAATATTTTTGGTATTATTACAAAATACACACAATTTGTATCACCTTTGCGGTTATACTCATTGTCACAACCACTGCCCAGTGCATGAGGCAGACAAAGTATGATATGAATATTGCCTATTACAGTGTGAGACATATCGAACAGCCGCAACTTGATGCGTTTACAGACCTCTTGGAAACGGTGGCAGAGGATACCAATGAAAATGGCTCTGTGGATGTTTTTATATCGTTTCTCTCAGGTGACATAACAGCAGAACTCCTTGACGAGTATGCACAAATGGGTTATCAGAAGATGCAGGTTGAGGTTGCAACGGATGAATATCAGAGCTTTATGCTGGATAGGGCTTATCTTGATATGATGGAAAGGCTTTATGGTGATGTTATAGACAGCGTTTTGGAAATAAGCAATATTCATGAGATACAAGAAACTCTTAAGCTTCCTGATGACGAAGAACTGTATCTTGTTACTACCAAAATGTTTGATAGGTCAAAGGAAGATAAGGTTAAAGTGAACGAACACAAAAATGCGATAGTAATAAAAGAATACTTTGAACAAAAAATCAAATAAAACAAAAAGGATACCCTTTAATTACGGGGCATCCTTTTTTTCTTTGACAAATCAAAGGTTAGTCCATTTTGTCAACAATCGGTTCGTCCTTAAAGAAGAAAGAAATTGACCAAAGACCGGCAATACCTACAAGGGTAAATATTATACGGCTGATAAGAGAAAGCTGACCGCCGAAAAGCGAGGCAACAATGTCTATACCAAAAAGACCGATACTTCCCCAGTTGATTGCACCGATTATGACAAGAATCAAAGCAATAACGTTCATATCAGTAAACCGCTCCTTTTTTTATTGATTGATTTGTTCACTTTTATTTTGGCTTTAATGACAAAAAAGTATTCATCCATATTTTGAATAAAGGTTCAAGATTTGCAAACAATAAATAAAAAAGAAACGGACGTATTTTATGATAAAAAAATTTATTTTTAAAATGTTTGCTGTGGCATCGGTATTTTTTGCTGCTTGTTTTATTGTGGGGAATTCAAAGGCTCTACAATTAAACAACAAAACCTATGAAAAGGGAAATGACAGTTCACACATTGAGACGGCAAGGGCAATCTCTTCTTTTGAGGGTGTTATTGACGCTGCGGTGATAAGTTATGAGGGAAAGACTATGGCAGGGGTAAGCATTGATGAAAACTGCGACAAGGAAGAAGTTATTCTTTTTGCGGAGAGCGTTTTAAAACGGATTCTGGGTGAGAATGAGGCGTTTTATGTGTCGGTGGGAGACGAAACGGCAGAAAAGATAATTGAGCTCAGCCTTTATCTTGATACGGATTTAGATAGGAAGGTACTTGAGCAGAGAACCCGTTTTTTGCTTCAAAAGAACAACAAAATTTGACAAAATTATTTTCTTGTGGTAAGATAAAATATATACAAATTTTCATTTGGAGTTGATAAAAATGCGTTGTTTGTTTTGCGGACATCTTGAAAGCAAGGTTATTGATTCCCGTTCTACAGAAGAGGGAACAACCATCCGCCGCCGCAGAGAATGTCTTGAGTGCGGAAAGAGATTTACTACATACGAAAAGATAGAAACAATCCCTATGATTGTTGTGAAAAAGGACGGGCTTCGTGAGACCTGGGACAGAGAAAAGGTCCTCAATGGCATTCTTCGTGCCTGTGAAAAACGTCCTGTTACCTTAAGCGACATCGAAAAGCTGATTGATGACATTGAATCGAAGCTTTACAATATGTTGGAGCGCGAGGTTACCTCTGAAAAAATTGGCGAAATGGTTATGGAAAGGCTTAAAGACCTTGACGATATTGCATACGTTAGATTCGCATCGGTATACCGTCAGTTCAAGGACATAAATTCATTTATGGACGAGCTTGCCAAAATTATAAAAAAAGCTTGACAACACACGCATTTTGTGGTAATATAAGTACAACGTAATATGGTTTCAAAAGAGTGAGGCAGGCCTCACTCTTTTGCATTAAAAAACGGAGGGAAATATGGCATATTCAAAACTTGAAAAAATGATTATTGATATGGCGACTCCCGTTGCTGAAACTTTGGGCTGCTATATCTATGACACCGAGTTTGTCAAGGAAGGAACGATGAAATATCTCCGGATTTATGCGGACAAGGAAGACGGAGGAATTTCTATTGATGAGTGTGAACGCATAAATCGCAAAATGGGAGAAATCCTTGATAGAGAAGACCCAATAAAAGAAAATTATGTTCTGGAGGTTTCATCCCCCGGAATTGAGCGAAAGCTGAAAACCCCTCAGCATTTTGAAAAGTATAACGGAAGACAAATTGATGTGGGACTTTATAAAGCTGTGGACGGAAGCAAGACTTTAAGCGGAATCCTTAAAGGCTTTGAAAATGGAAGTTTTGAGATTGAGACGGACAATGGCGAAAAAACTTTTGGTCTTGATGACGTAACTTTTGTAAAATTACATTTTGATTTTTAATATACAAATAAATTTTTAGGAGATGGTGATTAAAAATGAGCGCAGAATTATTTTTGTTGTTGGACGAAATTGAAAAGGAAAAAGGCATAAGCCGTGACGTTGTTCTTGACGCACTCAGCGGTGCACTTCTCAGTGCTTACAAGAAAAACTTTGGTGCTGTTCAGGACGCAAAGGTTATCATTGATGAAGAAACCGGCGACATCAAGGTTTATGCAAGAAAAGACATTGTTGAGGAAGTTGAAGACAGAGAATGTCAGGTTTCTGTGGAGGACGCAAAAAAGGTTGACCCCAGATATGAAGCGGGCGATGTTCTTGAAACAGAGGTTACACCTGCAGCATTCGGAAGAATTGCAGCCCAGACAGCACGTCAGGTTGTTCTTCAGAGAATTCGCGAGGCAGAACGTGAAAAGGCATTTGATGCATTCTCTGACAGAGAAAATGATATTATGACAGCAACAGTTAGAAAAATTGACAGAAGAAACATTATGCTTGAAATCGGCGATACTGAATCTGTTCTTATGCCCAACGAACAGGTTAAAAACGACAACTACAAGCCCGGAGCAAAATATAAGGTTTTTGTGGTTGAGGTTGCAAACTCAGTGCGTGGTGTTCACCTTGTGGTGTCACGTTCACATCCAGGTCTTGTAAGAAGACTTTTCGAGCTTGAAGTTCCTGAAATCAAAAAGGGAATTATTGAAATCAAAGGTCTCACCCGTGAACCTGGTTCACGAAGCAAGATTGCTGTTCATTCCACAATGGAGAATGTTGACCCGGTTGGTACTTGCATCGGCCCAAAAGGTATGCGCGTTCAGGCGGTTATTGATGAACTTCGTGGTGAAAAGATTGATATTATAAAGTACAGCGATGACCCTGCAGAATATATTACTCAGGCGCTTAGTCCTGCTAAAGTGGTTTCAATTACGGTTGATGAAGAAAAGAAAATGTGCAGCGTGGTTGTTCCCGCTGATCAGCTGTCTCTTGCTATCGGCAAAGAGGGCCAGAATGCACGTCTTGCAGCACGCTTAACAGGTTGGAAGATTGACCTGAAAGCTGAAGAAACCAAGGCGGAAGAAGCTTAAAAACGTGAAAGGTCGGTTTTTGGTATGACGGTTACACGTATGTGTGCTGCCTGCAGAGAGGTTAAAGAAAAAACGCTACTTGTGCGCATTGCCAGATATAAAGGCGATGTGATGATAGACTTAACAGGCAAGGTTTGCGGCAGAGGTGCATATATTTGCAAGAAAAGCGAATGCATAAAAAAAGCCCAGAAAAGCCGTGCGCTCGAAAGAAGTCTTTCTTGCAGTGTTGATGCAGGAATTTATGAAAAACTCGAGGAGCTTGTTGCAAATGGAGAATGAGAAATTTTTCAGGATGCTGGGGCTTGCGACCAGAATGCGAGGCGTGGTCTTTGGTGAGGTTGCTGTCCGTGACAGCATCAAGTCAGGCAAAGCGGAAATCGTTATTGTTTCGGAGGATGCCTCGGATAATACAAAAAAAAGATTTAAAAACAGTTGTGGTTTCTATGGAAAAAAATTGATAATACACGGTGACCGCTTTCTCCTTGGAAAGTATACAGGACGTGCCTTCTCGGTTGTGGTTGCGGTGACTGACAAAAATATTGCACAGAGTATAAAAGATATGTTTCGTGATGAAAGGTGAACTGTTTAAGTAAAATCCGGAGAATTTACCGGAAGAACTGATTTTAAGAGAATCGGGAGGTAGATATTTATGACAAAAATAAAAGCTTATGAGCTTTCAAAAGGGTTTGGAATACCCAGCAAAGAAATCGTAAAGGTTTTGCACGATTATGGTGTTTCAGAAAAAAATCATATGAGTGCACTTGATGAAAAGGAACTGGATGTGATTTTTGAATATTACACTCAGAAGAACCAGGTGGAGGATTTTTCTGCACTTTTTGCTGTGGTGGAAGAGCCAAAGCAAGAAAAAACAGAAGAAAAAACTGACAAGAACACCGAAGAGACTGAAAAAGCTACAGAGCAGAAGATTGAGAGTGAGGGTGGCTTTCAGACCGAAGAAATCCCTGCCCGCAGAACACGTGTTGTTGATACCCGTGTTAATGCGGTTGACCTTGACAGACTTGACAACGAAAAGCTTGAAGAACTTATCCCTGAAAATGTAAAAACTCAGGGACCCGGCAAGCAGAAGATAAAAACAGGCAACAAAAAGAGCAAGCTTGTTAAAGAAAAACAGGACCCTAAAGACCTTGAAAAAATTGCAAAGAAAGAGAAAAAGCAGGAAGCAGAGACTATACTTGTTCCTGATTCAATCACTGTTGGCGAACTTTCTGAAAGACTTAAAAAGCCCAGCACAGAGGTTATCAAAAAGCTTATGATGCTTGGAATTATGGCATCTGTAAATGAAACCCTTGACTTTGATACAGCTTCTTTAATCGTGGAAGATTTTGGAGGCAAGGTTGAACGTGAAATAATTCTGACAGAAGAGGATAAACTATTTAACGACGTTGAAGATTCACCCGAATCTTTGATCCCCCGTTCACCGGTTGTTGTTGTTATGGGTCACGTTGACCACGGAAAGACCTCGCTTCTTGATACCATAAGAAATGCAAATGTTACTGAGGGCGAATTTGGTGGTATCACTCAGCACATTGGTGCTTACCGCGTGCGTATCAATGACAAAAAGATTACCTTCCTTGATACCCCGGGACATGAAGCGTTCACTGCAATGCGTGCAAGAGGTGCTTTGGTTACCGATATTGCAATTTTGGTTGTTGCAGCGGACGACGGAATTATGCCCCAGACCATTGAAGCAATCAATCACGCAAAGGCGGCAAATGTTTCAATTATCGTTGCGATTAACAAAATCGACAAAGAGGGCGCAAACCCCGACAGAGTTCGTCAGGAGCTTACCGAGCACGGTCTTGTTCCTGAGGAATGGGGCGGCGATACTATCTGCGTTGAGGTTTCAGCAAAGATGAAAATGAATATCGATAAGCTCTTGGAAATGGTACTGCTTGTTGCTGAAATGAAAGAACTGAAAGCAAACCCCAACCGTCTGGCAAAGGGTACTGTTATTGAGGCTCAGCTTGACAAGGGCCGTGGTCCTGTTGCTACACTTTTGGTACAAAATGGAACAATCAAGACAGGTGACATTGTTGTTGCGGGTACTGCTGTGGGCAGAGTCCGTGCAATGAATGACGACAAGGGCAAAGCTATCAAAAAGGCAGGGCCCTCTATTCCTGTTGAAATTCTTGGTCTTTCAGAAGTGCCTGACGGCGGTGACGTATTCTATGTTGTTGAGGACGAAAGAAAGGCGAGAGAGGTTGTTGAAGCAAGAAAGTTCAAGCAGAAGCAGGAGGCTCAAAAGGCAAGTCAGGCAGTATCTCTCGAAAATCTTTTTGAACAAATTGAAGCCGGCAAGATGAAAGACCTCAATATTATTGTAAAAGCAGACGTTCAGGGCTCTGTTGAAGCGGTACGCCAGTCACTTGAAAGAATTACCAATGAAGAAGTGAGAGTAAATGTTATCCATGGTGCTGTTGGTGCCGTTACCGAATCTGACGTTATGCTTGCTACGGCATCAAATGCAATTATCGTTGGATTTAACGTACGTCCAACCCCTGGTGCTACTGTGTCAGCGGATGCATCCGATGTTGATATCCGTCTTTATCGTGTTATCTATGACGCAATCGAGGATATCGAGGCGGCTATGAAGGGTATGCTTGCACCCAAGTTCCAGGAATCTGTTACGGGTCATATCGAAATCAGAACAACTTTCAAGGTTTCAGGCGTGGGAACAATCGGTGGTGCTTATGTTACTGACGGTAAGGTTCAGCGAAACAGCTTGGTGCGTGTTGTTCGTGACGGTATTGTTATCCACGAGGGAGAGCTTGGTTCACTCAAGCGTTTCAAGGACGACGTAAAGGAAGTTGCCAGCGGATATGAATGTGGTGTAAGCATCGAAAAATTCAACGACATCAAAGAGGGCGACGTTATTGAAGCATATGTTATGGAACAGATAATGCCCCAATAATAAGAAAGGCGGTGCAAAGATGCCTGCATATAACAGAATAGACAGAATTTCAGAGGAAGTTAAGCGTGAGCTTAGTATGATTATTCGCGAACTCAAAGACCCAAGACTTTCAAAAGCTGTGGTGTCTGTGATAAATGTAAACGTTACAAAGGATTTGAAGTTTGCAAAGGCTTTCATAAGCGTTCTTGGAAATGAAGACGTTCAAAAGGGTGCTATGGACGCTCTTAAAAGTGCGGCAGGCTTTATCCGCAAAGAAGTTGGGCATCGTATAAACTTAAGAAGCACTCCTGAATTCACTTTTGTACTTGACAATTCCATTGAATATGGTGCTCACATAAACGAAGTGCTGAAAAATCTTTGAGGAGAACATTATGTTTGAAGGTGTAATCGAAAAGATAAAAAAAGCAAAAAAGATTGCGATATTCAATCACGAAAACCCTGACGGTGATGCTCTTGGCAGTGCCTATGCCCTAAAGCTCATAATCAATGCCCTTGGAAAACAAGCAGAAGTGTTTTTGCGTCAGGATGATGAAAGAACAAGGGAATATAAGCTTATCGAGGGCACTGAGCAATCAGGACTTAAAATTGAAGATTGTGATTTAAAAATTGCCGTGGACTGCGCAGATGTTGACCGTCTTGGTGACCTGAAAGAATATTTTTCGGGGAACACGGCTGCCATCGACCATCACGTTACCCACAAAGAGTTTGCAGAGGCTACTTTGGTTGTTCCTGATGCTCCTGCTACGGGTGAAATCATATTTGATATTGCCGAAAAGTTGGACGTTGTGATAGACGAAGATATAGCAAACAACATCTATCTTGCAATTATCTGTGATACGGGGAATTTCAAGTATTCATCAACTACTGCAAAAACCCATAGAACAGCGGCAAAGCTTATGGAAACAGGAATTGATATAGCAAATCTTTCGAAGCAGGTTTTTGACACGAAAAGTATTGAATATCTAAAAGCTTACAAAAAAGGTATTGACAGCTTAGAACTTTTTGCAGACGGAAAGATTGCTGTTCTTGCCATAACCGAAAAGGATTTCAAGGAAATGGGCGTTGATGAGGTGCTGGTTGACGGGATTGTTGACTTGCCTCGGTCTGTGGAAGGCGTGGAGGTAGGAGTTTATCTTCGTGAAAGAGGAGAAGGTTTTAAGACAAGTCTTCGTTCAAATGGCGACGTGGATGTGGCTCAGGTTGCGCTTCTCTTTGGCGGCGGCGGGCACAAAAAGGCGGGGGGGTGTCTTATAAAAGATACCCTTGAAAATGCAAGAAAGAAACTGGTTGAGGAAATTGAAAAACAACTAAGATAAAGCGGGAGGGTAAAGAATGAACGGAATTATCAATGTAAATAAACCGCTGGGCATTACCTCCCATGATGTTGTATATAGGCTCAGAAAAATTTTGGGCATAAAAAAGATAGGGCATACGGGAACCCTTGACCCTGATGCAAGCGGTGTTCTTCCTATGTGCGTCGGCAAGGGAACAAAGCTTGCCGAATATCTTACTGCAAAAGACAAACAGTATCTTGCAGTTCTTAAGCTTGGTGCATTTACTGATACTCAGGATGCCTCGGGCGAAATAATTGAGAGTTTCGATGTGACCGCCACGGAGGAAGAAATTCGCGATGCAATCAAAGGCTTTGTGGGGGATATTATGCAAATACCACCTATGTATTCTGCTATCAAGGTTGATGGTAAAAAGCTTTATGAACTGGCACGGGAAGGCAAAACAGTTGAAAGAGAACCAAGACAGGTTACCGTGAAAAGTATTGAGATAAAAAATATTGATATGGAAACAAACACTGTTGAAATGCTTGTTGATTGCTCAAAAGGTACATATATCCGTACACTTTGTAACGATATAGGAATGGTGCTTGGTTGCGGTGGTTATATGGCGGCACTTCACAGAACAAAAAGTGGGAGATTTGATATAAAAAATTCCTTTACTCTTGATGAGATTGAAAAAATGGCAGGGGAAAACGACTTTTCCTTTATGGTGTCTGTGGGTGAGGCTCTATCTGAATATGAAAAGATTGTGCTTGCCGACAAAAATGCACAGCGAGTAAGAAATGGAATAAAAATATCCGTTGAGGGATTAAATGACGATGAAATTTATCGTGTCTTTGATGAACAAGGAGAGTTTTTAGCCTTGGCACAGCAAACTGAAAGCGGATTTATGGTAATCAAAAGTTTTTATGGCGGAGCGTAAAATGATAGTTGCAAAAAGCAATGAATTGAATAAGGTAATAACAAAAAAGACCGCAGTAGCACTGGGGTCTTTTGATGCACTCCACAAAGGACATCTTGAGGTCATCGGGGAAATGGCAGAATATGCAAAGAAAAACGACCTTTTATCCGTGGTTCAGCTGGTAGAAAGAAATGAAACGGATAAGGTCAATACACTTTCAAAAAGGCTTGAAATCCTTGAAACTATGGGTGTGGATGTTGTTGTTATTGAGGAGTTTACACCTGAGTTTAAATCGGTGAGGTATGACCAATTTATTGAGGAGTTTATTTGCAAAAAGTATAATTCCAAGGCGGTTTTTGCGGGCAAAAATTATCGGTTTGGTTTTATGGCAGAGGGGGATGCAGAAAGACTCAAAGAAATTTGCAGCAGGTTTGACATCGCTGCGTTTATTGTGCCTTATGTGCTGGATTTTGACAAGGTTGTTTCGAGCTCTGCAATACGCGAGTTTGTTGCAAACGGTGAAGTTGACAAGGTGAAGGATTATATGTCAAGACCTTTTTCTCTCTCGGGAGAGGTAATATACGGCAACAGTGTGGGAAGAAAGTATGGATTTCCCACTGCTAATATAAGCATTCCCAAAGAGCAGGTAATTCCAAAAGACGGAGTGTATGCTACTCAAATAAATATTGACGGAAAGACCTACCGTGGACTTACAAATCTTGGAACAAAGCCTACCATAAAAATCGCTGAACGAAATATCGAGACGTATATTCTGGATTTTGATGGTGACCTTTATGGGAAGAAAATAGAAATAGAGTTTTTGAAACGTATCAGGGATACAAAGAGATTTGATAGCCTAAAAGAACTAAAAAAACAGATTGAGGAAGATAAAAAAAGTATATAAAAAAGGGGTGGCAATTTGCCACCCCTTAGATTTATATTTCTTAGATTTCTGCGAAATATTTGATTGTTCTAACCATCTGGCTTGTGTATGAGTTTTCGTTGTCATACCAAGAAACAACCTGAACTTCATAAAGGTCATCAGCGATTTTAGCAACCATTGTCTGTGTTGCATCGAAGAGTGAGCCATACTTGATACCGATGATATCTGAAGAAACGATTTCGTCTTCATTGTAACCAAAGCTTTCTGAAGCTGCGGCTTTCATAGCTGCGTTGATGCCTTCTTTTGTAACGTCTTTGCCCTTAACAACTGCTGTAAGGATTGTTGTTGAACCTGTGGGAACAGGAACTCTCTGTGCAGCACCAATGAGCTTGCCGTTGAGCTCAGGGATAACAAGACCAATAGCTTTAGCAGCACCTGTTGAGTTTGGAACGATGTTTACAGCACCAGCTCTTGCACGTCTGAGGTCGCCCTTTCTGTGAGGACCGTCAAGAATCATCTGGTCGCCTGTGTATGCATGGATTGTAGCCATGATACCGCTCTGGATGGGAGCGTAATCGTTGAGAGTCTTTGCCATAGGAGCAAGACAGTTTGTTGTACAAGATGCAGCAGAGATGATTGTGTCATCAGCTGTGAGTGTGTTTTCGTTAACTGAGAAAACGATTGTTTTGAGGTCATTGCCTGCGGGAGCAGAAATAACAACTTTCTTAGCACCTGCATCAATGTGAGCCTGTGATTTTTCTTTTGAGCAGTAGAAACCTGTACATACAAGAACAACGTCTACTCCGAGAGCACCCCAAGGACATTCTTTAGCGTCCTTTATAGCATAGATTTTGATTTCTTTTCCGTCAACTGTGATGCTGTCTTCACCAGCAACAACAGTGTGACCGTCGTATCTGCCCTGTGATGAGTCATACTTGAGAAGATGAGCAAGCATCTTAGGATCTGTAAGGTCGTTGATTGCAACCACCTCATAACCTTCAGCACCAAACATCTGGCGGAAAGCAAGACGTCCGATACGACCAAAACCGTTAATAGCAACTTTTACTGACATAATAGAATACCTCCAAAATGTATATTTATATTATTTAATAATATTTTACCTCATTTTCCTAAAATATACAAGCGTTTTCAAGAAAAAATTGTTAAAAATTTAACTTTTATCAAATCAATTTTCAACGCAACGGATACAGTATATCACAAAAAAATATTTTTTGCAACTATCAATATTTACAACAAGAAAAAAATATGGTATAAATATTATATACAAAATAACAAGAAAATGTAATTTGATGAAATGGAGAAAAATTATGAAGCTTGTTCTTGCAAGTCAAAATAAACATAAAGCGGAAGAAATGCAGGCAATCTTAGGTGACGATGTAAGGCTTCTTACTCTTGATGAGGTCGGATGCGGTGATTTGGAAGTGGTTGAAGATGGTGCTACGTTTGAAGAAAATGCGGTAAAAAAAGCACTTGCGGCAATGCAGAAAACAGGTCTTCCGTCTATTGCTGATGACAGCGGGCTTTGTGTTGACGCCCTTTTTGGCGCTCCCGGAGTTTATACCGCACGATTTGCGGGCGAGGGGGCAAGTGACGATGAAAATATAGAAAAGCTTCTCTCGGAACTTGGGGGAGTTTGTGAAGAAGAACGCACAGCAAAGTTTGTAAGTGTTATTGCATTGGCTAAGCCAAACGAAAATCCCGTTACATACAGAGGTGAGGTAAGTGGGAGAATTCTTTTTGAAAAGCGTGGCGAAAATGGCTTTGGATATGATCCTGTGTTTTATTTACCCCAGTTTGATGCGTCAATGGCAGAGGTTTCAGCAGAGATAAAAAACAGCATAAGCCATAGATTTAATGCACTTAAACTAATGAAAGAGGACATGGAACGGGGAAACGTGCTATGAGAAAGATACTGAGCGGAATGCGCCGTGCTATTCAGGACTATAATATGATTTCAGCAGGTGACCGTATTGCTGTGGGGGTATCAGGAGGAAAGGATAGCCTCGCACTACTTTGTGCCTTTTCGGCATACCGCAGATTTTCAGAGGTGCCTTTTGAGGTTATGGGGGTGACCCTCAATATGGGGTTTGAGGGCGTCGATTATTCTTCGATAAAAACCTTATGTGATGAACTTGATGTAGAATATGTGGTAAAGGATACCGATATTGCGGAAATACTTTTTGATGTCAGAAAAGAAAAAAATCCGTGTTCGTTATGCGCCAAAATGCGACGTGGCGCAGTGAATGATTTGGCAAAAGAGCACGGTTGCAACAAAGTGGCACTTGGTCATCACAACGAAGATGTGATAGAAACATTTTTTCTCTCGCTTTTTTATGAGGGACGGCTTAATTGTTTTTCGCCGGTTACTTATCTTTCGAGGATAGATATGGATGTAATAAGACCACTTATTTACGTTTCCGAGGGAGATATAAAGGGGTTTGCAAAACGTGAAAATTTACCAATAGTAAAAAACCCCTGTCCCATGGACGGGGTATCAAAAAGACAGGAAATGAAAGATTTTATAAACGAAAGAAACGAAATTGACCATCATTTCAAAACCCGTATGATGACAGCAATACAGTCGGGGCTTGATGATTGGAAGATTCGTTAAAATTGGAGGTATTGATATGCTGATTTCATTGGCGGTTAATGATTTCAAGGCAAAATACGCAGGCTCAGCACTGGGGGTTGTGTGGGGGTTTATAAGCCCCGTTGTTACAATTCTCATTTATTGGTTTGTTTTTGAGGTTGCATTCAAAAATGGGCCAAAATACGATATGCCTTATGTTTTGTGGCTTGTTTCGGGGATTGTTCCGTGGTTCTTTATCTCAGAGAGCTGGGGCGGGGCAACGGGAGTTTTGATTGATTATTCATACCTTGTGAAGAAGGTTGTCTTTCGGGTAGAACTTCTACCTGCTGTAAGAATTCTGTCCGCATTTTTTGTGCATCTTTTCTTTGTAATTCTTACATTTATAATAAATTTTGCCTGCGGAAATGCCCCGAAGTTTTTGGACTTGCAGATTATTTATTATATGGCAGCGGCTTTTGCTATCTCTTATGCGCTTGGAAGAATAACTTCAACCCTCACGGTTTTTGCTCGAGACATCAGCAATATGGTAGGCGTTTTTGTTCAGTTAGGATTTTGGATTACACCGCTTTTCTGGGACATAAACGACCTTGGAAACCCCGTTCTTGAGACTATAATAAAAATCAATCCTTTTTATTATGTGACTGAAGGCTATCGCGAAACCTTTGTTCAGGGAATAGGGTTTTGGGAACATCCGATTATGACCGTTTATTTCTGGGCTGTGGTAGGTGTGCTGCTGGTTTTGGGAAATTTGCTGTTTAAAAAATTAAGACCGCATTTTGCGGACCTTATATAGAAATTATTAAAAGTATTATAAAAGAGAAATGACCCTTGACTGCTTTTGCAATCAAGGGTCATTTCTGTTCGCTCTTTGTATCTAACATCATTTGGTTATCCTCTCTTTTTTTGGATGCCTTTTGCGAATAATCTACACTTTTAAAAATATCTTTTTTTATTACTTTCTCTAGCGAGAACTACCTGATTTTTTTGTTTATGTCGCAAAAGGTGAAACTGTTGACCTCTTATGAATCTTTGGATTGAGCATATTTCGTATCGATACTATCTATATTATACGTTACACCGCCGTGTTTTTTTCCTTTCGGCTCAAACCAGTGTTTCATTTCAGGTCTTAAAAGGTTAGTGTTTCATTGGACTGTACCTTCCTTTCCTTGATTTAAGTGTAGCAGATTTTGAAGGACTTTTCAATAGGCAAAGTATGAAAACAAAAAGATTCATTTTTGTTGAAAAGGCAGAAATTCAAGGCTTTCGTAAGGTTTTTCTTTACAAACGGACATAATGTGTGATATAATAAATCTGTTGTTGGTTTTAAAAATTAAGGCAGTCACCCAAAGGAATGGGTGGATGCCTATTTTATTTATATATGAAACAAAAAAAGCACCCACAGAAAGTGAGTGCTTTTGGTCGAGGCGACAGGATTCGAACCTGCGGCCCCCTGGTCCCAAACCAGGTGCGCTACCAAACTGCGCCACGCCTCGTGATGTTTTCGACCAACTTAGCTATTATACACATTTATTTTTGTTTTGTCAAGTCTTTGCCGTAATAAAATGAATAAAATCGACAAGCTTTTTTGCTTGTCGATTTTGGTCGGAGTGACTGGATTCGAACCAGCGGCCACCTGAACCCCATTCAGGTACTCTACCAAACTGAGCCACACCCCGAAATCACTTGTACAAGTATACAATAAAAAACAAGAGTTGTCAAGGCTTTTTTAAAAATTATTTTAAAAGAAAACCGGGAACCGTTTTGGCTCCCGGTAAGTTTTTTTATTCAAGAGAATATTTTTCCTTGAAAGTCTGATAAAGGTCTTCAAATGCTGCGTCAGGGCTGGACTTAACATTTTTGAGATACTCATGAGTCTCAAAGGAGTCGTGAGCAATTTCAATAAGACAAACTGCAATGTTTGAACAGTGGTCAGCAATTCTTTCATAGTTTGTAAGCAAATCAGAAAGAATAAATCCAAGCTCCATCGTGCAGTCGCCCTGCTTGAGACGTGAAATGTGGTTGCTCTTTATCTTGCGTTTAAGTCTGTCAACAACCTGTTCAAGAGGTTCTACCTTGCCTGCAAGAGTCAAATCTTCGTTTACCAGTGATGTAACAGCAAGGTCGAGAATTTCGGTTACAGCTGCCATAATAACCTTTATGTCTTTCTGAGCCTGAGCCGAGAAAGAAACCTCTTTGTCGCTCATTTCCTTTGCAACCTTTGCAATGTTTACAGCATGGTCAGAAATTCTTTCAATATCACCTATGCAGTGGAGGAGCTCGGTAACAACTTTACTGTCTTTTGTAGAGATATCGGCTGCTGCGATTTTTACTAAGTATGTGCTGGTCTTGTCCTCGTATTTGTCAACCAGTTCTTCTGTTTCCATAACCTTTCCAAATTTTCCATCGCTGTAATCTGCAAAAAGATTGTTTGCATCACAGAGAGCGCCTGAGGAAATCTTTGCCATGTCACAAACAAGTTCGCGACACTTTTCAACCGCGAAGGCCGGAACATCAAGAAATCTTTCATCAAGGGTATCAAAAACGTCGGATTTCTGTGCTGCAGGGTTTGGCTTGAATGTCTTGATTGCAAGTTTTTCGATGGCACTGCAAAATGGCATCAAAATAATTGTCGAAACAATGTTGAACAATGTATGAGAAATAGCAATAGTGAATACCGTAGCCTGAGAGTTCATAAAGGGATCGATGAGATCAGTCAGGTAATATACGAGATAGAAAGCTGCGGTGACAATCACTACACCAATCATTTTGATATAAACACAAGAGATAGCAACCTGTTTCGACTCGGTGTTTCCGCTTAATGAGGAAATAACGGGAGTGATGGTTGTGCCGATATTCATACCAAGAAGAACTGGAAGTGCTGTTGAATGCGGAATAACACAAGAAAGTGCAAGAGCCTGAAGGATACCAACTGATGCTGAAGAACTCTGAATGATTGCTGTGAAAATAGTTCCAACCAAAATGCCCATAATGGGGTTTGAGAACATGGTAAGGATGTTCGTGAAAGCTTCGTTTTCACGAAGACCTTCAACGGCTCCACTCATTGTTTCCATACCAAACATAAGTACTGCAAAACCGATGAAAATAAGACCGGTATTTTTCTTTTTATCACTACTGGACATCATTGTCATAACAACGCCTATTGCAGCTAAGATTGGGGTGAAAGATTCAGGTTTTAAAAGCTTGAGCCATGCTGTTGAACCATCAATACCTGTAAGGCTCAAAAGCCACGCGGTAACAGTTGTGCCGATGTTCGCACCCATGATTATACTTATGGTTTGTCCCAATTTCATTATGCCTGAGTTTACAAAACCAACCAGCATAACAGTGGTAGCAGAGGAGCTCTGGATAACTGATGTTACAATAAATCCCAACAGGAAACCTAAAATTCTCGTTGATGTGAGTCTTGCAAGGATTGATTCAAGCTTGCCGCCGGCAAGTTTTTTGAGCCCGTCGCCCATAAGGTCCATTCCGTAAAGGAACAAAGCGAGACCGCCGATGAGAGTTAAAACCGAAAAAATGTCCATAGTGAATTTCTCCTTTGTTTTTTAATATGTATAAAAATTGATGATATTTTCAAAAGTAATGGTAAATGCTCCAATCGCAATTTTCACCAAATATAATATAACATATAGGAAATAAAATGTAAAGTGTTTTTAAGAGAGAATTCTTCCTTTGTCTTGACGAAGGATAGGGCTTGGGTTATAATAAAAAAGGTTGATTTAAAAATATTTTGTGTCGAAAGGCTATTAAATATGAATATAACTGAAACAGTAAAAAGTTTAACAAAGATACCAGGAATATCGGGATTTGAAAATGAGTTTGCACAACAAGTTTGTGACAGGCTTAAAGAGCATTGCCCTGATGCAAAGGTAACAAAAACAAACTGCGTGATAGGTATGATTGAATCAAAAAAAGAGGGTGCCCCCACAATTATGCTCGAGGCACACCTTGACAGAATAGGGCTTATTGTATCATCGATTGATGAAAATGGTTTTGTGAGGTTTAGCCCAATCGGCGGAGTGGATGAAAGGATTCTTCCTGCATCAGAAGTAATAATTTTGGGGAAAGAAGAGGTGTTTGGCATAATCGGTGCCAAGCCCCCTCACCTTATGACCAAAGACGAAGAAAATGCGGGACTCAAAATAGAGGATCTGATTATCGACACAGGCCTTGGAAATAAGGCTGCGTCAAAAATCGGTGTAGGTGACCCGATTTTGTTGGCATCTAATTTCTCTGAGCTGATGAATAATCGTGTATCGTCCGATGCTCTTGACAACCGACTTGGTATGTCTGTGATTTTTGATTGCCTTGAAAAAATAAAGGACAAGGAAATTCCATACAATTTATGTATTGTGTTCGCCTCCGGCGAAGAGCAAGGACTTTTGGGGGCATATACCATTGCCAGCGAAACCGAATGTGATTTTGCGGTGGTTGTTGATGTAACATATGGCGAGACACCAGATGCAAAGGGATATGAAACCTTTCCGTTGGGATGCGGGGTGACCATATGCCGTGGACCAAATGTGGATTTTGAAAAAACAAAGCGTATTATTGAAATTGCTGAGGGAAAAGGTATTCCTTATGAAATTGAGGTGGCATCTGGAAGCACGGGTACAAATGCCTGGGCGTTGCAGACATCGGGCAGGGGAATTCCCTGCGCAGTGATTTCTGTGCCAATCAGGTATATGCATACCGCTGTTGAGACTGCTGATATATGGGACGCAGAAAATGCAGCAAGACTGATAACTGAGATTGTGTCAGGGGGTGAAATCCTTGCTTAAGAAACTTACGGAAGCCTTTGGCGTTTCAGGTTGTGAAACAGAGGTACGCGATATTATAATAGAAGAAATAAAGAAAAACGGTGCGGAACTAAGCATTGACAATATGGGAAATCTTGTGGCTTTTAAAAAGGCAAAAAAAGAAAATGCCAAGACGGTATTGCTCTCTGCCCATATGGATGAAGTGGGGTTTATTGTCACCGATATAACCGAGGATGGCTATCTGAAATTTGAAACGGTTGGTGGCATTGATGCAAGGATTCTTATTTCTAAGCGAGTGCGGGTAAACGGAAAATGCGGTGTAATTGGATTAAAACCTGTGCATCTTACTTCAAAAGAAGAGCGGAAGAAGATACCGAAAGCAAATGAACTTTTTGTTGATATTGGCGCAAATGATAGAGAGGATGCAGAAAGTGTTGCCTCAAAGGGCGACTATTTTGGTTTCGACAGTGAATATATTGAGTTTGGTGAAATGATAAAGGCAAAGGCTCTTGATGACCGACTGGGATGCGCAATCATGATAGATCTTATAAAAAAAGAATGGGATGTAAATCTCGTTTGTGCCTTTAGCGTTCAGGAAGAAGTAGGCCTCAGAGGTGCAAAAATTGCGGCGAAGGGCATAAAGCCTGATTTTGCTCTTGTTATTGAGGGAACAACTTGTAACGATTTGCCCAATGTGCCCAAAAACCTCAGAGTTACAAAAAGTGGTGACGGTGCGGCTATATCTGTTCTTGATTTAGCAAGCAAGGCAGACAGAGATGTTTGTGATATGCTGATTAAGGCGGCGGAAAAGCGGAACATTCCGTGGCAATATAAGGCATCAACAGCCGGCGGAAACGATGCAGGTTCAGTCTCTCTTCTTGATGGCGGAATTAAGACAGCTTCCATATCAGTGCCCTGCCGGTATATCCACTCGCCTGTGTCGGCTATGAACAAGGCGGATTTTGAGTCATGCAAAGGAATTGTAGAGGGCTTTCTGGAGGACTGCGGAAAGGAGCAGACAGAAAATGATTGAGAAAATAACAAATGCCTTTTCACCATCAGGTCGCGAAGATGAAGTAAGACAGATTTTGATTGAAAGCCTTAAGGATAAATTTGATAAAATATATGTCGATAGCCTTGGAAATGTAATAGCAAAAAAAGGTGTCAGCCCGAAGCTCTTGATTGAGTGCGGAATGGACAGTCCCGGAATTATGGTGGTGGATAATTCGGACGGAAAGGCCTGGTTTTCTGCATTTGGCGGGCTCAAACCCAAAGCCTGGATTGGCAAAAAGATTATTTTTGAAAACGGTTTTTGCGGCGAGGTCAAGTATGACGGCGAGAAAAGTGACGATGCAAAAATTTCTGATTTATATATAGAATTGGAAATAGCGGAAATTTCGGTGGGAGATTTTGGGATATTGAAGACGGAGTTTTCTGAGGGCGATGATTACTATTTTGGCTATGGACTGAAGAGCAAGGCGGGACTTTTGGCAGTCTATCAGGCGGTGCTTGATTTAGATGAAGACTTTGCTGTGCTGTTTTCTGCGCAAAAGCGGATTGGCGGCAAGGGAATAAAGGCGTTCCTAAGTGCCAATAACTTTGAGTGTGCAATAAGCGTTGATGGTTTTTGCGATAAAGAAGCAGACGGCACTGTGGTAATAGCAAAAGACAGCACTGCGGTTGCATCGGTGGATTTCAGAAAGGCTTTGGAGAATGTTGCGGTTTTGCAAAAGCTTGATGTAAAGACATCGGTTTTGGACGAAAACTTTTTTGGCAGCAGTTTCTTGACATCAGGGAAAGGTACTGAGTGGACTGCTATAGGAATTCCAGCTAAACTCGGGGAAGACGGGAAAGATAAAATTCTCAAAAAGGATTTGGAAAATGCAGTTAAACTTTTAAAATCAGCTGTTGAAAAATTTAACTAATGATGAGGTGTTAAAATGTTTGTTAAACAAGTTTCGGTATTTATGGAAAACAAGGCGGGAAAGCTCGGCAACATAACAAAGGTTCTTCGTGATGAAAAAATTGATATTCGCGCGTTCAGCATTGCGGATACCACTGAATTTGGAATTTTCAGAGTTATAGTGAAAGAACCTGACAGAGCAGTCGAGGTTTTGCGCAGTGCAGGAATGACAGCTCAGGTGAATGAGGTAATAGTCGCCGTTATGGAGGACAGACTCGGCTCATTTGATGATGTGGTAAGGCCTATTTGCGATGCAGGAATTGACATCAAATATCTATATTCATTCATAGGTGAAAAAGAGGCGACGGGCAGAGTGGCTATCTGTACAGATGATATGGGAAAAGCACTTTGTGTTTTGAAACAGCAAGGGATAGAAATTTCAACTCAGGAAGAAATTTAAGGAGAAAACAAAATGAATAAAAAGTGTATTTTGTATGATCGTGATTGTATTGCTTGCGGCGAATGTGATATGTGCGACCTTGACCCCAAAAAGAAGTGTGACAACTGTGGCGCGTGCCTTGAAATGGATGATGACTACAAGACGGTTGATGTCGACTTGACTCTTGAAGAAACAGATGACCCCGAAATGCTCAGCTTTGAGGAACTATTCCCTGATGAAGCCTTTGGCGGCGACAGAAATTGGGAGGATGACGAGGATGAGGAGTTTGAGGATTATGGGGAAGAAGATGATGATTTAAGAGACGACTTTGGGGAGTTGTTTTAGGCTAAGAACAGAAAAAGGCTGATGCGATGCATCAGTCTTTTAAAATTATCTGGCAAAATTCTCACTTCCAAGTGAAACCTCACCTGATTTCAGGGCGACAGTTACGCCACTGTCAAGCTCTGCAATCAGGTTTCCCTCTATATTTATATCGATGGCAATACCCGTAAAAGTTTCATTATTTTTAGTGAAACTTATTTTTTTGCCTAAAACACATGAATAACTTTTATATTCCTCAATCAAGCTTTCCTTATCACAAAAATCATATGTGCTTTTAAATTCTTCAATTATTTTTGAGATAATTTCGTTACGTGTAGTGTTTTCAGGGAATAGAGAGCCTGCAATCTCACCCAATTTCCCGGGAAATACATCGCTTGGGGTGGTAACATTCAGACCAATTCCTACTATAATATTATCGATTGTGCCGCTTGCTGCATCAGTCGTGCTTTCGGCAAGTATTCCGCAAACTTTTTTCCCGTCAATGAAAATATCATTCACCCATTTTATAGATGGAGTGTTTTTTGATATGTTATTTATAGTTCGACAAACAGCAACTCCAGCTGCCACAGTCAGAAGAGACGGGTCAAGAGCGAGATTTTCAGGTTTTAGCAACACGCTCATATAAATCCCCGTACCCTCAGGCGAAAAAAACTCTCTGCCGAGACGTCCCCGTCCTGTGGTTTGCTTGTCGGCTATCACCAATGTTTCGTGAGGGGCGTTTCTTTTTGCTAGGTCCTTTATGTAGGAATTTGTCGAATTAACTGTTTTTAAGACGATTATGTTATATGAAGAGATTTTGTTTGAGGACGAAATAATTTCTTCCTTTATAATAGTATCGGTCAAAGGATCACCTCCCAAAGAGTATGCAAACAGTATATCATAGCACTAATTTTGCGTCAAGGAAGAAAAAAACAAAAAAACTTTAAAAAAATAGAAAAAAGGTATTGACAATGGGAAGTTGTTGTGGTAATATAAACGAGTTGTGCCGAGTGGCGAAAAAACTTTGAAAAAATCTGAAAAAAGATTGAAAAAAGTATTGACAAAGGGTTGCTTGGTGTGATATATTAGATAGGCTCTCTCTTGAGGGGGCACTCAAAAAAAGACCCGCAAAGACGGGCATCCAAAAAAGCCA
>JAZQUY010000008.1:0-103113 GCA_045631525.1 Clostridia bacterium
TTTCGCCTGATTTCCTCCGTCGCAACCGGTAAACGCAACTGTCATTCCAGCAAGCATTGCAAGTGCAAGAATCAAACTAATAACTTTTTTCATACTTTCTACCTCTCTTTTTTTGAATTTGCAGATTTTGAGGCCATCTGCGTGCCATTTTTTACCATGCCAACATTAATGTATTTAGTTTAGCAGCCTATTTTGGGTTATGCCATAAAGCATTGGCTTTTCTACCACCACTTTATCATTGTAAAATCCAATTCCTTCATTTCTCGAATAACTTTTGCTATGTAAAAACAATTAAACACATATTTATAACTTTACATTATATACAATGACATATATATTATAGCATTTTGATAAAAAAATAACCATTAACAACTTTAATATATTTCCCCCAATATTTGCACTATTTTAATATTTTTTAATAAATTTAAACTATTTCTCCGATGGAAGGTTTGGCCCTTTTATATAACATCTACAAGGCATTGTTTTTATATCATAACAAATTTATTGGAATTAAGCGTATTATTTCTAATATTTTTCGGGCAGTTGATATCACTTCCGTAAGTATTAACAGAATCACGCTGGACTGTTTCTCTATTCATTTCATCCTTTATTTTCTATCCAAACAAAAACTCCGAATATACTGTTCTGATTTGCATAAAGACCTCCTGTCCATGCAATTTTTCAGTATATTCGGAGTTATAATCATCGTTGTAGAAAACGACACGCGATCGTTTTTAGCAGAACAAGTTCTGCGACTGACAAGTTTTTCAACTTATCAGCTACACTTGATTGCAATAAAGTCGAATTTTGAAAACCAGAGTTTTCAAAGTTGTTTGTGTGAAGCACAAACCGAAACATAAAAATGTTTCGTCGACATTTATTATGATGTACAAACTCTAATTTTTAAAATTTTCAGTAATGTATACCATCATTCAGGATGTATATCATCATTCAGAGATACATCTAAAATCTCAAAAGCCCTGATTTTACTACTCTTCCTCATCCTCATCAGGCATATCCCAAGTGTGGTAGACGTTCTGGACATCGTCATTATCCTCTAAGATGTCAATGAGCTTTTCAAGGTTTTTAACAGCCTCAGCATCTGTCACCTCGGTAAGTGTCTGTGGGATGTAGCTGATTTCTGCTTGTTCGAATTCATATCCCTTTGTCTCAAGCGCCTCACGTACACGACTGAATTCTTCAGGAGCACAGGTAACTTCAAAGCACTCTTCTTCTGCACTGAAATCCTCTGCACCTGCATCAAGGGCATCCATCATGAGTGTGTCCTCGTCAATGCTGTCATTTTTTGCGATAACCAGCTGGCCTTTGCGGTCAAACATAAAGCCTACACTTCCGGTCTGTCCAAGATTTCCGCCATACTTGTCGAAATAGTGGCGCATATCACCTGCGGTACGGTTTTTGTTATCGCTAAGCGTCTCAACCATAAATGCAACTCCACTGGGACCATAGCCCTCGTATACAAGCTCAAAATATTCCTTTGAACTGTCCTCGCCTGCTGCTTTCTTTATACTCCTCTGAATGGTATCATTTGGCATATTATTTGCCTTTGCCTTAGCAATAGCATCGCGAAGCTTTGAGTTGCTGTCCGGGTCCGGACCGCCCTCTTTCACCGCAACAACCAGTTCACGACCAATTTTGGTGAAAAGTTTTCCCCTCTTTGCATCAAGTGCACCTTTTTTTCTTTTTATAGTTGCCCATTTTGAATGCCCTGACATTTTGTTTCCTCCTGTGTCCTTTTAAATAACTTTTGTAAATATCTATTTTTCCTCATCCATTACCGCTTTAAGTCCTGCAGCAAGGCCTGCAAGTCCCTGGATTTCCGATGGGATAATAATCTTTGTTGCCTTTCCGTCTGCCGCTTTCTGGAAAGCCTCGAGGCTCTTGATTTTGAGTACAGACTCTTTTGGCGATGCGTCATTAAGCATACGAAGACCCGCAGCAGTAGCCTCCTGAACGGACAGAATAGCCTGAGCTTCACCCTCCGCCACACGGATTGCTGATTCTTTTTCAGCCTCTGCCTTAAGTATCTGGGATTCTTTCTCCGCTTCTGCCTTAAGAATTGCTGCCGCTTTTTCACCCTCTGCGACGAGAATCGCAGATTTCTTTTCGCCTTCTGCACGAAGAATTGCTTCACGTCTTTCACGTTCTGCTTTCATTTGTTTTTCCATAGCCTCGCGAATTCCCGCAGGCGGAATAATATTCTTAAGTTCAACACGATTCACCTTGATTCCCCAGGGGTCTGTTGCTTCATCAAGAATAGACCGCATCTTTGTGTTGATTACATCACGGCTGGTCAAGCTTTCGTCAAGTTCCATATCGCCGATTATGTTTCTGAGTGTAGTAGCAGTCAAATTTTCAATAGCCGACATGGGAAGTTCAACCCCGTATGCATAAAGTTTCGGGTCTGTAATCTGGAAATAAACCACTGTATCAATCTGCATAGTAACGTTATCTTTGGTAATAACGGGTTGAGGAGCAAAATCCACAACCTGTTCTTTGAGGGTGACACGTTTTGCCACTCTGTCAATGAACGGAATTTTTATATGAAGACCAACGCCCCAAGTCCCGCTATATGCACCAAGACGTTCAATTACATAAGCATGTGCCTGAGGAACAACCTTGATATTTGAAACAACTACCACAATTAAAATCGCAAGTATAATTAAAAACATAATAAAGCCTCCTATTTATTTAAAGTTATCCTATTTTTTTGCTGAAACTACAACACGGACACCCTCAAGTTCTTCAACCACAACAGGTGTATTTTCCTCAAGAGTCTCACCATTTCTGGTTTTTGCAGACCAGACCTGACCCATAACCTTAACTTGCCCGCTGTTTTCTATTGTATCTATCTTTTGAATAACAATACCATCTTTCGAAATTACACGGTCCGCATTAGTAGGAACAGCTCTCCCCGCCACAAACTTTTTGGCAAGAGGCCTGGTTGAAAGAACAAGAACGGCTGAAAGCACAACAAAAATTGTTATTTGCACACCAACCGCTATATCAAATGCCGAAAAAACAGCTGTAACAAGTGCAGAAATTGCGAACCATATTGTAATGAGATTCACGGTTGAGGTCTCGATAACACCAAGAACCACCGCAGTTGCTATCCAAACAATTGTCCAGTATGTCATTTAGGTCCCTCCTCACAAAATTTGCCAAATTCCTTTAAAAATACATCAACGGAACTTAAAAAGTTCCGTTAACTCGATTAATACGCTCTTTTGTAACCGCCGTTGCGCTTGCCCTCGGTATTTCTTTTAAGGTCCTGAATTTTTTCGTCACTGTCCTGCTTGAATTTGAGAAGTTTATCTTCAAATGACATTTCCTCCATCTCGCGTCTTTTATGCGAAAACTCAAAAACCTCGGGAGCACCCTGAAGCGCACCACTTTTTCCCCGGCGGTCTTCCTTTTTCTTTTTGGGCTTTTCCTCAGACGCTTTCTTTATGGAAAGGCTTATCTTTCCCTTTTCGTCAACGGAAATAACCTTTACTTTAACACTTTGTCCAACGGTAAGGTGCTTTGAAATGTCATCTACATAATTGTTTGAAACCTCCGAAATATGCACAAGACCTGTTTTTCCGTCTTCAAGCTCCACAAAGGCGCCAAATGCCGCAAGGCCTGAAACCTTTCCCCGAAGCACCAATCCTTCTTCAATCTGCATAACTTAAAAAATCCTCCTCAAAATGCCATGTCTCTAACATTTTCTGTATAAAGCGGACAGCCTGTCCGTATCTTTTCAATTTATTTCTGATTTATATCAATAAAAACACGCTCATTTGCTTTAACAAGCCCAAGCTTTTCTCTTGCTGTACGCTCAACGTATTCATCGGTTCCCGCTTTCTCAAGCTCGTCTTCCAGCATCTGCTGTTCAATCTGTGCTGCAGCAATTTTTTCCTGATATTCTTTGGCGAGGTCATCACACTGGGAAAGACTTATTTGCTGTTTTACAAGTGTCACCACAACATAAATGCACAAAAAACAAACAACCAGAAACTTTATCAGGTTTTTTGCAGATATTTTATTATTTTTTTTGTTAATATCCCTTTTTGCCATATGTCCCGTTACCTCACAAAAGCAATACAAAAACACTCTTCCTATTCTAATGCAATTATATATCAACCCTTTCTCTTTGTCAAGACTTAGACCTTACTTTTTTCTCAGCATAAGCCGTGCTTTTTTCATCCTAAGTCTCGCTTTATCGCCGCTTCTTTTCGCCACTTGTTTTGCACATCTTATTTTTTGTCCTGTGTACCACATGACAATATGTATAGGCCGTCTTAATGCTTTCATAATAAGCTCTATGGGAAAAAGCAAAATTTTTAAAACTCGCCGAGCAATTTCCACCGTCCATTTAACCAGAAAGGTTCCGATATTCAAAACTCTGTTTTTCACAATCACAGCATAGGAAACGGCACCTATCCCCCAGCCGATAAACCCCTGCCACCTGATTTCACCGCTGTTTCCGAGGTATGCCGCAGCGAACAAGATAACCCCCGCCAGCGTCATAAATATTATATCCTCAATGTTTACCACCGCATCGCTGGGTCTGTGGATTCTTCGACTCACCCTCAGAATGTCATAAAGAAATGCAGCGCAAACTCCCGATGCAAAACTAAAAAAGAAAAAAATCGTTTCTGACCAAACCGTCGAATACATTTTTTCTCTCCTTACCTGAAAATTTTTCCAAAAAAGCTCCCCTTTTCGCTTTTGTGACCCTCGGCATATTCAATGCTGTCTATTTCTCCTTCAATCTCCATCTCGCCCTTTTCCACATTAAGCCTATTTATTCTCATTCCAGCACCTTTGACCGTCATCACTCCCTCGGTAGTATACGCAACAATTTTATCCTCGTCGAAGCTATCAACGTCTTCCACACCTGAAACTGTCATATTTCGCCTTTCTTCCATAGTAATGTTGTGAATCATATCCTCACGTCTTCTTTCTTCCATTTCTATGCAATCCTTTCATAATAATAATTGTCGATGAAACATTTTCGTTCATTTAATTATATTGAGCCGAAAAAAAAATATGCAAAAACCAAAAGATTTCTGCATATATGATTTTTACCTAAAATATCTTGCGATACATTCCACCGCATTTTTCTCTATCATTAAAAGTCCGTGCTCGCTCAAAACGCCCTGAAGCGTCACCGGTTCTTTCACCTTCTCAGAAAATTCAGAAAGGGTGTTTTCAAGTTTGAAGAGTCCGAATGTATCTGCAGGACTCAGTTCCAAGAAAAATTCTCCCTGATACTTCACCAGGCGGCTCTCTCCAATGTATTCCTGAAAAATTTCCCTGACACCCGAGCATAAAGCCTCAAAGTCAGTAAACCTGAAAATTCTAAGAGGTTGTCTCGTGGGCCTTCGCCTGATTTTAAACTCCACTTGTTTCACACGTTTTCCAGCATTGACCAGAGCCTGGGCAAACTCTTTTTCATTTTTGATTTTGCTTATAACCAGCACAAAACCGTTGTTGTCCGAAGTAGCTGTTTCAACCATGAGCTGCGACTTTTCAACATGAAAATCCAAATCCCGTTCAGCAAGCCTCAGTGCGTGATGAAACATATTTTGTGCTTCAGGAGTGTGGTCAGTAAAATTCTTCAAATCCACATTCCAGGCTAAAATATCCTCTTCCTCAATCAAAATTTTTATTTTGTCTTCGCTGAGTTTTTCAATCCGCATTCTACATTCACCTCCACAGCATAATAAATATATGTTAAAGCATTTAAAAATTTGCCTCTTAACCGATACCTTGTCTAATTATACAACATTTTGTCGCATTTGAAAAGACTAAATTTTTTCCAAATAAATTTTTAATCAAAACAATATTTTCCTATTGAAATTTTCAAAAAAATATGCTAAGATACCATTACAAAAACAAACGCTACCCTGCGATGTACGTAATTTGGGCACAATGTAAAACCAACACATTTTCAAAGGGATTTTCTCTCCGGATGCGGCGCACATGCCTCCCACAGATTTCTGCGGCCAGTGGACTTGTAATGTATTCGGGATTTAGCCCACCTGCCATGCAGGTTTTTACCTTGACCCACCTACGGCATAGGCGGGGCTTTGTTTTTTTATACCTTTTTTAACTGAACTTTCAAAAAATTTCTCAAAAACCTTGACAAAATCTTTAATTTATATAAAATATAAGTATACTTATTTGATAATGGGGTGATTGTGTGCGGGTTATTTCAGGCTCTGCAAGAGGCAGAAAACTCGTGGCTCCAGAGGGTCTTGACACTCGTCCCACTACCGACAGAGTTAAGGAATCAATTTTCAACATAATTATGCCGCATCTTCCGGCAGATAGTGTCCTTGACCTTTTTTCAGGCAGCGGTGCTTTGGGGATTGAGGCCCTGAGCCGTGGTTCAAATCATTGCACTTTTGTTGAAAACTGCAAAAACGCACAAATGGTCACATCCGAAAACATTGTTCTTGCCCGTGTGAAAGACCGCGCAGAAATAATTTTTGGTGATTCGCTGGCATTTCTTGACAAAACTGCTAATCAGTTTGATTTGATTTTTCTTGACCCGCCTTATAACACCGGTCTTTTGACCAAATCACTGACCAAAATTTATGAAAATAATCTTCTTTTAGACAATGGTATAATCGTTGCCGAAAGCGAATATATGGGTGAAGAGCCCGCATCCGATTTTTTCAACATCAAAAGAACTGCAAAATATGGGAAAACCACGGTTTTCATTTTGCAGAAAAAGACTTTGCAGGGAGAAGAAAACATATGAAAGTAGCTGTCTATCCGGGAAGCTTTGACCCATGTACAAACGGGCATCTTGACATTATCACACGTGCATCCGGTCTTTTTGAAAAAGTGGTTGTAGCAGTTTTGATTAACGAAAAAAAACACCCTCTCTTTTCTCTTGAAGAAAGGGTAGATATGCTGAAAACGGTGACAAAGCATCTCGAAAATGTCGAGGTGATTGCATTTTCGGGGCTACTGGCTGACTTTATGCGTCAGAATAATTATTCAATCATCATAAAAGGTCTTCGTGCGGTTTCTGACTTTGAATATGAGTTCCAGATGGCTCTTACCAACCGCACGCTCTTTGACAAAATTGAAACTGTTTTCATTCCATCAAGTTCTGAGTTTATGTTTCTCAGTTCCAGCATAGTAAAAGAAGTTGCAAAATACAACGGCGACCTTACACCCTTGGTTCCAAAAGAATTGGTTCCGCGGATTATGAGCCGTTTTGGATATTAAATTCCGTATAATTTTAAGGAGGTAACAAATATGGACGTAGGTGCTTTGGATTTAATAAGCGAATTGGAGGATATTATCGACAAAGGTGTGGCTGTTCCTTTCACAGGCCGCTGCATGCTTGACAAAGAGGAGCTTCTTGAAATCATTCAGGAAATCCGTCTCAAGCTTCCCACAGACCTTGAACAGGCTAAATGGATAAAGGCTGAACGCCAGAACATTATCAATGATGCCAACAAGGAAGCTGAAGAAATCATCAAAATAGCAAACGACAAGCTTATTGCTATGATTGACGAAAATGAAATTACAAAGAAAGCTATGGCTGCTGCTGCTGAAATTACAACAACCGCAAATCAAGAAGCTCAGGCTGCAAAAAATTCTTCATACCAGTATGCAGACTATCTTCTTGAAAACGTTGAAACCGTTGTTCAAAAGACCATCCGTGACCTTGAACAGTGCATTACCATTGTTAAGGAAAACAGAAATCAGCTTAAATAGATTTTCAAAGAATACTTTTAGCAAAGTAGGATATGGCGCGTTAAGTGAGAGACAGACGGGAAGTTGCTGCCTCTACGAAAAACCTCGGGATTGTGGTTTGCGGTGCCTTGTCCGCATTCCGTTGCTGCACAGAATTTGATTGCTTTTTAAACAAACAAATTGAGAAAGCCTTTTGCAGTGATGTAAAAGGCTTTTTGTGTGCAAATTTAAATCAGAAAGGTTCTGTTTTTTATGAATTCTTCAAGCTTTGCCCTTAAAAAGCTTGTTTTTATGTCGCTCTTTGTGGGACTCACCATTATCTGTGTCAGATTTTTGTCATTTGAAACCACCATAATCCGAGTATCACTCGGTTTTATCCCGCTTTCTGCCTGTGGTATGCTTTTGGGGCCCATCCCGGCAGGCATTGTAGGTGTGATTGCGGACGTCTTGGGTATGCTCATAAGCAGCCGCGGTGGAGTTTACTTCTTCCCCTTTGCAATCAGCGAATTTTTTTATGGCGTGACCTTTGGTCTTATACTCTACAAAAAAAGTCCGTCTTTTTTGAGGCTCACCCTTTCGCTTTTGATTCAGTTTGCGGTGATAAATCTCATTCTTGGTTCGCTTTGGATTTACCTTTACAATCTCATTATTATAGGAACACCAAAAACCTTCTGGCTTGTTTTTGGAAGCCGCATAATCTCAGCCGCTGTTCAGTTCCCCGTTCAGCTGGTAGTCATAAACCTTATGAAGAACTACCTTGCCCCACATTTTGGAAAATTCAAACTTTAACAAAGGACGAAAAATTAAATGCAAAAAAATTTCAACAAATTCGCAAACAGTTTTCAAGCTGTGGCACGACTCAAACTTGAGGGTATCCGCTGTCTTATGAAGCACCTTGGAAACCCTCAGGACAGTTTAAAATTCATTCACGTGGCAGGCACCAACGGAAAAGGTTCGGTCTGTAGCTTTTTACAGAATATATTTACCGACGCCGGATACCGCACGGGAAAATATACCTCCCCGAACCTTATAAGTGTTTGTGAACGTATTTCAGTTGACGGAGAGCTTATTTCCGAAACCGACATAAACCGCATTTTAAATAACGTGGAAACAGCCGCAAACAAGGTAAAGGAAGAAATCTGTGATTTCCCCACCCAGTTTGAAATCTGGACTGCCGCGGCTTTTTGCTATTTCAAAGAAAAAAATTGTGACATAGTAATCCTTGAAACAGGCCTTGGCGGAACCCACGATGCAACCAATATCATAAAATCTCCCCTCGCCTCTGTTATAACAACCATAGACATCGACCATACTGAATATCTGGGTGACACCATAGAAAAAATCGCCCTTGAAAAAGCAGGGATAATAAAAGAGCCTTTGGAGTCTACCTCTTTTGGCCTTGTGGTTTCTTCTCCCCAATGCCCGGATGCAGAAAGGGTTTTGAAAAATGTATGCCTGGATAGAAAAAACAACCTTATTTTTTCTTTTCTTCCGTCACTCACAAAAACCGAAGACTTTTGCGAAATTTTTGACTACACATCATCTTCAGGAAAAGAGATAAAAGATATAAAATGCGGCATCTCAGGCTTTTATCAGCCACAAAACGCTGCCCTTGCTATTGAAACCGCGCTATGCCTTGGCATTGACGAAAAGCACATCAAAAGTGGAATCCAAAAAGCGAAAAATCCAGGCAGGTTTGAAATCATCAGTAAAAATCCCACTGTTATATATGACGGTGCTCACAACAAGAACGGCATGACAGCCCTTGCCTCTTCTTTAAAAAGATATTTTCCGTCGTGGCGGGGTGCAACTTTTATTATGGCATTTATGGGGGATAAGGATATATGTGGCGAGCTTGAAATTTTGAAAGTCCAAGGGCTGCTGGAACATTCAGAAATTTTCGCCGTAAAGGTGAAGAACAATCCCCGTGCAGCAGAAACAGATTTTGTGGTGGAATCCGCAAGAAAAACAGGCAGTACCGTTACACCCTATAAAGAGCTAAAAGATGCCTATTCCGATGCTCTCGGTTTGGGAAAACCCATCATTTTGTGTGGTTCTCTTTATCTTTACAGAGACCTTGACGAAGTTTTGAAGGAAATATAAAAAAATTCAAAACAGCTATTGACAAACGTAATATGTTATGCTAAAATATCATTCGTGGTAAGGATATATCACGAATATCTGCGGGAGTGGCTCAGTGGTAGAGCGTCACCTTGCCAAGGTGAACGTCGCGAGTTCGAATCTCGTCTTCCGCTCCAATTTTGAAAGTCGCACAAATGTGCGACTTTTTATTTTTTGTAACATTTTTGTTTTTTTCACAATATCCCTTGACTTTCAAAATCCCTTTCTGTATAATGAACTTGAAATTTATTTTTTACTTTTTGGAGGCAAAAAAATGAAAGCACCAACCACCGTTACAATCGCGCGCCTTGGCTCGCACAAAACTGTCCGCATGGCTGCGGATGAACTGAAAAAATACTTAAATCTTATGGACCCCCTCGCTTTGGTTGATGTCCGTATTTATGACAAATACGATGCATCAATTCCAAATCTTTTGTGGGTTGGTCTTGATGACGAGCTTGATAAGAAATTAAAGCCCGTAGAAGACAAAAACCTTGACGATGCTATTTGTATCGAAGTTTCCAACTTCTGCGGTTTCATCACAGGCGCCAACGAACGTGCTGTTTTGATTGCGGCATATCGTTTTTTGAGAGAACTGGGAATAAAGTGGCTTTGCCCCGGAAAACAAGGCGAAGTTGTTCCAAAAAAAGCTCTTGACAAATGCCTTGTATATATAAACGAAGTTCCGAGCATGCGCCACAGAACAATCTGCATTGAAGGCGCTATCGGTTATGAACACACCCATGATTTGATTGACTGGATGACAAAGATGGGTATGAATGGCTACCTTTTCCAGTTTATGGTGCCCGATTTCTTTCTCCGCAGATGGTATGCTCACGAACGCAACAACAAAATTATGGAGCCCATGCCTTTCACCCGCGAAGACGGAATATCCATTCACAAAAAGCTCATTGAGGACGTAACAGAGCGCTCTCTTATGCATCACGCAGTGGGACATGGCTGGACCTGTGAGCCATTTGGTCTCGATGCCAGCGGTTGGGATCCTGTCGATGAGGATACCATACCCGATGATATCCGTGAAATGCTGGCTATGACAGATGGTAAACGCCAACTCTTCGGCGGAGCACCGTCAAACACCCAGGCTTGCTACAGCAACCCAAAAGCCACTGCAAAAATTGCTGAAGCTGTCGCTGATTATTGCGTGGCTCATCCTGATATAGACTATATTCACGTGTGGCTTGCTGATATGCGAAACAATTTCTGCGAATGTGAAAATTGTCGCGACATCAGGCCTAGCGACCTCTACATAAAGATGCTCAATCGTGTTGACGAAGAGCTTACCTCCCGCAATATTGACACAAAAATTGTTATGACTTCATATAACGACCTTTCTTGGGCACCACAGTCTGAAGAACTAAAAAATCCTAAGCGTTTCTCACTGATGTTCGCTCCCATAACAAGACGTTTTAACACGTCTTATGCAGATGTTGATTTGGACAATCTGCCAGAAGAAGAATGGCCTTTTGAGCTTAACAAACTTGTTATGCCGCGAGAAAACACCCCCGTGGTTCGTCTCATGAAGGGCTGGGATAATTTCAAAACCTGCGACAGAAGCGTTTTTGACTATCATTTCTGGTCAACCACTTTCATATCAGACGTAGGCGGATTTAAAATTTCTGATGTTATGTCACGAGACATAAAAACCTATAAAAAATTAAGCATTAACGGACTTATCTCCTGTCAGGTTCAGCGTTACAGTTTCCCTACAAACATTCCTATGCAGGTTATGGCAGACACTTTGTGGAATGAAAATGCAGATTTTGATGTTATTGTTGACACTTATCTTAAGGATGCTTTTGGCAAGGAATCTGAAAAAGTCCGCACCTATCTTGAAACCCTTTCAACCCTCACAGCATACTGGGTTAAAAACGAAGAACCCGATGTGATGGTGGATGATAAATTAAAGGCAGACAACGAAAAAGCAATTTCTCTTATCCAAGAATATCGTCCTGTTTTTGAAAAGATTTTCGAAAACGGTGACTTTGAAAACGAAGTTCAAAAAATGTTCTGGAAAGTTCTTGTAAAGCATCTTGACCTGGCAGAAGTTACCTTAAAGCTCCAAGTAAGAAAATTTTCGGGTGAATCACCACAAGAAAGAATCGATGCCACTGACGCTGTTGCAAAGGCTTACCGCGAGGCAGAACCCGAACTTCACAAAATGATGGATGTTTGGCGTCAGCTTCTTACTCTCGGTTTTGCGACACCCATCGAGGATGCCCACTAAAAAGTTATGTACACAAGAACCCAAATTTTGGGTTCTTGTTTTTTTTGTTATCTTACGATAACCATTTCAGTGGGTCTATCTTCATAAATCTTGATGAAGAGTCTCACCTCGTTGCCTTCTTCAAACACTTCAATATCACCTGATGTCACAACAGAAACGTTTCCTGTCTTGCGCTGTGAATTATATTCATAAACCAAAGCGCCATTTGTTGAATAGTTACTTACTGTTCCGTTTACGCTGACGTTTACTGAATCAGTAAATTTCTTTGTTACCTTACCGTAAACCGTAACAAGGTCTGTTGCTACATTATTGGTGAACTCTGTTGTCTTTGCATCTGAGTCAAAAAGGACTGTAATCTTGTCAACTTCGCCCTTGGCATTTGTGCTGTACTGGAAGATATCACCTTGCTCAAGAGCCTTGCTTCCGCCCTTGACAAAGATATTCTTATCACTCGACATAAGTTCTACCCGTTTTCCGTTTTCGATACCGTAAACAACATCTACTGTCTCGTAATCTTCGTTCTGTGCAGTTGCTATTTCGTCAACCAGAACAATGGGGTTCTTCGCCTCTGTCACACCTGTTGTGCTTGTTACCACAATGGCTCTTGCAGAGAAGTCTTCCTGAAGGTCATAAACTATGATGTCATAAGGGGTGTTGTTTGCGAACATATCCATATTTCTTACAGCGTATCTTGTTGTGTCAGTTCCCGCACTCTGCGGAATATCAAATACGATTGTACTCTGAGTAACCTTTACATTTCCAAGCATATTTGACGCACTCTTATAAACCTGTTCTGCTGCTGCAATATTCTTTGTGAATACACCCTTGTTTACTGCACCTGTCGATGTTTTGTCAACCGCAAGGTCAATACCTGTAAGAAGTCCCTGCGAGTTTGTCTCATAGGTCACAAGCTGAGGTGATACTACGCCGTCTTTACCAAGTGCGGCAAGTGCCTCGTCAGCGCCAAGACCGTAAGTGTCATTTACACGGATTTTTGTTGCTGCATCAAACACCGTTGTATCGCCTGATGATGTGAATATCTTAAACTGAAGTGTCTTGTCAATTGTTCCTGTGATTGCTGCACCTGTCATATATCCGTAAGTTCCACGAATAGCTGTTCCTGCTGTTGATGCTGTGGTGTCTACTGCTGCGACATTTCCTTCAACGTCAAGATAGAAACGTCCCTCGTCACGAAGATTGATTTCATTTGGATAGTTTGCAGCTTTTTTGTAAACAGTTTCTGAATCATTTATTCTAAAGCCCTTGGCTGTTGTCTGTGTTACACGGCCAAGAACGCTCTCTGTTGAAACATAACCCTTTATGAGCTGCTTATCCTGGCTGACCGTATAAGAAATTACATTCCACTCAGCTAAATCTGAGGGCTGAATCTGTACGCCGTCTTTCCAGAGAACAAAATCAACCTCTGTGCTTTCTGGGTCAAGAAGAAGTGAGCCGTTGTTGTATTTGTCAGTAACTCTTCCTGTTGCAGATGAAACAGTTTCTACTACAAGGTTGGTAAAGTGGTTTACAAACACAATATCATATACGCTGTTCACGTCTGTATCAAGAAGGACAAGGTTTCCTGTTGCAGGAATAAGCTGTTCATTGGTAAGAGTGCTGATAAACTTCCCATTATAAATATAAACAGGTCTTGCAACTATGCTTGCTGTTCTGGTTGTAGTGTCATTTGTGCCTGCTCTCCAATAGGTCACTGTTTTGTTGGCACCGCTTTCACCTGTAACTGATTCGATATCTGTTGCGTTTATTGTGAGAACATTGTTCTTGCTTTCCTGAGGTTTAACAAGAATAAGTGTTTTCTGGTCACGTGTTGTGTCTATTCTTGCATAATAAACTACGTTGTAACCAAGGAACTCACGTGCCATCGTTGTGCCTTCTTCAAACACGCGGTCGTTTATCATAATCTGGTTTTCTGACGCGGTACTTCCTCCTGAAAGTGTTGTTTCGCTTGTTCCTGTAATCTGTCCGTATGCCTTTTCTACGTTGAGTCTGTCATAAAGAAGTGTTTTGTCAACTACTTCGTATATGATGTTTGAGCCAAATCCTGTCTGTTCCATAAGGTTGACAGTAAGTCCGTTGAATACTAATTGTGCTATATCCCCTCTTTTTGCAGGGTTTCCGCCTGCTGCTGAGATGCCTTTAAGAAGCTGATTCTCTGATGCAACAGCCATATATCCTGCCGGGTATCCGCCTCGCTGCATTGCAACCGGCTCATAACCAAGTGCTCTTACTAAGATAGTAACCGCTTCCTGAAGAAGAACGTTGTCATCAGGACGGAAAGTACCTACATCATCACCGATAACAAGTCCCTGCTGTTCTGCTACGTTGATTGCACCTGTTGCCCAGTGACCTGCTGGTACGTCAGGGAAGCGTGTAGCGTAACCTGAACCTGTTGCTACATCTTCAAGACCTACCGAATAAACAGCAACCTTTGCCATTTCAGAACGAAGAATGGGGTCATCAGGACGGAAAGCTCCATCTTCTGCGTCACCTACCATAATTCCAAGCGCATTAAGAACTTCTGCTGCTTCTTCATACTTTGTACCTGCAATGTCAGGTGAAAGTGCAACACGACGGCTGCTGTATCTTGAAGGAGCCACTGATTCTGAAAGGCTATCATTCATCATGGCGTTGTTCTTTGTTCTGTTCTGTTCGACAAGAGCCTCGCTGTTGTCCATTGTCTTTGTTACTCTGGGAGTCGTTGCCGGCATTTTTGAATTCATATCTTGATTTTCGGTGCCGGATTGACTTTCTGCTGCATTGTTGTTTGCATTGTTCTCTGCCGCATTGTTTCCGGTACCCATCTGTGTATTTCCACCGTTTGTACCGTTTAACATTTCAGGTGTCTCACCCGATGCAAGGATATTTTCCTCACCTACGGCAAAAACATTTATGCCAAATGTGAAAAGCATTACTGTTGCCACACACAAGGCGATAAATTTTTTTGACATTTTTATTCCTCCTCTTTTAAAATTGAAAATGTTTCGCTTTTATTGTGTGTCGGCAAAAAAAAATTACAACACAAATTTTTTGGGTTATTGACAAAAATATTCCTATGCTCCAATACTTTAATCAATTTGTAATAAATATGTAAAAATTTTTTAGATAAATATAGTTGAAATATCTAAAAATATATGATAGAATAAAATTGTTAAAAAATAACTTTAACACAAATCTGATAATTATTAACAACATAAACCTATACCAAGGGGGAATTTAAATGATTAACAAAAAACTCTTGAGCGGCATTATCTGTGTGATATTTCTGCTCTCAACCCTGTCCGTTGCGGCACTGCCTTTTTCTGATGTAGAAAATGATCCGACAGTCCAGTGGGCAAAGCCATACATAAACGAAATGGCAGAGCTTGGCTACATTAAGGGCTACGAAGACGGCACGTTCAAGCCCAACAACACAATTTCAAAAACCGAAGCCCTCATTCTTCTTTCAAGAATGATAGGTGTTAACGACGAAAGTTTTGCAGATTCCCTTGAATATGCAGTTTCAGAATATAAAGACACCCTCAGCAAGTTCTCAACAAATTATGCTAAAGAGGTTTCTTTCCTCCTTTACGTTGGAATTCTTGATGCTGATGATCTTGGCACATACATTTCAAATGCAAACAAAAACACAGCTCTCAAAAGATATGAAGCAGCTGTTCTTCTCACAAAGCTCTTAGGTGCTGAAGAAGAAGTTCTGGGCAATGCCTTTGTTTCATCTTCATACGCTGACACAGTGGAAATCCCTGATTCTGCACGCGCTTATGTTGAATACGTAAAAGAAAAAGGCATCATGCAGGGCATGGGAAACAACGAACAGGGTCAGCCAATGTTCTCACCCAACACATCGGTTACGCGTTCACAAATGGCAAAAATGCTTTACAGCCTTATCGACGTGATTGACCTTTCATCACAGACGGGCACTGTTGTTTCTGTTGATACCTTCAACGAAACAATCACTGTTACAATAGGCGGAAGCGACCTCGTATACAACATCAAAGCAAACACAAAATTCAAAGTAAACGGCAAAGACGTTAAATCGACAGACCTCAGAAAAGGCATGTCTGTAAAAGTTACTCACATCGCAGGCGATGTTGCACTCATCGAAAACAATGTTGTAATCGAAGATTCTGTCATCTATGGTCTTGTTTCTACCACAAAAGACTCTACCACAAGATCTGTAACAATTGCCGACGCAAACAACAAGAAAAATGTTTCAACATACGTTCTTGCTGACAATGCAAAGATAAGAGTAAATGGTGCAATCGACCTTTTCAGCAAAGTTAAAGCCAACAACTATGTGGCACTTACCTTGGTTGACGGTCTTGTTGAAACCCTTGAGGTTATTGACAAAACCACAACAGCAAGCGGCACACTCGTTTCAATAGATGCGTCAGGCGAATTCACTGTTTTAAACGTTGAAGATAAATCAGGCGAAGTTGGGGCTTATGAAATTTCAGCCGACGGCGTTGACGTTTCAAGAAACAGCCTTTCATCGAACCTCAATCAGCTTATGACCGGCGACACTGTTGTTCTCAAAATGACTTACGGCAAAGTTACAAAGATTTCAGCAAGCAGCAAAAACCACAACCTTTCAGGTTCAATCTCATACATCACTCATTCAAAGGACGGCTCAGTAATCGGTCTTGAAACATCAAATTCTCTCACTGAATACAAGGTTAACAAGAGTGTTTCTGTCCTCATTGACTCAACCGAAGAGGGTACAGTTTATGACCTCCGTCCCGGCACAGATATTGACATCACACTCCAGAGCAGCGAAATCATCACCATCAAAGCCGCAAGCGTTGTTGCAAAATCTTCACTCAACGGAACAGTCAAAAGCATAAATGCAACATACGGACTTATGGTTGTTGAAGAAAGTGGCATTGACTACAATGTATTCGTAAACTCAAGCACAAAAATCATTGACAGTGCATCAGGACGAAACATCCTTCTCAAGAACGTTGAAAAAGGTAAATTTGTTACCGTTACCGGTTCAAACGCATCCGGTGTTTTGGAGGCATCTGTTATCGTAATTCAATAACAATCTCACAACTTAAAAAGGCCGCACCAGAAGATGCGGTCTTTTGTTGTATAAAAAAACTTTTTGATGTAAATACTTTCCATATACAAGGTGGTGTTTTCATTGATAGATAAAAAATCAAGACGTGTCGTAATAATAAACAACATAGAATCCGACACAATCGACCAGGCAATTTTTATATTGAAATCCGACAAGGTATCAGCGGAAAACAAAAACTTTGATGCCGACATTTCGGTCGAAGCACAAAAAATAATTGACAACTATATAAATCAGGTGGAACGGCTAAAAAAAGTTCAGGAGCCTTTCTCGGCAAAATCAAAAAAACGTTTCAAAGCCAAAAAGCCGCCATTTTTGCTGCCTGTAACACTTACAGCAACCTTTATGCTTGCAATCTTTTTCCTTGTTGTATATTTTGCATAAGTTCTAAATAAGTTCGCTTAAATTGATAACTCCAAGCCCCTTCTCCTTTGAATAATCAACCGTATGTGCCGTACCCCCGTTTCTTCGGGTTTTGTAGGCAATACAAATGCTGCTGTTTTCCACCATAAACTTATTTCGAAGCTGCATACAACCCGTACAATATGTTTCAGTAACATAAATAATTTCATCAGCATTTTCCAGAACTTTTTCATATCGCCTTTTATCGGCTTGTGACCATCTAAGATTCTGTTCACGACAGGGAAGCGCCATAATAAGCTTGAGAAAGGGAACGTTCTTCTTTTTTTGCAAAACAACCTCAGCCGCAAGCAAATCAAACCCAAGGGCTCCTCCCGAAATAAATTCGGTATAGCCCTTTTCCGCAAGGTCACAAATAACCTCACCCAGAATATCTGCAATTTTTTCTTTGCTCCCATATGGCAAATCCCGATGTCCGCTGAAACAACAGCGATTTTCTTTTTGTGCCTCTTTCATACTCTATTATCCTTTGGTTGTTTTTGATAAATAGTTTATCATACCCAAAAAACATTTGTCAATTATCCTTATTTACTTTTTAAAAACTTTATGTTAATATATTCTCATATCAATTTTGAGGGAGGGTATATCCTTGGTTTTTTTTAAACAAGTTTTTCTGCTTTTTTTGGTATGCTGTATCGGAGAAATTATTTCGTTATTTTTGCCCTTCCCTATGCCTGGCAGTGTTATTGCACTTATCATTTTATTTATTTGTTTGCTTATAAAAACAATCCGTCCGGCACAAATTGACACTGTATGCAACTTTCTTCTTGGAAATATGTCATTTATTTTTATACCGTCTACTGTTTCAATCCTTGCTTATGTCGACGTTTTCAAAAATATTCTCTGGCAATTTCTTTTTATTTGTATTGCCACTACAATAATTACATTTTTCGCCACAGCCTATGCTGTGAAACTTACCATGTACCTTTTATCAAAAAAGGGGGACAAAGAAAATGCTTAATCAATTCACTACTTCTCCCATTTTTGGTTTCACCCTCTGCGTTGCATCTTATCTTGTAGGTCTTGGGGTGAAAAAGAGATTCAATTATCCAATAGCAAATCCTATGATTATTGCTTCAATAATTATCATAGGAATTTTGGTAATTTTCAAAATTCCACTTGAAGACTTTATGACAGGCGGCTCTTTTGTTCTTATGTTCCTTGCTCCTGCAACAGCAGCCCTTGCACTTTCCATGTACCGACAACTTGAAATCATAAAAAAGAACCTGATACCCATTCTGGTTGGCTCGGTTGTTGGTGCCGTTTCTGCTCTTGTCAGCATAATCGCCTTGTGTCGGTTTTTTGGCATTTCTGACGAAATAACCGCAAGCCTTATCCCAAAATCAATCACTACAGCAATCGCCACCGAACTGTCAAGCCAGCTTGGAGGCCTCCCTCCCGTCACCGTGGCAGCTGTCAGTGTTACAGGAATTTTGGGAGCCGTGGCATCACCCTATCTTATCCGATGGTCTCGCCTTAACAATTCAATCGCCGCAGGTCTTGCCATCGGGGCATCAAGTCACGCTCTTGGCACAACAAAAGCCATTGAAATTGGAGAAGTTGAAGGCAGTGTCAGCGGCATTGCAGTTGGTCTTTGCGGAATTATCACCGTGATTTTAGCAATCTTTCTTTAATAATAAAACAAAAAAATGCTTTGAAAATTCAAAGCATTTTTATTTTTTCAAAAATTTTTTCACAATAAAAAATATCACAGCCCCTAAAATTATCCCTCCCAAAATATCCGTCGGAAAATGAACAAAAAGATAAAGTCTTGTGAAAGCCATAATAATTGCAACCAGGAGAGTTACTATCCCCCATTTTTTATTTTGTGTCAAAATCACAAACGCCGACAAAAACGACGAATATGTATGCCCCGACGGAAAGGAAAAATCCTCCGGGATTGGAATAAGCATATCTTGGACATCAAACATCCAGCAAGGTCTTGGTCTTGCAATAATTGGTTTGAGAAACATATTTCCAAAAACCAAACACAAAACCAGTCCAGCAGAAAGGGCGATTCCAGTTCGCCTATATTTTTTTGTTGCAAGAAGAACTATCGCCAGAACAATCCAGATAAGACCGCCATTTCCAAGCCACGAAATCCGCGGCACAAGAAAATCCAGCAAATCTGACCTTGTAAATTGGTGTATTAGCTCAAGAATCTTAAACTCGATATTTTCAGTCCCAAACAGCACCAAATCACCTCAAATCAAACTCCAAAAGCCGCCAGAACGCCGCCTGTAACCAAAGCAACAACCAGCCCGGCACCCACAACTCCAAGAAAAATGGCAGGCACTGCATCCTTCAGTCTCATTTCAAGCATAGCGGCAACCAAAGCTCCTGTCCACGCACCTGTCCCCGGAAGAGGTATTGCCACAAGAATAAAAAGCCCCCAGAACTTGTATCTGTCAACCACCTTGCGATTTTTTTCGGCTTTTTGTTCCATAGCAAAAACCACTTTGTCAAGCTTTTTGCTAACTCTTCGCATCCACTCAAAAATCTTTCGTATAAACAAAATAATAAAAGGCACCGGAACCATATTTCCAATGACCGAAACACAAATCGCCAGCCATAAATCAAGTCCGCTTGCTGTGGCAATAGGAATAGCTCCGCGAAGTTCCACCACCGGAACCATAGAAATAAAAAATGTTGTAAAAATCTTACCCAAAAAAGTATCGAAAAAAGCCATCAAAAAAATCTCCATTTATTTTTTTATAACATAAGTATACCTTTATTCAAAACACTTGTCAACAAAGGAAATGTGAACTTTTTTTACTTGAAATATATCTCCACTCCAAACTCTTTTGCAAGGGCCTCCCCGTCTTCCTTACCAAGAACAAAGCAGGCTGTGGCTAAACAATCTCCATAAAGACCGCTCTCTCCCACAATGGTCACACTGCTGTAATCCGCATCCTTGGGAAATCCCGTTTTGGGGTCCAAAATATGATGATATTTCTTTCCATCCTTCTCAAAGAATCTCTGATATGTTCCGCTTGTGACAACACTTCCCTCATCTATATGAACTACCTGGTCATATTCTCCCGCAACCTCAAAGGGTTTTTGCAAGCCTATCCGCCACTTTTTATCTCTTACATCACGATTTTCTCCCACGCAACAGATATTTCCGCCCAAATCCACTATGGCACCGCCTAAACCATAGCTTTTCAGAATTTTCACCGCCACGTCTCCGGCATAGCCTTTTGCAGCACCTCCCAAATCTATTTTGGCATCATCATAGTTTTTCACAACAGTTCTTTTTGTCGCATCAAAAACTATTGCATCTCTTCCGCAAATCTCAAGTACATTTTTAATTTCAATGTCACTTGGCACACGTCCATCCTTGTCAAACTCCCACAAGGAAGATACCGGTGCAAGGCTTATATCAAATGCGCCGTTTGATGCTTCCTCTACTTTCTTTGCAGCAGAAATGATATTATACATATCGTCACCAAGAGTTATGACCTCATCCTTTTTTGCAGAATTTATTCTGCTGACCTCTGATTTTTCAGAATAAAAGTCCGTAGTCTTATGAATTTCACGGAGTTTTTCAAATACAGCATCCACCGCCTCTTCGGCATCATGCCCGTATGCACTTACGCTGCAATATGTGTCAAACAAAAATTCGGTTTTTTCAACGCCCGGGTTCTGTAAATTTCCTTTAAAATAAAGCCCCGCAAAAACTGTCAAAAGCAGAACCGCACTAAAGCCCCAGACAAACTTTTTCATTTATTTTCTCCTTACCTGAAATTTTATATCTTTTTATATATTAACACAAATATAATTTGCCGTCAATCTTCTTTACTTTTAAAGAATTTTATGGTATAATTGCTTTGTATATACAATCGCACTGAAAGGGGGAATCTTTTTTGAAAAACAGTGCCTCTTCCAAAGCTGTTCGCACCATCAGCTTTATGGCTGTTATCATCTTTTGTGCAAAGCTTATGGGCCTTCTCCGAGAAACTCTTATCGCAAGCGTTTATGGTCAGGGCTTTGAGTCAGACATTTTAAATACTGCCACACAGATCCCTCTGCTTTTTTTCGATATGACCTTGGGGGTTGCCATTCTTTCAACCTTTGTCCCCATTTTCAATACATTTTTAGAGCGTGACGGAAAGGCACGCGCAATGAAGTTTGCCAACAGCTTTTTGGCAACAGTAATACTTATTTCTTCCATAGCAACAATTATTGGTACGATTTTTGCGCCGTCACTTGTTCGTCTTATGGCGCCAGGATATTGGGGAGAGAAAATCGCTGGTACTGCAGCTCTTCTCCGAATTCTTTTCCCCTCAATAATTTTTACAGCAGCAGCCTATACCGCAGTTGGCATACTTCAATCTTTTGGCGAATTCAATATTCCATCAATAATCAGCGTGGTTTCAAACCTGATAATGATTTTATACCTTGTTTTTATCGGTGACCGTTTCGGTCTTGTGGGTGTGGCAATTTCGATGGTTGTTGCTTGGTGTTCTCAATTGATTGTTCAAATTCCCCATCTTATCAAATGCGGATGGCGCTGGAGTTTTGGTTTCAGCCTTCGTGACGAGGGTATCCGGGATGCCGCAAAGCTTGCGCTACCCGTTCTTATCAGTTCCTGGATTCAACCACTTTGTGTGGTTATCAATATGGCATTTTCATCCTCAATGGGTGACGGCGCTGTTTCAGGTCTCAACTGGGCAAATAAAATTTATATAATAATGGTGGGTGTTTTCGCCTATGCCGTTACAAACTTTATTTTCCCTCGCCTTTCAAGGCTTGGCAGCGGCTCAAGAAATGACGAATTCAAAGAAACCACCCGGCTTTCTCTGGGTTGGATTGTCTTTATCATAGCCTATGTTTCAGCTATGTTCATCGCCCTTTCAAAACCTATAATAAAAATCATTTTTGAATATGGTGCTTTTTCAGCAGAAAACACAAAAACCACCGCGGAAGCCCTCCTCTTCTATTCATTCGGCATGGTGGGCTATGCAATATGCGAAATCCTAAACAAAAGCTTTTATGCACTTCGTGACGGCAAAACACCAATGCTTACCGCCGCTTTTGGAATTTTCTTAAATCTTGTATCAGCTTTTGTTTTTGTGAAGCTTTTCAAGATGGGTATTGGCGGTCTTGCTTTAGCAAGCGCCGTGAGTTCGCTTGTTATGGCTTTGGTTCTCATTTATATGATAAATAAAAAGGAATCAGGCACAATAACTAAAAAATTTATCAAAAATACAGCAAAAACCGTGGCCTCTGCTATTGTTTGTGGCATTGTGGCTTTCCTTTGCTACACACTTTTATCGCCCGACCAAATGGGCCGCATTTCAAACTTTATACTCTGCGGAGCCTCTGCAGGCGTTGCCCTTGTCTTATATCTGCTACTTAGTTTTGTTTTGAAACTTGACGAATTTGACCAAATCAGGAGGTTTATTCATCATGAAAAATAACAGTTTTTTCGTAACAGCTTGGCTTTGTTTTTACAATGCGGTAATCAAAAACAGCATCACTTACCGCTGGCTTCTGGGGCTGTATAACGGCATTTCAAAGGCTTGGAGGGGGTCCTTTATTACCAATTTTTTCAGAAAACAATTTTTCTCTGAAAACTATGTAAAAAACAGTGTGTGGGGTAAAGTTTGCTTTTCACCCTTTTTCCTTTTGGAAAAAGTTGTCGATAGCTTTGGCGAAAAGCTGGTTGCTCAAAAAGAAAAAAGTCATATAGTTAAATTCTTTAAATACTTTTTGCACAACTGTCTTGCCCTTAACTTGAGATTCCTTGGCGTTTTCATTTTCTTTGGCGCCCTTTCGGACTTTTTGATGTCTCTTATAAATGGTGGAAAAATTCTTCTTTCACTTTCTGCAGTGATTTTAGGCGGGATTCTTTATATCTTTGATTTCAATCTCACTACTGCATTTAAAAGTTCAAAAATCGTTAGTTTTGCAGAAAATTGCCTTGATATAAAATTCAATTTTGACTTTTTTTATATGACAAAATGCGAGGGGAAAACAAGGCTCATAACTGCCGCCACCTTAGGCATCGCATCAGGGCTTATTAGCAGCATTCTTTCACCTATCTTTGCCCTTTTGTTCGTTTTTGGGCTACTTTTCTTTTGCCTTGTTCTTTACAAAGTGGAGTTTGGTGTATTTATAACAGTTTTTCTTGCACCCCTCGTACCCACTATGGTACTTGTAGGGCTTACTCTCCTTTGTCTCTTCTCTCTGATTGTGAAATATCTCACCACCAAAAAGTTCTTATGGCACTTTGAGGGCTGCGGACTTATGATAATCACCATGCTTGTCATATACCTGATTTCCGCACTCACCTCTTTTGCTCCACTCAAAAGTGTTCAGATATGGCTTGTATACTTTGCTTTCATGATATTTTATTTTGTAATTATAAATACCGTAAAAACAAAAAATCAGCTTTTGGGCATCCTGAAAGTTTTTGTTCTCTCAGGCGGAATTGTTTGTCTTTACGGAATTTTGCAATATATTTTTGGCTGGAATGTAAATCAGGCATGGATGGACGAAGAAATGTTTGAGGACATCAAAATGCGAATCTATTCAACCTTGGAAAACCCAAACGTTCTTGGCGAATACATTCTTCTGGTGCTTCCCGTTTGCATTTCACTCATGTGGACAGCAAAAAAAGCTTGGGCAAAAATTGTTTATGCCGGTCTTTCGGGTATCATGGGCGTGGCGCTCATCCTCACTTTCTCCCGTGGCTGTTGGATTGGAATTATGGCGTCAGCGGCTGTTTTTGTAACTTTCGTCTGCGGAAAGCTTTGGGGACTGACTCTTATTGCACTGCCTGTTATCCCTATGATTCTTCCGGAAAGTATTATCAATCGTTTCTTAAGTATTGGGGATATGAAAGACTCCTCCACATCTTATCGTGTTTATATATGGATGGGTACACTCCTTCTTTTGAAAGACTTCTGGCTCTCAGGTATTGGTCCCGGGACAGAAGCTTTCACTCAGGTTTATCCTTTTTATTCCTACAGTGCCATTGTTGCACCACACTCCCACAATCTGTTTTTGCAGATTTTGGTGGAATCAGGAATTTTGGGGATTTCTTCCTTTATTCTTCTTATGTTCCTCTTCATAAAGAATTCCGTTTCTGGATACCTTGCCTTTGGCAAAGGCAATCCTTTCTCGGTAGTGATTGTTGGCATTGCCTCAGGAATTTTGGGATTTATGGTTCAGGGACTTTTCGACAACTGTTTTTACAACTACCGCGTATTTATGATTTTCTTCACGGTGATAGCACTTGGCATCGCCGCATCAAAAATAGCAAAAACCGAGTCAGAAAAAACGGAGGTGTCTTTAAATGCTTAAAGTTTTGCAAGTTTGTTCGGACACAAATATCGGCGGTGCAGGAAAGTGTATTCTTACTTATTTAAAGCACTGCAACAAAGAAAAACTGAACGTAGCTGTTGTCCTTCCCACAAACAGCCTGCTTAAACCAAAGGTTGAAGAATTAAGCTTCGAGGTCTTTGAAATAGACGCTATGGCTGACAAATCCTTTGACTTTTCCGCAATCAAAAAGCTTCTTGGGGTTTTCAAAGAATTTAAGCCACAGATTGTCCATACCCATGCAAGTATGTCAGCCCGTATCGCCGCAAGGCTTTTTGGTGCAAAAATTGTCTACACAAGGCACAGTGTATTCCCGCCAAACCCCCGTTTAACCCACGGCATTGGAAAGGCAATCTGTGGACTCGCCAACAACTCTACCTCCGACAAGATAATTGCGGTGGCTGAGGCGGCAAAGGAAAATATCTGTGACATTGGCGTGAAAGAAAGTAAAATTGACGTTATCTTAAACGGTGTAGAGCCGCTTCGCAAGTACTCCGACGAAGAAATACAAAAAGTCAAGGCGGATTTCAATATCCCCGCCGGTTGCAAGTGCACCGCCATTGTGGCACGGCTCAATGAAGTCAAAGGTCATAAATATTTTGTTGAAGCCGCAAAAATTTTGAAGGACCGCGGCGTAAAAGCTCGGTTTCTTATTGCGGGGACCGGGGATATGGCAGAGGCTATCCGCAAACAAATCACAGACTTGCATCTTCAGGATTATGTGATTATGTTGGGCTTTCTTGACAACGTCGAGCCCCTTATGAACATCATAGATGTTCAGGCAAACTGTTCATTTGGCACTGAGGCTACCAGTCTCTCGCTGCTTGAGGGTATGAGCCTTGGAAAACCCGCTGTGGTTTCAGACTTCGGCGGCAATCCTGGTGTAATCAAGAATAACAAAAACGGATTTATTGTGCCCACCCACGATTCTGTGGCGCTCGCTGAAAAACTGGCTATGCTTTTTGAAAACAATGACCTTTATTCAAAGCTCTCAAATGGCAGTACCGAAATTTTCAACTCGACATTTACTGCAAAAAAATATGCAGAAAACATTGATAACATCTATTTATGTCTTGGAGGTAAGAACAATGACTAAATCAAAATTTAACCTTATTGATGTCCTTATTGTTGTGGCTGTGGTTTTAATCGCCGTTGTCGCTGTATGGTTTTTGGGCGGAATAAGTGACACTGGCACTACCAGCGAAACACAAAACACCACGGCAACATTCAAGATTCAGCTTACCAAAGCAGAAAAAAGTCTTTATGACAAATTCCTCGCAGGTTTAGAAAACGACGAAAGCGTATGGATAGGAATAAAAGAACGTTTTGAAGGAAAGCTCACTGGCATAGAGCTTTCACCCTCTACCAAGGTGGGTACCGATTTGGCATCAGGCAAGGCTGTTCTTTTGGAAGACCCAGTTCTTTATGACATAACCCTTGAAGTAACCGCAGACGTCCTTGAGACGTCCAGCCAGATTTCTTCATCAAACACCCCCATCCGTGTGGGCGAAGAAGCAGCTATTCGCGGCAAGGGCTTTGCCGGATATGGCTTTGTGATTGACCTTGTGACCAGCGCTGAATAAAGAATAAAGGGAGGAAAAATCTATGCTTATCAACAAAGAAGGAAAGCTGTTTGGAAAAATCAGCATTATTGATATAATTGTTATTCTTGCAATTTTGGTGGGTGCTTTCGGAGTTTACACAAGATTTTTTGTGAGCGAAAAGAAAGTCGAAACCGCCGCAAGCCACATAGAATACACTATGAAAATCAAAGAAGTGCGCATCGGCACAGTCAATGCCCTGAAAAACTATATGGGTCCCGTCACCGATACCACCACAAAAGAATATATGGGTGATATTGTGGATGTTACTTATACCGATTCACAGAAAGCTGTTGAAACAACAAACGGAAAGATGAAAGCTTCCCTTGTTCCGGATAGATACGACGTCACCCTTACAGTCAGAGTTGACGGAAAAATAAATGCGTCCGGTTTTTATACCGCAAACAATCAGGCGCTCGCCGCTGGTTCATCCTATATATTCACCACAAAAGCGGCAAAAACCACTGGAACAATTACGGATGTATACGAAATAAAATAGTGTTTAGCGGTGGCAAAAACTTGCCGCCGCTAAGATTTCTTAGGAGTGTTGCCTCATGTTTAGACGCTTTTCAGCTTATTACAAACCATATATAGGAATTATCCTAATCGACCTTTTGTGTGCTGCTCTTTCAACCATCTGCGAGCTTGTTTTTCCTATGATTGTCCGCACGATTACCAGCACTGCACAAATGGGTCCCGGTGCTCTGCTTATTTCAACAGTGTTAAGGCTCGGCGCACTTTATCTTTTCCTGCGGATTGTTGACACCGTTGCAAACTATTTTATGGCAAATGTAGGTCACGTTATGGGGGCACGGCTTGAAACCGATATGCGCCGCGACCTTTTTAACCACCTTGAAAAACTGCCCTTTAAATTTTTTGACAACACAAAAGTTGGTCAGCTTATGTCAAGGGTGACCACGGACCTTTTTGACATAACCGAATTTTCACATCACTGCCCCGAGGAATTTTTCATTGCAGGAATAAAAATAATCGGTGCATTCATCATTCTTGGCAGGATAAATCTGACCTTTACTGCTATCATCTTTCTGCTTCTTCCCCTTATGTTGATTTCTGTTTTTGTGTTCCGCAAAAATATGAAAAACGCCTTCAAGGAACAACGTAAGCAAGTGGGAGAGCTGAATGCTGACCTTGAAGACAGTCTTCTGGGAACAAGAGTTGTAAAAAGCTTTGCAAACGAAGATTTAGAGCGTGAAAAGTTTGCCGAAGGCAACAAAAAGTTCTTTATCACCAAGAAAAATGCCTACAAATATATGGCTCTTTTTCAGGCGGGGACAAGATTTTTTGATGGCGTGATGTATATAGCAGTCATCGTCATCGGTTCAATTTTTATGATAAATGGTCGACTCACCCCTGCTGACCTTATTGCATATCTTCTCTACATACAGACTTTGATAACATCAATCAGGCGCATTGTGGAGTTCACCGAGCAATTCCAGAAAGGCATCACGGGTATTGAACGCTTTTTTGAAATACTGGACGAGCCCGTGGAGGAATATAGTCCCAAAGGCTGTATTGAACTTGAGAACGTGTCGGGAAATATAGATTTCAACGATGTTTCATTCAAATATTCTGACGGCGGTAAGGATGTCTTAAGCCACATTGACCTACACATAAAAAAAGGTGAAAATATCGCTTTTGTAGGCCCATCAGGGGGCGGAAAAACAACGCTTTGCAATCTTATCCCAAAATTCTATGACCTAAAAAGCGGAAGCATAACAATAGACGGTATTGACATAAACAATATTTCTCTTTCATCCCTTAGAAATAATATCGGTATGGTTCAGCAGGATGTTTATCTATTCAGCGGCTCGGTTTATGAAAATATCCTTTACGGAAAGCCAGGCGCCACCCGTGACGAAGTTACCCGGGCAGCAAAGCTTGCCGGCGCACATGACTTCATTATGGAACTTAAAGACGGATATGATACCTATGTAGGAGAACGCGGGCTCAAGCTTTCAGGGGGTCAAAAACAAAGGGTTTCAATCGCAAGGCTTTTCCTGAAAAATCCGCCTATTCTTATTCTTGATGAGGCTACCTCCGCCCTTGACAATGAAAGTGAGCTTCTTGTTCAAAACTCTTTGAAACGACTTTCCGAGGGAAGAACAACCTTGACAATCGCTCATCGCCTCACCACCATAAAAAATGCCACCAGAATTTTTGTTCTGACCCAAGACGGAATTTCCGAAAGCGGTACACACCAGGAGCTTATGAAAAAGAATGGTGAATATGCTAAGCTCTATTCTCTTTACAGCACCCTTTAAAAACACAAACGGCAATGGATTTCCCACTGCCGTTTTTTTATTATACCTATTTTTTCTTTAATACATCTTTCAAATACTGTCCTGTATAAGATTTTTTATTCTTTGCCACCTCTTCAGGAGTGCCACAGGCAACAATCTCGCCGCCCCTGTCACCGCCCTCAGGACCCAAGTCAATGATATAGTCCGAGGTCTTTATCATATCAAGGTTATGCTCAATGAGGACAACGGTGTTTCCTGCATCCACCAAGCGCTGCAAAACCTCAATAAGCTTGTGAACGTCGGCGGTATGAAGTCGCGTTGTGGGCTCATCAAGAATATAAATGGTCTTTCCTGTGCTACGCTTACTGAGCTCCGTGGCAAGTTTCACACGTTGTGCCTCACCGCCGGAAAGAGTGGTGGAGGACTGACCGATTTTTATATATCCAAGACCAACCTCAAAAAGGGTCTTAAGTCTGTTTGCGATTTTGGGAATGTTCTCAAAGAACTCAACCCCCTCCTCAACAGTCATCTCCAAAACATCATGAATGCTTTTTCCTTTGTACTTGATTTCCAAAGTCTCACGATTATAGCGTCTTCCGCCGCAAACCTCACAAGGCATATAAATATCAGGTAAAAAGTGCATTTCAATCTTCACTATACCATCACCCTGACAAGATTCGCATCTTCCGCCTTTTACATTGAAACTGAATCGTCCGGGACCATACCCCCTCGACTTTGCCTCAGGGGTCATGGCAAAAAGGTTTCTTATATCGCCAAAGAGTCCCGTATATGTGGCAGGATTTGAACGCGGAGTTCTTCCAATAGGCGACTGGTCAATGTTTATCACCTTGTCAAGATATTCAAGCCCCGAAATTTTCTTATACTTTCCGGGCTTTTGTTTCGCACGGTTAAGCTCATTGGCAAGTACCTTGTAAAGAACTTCATTTACAAGAGAGCTCTTTCCACTGCCCGAAACACCTGTTATACAAGTGGCTGTGCCAAGAGGAATTTCTATATCAACATTTTTGAGGTTATTCTGTGATGCTCCAAATAGTTTCAAATAATTTCCGTTTCCTTTTCGTCTGGTCACTGGAACGGGAATTTTTTTCTTTCCGCTCAAATATTGGCCCGTTTCAGACGCCTCACACGCCATAATATCCTCGACGCTGCCCTCAGCAACAACGTAACCGCCATGGATACCTGCTCCCGGACCTATATCAATTATATGGTCAGCAGCAAGCATAGTGTCTTCGTCGTGCTCCACCACAATCAAGGTGTTCCCAAGGTCTCGAAGTCTTTTCAGCATATCTATAAGCTTGTGGTTATCCTTTTGGTGAAGCCCGATACTTGGCTCATCCAGAATATAAAGGACACCCATAAGTCCCGAACCAATCTGGCTCGCAAGACGTATTCGCTGTGCTTCACCGCCTGAAAGCGTTCCGCTTGAACGGGAAAGGGTCAGGTATTCAAGCCCCACGCTTTTTAAGAAATTAAGTCTGGCCTTTATTTCTTTCAGGATTTGCTTACCGATTTGAGCCTCTCTTTCGCTGAGCTGGGTATTTTCAAAAAAGTTCAGCGCTTCATTTACAGAAAGTCTGCTTATTTCATCAATGTTCATATTTTTGACAGTAACAGCAAGACTTTCTTTCCTCAGTCTTGTACCCTTACACTCAGGGCAGGGCATGGTATACATAAGCTCCTGAATTTCCTTTTTTGCCCATTCGGAATTTGTTTCTTTATACCGGCGCTCAATATTGTTCATAACGCCCTCGAATCTTGCGTACTGCTCGCCCTTGGCAAACTTTCTCTCATATGAAAGGCGAACCTTTTCACCGCGTGTTCCATACATAATGATATCCACAATATCCTCGGGCAAATCTTCAAAGGGTGTATCGAGACTAAATCCATAATGTTCTGAAAGTCCGCGATAATACATAGCAGAAACCGATGCCGCATCAGTTCCGTTCCATCCGTAACAGTTTATCGCACCCTGATTTATGCTTTTTGTTTTGTCCGGAACAAGTCTGTCAGGGTCAATTATTTCAACCTGACCAAGACCCATACAGTGCGGGCACGCACCATAAGGGGTGTTGAACGAAAACATTCTTGGGGTAAGTTCTTCAATGTTTATTCCGCAGTCATCACAAGCATAGTTCTGGCTGAACATCAACTCTTTATCTTCATCAATAAGCTGAATTACCACCAGTCCTTTTGCCATTTTGAGAGCTGTTTCAAGGGAGTCCGTAAGGCGTTTTTCTATGCCTTCCCGTTGAATAAGCCTGTCCACAACAATTTCTATATTATGCTTTTTCTGTTTGTCAAGAACAATTTCGTCTGCTGACGGGTCAAAAATCTCACCATCAACTCGTACTCTTACAAATCCGTCTTTTGCCGCTTTTTCAAATACTTTTGTATATTCTCCTTTTCTGCCCCTGACTATTGGTGCCAGAATTTGAAATCTGGTTTTTTCAGGAAGCGCCAGCACCGCATCAACAATCTGGTCTATTGACTGCGACTTTATTTCTTTTCCACATTTTGGGCAATGAGGCACCCCTATACGAGCATACAAAAGGCGTATATAGTCATAGATTTCCGTCACCGTTCCCACTGTGGAACGAGGATTTTTGCTGGTAGTTTTCTGGTCAATGGATATAGCGGGAGAAAGTCCGTCTATTGACTCAACATTGGGTTTTTCCATCTGCCCCAAAAACTGTCTTGCATAGGCAGAAAGAGACTCCACATACCGCCTTTGTCCTTCGGCATAAATGGTTTCAAAAGCAAGGGATGACTTTCCCGAACCGCTGAGACCCGTCAGAACCACCATTTTATCACGGGGTATCTTGACGTCAATGTTTTTTAGATTATTCTCTTTTGCACCCTTGATATAAATTTCCTTGTGCATTATTCTTCTCCCTCAAGTCTTTTTATTTCATCACGAAGCTTTGCCGCAAGCTCAAACTGCAAGAGTTCTGCCGCCTTTTTCATTTCCACAGTAAGCTCAGCAATGGTCTTTTCTCGTATATTCTCTCCATTGTGGCTCGCTTTTTTGTTGGTAAGCTTTTCATCGTCCACAGTAGCCTCAATAATTTCGTGAATATTCTTTTGAATGGTTTTTGGAACAATCCCATTTTCTTCATTATATTTTGCCTGAATTTTACGTCTGCGCTCGGTTTCAGAAATTGACCTTTGCATTGAGCCGGTAATAGTATCAGCATACATAATCACAGTTCCGTTAGCATTTCGAGCCGCACGTCCAATGGTCTGTATAAGAGATGTATCCGACCTCAAAAAGCCTTCCTTGTCTGCATCAAGAATTGCAACCAAAGACACCTCAGGAATATCAAGCCCCTCACGAAGAAGATTTATGCCTATCAGAACGTCAAACTCACCAAGTCTCAAATCTCGGATTATCTCCATTCGCTCAATGGTCTCAACCTCAGAATGAAGGTATCTCACCCTCACACCCATTTCCTCAAAATATTCGGTCAGGCGTTCCGCCATTTTTTTTGTAAGCGTTGTAACAAGTACCCTTTCATTTTTCTCTACACGTGCCTTGATTTCGCCATATAAATCATCAATCTGCCCATCCACCGGCCTGACAGAAATCTTCGGGTCCAAAAGCCCAGTTGGTCTTATCACCTGCTCAACCACTCTAGTCGACCTTTCTTTTTCAAACTCCGCAGGAGTAGCACTGACAAATATTGCCTGATTTATATGGTCATAAAATTCATCAAAGTTCAACGGTCTGTTATCGTAAGCCGACGGAAGTCTGAATCCAAACTCCACCAGATTATTTTTTCTTGCACGGTCACCTGCGTACATAGCACGCACCTGAGGAATAGTCACGTGTGATTCATCAACAATCAACAAAAAATCATCAGGCAAATAGTCAAGAAGCGTAAACGGCGGACTTCCCGGCTCTCTTCCGCTTATGTGCCTGGAATAATTTTCAATTCCCTGACAAAAGCCCGTTTCACGCATCATCTCAATGTCATATTTTGTCCGCTCCTTTATCCTTTGTGCCTCGATAAGACATTCCTTTGCCTTGAACTCCTCAACTTTTTGCCGCATTTCTTCATCAATGTTCAGTATTGCTTTTTCAAGTTTTTCCCGCCCCACAACATAATGCGACGCCGGATAAATTGCACAGTGCTTGAGATTCGAAATCACCTCACCAGTAACCGAGCTTATTTCCGCAATCCGTTCAACCTCGTCACCAAAGAATTCAATTCTTATGGCATTTCCTGATGAATAGGATGGGAACACATCAATTACATCGCCCCTCACTCTGAATTTGTTTCTGGAAAAAGCGATATCATTTCTTTCATACTGAATTTCAATGAGTTTTTGTATAACTGCATCCCTGTCAGCACAATTACCAACCCTGAGCGATACTACCATACTGTTGTAGTCAATAGGGTCTCCGAGTCCGTATATACACGAAACACTGGCAACAATAATCACATCACGACGTTCAAACAGTGCCGCCGTTGCTGAGTGTCTGAGCTTATCTATATCCTCATTTGTCTGGGCATCCTTCTCGATATATGTATCAGAGCTTGGGATATACGCCTCCGGCTGATAATAGTCATAATAAGAAACAAAGTATTCCACCGCATTATCAGGAAAAAGTTCCTTGAATTCGCTACACAACTGTGCTGCCAGCGTTTTGTTATGCGCAAGCACTAACGTGGGCTTTTGCACCTTTTCAATAACATTTGCCATAGTAAAAGTTTTTCCCGAACCGGTTACGCCCATCAGCGTCTGGAATTTATCACCACTTATAACCCCTTGGGCAAGGGCAGAAATTGCCTGTGGCTGGTCACCCGAAGGTTTATACTTTGAGACAATTTTAAACTCCATCTTTGTTTCTCCTCTTTGTCTCCACTTTCCCTTTTTTGCCAATAGTAGTTTCGAGGGTTATACTGTAAACATCATTGCCCGACACAATCAGGCTATCAAAAAAATCAATATCTACCATTTCAAAGCATTTCTGCAATTTTTTTGACAATTCCATATCCGCTACCGACGGATTTACCAATCCGCACGGATGATTGTGCACAATAACCACCGTACTCGCTCTGTCATTAAGTGCCTGCCTCACAACTTTTGGAACATAAACAGCCGTTTCCCCCTGAACTCCCTCGGATATCCGGGTAATTGAAAGTAACCTGAATGATGAATTCATGCTGAGCATATATGCTGACTCAGTAAGCTTTCCATAGAAAAACGTTTTTACAAAATTTGCAAGTTTCTCATATCCATCAAGCTTTAATGGTTTATCAGTCAGTATGCTTCTTTCAACAATTCCCAAAAGTTCCGGCAGTGATGTCAGAAATCTTGCCGTACTGCGGCCAACTCCTTCAACAGTCAAAAGCTCATCCACACTTGCGTTAATGGCTCCGCTTATAGTTTTAAATCTCTCCAGAATATTATGTGCCAATTTATTGGTATCACCGCGGGGTATCACAGCATACAAAAGGTACTCCAACTGTTCATGGGGCTCAAGAAGTTCAAGCCCATGTTCCATTACCTTTTTGTCAAGCCTCTCACGATGCTTATCGTGTACATTCAATTCATTCTCCCCCTCAGTTTCACCAAAACCTCTTCAAAATATTCTGGAATCTCCTTTGAGAACTCCATATACTCATTTGTTTCAGGGTGCAAAAATCCAATCAGATGTGCATGTAGCAGCTGCCCGTTTAGCTTAAACTCCTCTTTCTTTCTGCCGTAAACCTCATCCCCTACAATGGGATTTCCCCGTTTTGACATATGAACTCTTATTTGATGTGTTCTTCCTGTTTCAAGCCTGCATCTTACAAATGTATATTTTTCAAACCTTTCCAATACAAAGAAATGCGTAACCGCATTCTTTGAATTTTTCTGTGTAATAGTCATTTTTTTTCGGTCTTTTTCGTCTCTGCCAATGGGTGCATCAATGGTCCCTTCATCTTCTTTTATTATGCCGTGCACCAGTGCCAGATATTCACGCGTCAGACTGTGCTCCTTTATCTGCCTTGATAGCCCAAGATGTGCCGTATCATTTTTTGCCACCATCAAAAGTCCGCTGGTATCCTTGTCAATTCTATGCAGTATTCCCGGGCGGACTTCACCGTTAATCCCCGAAAGATTATTACCGCAATGAGCCATAAGAGCATTCACAAGAGTCCCATTATAATTACCGGCAGCAGGGTGTACAACCATTCCCTGAGGCTTGTTCACAACAAGCATACACGAGTCTTCATATACCACATCAATCGGGATTTCTTCTGCCTCTATCTGTGTTTCTTTTGGCTCAGGAATTTCTATGGCAACAATATCTCTCTCTTTCAGCTTATAGTTTGACTTTACCAACTTTTGTCCAACCAATATAAACCCGTCTTCAATAAGCTTTTGTATTCGTGAACGGGTAAGCCCCAAATCGCTGTCGGCTAAAAACGAATCCAGTCTTTTTCCCACAGCAAAAGGCTCAATCAATATTTCATACACTTTTATTTTCCTCCCGCCACTTTTCTTCAAAAAACACAAAAAACACCGCCAAAGCACCTGCGCCAAGGCAAACAAAAATATCCGCCACATTAAACACCGGAAAGTTTATAAGACAAAAATCAAAAAAGTCCACCACATATCCATACACAAGACGGTCTATCACATTTCCAAGTGCTCCCACAGTCATAAAGGAAATCCCCAAATTTAAAATAGGCGGCTTGTTTTTTACCCTGACAGAAATACAAAGCACCGCGACCACAAAAACCACCGCCACCGCAACAAAAAGCAGCCCTCTTCCCTGCATAATTCCGAAGGCTGCTCCTTGGTTTTCAACATAAGTGAGATGGAACACGCCCTCAATCAAAGCAATTGACCCAAGTCCTGAAAGATGCGTTTTTGCCAATATTTTTGTCAGGACGTCCACAACCAAAATTGCAAACCCTACTAAAAAATATACCATATCTCTCACCTTTAAAATTTATGTAAATGAAATTTAAAGTTCTATACTGTTATTCTTCGTCCTCTTTTTCTTCCGCCTTAGCCTCTTCCGCTGTGACATATTCACCCTTTTCATTCACAACGATTTTTGGAAGCTCCATTGTAACCTGTTCAAGCCTCTGGATAGCAGACATAACGCCGTCAGTTTTAGCTTCAACCTTGGTATCAAGCTCAATGTGTGGAATCTCTTTGTTCTCAACCGACTTTGCAGTTTTTTCGGGCATGCTGAATTCCTTAACAATATCCATTTGAGAAGTGAGAAGCGAAATAACTCTTGTCCTGAAAATTTCCACGTTGCGACGCATCTCTTCATATTCATAACTGATGCGGGTAACCTCACGGCTTGCATCAGACAAAAGCTGTGACGCTTTGTTTTCAGCATCTTTTATGATATTTTCTGCACTCTTTCTTGCATTTTGAACAACCTCGTCACCAGCACTCTGAGCAACCAAAATTGCGCTCTGAAGAGTTTCTTCCATGGACTTATACTGAGAAATCGCATTGGACAACATGTTTATTTTGTCCTTGTTTGCGAGGTTTTCCTTGTAAATAAGCTCATAATTCTCAGCGATTACATTCATAAACTCCTCAACCTCAGTCATGCTGTAACCCCTGAATTCCCTTTTAAATTTTCTGTTTTCAATTTCGAGTGGTGTCAACATAAAACTTTCCTCCATTCTGCCACAAAACGTGACATTCTTTAAAAACAATGGGAATAACCCAAAATTTGCTTTATATAAATTTTTCTATTTGTATTCCGATTCTGCCTTTTTTCGTTTCCCGAATTTCCTCAAAAAGCCGAAATCGACCTTGTCCTCTCACTGAAAAAATGTCTCCGGGCTTCATCTTCAGTGAGACATTTTCTGTCTGTATCCAATTCACAAACACCCGTCCTTCAGCAATATAAGTGGCAGCAACCGACCTTGAAGTTTTCGCAGCAGCGGCCACCACACTGTCAAGACGAAGTGCTGAAACCGTATAATACATGGTTTCAACTTTTCGCGGCGGAATCTCAACCTTTTCACGCTCTACGGCCTTTGCCGTCACGCCGCAAGAGCCCACTTTGGTGAGGTTTTCCACGATATACGCACCTATGTTTTCTGCAACAAACACAAGGCATTTATCTTCCAGAACAATTATGTCACCAATCTTTTCACGCTTGATGCCAAGCCCCAAAAGGCTCCCCAAAAAGTCGGGGTGTCTAAGTCTTCCCACATCTCTTCCTGAAATTTCTATTGCGGAGATTAGGTCCAGTGCATCCGTTTCTTCAAGATAGTCGGGAAGAGCCACAAACATTGTCCGTTCTGCATCCTCATAACCACCACAAAAGCACGTATTCACAGCATTTTTAGGGATATTCTTCCTGACAATTTCCCGTTCCGAAGGGGTGAGAAACCCCGTAGCCTTGATACAATTTTGCTTTTCGCACAAAAAAGCAGTATCCTGTGCCTTTGCAATCAACAGCTTTTCCTCAAGCTTATTATCCATTAGTTATTGTTCCAGGGAAAGATACCTTTGCTTCTGAGTTCATCCTTGAAATCGCCCATAATGCCTACATTATAAGGAGCAATCAAAAAGATTCCGTTTGAAACCTTCTGGATGTTTCCGTCAAGAGCATAAACTGCACCGCTTAAGAAATCCACGATTTTCTGTGAGATACTGCGGTCAACAGACTCAAGGTTGATAACAACCGGCTTTTTATTTTTGAGGTGATTCGCAATATCCCTTGCATCTTCAAAACTTTCAGGACTCATAACCACAAGCTTAAGCTGTGCGGTTGTATGTATTTTTACAACCTTGTTACGCTTCCCACCATCAAAAGTCTCGGGTTCTTCCTCCTCAAAAAGCTGACTATTTGAAAATTCGCTGTTGCCGATAAGCTCTTCTTCATACTCATCCTGTGTCTCAAACCCAATAAGATTCAACATTTTGTTTACAATACTCATAATATTTCCTCCCGGATATTTATAAAGTTTTCATATAATTCTAGGCCCAACTTGTCTGTCACATTTTTTTACTAATACATTATATCACACTTTTTTTATTTTGTATAGTCTCTTTTTCCGAAAATTCCTGTTCCAACTCTGACCATTGTTGCACCCTTTTCAATTGCAAGAGGGAAATCGTTGGTCATACCCATGGAAAGCTCCTCCATAGACACGTTTTTGATGTTTTCTTGGCTTATTCTTTCAGCCAAACCTTTAAGTCCCGAGAACACATCCAACAGAAGCTCTTCATCATCAGTAAAAGGTGCAACCGTCATGAGCCCCATAATTTTAACATTTTCAAACAGGCTGATTTCACGACAAATGTCAATGCAATTCGTTGGCTCTATCCCAAATTTTGATTCTTCGCCCGAGACATTGACCTCCAGAAGAATTTTCTGGACCTTGTCAATTTTTTTCGCCTTTTTGTCAATCTCAGCAGCAAGCTCAACACTATCAACAGAATGAATAAGCTCCACCTTGTCTATTATATACTTTACCTTATTCTTTTGCAAATGCCCGATAAGATGCCACCTTACAGGCTTCACTTTGTCGTATTTTTCCATTATTTCCTGAACACGGTTTTCGCCTATGTCAGTAACCCCACAGTCAATAGCCTCGTTTATGAGATCAGCCCCATAGGTTTTTGTCACCGCAATCAGCTTTATCTCGTCCGTATTTCTGCCTGCAGTCTTTGCCGCCTCATCAATTTTTTTGTTTACTTCCAAAAGATTTTTTTCAATGTATGACATTATCTCACAACCTTGTTATTATAAAGTTCTTTTCCATTTACAATCAGCTCATCATAGAGTTTCACTGTGGTATCCCCTGAGCTTAAAGTTTCCGCCACAATGACCCATTCTTTGCTATTGTATAAAATATCCACCGGAACAAATCTCGCCTTATCATTTTTTATAATATAAACGCCTGTTTTTCCGTCAACTATTCTTATGCTCTCAGAGGGGATTTTGAATCCCTCATAATGATGCTTTATAAATTCAATCTCAGACCTTGATGCAGAATATATATTGCTCACATAACGGTTTGACTTTACAACCAAAACCGCCTTTCCTTTTTCTTCCTGATTTATTTGTGTTACAGTTCCAGAAATGACGTCCTGTCCAATGTCAAGTAACCTAAACTCAATCCTGTCGCCCACTCTCACATCTTCAACTTGCTCCAAAGAAACAGTTGCCGCCACGCTCCAGCTGAAATTGTCTACGATTTTACCCACCGTGTCACTTTCTTTCACCTTTGTAAGCGTCATAGGTTTTTCGAATTTTTTATCCAGCTCCTTGATGTAATCAACAGAAATTTCACCAAGCTTTTTTGTACTAAGGAGTTCTTCCATCCCGTCTGTCCTCGACGTAAACGCTCCGGCTCTTGGTGCATAAACTGCTGTCCTTTCAATGTTGTAATCCTTTTCAAGTTCTGCTTTCCTTGCCAACAATTCTTCAAGCTCTTTTATGCTGTCTTTTGGCTCAGTCTCTCCTTTAATTATTCTTCTTCCCTCAATAAGAGAATTCACATTTTCTTTTATTTCAGAAACTTTCCTTATATTGTTTTTAAAACCGAGAAAAGGAACATCTTTAAGCGCGAGCAAAATTTCCTGTTCAATCTTTGCCGCATCATTGCTGAACACATCGTCCTTTATTTTATTTGATGACAGCTTTTGTATTTTTTCTTCAATTACCTTGAGCTCACTGCCCGCTGATGTGTCCATTTGATTTTTGTGTATGTGCATAACCGTTTCGCCAATTTTTACACGCTGTTCTTCGCCCACTTCACAATAAACATATCCCGCTGCAGGAGAAACTATCACTGTCTGGTCTTTGAAAATATATCCTTTTGCCTTGATAATCTCTTCTTCAGTCCCTGTTCTTACCAGCATCGTCTCAATTCTTCCGCCATAACTCAAGGCAACGTTTATGAATATACTCAAAGCAAAGGCAAATATCAAAAAAGCAACAAAGCTTTTTTTGCCTTTTTTCTTTTTTCTTTTTTCTTCTCTTGTTTCTCTCATTTTCAAAACCTCTGCTTTGATTTTTAATACAAAAACTGACTACACATTTTAAAAATATTCTTCATTCCGTCACTCTCGTTGAGCTTAACCCAGTTGATTTTTTCATTTCGCCGAAACCATGTCAGCTGCCTTTTTGCATAACGTCTGCTTTCCTGTTTTATAAGTTCCACTGTTTCATCAATGTTCAAATTTCCCTTGAGGTATTCAAGAACTTCCTTATATCCTATTGCCTGCATAGCGGTGGTGCTTCGGTCAACCCCCATCTCACAAAGTCTTTTGACTTCATCCACAAGGCCCTCTTTCATCATACGGTCTACTCTGTCATTTATGCGTCTGTAAAGTACCTCTCTATCTGTATCAATAGCAAAAATCAGTGCATCATAAACCGCCTCACGTCTTGACTCATCATTTACCTCTGTAAAAGTCTTGTTGGTAAGGTGGCACACCTCAAGAGCACGTATAACCCGCCTTAGATTATTGGGATGAATTTTCTGTGCCGCCACGCTGTCCTTTTCACTAAGAAGCTTGTGCACCGCGTCACCCCCCTCTTTTTGGGCTAAAAGTTCCATCTTCTCCCTGAACTTTGGGTCACTGCCAAAATCATCAAAGGCAATGTTGTTTAAGATGCTGTCAAGATAAAGACCCGTTCCCCCTGCCAAAACGGGAACTTTGCCACGGCTTATTACGTCATCAATGCACTCCCTTGCCCTCACCACAAAATCAGCTACGCTGTATTTAAGCTTTGGTTCAAGGAAATCAATCATATGGTGCTTTATTTCCTTTTGTTCACTTTCAGTAGCCTTTGCCGTACCTATATCCATATATTTATAAATCTGCATAGAGTCACAGGACACTATTTCACCATCAAACTTCTTCGCAATTTCAATTGCCAGTGCCGTCTTCCCCGATGCAGTGGGCCCGCAAACCGCAATAACCTTTTTCAGCATAGACCCTCCTAAACAATTCTCTTAAACATTTTTTCTATTTCACGTTTGGTAAATTCAACTTTTATTGGTCTTCCATGAGGGCAGGTAGTTATGCCCCTTTTTTCAAGCGCCTCAACATCTTTGATCAGCGTCTCCATCTCAAGCACGCTTAGCTTTTTGTTGGCTTTTATGGCATATTTGCACGATATTGTATCGAGAATTCTCTCCTCAAATCTAAGAATTCCTGATGGCCTTGCCTCACCTAATATTTCAATAACCTCAAGAGCCAAAGCCTTTATATCATCGTCATCAGCCACAAATGGCGTCTGGCGTATAATAAGGGAATTTTTCCCAAACTCCTCTATCCCAAACCCCATTTTTTCAAGGATTTCGCCCTTGTCACGCACTACTCCCATTTCAAGACTGTCGGCATCCATAACAATGGGGACAAGCAACATCTGCCCAGAAACGCCCCGCTGCTCATAATCACTTTTAAGTATTTCAAACCTCTTTCGCTCATGGGCTGCGTGTTGGTCTATCAAAAACATACTGTCATTTTTTTGGGCTATTACATATGTGTCAAAAACCTGGCCGCAAATTTTCCAATAAGCCGTGTTTTTCACTTCGTCTTCAAAGAGCGTCGGCTCTTTCTCTATTTCAGGCACAGCCTCATTGTAAGCCATAACCAATGGTTCTTCTTTAAATGCCGTCTCTCTTATCTCTTCAAATCTTTTTTCTGTCTTTGTATCAAAAATTTCGTTTCTCTTTGGTTCCTGAAAACTATAATATGAAGAGCCCGCTGAAGCTGTGTTATTCAAGAACTCCTTGACAACTGCAGTGTCAACAACCTCTTTTTTCGGCGGGCGTAATACACCATTTACTCCAAAACCAAAAGAGGCCTTTTCTTCTGCCTTTACAGCTTCAAAACTTTCCGAAGACTTCTTATAAAGAGCATTCTTCACAGCATGATATGTAATATCATAAACCTCTTTTTCATTAGCGAACTTGATTTCGGTTTTTGCAGGATGAACATTTACATCAACCAATTCTGGAGAAAGCCCAATATCAAGAACAAAGAACGGGAATCTGCCCGTCATAAGCTCATTCCGATAAGCCTCTTCAACAATTTTTGAAACCACGTGATTTTTTATATAACGGCCATTTACAAAAAGTGTTTGTTTGCTTCTGTTCCCTCTTGAAAGTTCCGCCTTTCCTATTACCCCCGAAACCTTAACTCCATGCTCGGTGTGGTCAACCTCAATAACACCTTTTGCATGGTCTATGCCATAAATATTGAGTATGGCATTTTTAAGACTTCCATCACCTGCAGTAGAAAAAACCTCTTTTCCGTCAGAGATATATCTGAATGAAATATTTGGTTTTGACAATGCAATACGGCTTAAAACATCGGTAACATATCCCGCTTCTGTCGCGTCTTTTTTGAGAAACTTCATCCTTGCAGGAACCGATGCGAAAAGATTTTCAACAAGCATAACTGTTCCGCTGTTGCAGGCAATTTCTTCTTTTGATACTACCTCGCCATGCCGAAGAACAAGCCTTGCACCTATGTCAGCACTCTTTTCTTTGGTAACAACCTCAACGTCCGATACGGCACAGATACTCGCCAATGCTTCACCGCGAAAACCCATAGTCTGTATGCGGAACAAATCATCAATTTCCTGAAGCTTGCTTGTGGCGTGGCGCACAAAAGCAAACTCCGCCTCATCAAAAGGAATTCCGCAGCCGTTGTCTTCCACAGAAATATAGGAAATGCCACCGTTTTTTATTTCAACAGTTATCTGTGTTGCACCCGCATCTATTGAATTTTCCACAAGCTCTTTAACCACAGCTGATGGACGTTCAGCCACTTCTCCCGCCGCAATTTTATCTGCAATGCTCTGAGGCAAAATTTTTATCTGCGCCACGTTTCATTCTCCTGTCCTTTATATATTTTCTGCTTTCGCCTTGAGGGCATAAAGCTTTGTAAGCGCCTCCATAGGCGACATTGTGTCAAGGCTGAGTGCTCTTATCTCTGCTACAATTTCATTTTCTTCAAAACCGACAAAACTCAGCTGTTCAAAATCTTCATCTTTGCTTGTTTTCTTTGTTGCCTTGGGGACAGAAATTTCACATTTTTCGTTTCCGTCACGGATTTCGAGAGCTTTGAGAATCTCCTTGGCACGTTTTGTAACGTCCTTTTTAACTCCCGCAAGTGCCGCAACCTCAATTCCGTAACTTCCGTCTGCACCGCCACGGATAATTTTTCTCAAAAAAGTAATATCATCGCCGTGCTTTTTCACCGCAATGCAATAATTTTTTACCCCATCAATCTGGCTTTCAAGCTCGGTGAGTTCGTGATAATGTGTGGCAAAGAGAGTCTTTGCTCCGCATTTATTCTTGTTTGCCATATACTCAACCACCGCCCAGGCAATGCTGAGTCCGTCATATGTGCTTGTTCCTCTGCCTATTTCATCAAGAATAACCAAGCTCTTTTTCGTGGCGTTATCAAGAATATATGCCACCTCATTCATTTCCACCATAAAGGTGCTCTGTCCAGCCGACAGGTCATCAGATGCTCCCACTCGGGTAAATATCTTGTCCACAACACCGATTTTCGCAGATGATGCCGGCACAAAAGACCCCATTTGTGCCATAAGCACAATCAGTGCAGTTTGCCTCATATACGTGGACTTTCCCGCCATATTGGGACCTGTTATTATTGCAAGCTGTCTTCCCTTTCCGTCAAGCTCAGTGTCGTTTGGTATAAACATACTGGTTATATTTTCAATAACAGGATGCCGCCCGTCCTTGATAACAATTTCATCCTCCATATTCATCTGGGGCATAACATACCTGTTCTTTTCAGCTACATACGCCAATGAACACAGAACATCAAGGTTCGCTATTGCGTGAGCAGTAAGCTGAATTCTCGCTATCTGGTCTCCCACAAGGTCACGGACTTTACAGAAAATATCATATTCCAGCGACACAATTTCGCTTTCTGCCTCCACGATTTTTTCTTCGATTTCTTTTATCTGGGGAGTTATGTATCTTTCACCGTTTGAAAGGGTCTGCTTTCTCACGAAATAGTCAGGCACTTCATTGGCACTTTGCTTGCTTATTTCAAGGTAGTATCCAAAAACCCGATTGTAACCCACCTTGATGTTGCGGATTCCGGTTTTTTCTTTTTCTTCCTCAGCGAAATCGTTTATCCACTTAACGCCGTTCTTAATTACCTCACGCCTCTCATCAACATCACGGCTGAATCCGTCACGAATAAGATTACCCTCTCTGAGCGTAATTGGCGGGTCAGGATTTATTGAATCCTCAATGATTTTTTTTACATCAGAAAGTTCATCCAGCTGACTTTCAAGTCTCTTCAAAACCCCGGCGTCAAATCCACCAAGGATTTCTTTTATCCTTGGAAGAGAAGAAAACGACTGCGCAAGTGCCAGCAAATCTTTGCATTTTGCTGTTTTGTATGTAATCCTTGACACCAATCTTTCGATATCTTGAATTTCTTTGAGGGCATCCACTATTTCCTGTCTTGCAATAGGATTCCTCAGCAGTTCATCAACCGCCTTGTGACGATTTTGAATTTTCCCACAGTTTGCCAGGGGCATAGTTATCCATTTTCTCATAAGTCGGCTGCCCATAGAAGTCTTCGTCTTATTGAGAACCGCAAAAAGACTTCCCTTTGTCTTTTTGTCGCGCATAGTTTCAAGAAGCTCTAAGTTCCTTATGCTGTAAAGGTCAATGGCCATATACTCCTGACTTTCGACCACCGTAACCTCACGAAGATTTGAAAGCTCTGTCTTTTGGGTATCTGCCAAAAATTCAATCAAGGCCCCAAGGCAGCGCACTGCATAGCCTTTTTCAACAAGCACGCCGTCCATCTCGCCGAACTTTTCTCTGACAGTTTTTTCGGCATTTTCTTTTTCAAAGCACTGGTCAAAATAGCTTCTCGTGATACATCCGAATCTGTCTGCCACCATATCAACAAGCATCTTTTTTTCAAATGCGCTCGATGAAAACACCACCTCGGACGGATTGAATCTGCTTATTTCATTAAGAAGCTGAATTTCAAGATCAGTACCCACAAATTCATTCACCGAAATTTCGCCGGTAGAAATATCAACAAATGCAATACCAGCACCTTCATTCTCCATAAAAACAGATGCAAGATAGTTATTTTTTGTATCGTCCAGAGCTTCAGCATCCATAATCGTTCCGGCGCTGACCACTCTAACGACCTCACGCTTTACAATTCCTTTTGTTTGTGCGGGGACCTCGGTCTGTTCGCAAATGGCAACGGTATAGCCGTTTTCCACAAGCTTTGCTATGTAGCTGTCAACCGCATGAAAAGGCACGCCACACATGGGCGCCCGTTCCTCCTGACCGCAATCTCTGCCTGTCAGCGTAATTTCAAGAACTCTTGACGCAATCTTGGCATCCTCAAAAAACATCTCATAAAAATCACCAAGACGGTACATCAAAATGCTATCTTTGTATTGATTTTTAATTTCAAAATACTGACGCATCATAGGCGTAAATTCAGCCATATTAAGTCCCCCTCCTTTGCAAAAAAGCAAAGCTTCATCCAAATTTAGTGACAGCTTGAGCATCCTGCACAGTTTCCGCTGCAGCCCCCCTCACCGCTTGCATTTTCCTGACCGGTGATAAAATATGTGAGCACAGCGTTAACCTGATTTACCATCATTTCAAACTCTCTGTCTGCCTCAAGGTATTCTGCAATAAGATTGTTTTTCACAATCTTTTCAAATTCTGCCTGAACATAATTCTTATATTCTTCAAGCTCTTCTTTTGTGGGGTCAGTTCCACGAAGCTTTTCTGTTGCAGCTTTTCTGTTGTCATTGTAAGCCTTAAGAAGTGCCACCGCCTCATCATCTGCATTCATAGCATCCGCCGCCTTTGTCACTCTCATGCTTTCTTCGCTTTCTGCAATCATAGTGCCCAGTTCCTGAGCCTTCTCAATAATCTTATTTTTCATTTTTAAAATCCTCCCTTTTAATCAACAATTTCGCCAATCAGCGACCAGGTTTTTACCTCTGTAATTTTCACAGTTACTATTTCTCCTACCAAGGTATCTTTCCCTTGGAAGTTCACAATTTTTCCACCATCGGTTCTTCCGCTCAAGAACTCGGGATTGTTTTTGCTGGGGCCCTCAACAAGCACTTTTTCGTATTTTCCAAGGTAGGCATCGTTCTTCTTTTTGGAAATCACATTCTGGAATTCCACCATTCTTTCAAAATTCCTGTGCTTTTCTTCGGGTGAAAGACAGTCCTCCATCTCAGCCGCAGGAGTACCCTTTCGTTTTGAATAAATAAACGAAAAAATCATATCATATTCAACTTCACGTAAGATGGACATTGTCTCTTCAAAATCCTCATTGGTTTCACCGGGAAATCCCACAATAATATCTGTGGTAAGAACAATATCAGGCATCTTTTCACGGACTTTTTTTACAATATCCAGATATTTTTCTCTGGTATAGCTGCGATTCATTTTTTTAAGAATTCTGTCAGAGCCACACTGCACCGGAAGATGCAGCTGCTTGCATATCTTATCGTTCTCCGCCATCACTTCGATAAGCTCGTCCGATATGTCCTTTGGGTGAGAGGTCATAAACCTAACCCTTTCTATCCCGTCAACTTTGCAAACCTCTGTAAGTAGCTTTGCAAAGCTTGTACCACAATCAAGGTCTTTGCCATAGGAATTCACATTCTGTCCAAGAAGCATAACTTCTTTATATCCAAGTTCTGCTACCTCGCGCACTTCTTTCAACACGCTCTCCATAGTTCTGCTGCGTTCACGGCCCCTGACATAAGGAACTATACAATAGGTGCAAAAATTGTTACAGCCATACATAATCGGGATTTTCGCAAGGGGCAGCTTTTCACGTTTTGTGGTTATCCCCTCAAAAATTTCACCGTCACTATTCTGCACGTCAAAAGCTCTTCCGTTTTCCATTGCCTCCCACAAAAGCTGAGGCAACTTAACAAGAGCATGAGTACCAAAAACCATATCCACGTGCTTATATTTCTTCTTTATCTGCTCTGCAATATGCCCTTGTTGAACCATACACCCGCACACGCCAATAATAAGCGACGGTTTTTTTGCCTTTAGATGTTTCAGTGCCCCCAAGTTTCCAAACACCCGAAGCTCCGCATTTTCACGAACAGCACAGGTATTGTAAATCACTAAATCAGCATCTTTCACATCATCGCAAAACTCATATCCCATATCAAAAAGCATCCCAGAGATTCGCTCGGAATCGTTTTCATTCTGGGCACAGCCATAAGTCTCCACAAAAGCCTTGGGAGCAGTCTTGCGCACTTCATTGACAAGTCGCATTTTTTGTATATATTCACGCTGTTTTTCAATTTCAATATTTGTCAGTTCTGCCAAACAAAAAACACTCCCCTCAATTTTAGCATATATATTTCATTATACTATTTTCGGAGTGTTTTTGCAATAGGTTTTTTGTGATAAATCTTGAAATTTCAGCCTTTATTTCTGTTTGGGGTTAAATACAATCGCCGCCAGAAATCCAAAGAAAACCGACGCCGCAATCCCCCCTGCTGCCCCGGTAACTCCACCAGTAAATACTCCAAGGAATCCCCTTTCGGAGATTCCTTTAAAAACACCTTTCGCCAAAGTGTTTCCAAAGCCAATAATGGGCACAGTAGCACCTGCGCCGCCTATTTCAATTATCTTGTCATAAAGTCCAAGTCCGCTCAAAATCACACCTGCCACCACAAACGCCACCAAAATCCGCGCCGGTGTCAGTTTTGTCTTATCAATTAAGATTTGCGCCACCGCACAAAAAGCACCGCCCACCCAGAACGCGTTAAAAAACCTCATAAAAATCTCCATTTTCTACTCCCTTTCTGCAGAAATTGCCACCGCATGAGCAACCGCTGGTATTGACTCACCCTGAAGCGTGGATGTAGGGCTGAGAAGCGCCCCAGTGCCCATAAACAGTATGTTTTTGATTTTTCCCGCCCGAAACATATCCATGATATACCCACAAAGAGTAATCGCTCCACAACCACATCCCGAGCCACCTGCGTGCATATCCTGATTTTTGATATCAAAAATCATACAGCCGCAATCATCATAGTTTTCCCCGATTTCAAAACCCTTTTCGCACATTAAATCCACAATGATCGACTTCCCCACAGTTCCCAAATCTCCGGACACTATGAGGTCATAAAAATTAGGGCTTCGACCCGTGTCCTCAAAATGCGCCGCCAGGGTATCTGCCGCCGCAGGAGCCATTGCCGCCCCCATATTGTTGGCATCCTTAACGCCTAGATCCACAACTTTCCCTGACGTAAAATGGGTTATATACGGTCCATTTCCCTTTTCAGAAAGCACCACCGCCCCCGAGCCGGTAACTGTCCACTGCGCCGTAGGTGTTCTCTGTCCGCCGTATTCAAGCGGGTTTCTGTACTGACGCTCAGCGGTGCAAAAATGACTGGATGTCACCGCAACAGAAAGATCTGCATATCCACCATCAATGCTCATAGCCGCAAGCCCCATGGTCTCTGCCATGGTGGAACACGCCCCATACACCCCCAAAAGAGGAATGTCAAACGCCATAAGTCCAAAAGTTGAGCCAATGCACTGATTTAAGAGGTCCCCTGCAAAAATATATTTTATGTCCTTGGCGTCGACCTTCGCCTTTTCAAGAGCTCGCCCCACAGCCGACTTTTGCATCTTGCTTTCTGCCTTTTCCCAGGTATCCTCACCCCACTCGGCGTTTTCCATAATAATATCAAAATGCGAAGCTAAGGGTCCCTCCGCCTCTTTTTGTCCTGCCACTGCGGCTGTTGACAAAATACTCACTGCTTTTGAAAATTCCACCGTTTGTTTTCCAAGCCGTTTTTCCATAAAGGCACCTCCCTATTTCCCAAAACCAAACACATAATAAATAAGTCCCAGAATGATTGAAGCATTTATTCCATAAACCAAAACAGGTCCCGCAATGGTAAACATCTTAGCCGCAACACCCAGAACATACCCCTCACGCTTGAACTCAATGGCAGGGGATACCACCGCATTGGCAAAGCCAGTAATGGGCACAAGGGTTCCGGCACCTGCATACTTTGCAAGCTTGTGATAAAGATTAAGTCCCGTAAAAAGCGCCCCCAAAAACACCATAGTGATGGGAACCGCCGTCTTTACGCTTTCTTCATTTAATCCAAACACCGATTTATAAATTTCGCCAAAGGCCTGACCCACAACGCAAATGAGCCCGCCAACCACAAATGCAACCAACATATTGCGAAAAAGCTTGCTGCCTGGCGACTTTTTCTGCACATAATCTAAGTATTCCTGCTTTGTATAATCCATAAAAATCTCTCCTTATTTTTCTGTTTCAGTTATTATCTGTATTTTTTGCATTTGTATTCATTTTGTTTTAAGCAAAAAAGCCAAACAAAAAGCTTCCCCTTTCGGGGAAGCCCTCTATATTCTGTTATAAAGTTCATTAAGGCGCCTGAACCGTTTTTTATCAATGCCGTCAATCTGCTCTTTGGTGACGCGATAACGCCAGTTGTTTTCAGCACGTCCTGGGAAATTGAGCCGAGTATCTGCGCCGTAACCCAAAATGTCCTGAATGGGAAAAATCACCGTCCCTGCGCTGCTTCCCCAGATTGTGCGAAGCATAGAGGAAAGGCCATTGCCCCAATCCTCTGATAAGTAACCGCAATATTCAAGCATCTCACGGCGGTTTTTGTCGTCAAGCTCCCAAAGGTACCCAAGGAGCGTGTTGTTGTCATGAGTTCCGCTGTATGCAATACAGTTTTCCTTGTAATTATGAGGCTTGTGGGTTGATTCTCCTCCAAAAAACCCAAACTGGAAAACTCTCATACCAGGGAAACCACTTTCCTCAACCAAGGCCACAACTGCCTCGGTTATGTCACCCAAATCCTCTGCAATTATAAGCTTTTCACCTGCAACCTCAGAAATTTTGCTCAGGACATCCATGCCAGGGCCTTTCACCCAATGTCCGTTTTTCGCAGTGGTTTCACTGGCGGGAACCTCCCAAAAAGACTCAAATGCACGAAAGTGGTCAATCCGAAGCCCGTCAAAAAGCTCAAGCGCCGATTTCACGCGGTCACACCACCACTTGTATCCCGTCTCTTTCATTTTTTCCCAGTTGTATAAGGGATTGCCCCAGAGCTGACCATCCGCCGTGAAATAGTCAGGGGGAACTCCCGCCACCGATGTGGGATATCCATTTTCGTCAAGCAAGAATAAATCACGGTCGAAATACACATCCGAACTGTCGGGTGATACATAAATGGGCATATCACCAATAAGCTCAACGCCTTTTTCATTGGCATATTTTTTTATCTCTTTCCACTCTTCAAAAAATTCATACTGAATAAATTTCCATCCAAAAAGTATATCTTTGTCAATATCAGATAGCGTCCATTCTTGCCACGCCTTTTGGTCATTGGCGGTTTTCAGTGCCATAAACTTGCAAAAGTTTTCTATGTAAGGTTTCTTTGAAATAAACTCTTCAATCTCGCATCTGTCATTCACCCGTTTTGATGCTGTCATAAGCAAAAAGATTCGTTCCTCCCGAAGCCTTTCAAATTCACAAAGATATGGTGTGGTTTGTTTTGCAGTATCAATCTCTTCCTTTGTTATCAAGTCCTTTTCAAAAAGATTTTCAAGGTCAATGAAATACGGATTTCCCGCAAAGGTGGAATATGATTTATATGGCGAGTTGAAATCATCAACAGGGCAAAAGGGCAGCACCTGCCAATATGAAAACCCGCACTCCCTCAAAAAATCCACAAACTCCCTTGCAGCTTTCCCAAATGAGCCGCAGGAATAATTCCCCCAAAGGGATGAAATATGCATAAGTACTCCGCTTTTTCGTTCCAAAGTCATGGCCCCCAAAAATTAAATTGTTATACTTATTTTACCACACTTAAAAAACTTTCGCAACAACCAATTATTTGCAGTTTATGAAAATACCCCCTCATCCGTTCCGCAAGCAAAAATAAAAAGACACAAAAAAAGAGACGACCGAAGTCGTCTCTTTAATTTAAAGCTTAATTAATCAACAATGATTATTCAGCGTCGTCGATGCTACCCTTAACGATAACAACGTCTGTAACCTTATCTTCATAAGTTCTTACATATACGTGGTCAGCATATGTCTGAGCAACTGCATCAGTCATACCGCTGTGGATAGCTGTGCTGTTGTTAGCTTTGTAGAGGTTACCATTTGTACCATCATAGAGAGCTGCGAAGTAACCGAAGTCACCGTATGAACCAGCTTCGATGATTGTTTTATTACCTGTTACGTCAATTACGTAAACGTTAGCACCCTTTGTTGAGAGCTTGTATGTGGAACCACCATTGATTGTAGCTTCCTGAGTCTTCTTGTTGTAGCCTGTAACAACACCGCCGTCAAATACTTCGTTTGTACCAGCTGCGAGAACTGCTGTTGCAAGAACTGTAGCGTTGTCGCTTGCGAGGTTCTTGTCTCTGATAGCAACCCAAACATCGTCAGCGTCGCCGTTACCAGCAGTAGCACCATCCTGGTTATCATCTGAAACTTCATAAGCTGCACCGAAGTCATATACAGCAGCTACGCTTGAGATAAGACCATTTGAACCAACCTTGATCTTAGCGATATCGCCTTCTGAAATCCAGCTAGCTGCAGCTGTAGCAGCATCAGCTGTTGTCTTAGCTGTTACTTCTTCGCCGTTTGCAAGGTATGTGATTTCAAGAATGCTTTCGTCTGCATCGTTAGTTGCAGAACTAACTTCCTTAACAACTGCAATGTTTGCTGTTGTGCTTACTGCAAGTGAAGCCTTTTCAACAACGATGATGTTTACTGTGTCAGCCTTTGCATCCATGTAAGAAGCAAGTACGTCAACTGTATCTTTGTCGTTGAGGTCAGCAAGTGTTGCAACTGCACAATCATCTGCATCGTAACCTGTGATAGAACCACCTGAACGAGTAGCGTCAACTACAAATACGATTGTGTCTGCTTCAACATAACCACCAGCAGTGTTTCCAGCATCATTTGCACCACTACCTGTTGTCAAAGTGAACTTGTTGTTTTCAGCGTCAAATTCAAGATCTGTAGCACCAAGTGTCTTTACATTGAACTTAGCATTTGATACGCCGTCATGACCTTCTTCTGTAAGCTTTGTGATAACGCCGTCAGCATTAGCTTCGTAACGAACTACTGCACCAATGTAACCATTGATTGTAGACCAGTAACCACTGTCACCTGAAACAACACCTGTTGCACTTACTGTCCAGTTTGTGAGGTCAACGATAGCATCAGAAGCACCATTAGCTTCAAGTCTAAAGTTGTTCTTGAGAGGCATAATCTTTACGCCATCAGCTGTAAGTACCTGGAGTTTGATGTCAGGTGTAGAACCGCCGAATTCAGCAGCCTTAGCAGATGCGCCAAGAACGAAGCCGTATTTAGCGCTGCTAGAAATGCCACCATCTTCTACGAATGCAGCAATCTTGCCAAATTCGTCGATGTAGATTGTGCCGCCAAGGTTGATTTCGAGCTTGTCAGCGTCGAAGTGACCTTCAGCTGCATCATACCATGTGCCATCAATTCTGTAAGCAGTACCTGTTGCAGATGTGTTAGAGTTCTTTGTAGAAGCAACTGTACCTGTAATCTGTGTACCGATAACTTCCATAACGATGTAGTTTGCATTGTAGCCTGTAGCGTAGATAGAAACGATATCCCATTCAGCAAGGTCAGCTACGTCAATTACTTCGCCGTCTTTCTTAACAATGAGAACTTTGCTTTCGTCTTCAAGGTCATACTTGATTGAATCTCTGCTGATTGCACCAGCAACAAGGTTCTTAAATGTAACTTTTGATTTTCCAACTTCGTCAACAACACCTGTTGCAGCGTAGTCAACAAATACTACATCATAACCATTTGACTCGTCGTTGTCAATAAATTTAATTGTACCACCGTAAGCTGTGATACCAGAAACTTCTGTAGCAATGTCAACTGAAGATGTAATTGCTGTGTAAACACCATTTACAACAAGAACAGCACCTGCTTCAATTTTGATATCAGTTGTGTCATTAGCGCCTTCTTTGTAATAAGCAACATCAGAAATTGCTGTAACAACACCGCCTGAAACAGAAGCAACACCGCCAGCATCATACTGGTCAAGGTCGATAACGAGTTCTTTGTTTCTGTTTGTGTCAACAGCTACTGAAAGAAGTTCGAATTCGTCTTTTGCATTAGCCTTTGTGTAAGCGATAACGCTGCGGCCGAGGAGACCTTCAGCATCAAGGTCACCAACGAGATATTCGTTGTTAGCCTTCTGAGCAAACTTCTTGTTTTCTGTGCCGTAATCATCAACTACAGCGATCCAAACCTTTGAAGGTTCGTTTGTATCGATTGTCTTTGAGCCATAAATGCTTGTGTAATCGTTAGCGTAGAGGATACCTCTGATCTTAACGTAACCAAGGTTTTCGCTCATAAGAGTTTTGTAACCCTTTGTTGTTGTAGCAGGATAGTAACCACCAGCGCCACCGTTCATTGTAGCATCATAGATGTACTCTGTAACAAGTTCACCTTCAGCGATCTTGTATTCAACTTCGCCGTTTGTGTTCCAACCAGCCTGAATCATAAGAGGTGTGTCGATAGCATTTGCAAGAATCTGTGCAACTGTACCACGGTTAGCTTCCTGACCTACTGCTGCGTTAGCAACTGCAAGTGCTACATTGTATCTCTGAGCTGCTGCGAGGTAACCTGTGGGGTAACCACCGTTCTTTTCAGCAAAAGGTGTGTAGCCAAGTGTAGCCATTACCATCTTGATAGCCTGTTCATAGAGAACCGGATCTTCAGGACCGAAGTTTCCGTCGCCGTAGCCGTTGATGATGCCCATGCCAGCTGCATTTGCAATGAAACCTGATGCCCAGTGTGTGCTGGGAACATCTGTAAAGTTTGTGTTTGCAGCAGCCTTAGCTGTTTCGCCATAGCCCTGGATTCTAGCGATAAGAGCAGCCATTTCAGCTCTTGTTACGCCATCTTCAGGTCTGTAACCGTTGTCATCGCCTTCAACGATGCCCAACTTTGTCAATGTTTCTACTGCTTCGTAATATGCGCTGTCCTCAGGAACATCAGCATAGGTTGCACCAAATGCAACTGTTGTGAGTGCGAGAGCAAATACGCAAACCAAAGCAATCACTTTTTTGAGATTTAACATAGTCTCAAATCCTCCTTGAATAAAATATATATTTGTTAATTTTTTTTACAAAGTAATGAATATCAACGGGTATGTGTTTACACCTCACCACCGCTTTCAGCGGAGCCTCTCCTCAAGGAGAAGCCTTGGGCGAGCATCAAAACATAACACTCCCATTAACTTAGGTTGATTATATCACCAAAACACCGTCTATGTCAACACGAATTTGAAAATGTAACATATTTGTAATACATTTTCAACTCTTTTGTCAAACTAAGTACGGTGAAACCTATATATTGATAAAAAATTATCTCTTTATGTCATATATTGTACTATCAAGAAAGCAATATGTCAAGGCTTTTTGGAAAATTTGGTAAAATTTTCTGTCCTTTTGGTATATTTTTTTATTTATTATATAATTATATAGGAAGAAACTCAGAAAAAATCATATTCCGATAAGAGTTTCTATCTCCAAAAAGCTTCTTTCTGCATATTTTTGAGCCTTTTCCTTTTTGTCCTTTATGCGAACTCCCAGCTCTTCAAATATACCAAAGTTCACATTCATAGGTTGAAAATCATCTACCGCAGGGTTTGATATATAATTTGCCAGTGCTCCAAGGGCAGTTTTTGATGTAATCTTGGGTGTCTCCTTGCCAAGAACAGCACTCGCCGCCGATATTCCCGCCCAAAGACCTGATGCAGCAGATTCTATATATCCCTCAACCCCTGTTATTTGCCCTGCAAAATAAACTTTGGGCAATTCTTTCATATTGTAATTATCGGTCAGGCACTGGGGAGAGTTTATATAAGTATTGCGGTGCATAACCCCATATCTGACAAATTCCGCATTTTGAAGTCCTGGTATCATCCCAAACACCCGTTTTTGCTCGCCGAATTTCAGGTGAGTCTGAAAACCCACTATGTTATACATACTGGCTGCAGCATTGTCCTGGCGGAGCTGCACCACCGCATAGGGATGGCTTCCGTCATGGGGGCTTGTCAACCCCACAGGCTTGAGCGGTCCAAACCGCATAGTGTCCTCACCACGAGATGCCATAACCTCAATGGGCATACACCCCTCGAACACCTTTGGGTTTTCAACACCCTCGTGAACAGCGGCACACTCAGCAGTCACAAGGGCATTTCGAAAGGCTATATATTCTTCCTTATTCATAGGGCAGTTGATATAGTCGTCACCGCCCTTGCCATATCTTGCCGCTTTGAACGCTTTGGTCATGTCAATGCTGTCGTACGCCACAATGGGCGCCGCCGCATCAAAAAAGTGCAGTCCATCGCCACCCGTAAGCTTGGCTATGCATTCTGAAATTCCGTCAGATGCCAAAGGGCCTGCCGCTATAACAGTATATTCATCGGTGTTGATTTCTGTTACTTCTTCAGATACCACCTCTATCAATTCACAGCTCTTTATTTTTTCTGTAACCATTTTTGAAAAGCCCTCACGGTCAACTGCAAGCGCTCCCCCCGCAGGGACACGGGTGGCATCTGCGCACTCCATAATGAGCGAGCCTAATTTTCGCATTTCTTCTTTCAAAAGTCCTACCGCATTGTATATTCCGTCGGCGCGCAGAGAGTTGCTACACACAAGCTCCGCAAAGTCTGGAGTTTTGTGGGCGGGGGACATTTTTTTTGGTTTCATTTCAAAAAGCTGAACGCTTACCCCGCGTTTTGCCAGCTGCCACGCCGCTTCACAGCCAGCCAGTCCTGCGCCGATTATCTTTACTGTTTTTTCTTCCATGGTTTGTCTTTTCCTTTCGGATGATTTCTTTCATATATACTATCACAAACCCTGGCTGTTTGCAAGCATTTTAAAGCCCTACCGTCATAGCGCCCAAAAGAACAGGCAGCGTTTCCCGATAAATCGTTGGGAATTGTGACAGAGGCAGTGGGTTTTGACCTTCGCCCACCTCAATGGTAAAACCTGTACGACGGAATTCGTTCACAAACCAATCCTTGTAGCCGCCGTATGAGGCAATCCCCTCTGTCTGGTCAATGCGATATGGTGAAATTCTTTCAAAAGCCTTGGCGATTTTCAAGGAAATCGGCGGTTCTTTCTTTTGAAAGCCGTGGTATATCACCTTGCCCTGACTGTGAAAAGCTATCGTCATTTTGAAATTGTGTTCACGGGTAAATCTCACAAGAGCGCGGCTTTCCGGCTCAGAAAAAGGGACCTCGCCCGAATAACGAGTGGGACCGGGGCCAAATATGCCGTATTCTTTTTCCATTTTCTTTGACATTTCCCACATTCCATCATAGTTGTGATTCAGGTCAACTCCACGGGCATTTGCCTGCCATCTGCCAAAATTTTCCGAGCCGTTGAACTTTATCAGCTGATTTTTGAGTTCCATGCTCAAATGCTGCGGAATGCCCGACGCCACCAGATGCACTCCATCGGGGTTTACCATTGGAACTATGTAAAGTGACGTTTTCTTCGCCAGTGCTTTTGGCAAAAATCCGCCAAAGCCCACATTTTTCTTTTCGGCCCCAAGAAAATCTGCGGCGAATTTCATTAAAAGTTGCGCAGTTATCCATTCCATTCCGTGATGCGCACCGTTAAACGAAATTTTATTTTCGCCTCTCCCCAGTCTTATGTAAAAAAGGTCTTTACCCCACACGGATTTTCCTATGCTTCCCCACTCAACTTCCGGGAAATCTTTCACCAAACGATTCATATCCTTTTTTAACCGCTCATGTGTGTATACTGTATCTTTTTTCACAAAATCAACTCCCTGATATCATAAAAAATCATCTTTTAAAATATATGAGAAAAGAATGAAAGTATGCCCTCTCGTTTTGTTTATCGTACAACAAACAAAACAAAAAGCCGCAGCATTACTTGCTTTGGCTTTTATAAGCTATTCAAAAAATCCGCAATTTCTTCTGCTCCCAAAGTTGCACCGCGCACAGCTTCTTCCATTGTGTTTCCGCTGCTACCCACCTCAAGAATGAGGCTGCCTTTTGTGAGATGCCCATTGAAGCGTTCGTTTCTGAGGTTTATTCCCCTCATAAGTGTTGGGTATTTTTTGCTGATATGATTTTGGAGCTTTACTGCAAACTTCATATTGTTTCGCCAATCTGGATGCTCAAGTCCACCGCCCGAGGTTCCAACCACAAACATCAGCTGTGCAGTTTCCTTGCCGTCAATTTTCGTGACGAATTTTGCCTTGCTTCCGTCATCATAAACAAAAGCGTCGCGGTGTATATCAAGAACAATCTTTATCTCTTTGTTTTTTGAAAGATGTTTTTCCACCGTTTTTCTGGAATTCTCATAAGAGCCGTTAAAGTTCGGATGGTCGTGGAGAGTTTTGTCGTGAATTACTTTGATCCCCTTTTCCTCAAAAACGTCTTTTACCGCCTCGCCCACCTTTATTACATTTTTCGTTTCATCAAGATTTCTATCACTTTTATCTGTCTGGTAGCTCTTTTCCCCCGCCTCTGCATAGCTTTCGGTTGCGTGGGTGTGAACAATCAGCACTTCAGGGGGCGAACCGTTCGTTCCAAATTCAAGCTTTGATGAAAGCATTTCGTCAATATTCACTCCAAAATTTGTGTCGTTACGGACAAGAATCTTTCCATGCTTCTCCCCAAACGTTTTTGACTGACTTGAATCAACCGCCTTGATGGGATATTCCTTGCTTTGCGCTTCCTCTTTCACGTTTCTTTTTTCAGCAATCAGCTCACCGACCAGTTGGTTTGCTTGTGCCGCAAGATAGCCGCCACTGACCGTCCTCACAAGAGGCATCTGTCCAAAAATCACAGTGCGGCTGTCTTTCGGGTCAAAGCCAAGAGTGAAACTTATGCCTTTCCCTATCCATCTTTCCATAAAGCCAGCTTCATCCCTGCCGTTTTCTTCACCCGTCCACAAGGCAGGAAGACTTTCCATTACAATCTTCTCATTGTTTAAGAATTCCCCTGCAAAAAGCCTGCCTGCATCGGCAATTTCCAGATTTATAATTGAAAGACATGAAATCACTGTTATTATTGCAATTTCAAGTCCACGTTTTACCACCTTCTTGGCATCAATAACCACTGCTCTGTAATGCTTCATGGGTACATTCCTTTCTCTTTTGACAAATAGCCCATTTCCTTTGGACATCCTATAAAACACTATATGAAAAAATCTTTTTATATATTCCCCAAAAAGAAAAGGAAGTGAAATTTCACTCCCTCAAAAAACTATTTATATTTTTTCACTGCATCATCAAGCTTTTTTATTGCTTCCCCTGCCCGACGGTAATATTCCTGAGGCGAGAAATCATCATAACGTTTACTCTCGCTCCTGAACACCTCAAGCATCAGTGTTCCGCCAAAGTGATAATCTGCCAAAGTCTTTGCCACATAATCGAAGTCGCATATCCCGTCATAGGGCAAAAGGTGCTCATCCTCATCCTGAACGTGATGATTGTCATGGATATGCACCGCACTGAGTCTTTCGCCAAAAAATGGCATATAATGTCTGCCGTTTGTAAAGCACCCCTCGTGTCCCACATCCCAGCAAAATCCTGCCGAGGCATGCTGTTCAAGGACTGATGCAAGATTTGCAACAAATCTCTGATTTTCAAAAGCAAGGGTTACATTCTTTTTTTCGGCATACTCCACAAGTTTTTTGAATCTATAATTTCCTATATCAGAAATAACAGGCGCAGGTCTTCCCGAAGAAAGATGCACCACAGCAACAGGTATATCATAGTCTCCGCAACAATCAACGGTCTCACAAAGTCTCGCCAGCATCTTGTCCCCGTCGCTACCTGCCTTCCATATAGTGTTTATTCCATCGAAAGGAGCATGAAGTGTGTCAAACACAATACCGCTTCGTTTCACCTTGTCAACAAGATTGTCAGTCAAAAGCGGCGAGTCACCCAGAAAAAAGGTGTGTCCAAAACCGTTTTCTTTCATAAGTTCAATCTGTCCGTCTATGTCAAGCATTTGTCCGTCGTCATAACAAAACAAGTTTATTCCTTTTTCCACAATCAATCACCTCTTTTTTAATTCATTATAAAACAATGCCTTTTCAACTACTTTTGTTCGTTCTGACACTCTTTTCCCTGCGACATAGTAGCACACAACACTCCACATGCGGTGTCCTCGGGAACATATCAACGGGCTGAACAACCTCAGTTCTATATCCCAAATCCTCAAGTATTCTCAAATCTCTTGCAAGGGTCGAGGGCTTGCAGGATACATAAACAATTCTTTTTACACCTGTTCTTGCCACGGTTTTAAGAAGACTCTCTGCGCATCCTTTTCGGGGCGGGTCAAGAATAACTACATCAGGCTTTTTGTCTTTAAGCCTTGGCGCCATTTCTTCCGCTGTGCCACAATAATACTCAGCATTTTCTATGCTGTTGAGTTTCATATTTTCCTTGGCGTTCTGAATAGCTTCGGGAACCACCTCAATGCCCACAATCTTTTTGGCACCATTCGCCAGATACTGACCTATTGTTCCTATCCCGCAGTACAAATCCCAAACAATTTCTTTGCCTGAAAGATTTGCAAATTCTTTAACCTTGTCATAAAGGACCTCCGTCTGCTTTTTGTTCACCTGATAAAAAGAAAGAGGGGAAATCCTGAACTTAATATCTCCAATGCTGTCAATTATATAATCTTTGCCCCAAAGAGTAACAAACTTTTTCCCCAGAACAACATTGGTTTTTTTGCTGTTTATATTGAGTAACACTCCCGAAAGCCCATTCACTTCTGCTTTTAATATTTCAACCAATTCTTCCGCAAAAGGAAGCTTCTCACTTGTAGCAACAATAGCAACCACACAACCGCTATCGCCATTTCGGGTGTAGATATGACGTATCAATCCTTTGCCCGTTTCTTCATCATAGGGTGAAACACTGTACTGCCTCATCCATTTTCGAACCGCCGCCAAAACCTTGGGGTTTTCAGCACCTTGAATAATGCACCGATTCATATCAATAACCCTGTGACTGTTCTGGGCATAAATGCCGATTCCATCCTTTGACACGGGGAACTGCCCTTTGTTGCGATATCCCCGAATCTCACTGCATCCGATAACATCCTTGACCTCGGCAGAAATTTTGCCAAGACGCGTCAGGCAATCTTCCACCTTTTGGGTCTTATATTCAAGCTCTTTTTCATATTCGGTATTCCAGAATCTGCATCCACCACACTTGTAAAAATATTCACATTCAGCCTTGATGCGATAAGGAGACGGCGCCACAACCTCCAGAAGTTTTCCAAAGGCATAGCTTTTCATAACCTTTACGATTATCCCACGGACTTTCTCGCCCAAAAGAGCATAGGGAACAAAAACCGCCATGCCATCCATTCTTCCTACGCCATCGCCGTCGTCGGTTGTTCCTGTAATTTCAATTTCAAAAATATCGTTCTTTTTCATAGTTCCACACGCCACTGAATTGCCTTTGCCAAGGTCATTTCGTCAGCAAACTCAAGCTCACCGCCCACGGGAACTCCGTGAGCAATCCTCGTCACCTTGATACCAAAAGGCTTTATAAGTTTTGAAATATACATAGCCGTTGTTTCGCCCTCAAGGTTGGGGTTTGTCGCCATAATAACCTCACAGACTGTGCCCTCTGCAATTCTTGTCATAAGCTCTTTTATTCTTATGTCCTCAGGACCTATATTATCCATAGGTGAAATCGCACCGTGGAGAACGTGATACGTCCCTTTGAACTCATTGGTCTTTTCCATTTGAATAACATCTCTGGGATTTTCGACAACACAAATAACGCCCTTGTCACGTGCAGGATTTTTGCATACACTGCAAACGTCCTTGTCGGAAAAATTCTGACAGATTTTGCAGTAAGAAATCTTTTCCTTGGCATCAACAATAGCATTTGCAAATTTCTGTGCAGATTCTTTGGGAAGATTCAGCACGTGATATGCAAGTCTCTGTGCCGTTTTGCTGCCTATCCCAGGCAGCTTTTGAAATTCCTCTATTAGATTTTGAAGTGGCGAAACATAATAATCCATTTTCAAAAAATCCTTTCAACAGAAAAAATCTGCCTCCGAAATCGGTATGGCCTGGGCGTTCTAAGCGCCAAAGCACAGCAGATTTTGTCCAAAGTACTGTTCTTATTTCACAAATTCAAGAGTGTTTGTTTCTGCATCAAACTTAGCATCAAAACCAAAGTAGGAAGCAGCAACGCTGGCGGGCATATAGGTTCTGCCCTGCTCATTATTGAGGAACACCGCCTTTTCCATCTCAACCTTGTTGCCTTCTTCAATGAGGTTTGCAAAGAACAGATTGTTGTCCACCTGAAGAACAATCATAGAACCCTTTTCGTCAGCACCCATAACAAGACGTTCTGCATCTGTCCATTCTATCTGATAGCCAAAATGTTCAAATATAAATCTGATAGGAATAAACACAGTATCCTCAACGGTTGTAACCTCTCCAAAGCCCTCTGCTATTTTCACTTTTTCACCGTCAATAACAACTTCATTGGATGCAGCAAAAGCCGAAACCGAGCCGAGCAACACACAAACAAATAAAACAAGTGAAACAAATTTTTTCATAACAAACTAACCTCCAAATTTTTCAATTTAAGCCTTCGCCATTTCTTGAATAAGTTGTGCCTTATCCGTCTTCTCCCAGGGAAGATCAATATCACATCTTCCAAAGTGACCATAAGCCGCTGTCTGCTTGTAAATAGGACGTCTGAGGTCAAGCATATTTATGATTCCGCTGGGAGTAAGGTCAAACACCTTTTCCACAATTTCAGAAATTTTTTCCTCGCTGATTTTTCCTGTACCGAAAGTATCAATTCTGAGAGATACAGGCTTTGCCACACCGATTGAATAAGCAAGCTGTACCTCACAGGATTTTGCAAGACCTGCCGCCACAACGTTCTTCGCCACATATCTTGCTGCATATGCTGCACTTCGGTCAACTTTCGTGGGGTCTTTTCCCGAAAAAGCACCGCCGCCGTGACGTGCATATCCACCATAGGTGTCAACAATAATTTTTCTTCCGGTATGACCTGAGTCACCCTGAGGCCCGCCGATAACAAATCTTCCTGTTGGATTGATAAAAATCTTTGTTTCCTCATCCATAAGTTTTCCTGGAACAGTTGTGCGGATAACCTTTTCTTCAATATCACGCCTCAAGGTTTCCATTGGCACATTTTCATCGTGCTGGCTTGAAACCACCACCGCTTCAATGCGCTTAACAGTTCCGTCTTCGTTATACTCCGCCGTAACCTGTGTCTTTCCGTCAGGTCTGAGATAAGGCAAAGTTCCGTTTTTTCTCACCTCAGTGAGTTTTCTTGCCATTCTGTGAGCAAGGTCAATAGAAAGCGGCATAAAGCTTTCGGTTTCGTCACAGGCAAAGCCAAACATCATACCCTGGTCGCCTGCACCAAGACCTTTTTCCGCATCACCCTCTTTTGACTCAAGAGCTTCGTCAACGCCGAGAGCAATATCTGGTGACTGCTTGTCAAGGGCACAGATAACGCCGCAGGTGTCGCAGTCAAAACCATATTTTGCACGGGTATAACCTACTTCGCGAACAGCCTCTCTGACAATATGCTGAATATCAATGTTTGCAGTTGTGCTTATTTCGCCAACCACAACAACAAGACCGGTAGTAACAGTAACCTCACAGGCAACACGTGCCATGGGGTCCTGTTCATAAATCGCATCAAGAACAGCATCCGAAATTATATCGGAAATTTTGTCAGGATGCCCTTCGGTAACAGATTCTGAAGTAAACAGCTTTTTGTATCCCATTTGTTTTTCCTCCTATGTCTATCGCCTTTGTATAAAGACGTTGTAAAATCAATATCACAAAATGCTTATACACATTCTCTCATTATGCATTATACCTTTTTTTACGCCTCATGTCAACCATAAAAACCCTATATTTCAACAGATTTCCCCCAAATCTCTTGACAATGTTTTGCAAAAATTATAAAATATTACAAAACACAACAATAATTTTTTCAGGAGATGTTCATTATGAAAAAAAGCTTCAACACCCGCGATATGGCTATCACCGCTTTGCTTATTGCATTTGGGATTATCATTCCCACCATGTTCAGCGGTCTCAGAGTATACATTCCGCCGTTTTCGGCTACTCTCACTGCTCACGTTCCCGTTTTTGTGGCTATGTTCATTTCGCCTATGTCCGCAATCTTTACATCTATCGGCACAACCGTAGGCTTCATTTTTGCAGGTCTTGACCCGGCTGTTACCGCACGAGCTTTTTCGCATATCATTTTTGCGATTGTTGGTGCTCTTATGATTAAGAAAAACAACAGCATTATCTTGGTTGGGGCTGTTACTATGATACTTCACGCACTCTTTGAAGCACTTGTTTCACTGCTTTTCCTAAGCACTGGCTGGTCAGCATCAAACGGAAATGTGTATTACATAGCTTTTTACGTTACCGGTATAGGAACTCTTATTCATCATATAATAGACTATATAATAGCAATCATATTGGTTTCTGCCCTTTCAAGAACAAAGGCAATCGGAAAACTGCCCCGTCTTTTCTAAATCCATGAAGGAGTGATATTATGGCAAACATAGAAAACAGTGCCCTTTTCAAAATAAGTTACGGCCTTTTTGTTGTCACTTCAAATGACGGCACACGTGACAACGGCCTCATTGTGAACACCGTTTCTCAAATCACCGACACGCCCCTTCGGGTTGCTGTTGCTGTCAACAAGAAGAACTATTCACATGACGTTATCAAAGAAACAAAGAAAATGAACGTCTGCTGTCTGTCTGTAGATGCACCATTTTCTATTTTTGAAACCTTCGGTTTCAAAAGCGGACGGGATACCGACAAATTTGACGGCATAAATCCTCTTCGCTCGGAAAACGGACTTGCAGTTCTGCCTGAATTTATCAACAGCTTTATCTCGCTCGAGGTTGAAAGCTATATAGATATGGACTCTCACGGAATGTTTATTTGTACTGTCACCGAAGCGAAAACCATATCCGATAAAGAAAGTATGACCTACACATATTATCAAAAAAACGTAAAACCAAAGCCCGAGGCGACCAAATCCAAAGGTTATGTCTGCAAGATTTGCGGATATGTCTATGAGGGCGACCCACTCCCCGAGGATTTCATTTGTCCCTGGTGCAAGCACGGAGCAAGTGATTTTGAAAAAATACAGTAAATAAAAAATGAGAAAGCACTCAAGCTTACACAGCTTGAGTGCTTTTGTATTTAACCTTCATAATAAATGTATGTCTTTGTATTATATTACCATGATCCTTTTATTAGAGAGATGTTACCATTATTGGCTACACTAATTGTTGGCAACTTTACAATTTCCTCCAACAATACCTTTTGCAATTCATTGGCCATAGCATTATTTTTCAAATCATTGATTGCAAGATCACAAAAACGTATAAGGACCTCCTGTTTAAACAGAGATTCTTCCACTTTTCTAAAATATGAGGTTTCTGCTATTATTCCCCATTTTAAAACTTTAACGTGAAAGGCTGCAACATTTGGGTCGCACAGTCTTTTGAAACAAAACCCATCCGGCAAAAACGCTTTGCATACTGCCTCTGTTAGAACTTTTGTTTTCACACTGTAACGCACAGTATCTCTGTCTGCTTGTTCTTGTTCTTCCTTTAATTTCTTTTTCTCTTCAATTTTTTCAAACATTGTTTCAAAAATTCCCATAGCTTTCTCCTTTCTTACAATTTTTTCTTAAACATAATATCTAAACTGTTTGATCAGATATTCAACATCAGAATCGCTTAAACCATATTTTGATACCATTTCTGCTTGAACATTACGCAAGATTTCTTTTGCTCTGTCTTTATCCGACATATCATTTGCCGTCTTAATAACCGAAAGATATTTGTTGTAACTTGATGAATCCATTTTTTAGTTCCTCCTTTTTAATTCCAAAATAGAATTTTATTATATTATAATTCTAATTTAGAATTATGTCAAGTATTTTTTAGAATATAATTTAACATAATATTCTAAAAAGGAACTATACGCTTATGAAAATAAGAAAACAAAATTATGGAGATAAAAATTTGGTAGGAAAAAACATTGAACGAATACGAAAAGAAAAAGGCATCAAACAAAAGGATTTTATAGCACAAATTCAAATTATGGGATGTGATATGAACCCGACAAGCTATTCAAAGCTTGAAGGTCAGCTTAGAAACGCCACCGATAAAGAAGTTTTTGTAATAGCAAAAATCCTTGGCGTTGCTATGGAGGAACTATTTTAAATGAATATAAATATACTAAAAAATCCCCGTACAACTGTACGGGGATTTTTGGCGTCGTTAAGAGGATTCGAACCTCCGACCTACCGCTTAGGAGGCGGTCGCTCTATCCTGCTGAGCTATAACGACAAGTTTTCACAAAACTTATTCTATCACACCTTAAAGGGTTTATCAAGGCTTTTTTACACAAAATCGCTCAAAATTATATTGCTCACAAAAAAGCCCTCATTTGAAAACCGTATATTCCCATTTTCTCGTATCAGGTGTCCCGTCTTGGTATACTTTTCAAGTGCTTCACCAAACACCTCATCAATGCTTATTCCAAACCGTGACGAAAATTCCTCTTCCCTTATTCCCTCTGTCATCCTGAGACCAAGAAAGACAAACTCACTCATCAAATCAAATTTGGGCAAATCTTCACGCATAATTTCTGCACTTTTGTCTTTCCTTATTTTTTCGGTATATTCCAAAATCCCCAGTGCATTTGAAAACCGTTTTCCCTCCATACAGGAAAAGGCCCCTGCACCAAGGCCAAGAAAGTCATCGCACTGCCAATACTTTTCGTTATGCTTTGAAACCTTATTTCCTTTTGCGAAATTAGAAATTTCATACCGCCTATACCCTGCATCCCCCAATTTTTCAACTGCCAAATCATACATATCGGCAACAAGGTCATCATCAGGGAGGCTTAACTCCATATCCCAAAAAGGCGTACCCTCTTCAACTTTCAATGAATAGCAGGAAATATGCTCCGTCTTAAAATCCACAGCCTCATCGAGCGTAGCCTCCCAGTCAGCAAGAGTCATATCGGGGAGTCCATACATAAGGTCAAGGGATATATTTTGAAAGCCTGCCTTTCTTGCACTTTTGAAACATTCTTTAAAATCCTCAAAGGAATGTATTCTCCCAAGTTTTCGAAGAAAAGCATCATGAGTGGACTGAAGACCGATACTGAGTCTGTTTATCCCTACATTCTTAAGCTTCACAAGTCCATCAAAATCGATTGTTTTTGGATTGCATTCAGCGGTTATTTCAGCATCGGGAGTTATTTCAAAACACCCTTTCAGGTGCGAAAGAGTCTCGCAAATAAATTCAGGGTCAACAGCTGTCGGCGTTCCCCCGCCAAAGTAAACGGTATCATACTTTTTGTGATAACGCCCCGCCTGAATTTTCATTTCTTCAAAAAGGGCAGAAAAATAGGGCTCTGTCAAGCTTTCCGATTTTGCATAAGAATTGAAGTCACAATAAAGACACTTGCTTTTGCAAAAAGGAATGTGAATATAAAGCCCTGCGTTTTTCATTATTTCTCCTAACGGCAAAAAATCTGCCACTTTTAAACTTAATCCAGCTTGAGCACCGACATAAACGCTTCTTGCGGGACTTCCACCGAGCCCACCTGACGCATACGCTTTTTGCCCTCTTTTTGTTTTTCCAGAAGCTTTTTCTTTCTGGTGATGTCACCGCCGTAGCATTTTGCCAAAACGTCCTTTCGCATAGCGCGAACAGTTTCACGGGCAATAATCTTGCTGCCCACCGCCGCCTGAATTGGAATTTCAAAGAGCTGACGGGGTATTGAATTCTTAAGCTTTTCAGCAATTCGTCTGCCACGGGCATAAGCCTTTTCCTTGTGAACAATGAACGAAAGTGCGTCCACCATATCACCGTTAAGCAAAATATCAAGCTTCACAAGGTCAGACCTTTGATAATCTTTCATTTCATAGTCAAAAGATGCATAACCACGTGTCCTTGACTTAAGCGCATCAAAGAAATCGTAGATGATTTCATTGAGTGGCAGCTCATACTTAAGGGTAACACGGTTTTCATCAAGATATGTCATATCAATATAAGTTCCGCGACGTTCCTGACAAAGTTCCATGATGCTTCCCACAAATTCCTTTGGGGTCATTATATTTGCCGCAACAATTGGCTCTTTCATATAATCAATTTCCTGAGCCTCAGGAAGATTTGTGGGGTTTGAAATGGTCAGCATTGTGCCGTCGGTTTTGTACACCTGATACTCAACCGAGGGAGCTGTGGTAACCAAATCAAGATTATATTCTCTTTCCAAGCGTTCCTGAATAATTTCCATATGCAAAAGTCCAAGGAAACCACATCTGAAACCAAAGCCCAAAGCTACCGAAGTTTCAGCATCAAACTGAAGCGCTGCATCATTGAGTTGAAGCTTTTCAAGAGCATCTCTCAAATCGTTGTATCTTGCACCGTCTGCGGGATAAACACCCGAATAAACCATTGGCTTTACTTCCTTATATCCAGGGAGTGCATCAACTGCACCGCCTCTTGCCAGTGTCACGGTATCACCCACGCGTACATCACGGACATTCTTGATGCTGGCAGCAATATAGCCAACCTCACCCGCCTTGATTTCTTTGGAAGCAAGTACGCCAAGGGGATTGAGATAACCCACCTCAACAACGTCAAATGTACTTCCGCTTGACATCATCTTTATTGTGTCGCCGACTTTCAGCTTGCCATCAACCACACGAACATAAGCAATAACACCCTTATAGCTGTCATAATACGAGTCAAAAATCAGTGCCTTAAAAGGCGCGCTCTCGTCGCCTGACGGTGGTGGAACGTCCTCGACTATTCTTTCAAGAACTGCTTCGATATTTATACCATTCTTTGCAGAAACCAGCGGTGCATTTTCTGCATCAATGCCGATAACATCCTCGATTTCCTGCTTGACGACCTCGGGTTGTGCCGATGGCAAATCTATTTTGTTTATGACAGGAACAAGCTCCAAATCGTGCTCCAGTGCAAGATATGTGTTTGCAAGGGTCTGTGCCTCAATTCCCTGAGCCGCATCCACAATCAGAATCGCACCCTCACAAGCAGCAAGGCTTCTGGACACTTCATAGTTGAAGTCAACATGCCCCGGAGTATCAATAAGATTGAGAACATACTTCTCCCCGTTCTTTGCCGAGTACAAAAGTCTTACCGCACGGGCCTTTATGGTGATTCCGCGTTCTTTTTCAAGGTCCATATTGTCAAGAATCTGGTCCTGCATCTCACGGTTGGTAAGGGAATCCGTCAGTTCCAAAAGACGGTCAGCCAATGTGGACTTTCCGTGGTCAATATGGGCAATAATCGAAAAATTTCGTATGTTCTTCTGGTATTCGTTCATCGTGTTTTTCCTTCCGAAAAAAATGTAAATTATCCTTTATATCCGTTGGGATTTTGCTGCTGCCATTTCCATCCGTCAGCACACATATCCTCCAGTGTCTTCTTTGCTTCAAATCCGATTTCTTCTTTTGCTTTCTTAGGGTCTGCAAAGCAGGCATCAATATCTCCTGGTCTGCGAGCCTCAATCACATAAGGAAGCTCTCTTCCGCAGGCCTTTGAAAAAGCCTTTATCATATCAAGCACGCTGTAACCCTGACCTGTACCAAGATTGTAGGTAACAACTCCTGATTTTTTTGAAATTTTTTCAAGGGCACGAAGATGTCCGTCAGCAAGGTCAATAACGTGAATATAATCACGCACGCCTGTGCCATCGGGTGTGTCATAATCGTTTCCAAAAACGTGAACCATCTCACGCTTGCCCACCGCAACCTGTGCAATATATGGCATAAGGTTGTTGGGTATACCCTGAGGGTCTTCACCAATGAGACCGCTTTCATGAGCACCCACGGGGTTGAAATATCTTAAGATTGCAATGTCCCAATCAGGGTCAGCAACAGCCAAATCCCGAAGGATTTCTTCAATCATAAGCTTTGTTCTGCCATAAGGATTTGTGCACGAAAGGGGAAAATCCTCACAAATCGGAACAGTATGGGGTTTTCCATAAACCGTAGCCGATGAGCTGAACACCAATTTTTTAACGCCAAATTCACTCATAAGCTCGCAAAGGTTAACTGTGCTGAAAGTATTGTTGTGATAATACCAAAGAGGCTTTGCAACCGATTCGCCAACAGCTTTAAGTCCTGCAAAATGGATGGCTGCATCAAACTTGTTTTCCTCAAAAACGCATCTCAAAGCTTCCTTTTCTACCATATCTATTTCATAAAACTTTATGGATTTTCCTGTAATTTTTTCAACCCTTTTAAGAGCCTCCACCGAGCTGTTTGAAAGGTTGTCAACCACCGTAACCTCATATCCTGCCTCAAGCAACTGAACACAAGTATGACTACCGATATAACCTGCTCCACCAGTAACTAAAATATGCATAATTCATACCCCCACTTTGTTGTTTTTACAACATATTTATTTTGAATTTATATTTTAACACACTTTCTGTGAAATTTCAAGTGTTTTAAGAGCCTTCCCCTTGCGCCACAAAAAACTTTGGTGCCAAATAGTACCATTTTTATGCTTTTACCCGATTGTATGCTATAATTATAAAGGGGTGTGCAAAGCATTCTCCGCACGGCTCCTTGTTGCTACACAAACATACAAGGGGACGGAATTTCCGTCCCCTTATGTGTTATATCTTTATTCCAAATAATCCTTAAGCTTTTTGCTGCGGCTTGGGTGTCTGAGTTTTCTCAAAGCCTTTGCCTCAATCTGACGAATTCTTTCACGGGTAACGTTGAATTCTTTACCCACTTCTTCGAGAGTCCTTGCCCTGCCGTTGTCAAGACCAAAACGAAGTCTCAAAACCTTTTCTTCACGGGGTGTAAGGGTGCTCAAAACGTCCATCATCTGTTCTTTGAGAAGTCTGAATGTGGCAGCATCCTGAGGTGCAGGAGTTTCGTTGTCCTGAATGAAATCCTGAAGTGAGCTGTCTTCCTCTTCACCGATAGGGGTCTCGAGTGACACCGGTTCCTGTGCTATTTTCATAATTTCGCCTATTTTATCGATTGGCATATTAAGTTCCTTTGCAACCTCTTCAGGAAGCGGGTCACGACCAAGCTCCTGAACAAGCTGTCTTGTAACTCTTATGAATTTGTTGATGGTTTCAACCATATGAACAGGAATTCTTATAGTTCTCGCCTGGTCAGCAATAGCACGGGTGATAGCCTGCCTTATCCACCAGGTAGCATAAGTACTGAATTTGTAGCCCTTGGTATAGTCAAACTTTTCAACAGCTTTGATAAGGCCAAGATTTCCCTCTTGAATAAGGTCAAGGAATAACATTCCACGACCCACATATCTTTTCGCAATACTTACAACAAGTCTGAGGTTGGCTTCAGCCAAACGATGCTTTGCATCAGCATCACCGTCAACCATTTTCTGTGCAAGCTCAGCTTCCTCTGCGCCTGAAAGCAAGGGAACTTTTCCTATTTCCTTTAAGTACATACGAACAGGGTCGTCAATGCTTACGCTGTCAGGCACAGACAAATCTGCAAGCTCGTCCTCGGTTATTTCAAAATCGTCATTTTCCTCAAGCTCAGGAATTTCATCGCCGAAATTTCCAACAATCTCAATCCCTTGCTTTTCAATGAAATCATAAATTCTTTCAATCTGTACTGGGTCCATTTCAACAGCTTCAAGCTTTGCCGAAATATCGCTGTATGAAAGTTCGCCATTCTTTTTGCCCAGTTCAACCAATTCCTGAACTGCCTGTTTCTGCATTTCCTTGGTTGTAGGAGTCTTTTTTGTTTCCTCTGCTGCCTTTGCAGCGTTTTCCTTTTTAGCCATAAATCTTCGCCTTTCTATTTTTTATCCTTTTTAAGTCGTTCCATTATCTCCTGAAGCTTTTCTGCGTCCCCGTCTTTTGCAAGAATTTCGTTGTTCTTTTTTTCATTATAATCAAGAACTGTTTTAAGGGGCATCTTTACCGCTTCAAGCTTATTATCCACATTTTTATCGTCCGAAAGAATTTCCGAAACCGCACCAACTTCTTTCTCATCAAACTGTGCAAGTACCGCCGCCGGGCTGAGTCTTGCGCCTTTCGACATCACATCAAAAATAATTTCCGCAAGCTTTCTGTGAATTCCGTCTTCAAAGCTTTGGGGAGCGAGCCTGTCCTTCACCTCTTTGAAAACTTCTTTTTCACAAATCAGGTTGAGAAGAAGCTTTTCCGCATTATAAAGCCGCATCCTTTCAAGGTCGTGTCTTCCTCCAGTTCGTTCTTCAAACTGTTTTTTCTCCTGTCGCTGAAACCGTGCCTTTTCATTTCGCTGATTTTTCTGCATACGCTCTTTGATGCGTACATTTATGCTATCAGGTGAAACATCGGTTTTTCGTGCAATTTTTTTTATATAAACTTCTCTTTCGACGTCATTTTTTATATTGGCAAAGATTTTTGCAATTTGCTCAACAAACTCAATTTTTTCAACAGTATCATCAAGGTTATATTGTTTCTCAATCTTGCCTATCTTATACTCTACAAAGCTTTCAGCATTGTCTATAAGCAGCTGAAACATCTCAGGTCCTTTTGTTTTTATATAGTCGTCAGGGTCCTTGCCGTCGGTAATTGTCAAAACCTTGACCTTGACGTCGGCTTCTCTCAAAATTTCGCCGGCTCTGTCGGTTGCCTTTTGTCCCGCTTCATCTGCGTCATAACAAAGAATAACCTTGTCCGCATACCGTTTGAGCATATCTGCTTGCTGGGGCGTAAACGCCGTGCCAAGGGACGCCACCGCATTGTCAAAGCCACCTTGATGAAGAGATATAACATCCATATACCCCTCCATAATCATAAACTGACCCCTCTTGGTGTTTTTCGCAATATTCATTGCATAAAGGTTGTCCTTCTTTTTATAAATAAGGGTCTCGGGCGAATTCAGATATTTGGGAGCATTGTCCTTGTCCGTAAGGATTCTTCCGCCGAACGCGATTACATTTCCCCGAAGGTCGATTATTGGAAACATAACTCTGTCACGGAACTTGTCAAAGTATGTGCCATTGTCCCGCTTCACCGCAAGGCCAACCTCCAAAAGTTCCTCCTCGCTGTAGCCCTTTTCTTTCATATAATCGATAAGCGCACTCCAGCTGTCAGGCGCATATCCAAGTCCAAAGCTTTTAATTGTTGCATTTGACAGTTTTCTTGCCCTTAAATAATCAAGCGCCTTGGTATTTTTCTTGTCAATAAGGCTGTTGAAGAAAAACCTCGCCGCCTCGGCGTTCATTTCATACATACGTTTTTTCTTGTCGTGGATCTCGGCCGCACGGTTTCTCTCCGCCGCACTTCGATAATCAGGAATGGGCACTCCGGCTCTTTCCGCCAGAAGCTTCACAGCTTCCATAAAATCAAGGTTTTCCTTTGCCATAATGAAGTTTATGGCTGTACCCCCTGCACCGCAGCCAAAACAATGAAAAAGCTGCTTGTCAGGGGACACCGAAAATGACGGTGTTTTCTTGTCGTTGTGAAGTGGGCAAAGCGCCTGAAAGCGATTTCCCACCCTTTTCAAAGTCACATACCGGGAAATAAGGTCCACTATGTCATTTTTCTCTATGACTTCATCAATAAAGTCCTGAAAATCAACCGATTGTTTCAAAAATCAGGCAGCCCCTTTCCCAAAAATTTTTCTACTTTATAATTCGACAAAATTTCGTTCTTTCCTTTAATAAATTACACAAATTCATCCCCGCCATATTTTGGGAACAAAAAACTTGTCATAAAGACTCAGGGCATATCTGTCAGTCATCCCTGCCACATAGTCCCTTACTGCTATCATATTGTCTGGCGTAACTCCGCTTTCAAACTCTCCCCCCGGTATAAGCTCCGGCTTTTCAAGGAACAATTCAAAGAGCGACTTTATGACATTGAACGCCTTTTTTTCTTCGTTCTTTGCATAATCATTCAGGTATACATTTTCAAACATAAATTTCCGGAGTCCCATCATTGCCTCAAAGACTTCCTCTTCCATCAAAATGTCAGGCTTTTCCCAGCTTTCTTTTATTATGCTTTTTATCATTGAGTCAATTCTTTCGGAGTGTGAATTCCCCAAAACCTTTGAAAATTCCTTGGGTATATCATCACCTTTTATTACACCGCCACGAATGGCGTCATCTATGTCGTGATTTATGTAGGCAATTTTGTCGGCGAGTCTTATGATTTTCCCCTCCAAGGTCTGGGGCATTTTGTCACCAGTATGACAAAGAATACCATCTCTTACTTCTGCCGTAAGATTAAGCCCACCACGTCTTTCAAGAACATTCACCACACGAAGACTTTGCTCATTGTGGCGGAATCCCTCAGGGCAAAGATGGGCAATAGTCCTCTCTCCCCCATGCCCAAAAGGAGTGTGCCCCAAATCGTGTCCAAGGGCTATTGCCTCGGTTAAATCCTCGTTGAGCTGAAGAGCACGGGCAATGGTCCTTGCTATCTGTGCAACCTCGAGGGTATGAGTAAGACGTGTCCGATAATGGTCACCCTCAGGGGACAAAAACACCTGAGTTTTGTGCTTAAGCCGTCTGAATGCTTTTGAATGGATAATTCTGTCACGGTCACGCTGAAAGTCCGTGCGAAGCTCACATTTTTCTTCCATCACAGATCTGCCACGGGTATTGCAGCTAAGTGCCGCATAAGGACTGAGTGTCCTTTTTTCAATTTCTTCAATTTTTTCACGTATGGTCACTTTATTCACCTGCATTTTACAGAAACTTACTATATATGTTAAATTTTCTTCATTTCTCCCGAAAATCCTTTTTTTAATTGACAAAACCTGCCTTTTGCCTATATAATTTATTTAAATCAAGAATTTTATAATGTGGAGAACATTTTATGCATACAGATTTTTCATCACAAATCCCAAATCTCACCCCGCGCCTTGAAAAAATTGCGTCACTGGTGCCCAAAAACCATTGCACAGCAGACATAGGCACAGACCACGCCTATATTCCCATTTATCTGGTGAGAAAAGGTATAACCGAGAAAGCAATTGCATCCGACATAAAACGCGGTCCGCTTCTTCGGGCAAAGAAAAACACTGAAAAATATAATCTTACCGAAAAAATCGACCTGCGCCTTGGCGGTGGACTTTCAACCCTTTCCCCCTGCGACGCTGAGGTTATAATCATTGCTGGTATGGGCGGAATATTGATTGCGGACATACTGGAAGAAAGCCGCACTGTGACAGACAGTGCCAAGCTCCTTGTACTCCAGCCTATGACAGCGATTCTTGAACTTCGTGAGTATCTCGTCTCTCACGGTTTTTCCATAGAGGCTGAACACCTTGAAGCCGAGGAAGAAAAACTTTATAACATCATCGTGGCAAAACCAAATGGGGAATGCCATTATACAAAAAAAGAGCTATATCTTGGCAAAGGCTTAACCGAAACATCCCCTCATCTCTTTCCACGATATAAAGCCGAGGTCATCAAAAAACTGTCCCGACGTGCAGGGGGGCTAAAGAGCTCTGAAAAAGACGAAAACAAACAACTTCTTGCTGAAACTGAAAGCATATTAAATCTTCTCAAGGAGGAATAATTATGAACAGACTGTCTGAAATAATTGAAGACCTAAACGCCATAGCTCCTCAGGAAACCAAGGAGTCTTGGGACAATGTGGGACTTATGGTGGGGGACCTGACCCAAAAAATCGAAAGTGTTTATGTCTGCCTTGATTTGACAACAGAAAATGTCCGCGAAGCAATTGACCTTGGTGCAGACCTCATAGTTTCGCATCACCCCCTGATTTTTAAGCCTTTATATTCGGTGACTGAGGATGACCCCATCGGCTCTATGGTGCGTGCCGCTGTAAAAAATAACATCTCAATTTTCAGTATGCACACAAACTTTGACAAAGCAGAGGGCGGCACCAACGACCTGCTTGCCAAAAAGCTTGGTCTTGAACATATCCGGGAATACACAGAGGCTGAATGTGTGGATGCAAACGGCACACCCTTCTCTCCCATCGGCAGAGTGGGATTTTTGCCAGCGTTTTTGACCATGGAAGAGTTCCTTATCAAAATCAAATCTGCCCTTGGCTCAACTGCCCTCAAATATACCGGTGACCTTTCTGACGAAGTGAGATGCGTGGCACTTTGCTCAGGCAGTGGTGGGAAAGAGGGGATTTACTCCGCTTTCCATTCGGGCGCAGACGTTTATGTAACGGCAGACCTTGGGCACGAGCACGCACGCTCCGCATTTGAACTTGGACTCAACATCATTGATGCGGGTCACTTCGAAACCGAAAACACTATCTGTGAATTTTTGAAAAACTTCTTTGAAACAAATTTCCCGGATATTCAGGTTTTCGTTTCATCAGCAAAACCCTTTTATTCGAATTTTTAACCACTGGAAACTTCCGTTGCTTAGCATAAGCTAGGCAGCGGTTTTTTCATATCTTTTTCCCTCCCCGCATATACGTATACAAAAAGGAGAGTGGTATTGTGCTGAACTTTATCTGGGGCGGAATGGTGGTCCTCTCCTTTATTGTGGCAATTTTCACCGGGCGAATAAGTGACCTCACTGCATCAGCTCTCTCAGGTGCCGCCTCAGGCATAGAAACCTGTATCGGTCTTCTTGGCACAATGTGTCTTTGGACGGGACTTGCAAAAATCGCTGAAACCTCAGGACTTAACCAAATTTTTGCAAAACTCTTAAGACCTTTCACAAAGCTCCTTTTTCCAAAACTTAAAAAAGACTCCGTAGCCCTCAAGGCAATAGTTCTCAATATGGTGGCAAACCTCTTGGGGATGGGTAACGCCGCAACCCCTTTGGGACTTTGTGCCATGCGGGAACTGGATAAGGAAAACAAACACAGGGCTTCTGCAAGCAACGAGATGTGTACCTTTGCAGTTCTCAACACCGCATCCATACAGCTTATTCCCTCCACCGTAATTTCCCTACGCCAAATGTATGGTTCCGTTAATCCCTCCGAAATCGTTTTCCCCGTGTGGATATGCAGCTCCCTCGCCGTAATAGTCGGCATAACCGCTGCCAAGCTTTTTGAAAAGTATGGGAGGAACCGCCTTTGATAAACACCATTTCTCTTTTTTCTGTACCTCTAATGATAGTTTCAATTGTCGCCTTTGGTCTGTTTAAACGTGACAACGTATATGACAGCTTTGTGCAGGGTGCAAAGCTTGGACTTGAAAGCACCGTTCAAATTTCTGCACCCCTCGTGGGACTTATGGTGGCAATTTCAATGTTCCGTGCCTCCGGCGCCCTTGAAATTCTTTCAAAGCTGCTTTCCCCCATCACTTCTCTTATTGAAATGCCCTCCGAGGTTTTGCCACTGGCACTACTTCGGCCCGTTTCAGGAAGCGGCTCTATTGCAATAGTCAATGACATTTTCAAAAACTACGGACCCGATTCAATCCCAGGAAAAATCGCATCTGTTATGATGGGTTCCACTGAAACCACCTTCTATACCGTAGCAGTATATTTCGGGGCAGTGGGGATAAAAAAGGTACGCCACACTTTGAAATCCGCCCTGATTGCAGATTTTACCGGGATGATTCTTGCTGTTTTGGTGGTAAATACGCTTCTTTCCCCGCAATAAATTGTTGCACACAAAACCTTTTTATGTTAAAATACATTTGAAAAGAAAAAACAGAAAGGCACTCCGCTATGAAAGAAAGCTACAGAACCGTCTCAAAGACGGCAAGTTGTGAAATAATTGAAAAGCGTTCAAGGTTTATTGCCCACGTTATGCCCGTCAGCACCGAGGAAGAGGCTCTGGCTTTTTTGGAAACCCTCAAAAAAAAGTTCTGGGATGCAACACACAACGTTTATGCCTATGTCCTCGAGGAAAACAATGTTCAGCGTTACAGCGACGATGGGGAGCCATCAGGCACAGCAGGTCTTCCCGTTCTTGATATGATAAAAAAAGAGGGTCTTTCAAATCTTATTGTTGTGGTTACGAGATATTTCGGCGGCATTCTTCTGGGAACAGGTGGTCTTGTCCACGCTTATTCAAAAGCGGCAAAGGTGGGGATTGAAAGCGCCTTGCCAATCCAGAAAAACCTCTGCTGCGAGGTAACAATAGATTGTGACTATTCGCTCCTTGGCAAAATTCAAAGCGAAGCGCTTTCTCTGGGTTTTGTTCTCGGTGAAATTATTTATGAAGACTCTGTCAAAATCCCAATTTTTGTCCCTGTTTCATCCGTTTCAGACTTTGAAGCTAAAATTATTGACAAAACAAACGGAAAAGCACGTATTATTCAGGGCGAAACCGGTTATTATTAAAATATAGTTTTCTTTCTTAATCCTTTATATTGTATATTTTGGAAAATAAATTCACAAAATGTGCTGTAAGGGATTGATTTTTTTCATTTCTTGTGATAAAATACCTGTGGATACTTGTGGCAGTGGCATAATTTTTGCGGGAAGCTTTTTCTTCTCGCAGTTTCTTGTATACATAATTTTTAACAAAAGAATTTTTTTAGGTGGGTGTACCATGGAAAAATATGTTATTCTGGGCGGCGCCAAGCTTGAGGGCGAAGTCGAAATCAGCGGAGCAAAAAATTCCGCAGTTGCACTTATAGTGGCAGCCTTGATGGTTGACGGAACCTGCATAATTGAAAACGTGCCCCCTGTGAGTGACACCTATGTTCTTATCGATATAATCAACCAGCTGGGCGGCAATGCCGAATTTGTTGACAAAGGCGTTTTAAAAATCGATAGTCAAGGACTCAGCTGTTATGAAGCACCCTATGAAATGGTAAGCAAAATCCGCGCATCCTCTTATCTTATGGGTGCACTTCTTGGAAGATTCAAAAAAGCCCGTGTGGCTATGCCCGGCGGCTGTGACTTCGGTGTAAGGCCCATTGACTTTCATCTCAAAGGTTTTGAGGCCCTTGGTGCTTCATATTCCACCGAAAAAGGCGGCATCGTTGATATTAAAGCAGAAAAGCTTAGCGGTGCCAGCATATATATGGACCAGGTTTCGGTTGGTGCAACCATAAACATTATGCTTGCAGCGACACTTGCCGAGGGTCAAACTGTTATCGAAAATGCCGCAAAAGAGCCTCACATCGTTGATGTTGCAAACTTTTTAAGCAGTATGGGTGCAAACATCAAGGGTGCAGGGACTGACGTTATTAAGATTAAAGGCGTTTCCGCGCTTCACGGCGGCACATACACTGTCATTCCCGACCAGATAGAAGCCGGCACATTTATGATTGCCGCAGCGGCTACCGGTGGTGATGTTCTCATCAAAAACATCATTCCAAAGCATCTTGATTCAATATCAGCAAAGCTTCTTGAAATTGGTGTAACCATCGAAGAATACGACGACAGTCTCAGGGTTATAGCAGATAAACCCCTGAAAAAAGCAAATGTGAAAACCATGCCGCATCCCGGCTTCCCCACAGATTTGCAGCCCCAGATGCTTACTCTTCTCACCGCCGCAGAGGGCACGAGCATTGTAACTGAAAATGTCTGGGATAACCGCTTCAAATATGTGGAAGAGCTTCGCAGGATGGGCGCAAGCGTCTCTGTTGACGGACGTATAGCGGTGGTTGAAGGTGGCGGTCGCCTTATTGGCTCACCTGTTTCATCCACAGACCTCCGTGCCGGAGCAGCCCTTGTAATCGCAGGACTTATGGCGGACGGCGTCACCGAGGTTTATAATCTCAACTATATCGACCGCGGTTATGAAGATTTCGAGAAAAAACTTCGCGGTCTGGGTGCTCAGATTACCCGCCGAACTGACGGCGAAAAAGTCAGAACTGCAACCATTGCATAAAAATTTCCGCATCAGGGGAAACCTTTGATGCGGTTTTTCATAAGATTGGAGTATTTTCAATGTCAAGACTTGATTTATATGTTTTAAGAAGCAGCAGCAAGGGAAACGCCTCCCTTATATCAACTGATAGCTGTAAAATTCTTCTGGACTGCGGCATAAGTGGCAAGTCCCTCGAAGAAAGCCTTTCGCTTCTTAATGTATCACCGCTGGAACTTGATGCAATTTTAATCACCCACGAACACAGCGACCACACAAAAGGCGTAAATACCGTTTCAAAAAAGTATAATCTACCAGTATTTGCTACATACGGAACGTGGGGGCACTTGAAACGCACCTGTCCAAATATTGCATCTCAAAACATTAATACCATTGGCGAAAGCGAAACCTTCTTCCTCGGTAATATAACCATCACCCCTTTTCCCCTCTCCCACGATGCAGCGCAGCCTGTTGGCTATGCCTTCCAAACAGACAGCGACAAAATTTCCGTTGTCACCGATACCGGAGTGATAACCGACTGTATTTTAAATACTGTCAAAGGCAGCCGTACCATATTGCTCGAATCAAACTATGATCTTTTCATGCTTGAAGCAGGAAACTATCCATACGACCTGAAACGTCGGATAAAAAGCGAAATCGGTCATCTTTCAAACGACGATGCAGCATTGACCGCATTGGACCTTGCAAAACTTGGAACACAGGAAATTATCCTCGGTCACATAAGCCCCGAAAACAACTATCCCGACCTCGCTCTCAAAAACACCGCCCTTTGCCTTGAAGGGCACGGTTTCTCGGTGGGAAAGGACATATTTTTACACACAGCGAGCAAAAACAGTATTACGTTTCTTCCCTCCCTTGCATAAACAGAACAAACTCAAACTTAAAAGCCCCGCAGGATACCCTGCGGGGCTTGCTTTATTTAAAAATATAAATTCTGTTTCCCTCGACCATACATTCTTTTTCGCTACCATTGGCTTCAATGATTTTTTCGGGGGTGGTCCGGTATCTTTTAGCAACATCCCAAAGGCTGTCGCCTTTCTTTACAAAGTACACAACCATCGCAGCACGCTTTGGCACTTCCTTTTCATTGTCATATTCCATTTCCGATACAATTTCACAGCTGTTGGGATTAACGGCTTTGATTCCTATGTTAAGGTTGGGACGAAGCTCAATTTCTCTGTTTCCTGATATAATATATCCAAGATGCTCCACTTCAACCTTTGCATCACACACTGAATTTTCACAAATTCCATCAACCCTCACGCTGTGCGAAAATGGCAGAACGTGGCTGAATCCCGAAACCGGCACCTCTTCATTTTGTGACATATAGAGTATGTTGGTTGTTATGTATCCTGTGACAGTAACAATTTCCCCCTCAATCGAAACCCGTTCGATTTCGCTTGACGCTGTACAGTCGCAAACCTGATACACCTCAGGAAGATAATCGGGCACCCTGGCAACCTCTTTAAGGCTTATTTTATCTGTGGCTATATCCACAAGCTGTTCAACATCGCAACAGTCCTTTTTCATTTTCACCTCACGGCTCAGGCTGTAAGCGTCACACATTGTTTCGCACTCTGTGATGCCTGTGGTTTTTATTTCAATACAAATAGCCGTTTCAAAGCTCAGAAGCCTCTTATCGCCGTCATTATCACGACATATCTCATAATAAACATCCTTCACCGAGAAAGCCGCCTCACCATTTAAGCTTTCATCAATGCCATCTATTTCAAGAACCTCACTGAAAGGAACACTGTGTTCCATACATTCAATAATATCATCTTCACCCTTTCCGGAGTACAGGGTGCAAATTTTAAGATTTCCCTTGACAACCGCCTTGCCCGTCAAAAGCCTGAGTTCTTCAAGCTCGGGTCTTATTGAAAATCTTAAGATTTCCTTAAGGTCAGGTTTCCCCTGGGGCACTTCTATCTTATCTTTAATGAGAACATCCCTTTCTGTGCACTGACAGGAATTATGAAATTTAAGGATTCTTTCTTTTGCCTGAATATCCTCACCCTCGAGAACCCCCGAAGCAATCTCAAGCTCTTTGTTTTCAGTCACCTTTATATTGATACAAAGGGCACTGCGTATTCCTATCTTTCTGCTGTTAATGAGGTTGTATTCCGGACTTACCGAAACCACCGCCGCTTCAACATTCATACCGGGCTTTGCACCGTTTGCCGCAATTATATGATTGAAATTTTGATCCACCGATATGGACTTCACCCGTCCGCAGCCTTTGTCCTCAGGAACATACAGTATGTCCAGACGGATTATACCCTCTACATAAACTTTGTCACTTTGAACACTTTTCTGTGTTATTACCGCCTCAGTACAAACTTTCAGAATTTTAACCGCATCCGGTTTGATGTCCGGAACAATAACATCACTTTCTACCGTGGTTTTTGTGCTTCTGGCACAAATCACCTGAGAAAGCTTTATATGCTCTTTTCGAAGCTTAACCGACATATCTTTATCTACCTCTCTTTTAAAATAGTCTTCTTTTTTATATTATTATGAGCGAGAGATGCAGTATATTCCACAAGTTCTGCTATATAAGAAAATCACCAAAATCAAAATAGTCCCCAAGCAAGACGTACAAAAGTGCCAATGCCATCAAAGGATTGCCCTCTTCGTCTGAATCAAGAAAAATAAAAATAAGGGCAACCAACAGCAAATCTTCAGCTGTAAAAAAGCCCATAACTTTTTTTGTTTTTGGGTCATAAAGCCCCCTTGGAAGTATATTCTCAAAGAAGTTCATCCCTCTGCCGTTCTTTTTTTTGTTCCCTGAATAACAGTTCTTCTTTTCTTCCACTTTTTGCTGGCTGTGATTGTGATTTTTTTGTTCATCAAAATGTTTTGCGGAAGGCAGCATCTTTATATTATTCTGGGGCACAGTTCGCCCCGGTTCCTGCTGGGGTCTTCCCTGCATAACCGGTCTGCCGGTATTCCCCTTTTCACCATTTACGTTTTGACGAGGCTCTGCGCCGCCACGCAAGTGCCCTCCTCCAGTTTGATGGTTATGCCCACCGCCTGTTGTTTCCGTTTTGTTTCCGTTTTGATTTGGGGTATAGCGTTGATATATTTCAAACACCTCCCTGACTGTTTTCCTTAAACGCCTTGAAAACCGCCGTCATCTTCATAATTTGTGCCGCCTGATCAAGTTTTTTCCTGCGGCTTTGTTTCAGGAAAGGCTTTAGTGCATTCAAAAAATCCGTATGGGAATTTTGTTTTCCCCCGCTTATAGCACTCATTATGCCGCCCATCTGCATTATGGATGAAAGGTCCATACCTCCGTCACCAAAAATCCCCGCCGTTTGCTTCGCAGTGTCGTTCTCGCGACTTTCTGCGTTTTCCCCGTTTCCCGAAGCAAACAAGCCCAAAAGATTTTGAATTTGTGACTGACCATCTTCACTTCCAAGCATTTCCTGAAGCTTTTCAACAGCCATTGAGAAATCAGGGTTTTCTTCCATTCCAAAAGCCTCCTAAACCTTTTATTTTTTCTTCACAATTTCAGCAAGAGCCGAAAGCAACTGAGGGTTCTGCGCAAGCTGCTTTGCAATCTCGGGATTTTTTGTGAGGGTATCCTGAAGTCCCTTTGCATCAAGTCCTGAAATTTCCTTGCTTAAAGACCCCTGAGCAAGCATTTTTATTGTTTCCTCTGCCTTTTTCAGCTGTTCCTGACTTAAGCCCACGCTTAACTGTTTCAAACCCTGAGCAAGCATCTCAGGTGACATTTTTGAAATCAAATCCTGAATATTCAACGAAAACACTCCTTTCATCTGTTATAATTATTATATGTTTTCAAAATAAAATAGTGACAATTTATTTTGTTTATGATAAAATAATATAAGTTTGTTGAAAGGATTTTTTCATATGAAAGCAATAATATTCAGTGATTCCCACGGCAATTTTAACTCTATGGCAAAGGCAATCGAAAAAGAAAAAAATATAGATATGATTATCCACGCTGGCGACATAAACCGTGACATCTCCGACCTTGAGATTGCATATCCCCGCCTTGTGGTGGCAGGAGTAAAGGGAAATAACGATTTCTGGGATACCACCTATCCTGATGAACGAATTTTCTCATTTGATAATGTAAAAATTTTTCTCACCCACGGGCACCTTTACGGAGTAAAGTATTCATTGGCAAAGCTAAGCGCTAAGGGACGGGAAGTCAGTGCCGACATTTGCATTTTCGGTCACACCCACGCCTCACTCAATGAATCGGACTCAGGAATTGCCCTTTTCAATCCAGGAAGCGCTTCGCGGCATTATGGAACCCTTGAAACGAATGGCAAGGAATTCTCACTTTTTATCAAGGAAATCTGATTTTCCCTGTCTTTTTCAATTTTTAAAAATATTTTCAAAAAAGTGTTGACAAGCCCACGGAATTGTGGTATCATAATATTCGCTGGTTGTGAAAACAACCGCAAAACACAAGGTAAGCTGGTGTAGCTCAATTGGCAGAGCAGCTGATTTGTAATCAGCAGGTTGCGGGTTCGAGTCCCATCACCAGCTCCACTTTTATGGAGGGGTTCCCGAGTGGCCAAAGGGGGCAGACTGTAAATCTGTTGCGTCTCGCTTCGATGGTTCGAATCCATCTCCCTCCACCAAAAAAAGAAACGGCAACTTTCGTACACCGAAGGCTGTCGTTTTTTTGCACCCTTTTCTTCGCAAATTAAAAACGGGAAAAACTTGTTTTTCAGCTCTTCAGTAAGAGGCGTTCCATATTCACATACTTCAAAAACCTCTGCATATCTAATCCTGCTACCACGCTCGGTGCCATATTTTTCAATAAGTTCCTTTCTGAAACGTGCCGCGGTTTTTGCAAAAAGAACAGCGTAACCTCTGGGAGCTGCCATTATCTCTTCATCAGTTGTGTCCGATGTAATTTCCATACCCTTAAGCCACTCAAAGCGTTCTTGGGGATCGGTGGGCACTTCGTCCTGTTCTCCGTATGTATATGGCAACCATTCATAAACCTGTGAAACATTCAGGTCTGATATTTTCAGCTTTACATCAATTTCATCATCCATATCAAGCACAATGTCACCTGAAAACGCCGGATTTTTGAAACTATCCTCATTATACATAATAACGGGCATATATCTCATAGCAGGTGTTTCAGGGCATTCGTGAGGAACGGTCAAAAGATAAGATGCATCCTGAACAAGCTGTCCTGTTGCACGGTGGTCCGCATGATAGTCATTGGGTCTATGCGAAATAATAAGGTCTGGATTAAACTCCCTTATATACCTGATAAGACGCTTGCGGGTAGCAAGGTCAACAACAAGATTACAATCATCAATATCCCAGACATCATAAGTAATACCCAAAAGCTCGGCAACGGCAGCCGACTCCTTTGCTCTTCGTGCTGTTGTCTCTTCGGGCGTCATAATGTGATGTCCCCCGCAACCATTGCAAAGGCTCAAGAATCTCACTTCATATCCCATTTTTACATATTTGTCGGCCAGCCCGCCGCAACGAAACTCATTGTCGTCCTGATGAGCACCTATCATTAAAATCTTCATGTTTTATCAACCTTTCTCTTTTTGCATACGTGAAAACGCCAATTTTTTTAATAATTGACTTTTTCTTTCTCTTATTTTATAATATGAAATGAAAACAGGCTATACCTTTTTTATCACAAATTTGCACGATTTTATGGCAGGTGACAATTATGCAGGATTTTTCTCTCTATGAAGATTCACTCCCCTTGGGAAAAACGCTCCCTTTAAGCTTTCACTTTTCCGGCGACGAGGGTGGGACACGGTCTCTCCACTGGCATGAACATATGGAGCTTTTGTTTTTCCTTTCAGGAGAGACAGAGGTGCTATGCAATGGTCAAACATTTATCGGCACAGAAAACGACCTGATTATTATTGAGTGTAACCAACTTCATTCCACCAAAGGTGGCAGTTTCTTTTGTCTGCGCATTGACCCGTCTTTTTTTGAAGACTTATCCTTTGAAAGCATCCTTTTTCACCCCCATATCAGAAATGACAATGTTGCAAAGGTATGTTTTGAAAATATATCAAAGGAACACACAAAGAAGCAAGTCGGATATGAAATAGAGATAAAGAGCCTTATATACCATCTGTTTGCACATCTTTTGCGAAATCACAAAATTGATACCCTGTCAGAATATGAAATTCTTCTCAGGAAAAACAAAACAAACAAGACCCGACAAATCCTTGAATATATTTCTCAAAATTATAAAACAGATTTAACCACCAAGTCTTTGGCGGAAACATTTTTCCTGAGCGAACCTTATTTCTGCCAACTTTTCAAGAGCCAGACCAAGCTATCTCCACTGAATTACATAAACAAATACAGATGCGAAAAAGCAGCCCTTCTTCTTGAAAATACGCAGCACAGTATAACCGAGATTTCCTCAAGCGTAGGCTTTGGAAACCCGAATTATTTTGCAAGGGTTTTCAAGAAGCTGTTCGGGAAATCCCCCGCCTCTTACCGAAAAGAACTCTCCTGAAAAAATCAGGCTATACAGAGCTACAACAAAAAACAGTTTTACCCCAAATTTAAAATCCTTGAAACACACCGGTTTCAAGGATTTTAATGATTTTATATATATTTTGCCACTATCGTTTTCATTTCATCAAGCTTGCTTTCAATATCTCTAACAAGCTTAAACTGGGTTCTTGCTCTGTCAAGATTATGATTTTCTCTGTGGATTTTGAAATAGCTGTCGCCATTTAAATGATCTGCCAAAAATCTTATACCGCATTCATATGTCATAATAAGGGCAGAAATAGGCAAAAGCTCAATTTCCTTTGGAGTAAGACAATCCTTTACCTCGCCTAAGAATCCTTTGGCAAACTGTTCAAACTTTTCAAGGTCAAACCAGATTTTGTCCAAATCCTGTTCATCCTCAGGTCCACTCGATGCACCAAATCTGAGGGCATCACCAAAATCATAAAGAATTGAACCCGGCATAACAGTATCAAGATCGATTACACAAACACCCTCACCTGTTTTTGCATCAAACAACACCTTATTAAGCTTTGTGTCATTGTGTGTAACCCTGAGCGGAACAGTCCCTTTTCTCATTTCGTCGGTTATCAAACTCTTATAATCGGCATAATCCAACGCAAATTCAACCTCATCATAAACCTCAGTGAGTCTGCCTGCCAAATCGTTGGAAATAGCTTCTTTCAACTGATTCACACGTTCTGGAGTATTGTGAAAATCCACAATTGTTTCATAGAGGCTGTCAGCCGGATAATCATCAAGCATATTCTGGAACCGTCCAAATGCTGTTCCTGCATGGAAAAGCTGTATAGGGTTTTCAACAATATCATAACTAACACTGTCTGTCACAAAAAGATACATCCTGAAAAAGTTATCCTCGTCTAGCTGAAAATAATTCTTTCCATCCTTGGTCTTGATAACATTGAGTGCCTCGCGTTTTGGATTTCCGCCCCGCTCAACAATCTTCTTTTTGAGGTGTTCTGTAACATTATATATATTTTCCATAACCTCGTGGGGATTATGAAAAACGTTTTTGTTTATCCTTTGAAGAATAGCCTGTGGCTCTGCATCAGCCATATATGTATCATTTATATGTCCGTTTCCATACAAGTCAATGTCTGTCTTGATAACAAACTGCTCACAAACCTCTTTAAGATTAAATTCCATTGTAAAATCCTTCCTTTACCAATCTTTCCATGGCAGAAACAACGGTGTCTTTATCTTCTTTATAGGTAACGCCATACCATTTTTCATTTGTTTCCAAAACTCTTACTTTTTCATTTTTTGTCTTTATCATATTGTCAACCACAAAGGGAATATAAAATTCATCTTTAAGCGGATTTTTAATATTTTTCAAAAATTCCGTGAAATCCTTTTCCACATCTTGGAAAACAGAGGGCAAAAGACCCCACATATTCATGGAAACCACGGTATCAAGAGGAATATTGCTGTTTTTGTCAAGGCCAGTATGCTCAACAACGCTTCTGAGGAATCCGTCTTCAACACTGCACACCCCACGTGAAACCGTTCCGTTCTCGGTTATGGTATTTCCAAGACTGAAGCCCACCATACAGTTTTCATCATTCTCCACCAGATTTTTATGGAGAATTTCAAAGGATTTCTGTCCGTAATAATCATCTGCATTTATGAGTGCAAAAGGTGTGTCCACAGTATCTTTGGTGCAAAAAACCGCATGTCCTGTTCCCCAGGGTTTTTCTCTTCCCTCTGGCACAGAAAAACCTTTTGGAAGATTGTCCATATCCTGAAAAACGTAAGAAACATCTGCCATTTTTTCAATCCGCTTTTTTGTAATTTCTCGAAAATCTTTTTCAATATCACGTCTTATGATGAAAACCGTCTTGTCAAAACCGGCTTTCACCGCATCATAAATTGAAAAATCCAAAATTATTTCACCATTTGGTCCAACAGGTGCGATCTGCTTGAGGCCGCCAAATCGGCTACCCATTCCTGCAGCCATAACCACCAATGTAGTTTTTTTGCCCATAAACTCATCTCCCAACAATTCTTCATATTACAGCATATATCATATCATTTATTTTGCTATCTGTATTTATCTAAAAATAACTCTCATTTATAAAAAAATCACGATTTTCCTTGACTCCAACCCATTTTTTTGATATTTTATATATAAGGAGGTTGGTATTATGGATTACCGGGGCGCAACCCTTGATTTCTCATTTTTCATTGAAAAACTATATTCGGTGCATTATTTTGAATATTCAAAAGACTTTTCTTTTCACGGGGAAACTCACGATTTCTGGGAATTTGTGTATGTAGACAAAGGCGAGGTAATTGCCTCCACCGACAAGAGCGAGACCCTTCTTTCTCAAGGAAACATTATCTTCCACAAACCCAACGAATGGCACAACATAAGAAGCAACGGCAAGATTGCGCCAAATGTAGCTATTGTAAGTTTTTCCTGCCATTCTGAAGCTATGGATTTCTTTAAAGACCGCGTACTGACCGTTGATAACGAACAAAAGACTTTAATTGCCAAAATAATTTCCGAATATACAAATGCTTTTTCTTCGCCACTCAATGACGTTTTTTCTAAAACGCTTGACTCAAAAGAAAATCCCCTTGTTGGTTCCAAGCAGCTTATCAGCCAGTATATATGCCAGCTCCTTATAACATTTTTGCGGTCAGGTGACGCCCAAAAAACGCAGCCCCACACCTTTATGCAAAATCACTCAAACACCAGTCTAAACATCATTCTGAACTATATGTCAGACCATATAAGAGAAAATGTGACCATAGAAGACCTTGTTATGTACAGCGGTCTCAACCGTATGGGCATCAACCGACTTTTTAATTCAAATTTCTCCACGAGTCCCATACAGTATTTTATTAAAATGAAAATTGAACTGGCAAAAAAGCTTATCAGGGAAGACAGCCACAATATCTCTCAGATTGCTGAACTCCTTGGATATTCAAGTATACATTATTTCTCCCTGCAGTTCAAAAAAACCACAGGAATGACACCAAGTCAGTATTCTTCATCAATAAAGGCCATGTCACCACTTGGAATGACCGCCGAGGTCTTTTCACCTATATTATCAGACAAAGAATAACCTATTCCAAATCAAAAACCCGCATATCCACCCGGATTTTGCGGGTTTTATTTTATTGATGATAAAGCCTTTCGTTCTCATACCTTGGCTCAAAGCTCACATTTATTCCAAGTCGTCTGAGGATTTTTTCATCTTCTTCACTCAAAATAACGGTAAAATGAGCATCTCCGCCATGGAGTTTTTCAAGCTGCTCCTTTGCAAGCTTTGCAACATCACTTGAAAGCGCTGAAATCGTGAGAGCGAGAAGCACCTCATCGGTATGGAGTCTCGGATTTTTGTGTTTCAGATATCTTGTTTTAAGTTCACAAATAGGTTCAAGGACCGATGCCTCAATCAAATCAATTTCAGGGTCAATTCCCCCAAGAGCTTTAAGGGCGTTGAGCAAAAGTGCTGCTGCGGCTCCAAGGGTAGTTGATGTCTTTCCGGTGACAATCCTTCCGTCAGGAAGCACCATTGCACCTGCAGGTGCCTGTGTTCGTTTCGCTTTCTCCAAGGCTTTTGGAACTGCCGGACAATACTCCGGTGTAACTCCTGCCTGATTCATCAAAAGCTCAAGTTTTTTCACCTGAGTTGTATCATCGCCAAGAGTCCGCACAATATTTGCGCTTACAGAAAAGTATCTTCTGATAATTTCCATCTTTGATGCTTCACAGCAAACCGCATCATCAACAATGCAATATCCTGCCATATTTACACCCATATCAGTAGGAGATTTATATGGAGACTTTCCCTGAATACGTTCAAACATAGTGTTAAGCACGGGAAAAATCTCAACGTCACGGTTATAGTTCACCGCGGTCTTTCCGTACGCCTCCAGATGAAACGGGTCAATCATATTCACGTCATTAAGGTCTGCCGTCGCTGCCTCATAAGCAAGGTTCACAGGATGCTTAAGTGGCAGATTCCACACCGGGAAGGTCTCAAATTTCGCATAACCCGCAGCTATTCCGCGTTTATGCTCATGATAAAGTTGGCTGAGACAGGTTGCCATTTTACCACTTCCCGGCCCGGGCGCAGTAATAACCACCAAGGACCTTTCTGTTTCAATGAAATCATTCTTTCCAAGTCCTTCATCACTTACTATATGCGGAATGTCCGAAGGATAACCCGCTATTGTATAATGCTTATAGCATTTTATTCCCAAAGTTTCAAGCTGTTTAAAAAACGTCTTTGCAGATGGCTGATTGTTATAACGGGTAAGAACAACGCTTCCCACATATAAATCCAGCTCACGGAATGTATCAATAAGGCGGAGCACATCATCATCATAAGTAATTCCCAAATCGCCACGCATTTTATTGGACTCAATATCTTCAGAGTTTATGGTGATAACAATTTCAACATCGTCCTTTAACTGTTGTAGCATACGGATTTTGCTATCGGGAGCAAATCCAGGGAGAACCCTTGCCGCATGATAATCGTCAAACAGCTTTCCGCCGAATTCAAGGTATAGCTTTCCCCCAAATTCTGCAATGCGTTTTCTTATCTGCTGTGATTGCTCCAAAAGATATTTTTGATTATCAAATCCGATTTTGCGCATACCGCATCCTCCTTTTTGTCATTCCAAAGAATAGTATACCACACTTTTTCAGAATAGGAAAGACCAATTTGAAATTTTTCTAAAAATATGTCGAAGTTTATATGAAAAACAGCTGGCTTTTCCCAGCTGTCAATATACTCATCTATTTATAAAATCTATTATTTCCAAAGGGTGTGAAACAATTATATCCGCCCCTGCAGATTTCAGTTCATTTTCATCCCTGAACCCCCACAAAACGCCAACCGAACAAATCCCTGCATTCTTCGCCGTTTCAATGTCTGTTGCAGTGTCACCAATATAAAGGCACTCGCGTCTACATACACCAAGCTCCTCCACTATTTCAAACAGCGACTTGGGGTCAGGTTTTAAGGCCTTTCCTTTTCTCGCACCCATACAAATTTCAATAAGCTCGCCTTGGAGCATAACCTCTGCCACCTTTTTTGTTGTGCTGTCGTCTTTATTTGAAAGAATTGCAGTCTTGATTCCCATATCCTTAAGGGTTTCAAGCATAGGAATAATCCCGTCATACACAGTGGTAAGGTACAAAAAATCGTTGTCATATTTTTCTTTGTACCACTCATGTATTTCGTGGATTCTCTCTAATCCCACGCCCCTGAACCCAAGCATCCTTTCAATCAGAACCCTTGAGCCATCGCCCACCAGTGTTTTATATTCCTCAGTAGGTATTTCTTCAATGTCAAAATGTTTAAGGGCCATATTCCCAAAATATGCGATGGTATCAAGGGTATTAAGAAGCGTACCATCAAGGTCAAAAATACAAGCTTTTATCATATCCAAAAATCCTCCGTGCAGAAAATTCCGCATAACTTACCAAAAAAACAGCGGCTCTTTTCTGAGAGCCGCTATGATTTTAATTTAATTATACAAGTTCCAAAACTGAAACTTCAGCAGCGTCACCGCGTCTGGGACCAACTTTGATAATTCTTGTATAACCACCGTTACGCTCAGCGTATTTGGGAGCAATTTCACTGAACAACTTTGTAACAACGTCTTCTTTTGTGATAAACGCAAGAGCCTGACGTCTTGTGTGAAGTGTGTCCTTCTTGCCAAGTGTAATCATTTTCTCAGCCAACTTCTGAACTTCCTTAGCACGAGTGGTAGTTGTTTCAATCTTACCTACTTCGAGGAAAGAAGTTGTGAGATTTCTGAGCATTGCTATTCTCTGATCTGTGGGTCTTCCCAACTTTCTCTGGTGTGCCATACTATCACCTCTTTCAATAAATCTTCACCGAAATTTTAATTTCGGGGGAATTAGTCTTCGTTTGTTGCAAGAGCAAGATCCATGCTTTCAAGTTTTGCAATAACCTCTTCAAGCGACTTGCGACCAAGGTTTCTTACCTTCATCATGTCGTTTTCGCTGCGGTTTGTCAAATCCTGAACTGTGTTGATACCAGCTCTCTTCAAACAGTTGTAAGAACGCACTGAAAGGTCAAGCTCTTCGATTGTTGTCTCTAAAACCTTTTCTTTCTTGCTTTCTTCTTTCTCAATCATGATTTCTGCGTTTTTCGCACTTTCAGACAAATCAATGAAGAGATTTAAGTGTTCATTGAGTATCTTCGCGCCCAAGCTGACTGCATCAGGAGGATTGATTGTTCCATCAGTCCAAACCTCAAGAGTAAGCTTGTCATAGTCTGTTATCTGACCTACTCTGGTGTTTTCAACTGCATAGTTAACCTTCATAACAGGTGTATAAATTGAATCCACCGGAATAACGCCGATTACCGGCTGAAGAAGCTGCTTGTTTCTGTCAGCAGAAACATAGCCGCGTCCCTTGTCAATAACGATTTCCATAAAGAGTTTCGCATCTTCATTGAGCTTTGCAATATGCAAGTCACCGTTGATAATTTCAACGTCTGAATCACATTTAATATCACGAGCGCAAATTTCGCCTGCACCCTCATGGTTGATGTAAATTGTTTTGGGACCGTCTGAATGAAGTTTAATCGCCAGCTTCTTTATGTTGAGAATAATTTCTGTAACATCCTCCGCAACACCGGGTATAGTGGAAAATTCATGCAAAATACCGTCAATCTTAACGGAATTTACAGCCACACCGGGAAGGGATGAGAGAAGAATTCTTCTGAGCGAGTTACCCAAAGTTGTGCCGTATCCTCTTTCGAGAGGCTCTACAACAAATTTGCCGTAGCTTTCGTCTTCTGATACGTGGACACATTCAACTCTTGGCTTTTCTATTTCTATCATATTTAGCCCTCCTACTCAATTTCTTAAACACAATGCCGCAAAAGCATCGTGATTCCGCCACAAAATAGGGCAGAAAACCGGATACAGTCTATTATTTGCTGTAATACTCAACAATCAAGTGTTCTTCAATTGGAAGATCGATATCTTCTCTTTCAGCAAAAGCAACAACTCTGCCTTCAAGAGTATCTTTATTCATATCAAGCCATTTGGGAACAATTCTTGATTCTGTTGATGCGAGAACGGTGTCAAATTTTGAGCTCTGACGGCTTGTTTCGCAAAGAGTAATTACGTCTCCAACCTTAACAAGGTAAGAAGGAATATTAACCTTCTTTCCGTTTACCAAAAAGTGTGCATGTGAAACGAGCTGTCTTGCTTCTGGTCTTGAAACTGCAAAACCAAGTCTGTAAACAACATTGTCAAGACGTCTTTCAATCAATGAAAGAAGGTTTTCACCTGTAACACCTGCCATTTTGTTAGCCAATTCGAAGTAATGAGCGAACTGACCTTCGAGTATGCCATAAGCGCGTCTAACTTTCTGTTTTTCTCTAAGCTGAGTTCCGTACTCAGAAAGCTTACGTCTGCCCTGACCGTGCTGACCGGGAGCATAAGCGCGTCTTGTAATAGCACATTTATCTGTATAACATCTGTCGCCCTTTAAGAACAACTTCTGTCCTTCACGTCTGCATATTCTGCAAACTGATTCTGTATATCTAGCCATGGTATAATTTCACCTCCTAAAATTTCCTAACCGAACTATACACGTCTTCTCTTGGGGGGTCTGCAACCGTTGTGAGGAATCGGTGTAACGTCCTTAATCATATTAACCTCAAGACCTGCAACCTGAAGAGCACGGATTGCTGCTTCACGACCGCTACCAGGTCCTTTTACGTATACTTCAACATATTTGAGACCGTGTTCCATAGCAGCTTTTGCAGCTGTTTCTGCTGCCATCTGTGCTGCGAATGGAGTGCTCTTCTTTGAACCTCTGAATCCCAAACCACCAGCTGATGCCCATGAAATAGCATTTCCTGCAACATCGGTGATTGTAACGATTGTATTGTTAAAGGTTGACTTGATATGAGCCGCACCACGTTCAATATTTTTCTTTTCTCTACGACGTCTGGTTTTCTTGACTGCCTTTGCCATAGTAAATTTCACCTCCTGATTTTAACGGAGTCTTACGAGAATCCGTAAAGACACAGTTTCAATTCAAATCTTATTTCTTTTTGTTGGCCATAGTCTTTCTTGGGCCTTTTCTGGTTCTTGCATTTGTCTTTGAACGCTGTCCTCTTACAGGAAGGTTTTTCCTGTGGCGAAGACCTCTGTAACAGTTGATTTCAATGAGACGCTTGATGTCGAGCGCAATATCACGACGAAGGTCACCTTCAACGTTGTATTTGTCGATCTCAGCTCTAAGGGTTGAAACCTCGTCCTCAGTCAAATCGCGAACTCTTGTGTCAGGATTGATGCCTGTAGCAGCAAGAATCTTCTTTGATGTGGAAAGGCCTATACCGAAGATATAGGTAAGTCCAATCTCAACTCTCTTCTCATTTGGTAAGTCAACACCTGCAATACGTGCCATACTTTCATTCACCTCCGAATAATTTTTCTTTTTTGAAAAGTGTAATGCGGAGCAGAATTTCACTTACAGCGAAAATTTCGCCTTCATCAGCTTAAACAAATTGGCGTATAAGCCTGACTCTGCTCACACAAAGCTAATAATTTTTCGCTTTTATCCCTGTTTCTGTTTGTGACGGGGGTTTTCGCAAATAACCATAACCTTGCCTTTTCTTTTGATCACTTTGCACTTTTCACAAATAGGTTTAACTGAAGGTTGTACTTTCATTGCTCCTTCACCTCCTAAAAAAGTTACGATAGCTTGTACCGAAGTCTGAAGCTAACCGATTTATTATATCATCAAATTCTTCCCGTGTCAATACCTAATTTGAGGTAACATATTGAATTATTTCCATAATTTTGAGGTGTTAAACCCCCCAAAAACTATGAATTTATTCCAAATCACTGTTCTTTACACAAATTTCCTCTCTGACACAAAATCGCTCATCCACAGACAGCTGTACACACATCGTCTTATTATTTTGCTCTCCATGTAATTCTTCCCTTTGTCAAGTCATACGGAGAAATTTCAACCGTAACCTTGTCACCGGGTAAAATACGGATATAGTGCATTCTGAGTTTTCCTGAAATGTGTGCCAGAATTTTGTGGCCGTTTTCAAGCTCTACCTGAAACATCGCATTCGGGAGCGCCTCAAGCACTGTTCCTTCTATTTCCAAAACATCTTCCTTTGCCACTTTTCTTCACCTCCTTTAAAATATAAATCTATAAACCAAAGGGCAAAAACCCTTAAGCATTTATTTCTTCTTCAATTTCGGCAATCGCTCTGCGGAGCTCGGTGTTTGTAACCTTGCCCTCTTCAGAAAGCTTTGCTTCTATATATTCGCTTCTTTTTCCAACAGCCTTTATGTGCTTATTCTTTTTCTTTTTTGGCTTATCCGATTTGTGCAAATCTCCATCACAGATATAAGCAAAATTTTCCTCGGTGGCTACCACAATATAATGCCCGCCGCTGTCTCTTCCCATTTTCGAGAAGACCACATCACCAATACTGAATTTTTCTTCCATTATACTTTACACCTCATAGTAATTTCGATTATTCACACAAAGTAAGAATATACGGTTCACCGTTAGTGATAAGAACAGTATTTTCATAATGCGCAGAAAGCTTTCCGTCAGCGGTATAAACTGTCCAGTCATCATCGCCCACAAAAATTTCACGGCTTCCCTGATTTACCATAGGCTCAATAGCCAGACACATTCCCGGGCGAAGTCTTACGCCACGATGCCGTGGGTCAAAGTAATTGGGAATTTCAGGGTCTTCATGAAGCTGATGGCCAATTCCGTGTCCACAGTATTCGCGTAGTACAGTGAAACCATTTTTTTCAGCTATTCTTTGAACTTCAGCCGAAATATCCGAAACACGATAACCCTCTTTTGCGAACTTTATGCCTTCAAAAAAGCTTTCTTTAGTCACATCAATAAGTTTTTGTGCCTCTGCTGAAATTTCACCGACACCCACAGTTCTTGCAGCATCACCGTGATAGCCTTTGAAGCACGCACCCACATCAAAGCTGACAATATCGCCCTCTTTGAGAATTCTTTTTGACGGGATCCCGTGAATTACCTCATCATTGACGCTTATGCAAACGCTACCAGGAAACCCACCATAGCCCTTAAAAGACGGAATGCATCCGTTATCCCTGATATATTTTTCAGCGGCTCTGTCAAGCTCAAGTGTTGAAATACCTGGTTTAACCAATTTTTCAAGGAGCTTAAGGGTTTCACCGGTCACCTTGCCTGCTGTCTTCATATATTCAATTTCGGTTTTGGATTTGATTGTTACCATATTTAACTCTCCGACGTTTTAAACCTTATGGGGTTCGATTTCAACCTGTTTAATCCTCAAGGGCCTTGAGAACAACAGCTGTTGTATCTGCAATTCCCTCCTGACCAATAGCGGTTTTAAGAATTCCTCGGTCAGCATAGAACTTTTTGAGAGGCGCGGTCTGCTTGTAATATGTGACAAGACGGTCTTTTATAACCTCCGGCTTGTCGTCTTCACGTGTGGTAAGAGCACCGCCACAATTGTCACAAACGCCTGGTGTTTGAGGCTTTTTATGTTCCTCGTGGTAGGAGCTTCCACATTTTTTGCATTCAAGTCTTCCTGAAAGTCTTTCAATAATTTTTTCGTCTTCAACCTCAATGGTCAAAACCTTATCTATCTCAATGCCGGCTTTATCAAGAGCCTCTGCCTGAGCGATGTTTCTTGGAAAACCGTCAAGGATAAAACCTGCCTTGCAGTCATCTTCCTTAAGTCTTTTTTTAACAATATCTATCATCACTTCGTCCGGAACAAACTTTCCGTCGTTGATGTAATTTTCAGCAATTTTCCCTAAGTTTGTACCATCCGCAATATTTTTTCTAAGGATTGCACCTGTTGATATTGTCGGAATATCAAAGTGCTTGCTAAGGATCTCGGCCTGGGTTCCCTTTCCCGCGCCGGGTGCTGCCAAAATAATAAGTTTCATTTTTATTTACCCCTTAATTTTGTCATTAACTAAATCTGACATTAAAATTTTAACCCCTAATGAGCTTTTAACTCACATAATCCTAAAAACTCCACAAGGGGCTACCCGGATGATAAAGTCACACCCACGGGCATCCCCTGTAAAGCCACGGAGCAAATGCTCCAAAAAATTATTCTAAAAATCCTTTATAATGTCTCATAAGCATCTGTGATTCAAGCTGATTTACTGTTTCAAGAGCAACACCAACCACGATGAGTAATGATGTTCCGCCTATTGAGAAATTGTTTATCTTCAGTCCGTAGTTCATAAAAATCGGAATGATAGCAATTATCGCAAGGAAGATAGCTCCTGCCAATGTAATCTTCGAAAGCACACGACTTATGAAATCTGATGTAGGACGGCCCGGACGGATACCCGGGATAAATCCTCCGTTCTTCTTCATATTGTTTGCCATTTCAATTGGATTGAACTGAATAGCTGTGTAGAAATATGTGAAGAAGATAATAAGGAAGAAATAAAGAACTGCATATGCCCAGTGATTTGGTGAGAACACCTTGAGGAATCCTCCCCAAAAACCTGCATCACCAGCCTGAACGCCGAAGAATGATGCGATTGTTGCAGGGAATGCCATGATTGACATAGCAAAGATAACAGGAATAACACCTGCAGATGCAACCTTAATCGGAATATGAGTGCTCTGTCCGCCGTACATTTTTCTGCCTACAACACGCTTTGCGTACTGAACAGAAATTCTTCTTTCAGCATTGTTCATAGCAACAACGAAGGCCACAACAGCCAGTGCTACAATTACCAGAAGGATTGCTCCAACAACGCCCATTGTTCCGTTCATCATATACTGATAAAGTGATGTAACAGCAGTGGGACCGCTTGAAATGATACCCGCAAAGATTATAAGCGAGATACCGTTACCAACACCTTTTTCGGTAATCTGTTCACCAAGCCACATAAGGAATGCTGTACCTGCTGAGAGAGTAATAACGATTACGACAGCCGGCCAGAAGCCAGTCATTGTAACAGCGTTGTAGCTCTTGAGCAGGAAATAAAGTCCTGTAGCCTGAATAAGTGCCAAAACAACAGTTGCCACTCTCTGAATCTCAGCAATTTTCTTTCTGCCTTCTTCGCCTTCCTTCTGAAGTCTCTCAAGTGCGGGAATAGCCACACAGAGAAGCTGCATAATAATGGAAGCGTTGATATAAGGCGTAATACTCATTGCGAAAATGGTTGTATTCTGGAACGCACCACCTGACACCAAATCGATGAAGCCAAAAAGTGAATTGTTTGTGCTTTCAAACATCATTTTGAGCTGTGACGGGTCAAGCAGCGGAACAGGAATAACAGAACCAAGTCTGAAAATGATAATCATACCGAGGGTATAAAGGATTTTCTTTCTCAGGTCTGCAATTTTCCATGCATTCCTAATTGTTTCAAACATTTATACCACCTCAACCTTTCCACCGGCAGCAACAATCTTTTCTTCTGCTGTTTTGCTGAATCTTTTAGCCTTAACTGTGAAAGCTTTGTTAACTTCACCGCGACCAAGGAAAACAACTCCATCACAAACCTTTGAAATGATGCCGTTTTCTTTGAGCACTTCAGCAGTAACTTCGCTGCAGTCCAGCTTGTTAAGAACTTCTACGTTAACAGAAACGAATTCCTTTGCAAAAATATTTGTAAAGCCACGTTTTGGAAGTCTTCTGTAGATAGGCATCTGACCACCTTCAAAACCGGGACGAACACCGCCGCCGCTGCGGGCATTCTGACCTTTGTGGCCTCTGCCTGCTGTTTTGCCATTACCGCTACCGTGACCTCTGCCTACTCTGAATCTATCTTTCTTTGAGCCTTCGCTCGGAGATAATTCATGAAGTTTCATTGAGTACACCTCCTCTTTAAATTATAAAATCAATACTTTGAAGCGAAAATTTACGCCTCTTCAACCGAAACCAGATGAGAAACTTTGAAAATCATACCTCTGATCTGAGGATTGTCAGGTTTCTCAACGCACATATGAAGCTTTCGAAGTCCAAGAGCTTCAACTGTAGCAATCTGATCCTTTTTGCAACCAATTGTACTTTTTACAAGTGTTACTTTCAATGTGTTAGCCAAGGAAAAAACCTCCTATCTCTCTTGGTCGTAAACTACTTAACCCAAAATTTCTTCGGGCTTTTTGCCTCTGAGCTTTGCAACATCTTCAATGCTCTTAAGAGCAGCGAGAGCCTGAACGGTTGCAGATACAACGTTCTTGGGGTTGTTGCTTCTGAGACATTTTGTTCTGATATCACGGATACCGGCAAGTTCCAAAACCGCACGCGCGGGACCACCGGCGATAACACCAGTACCTTCTGCAGCGGGCTTGAGAAGAACTCTTCCTGCGCCGAATTCACCGATGATTTCATGAGGAATAGTAGTTTTAACCATGGGAACAGTGATCATATTTTTCTTAGCTTCGTCGATAGCCTTGCGGATTGCATCCGGAACTTCGGCTGCCTTACCCATGCCATAACCAACATGACCGTTCTCGTCACCAACAACTACGAGGGCGCTGAATCTGCTTGTTCTACCACCCTTAACAGTCTTTGATACACGATTAAGAGAAACTACTTTTTCCTTTATGTCAAGCGTACTTGCATCAATACGCTCTTGCTTTTTTGTTATCTCTACTCTTTCTGCCATTGTGTGTTTTCACCTCTTTCAATTTAATTGACAATTTTGTCTTTGCAAAATATTAGAATTCCAAACCGCCTTCACGAGCACCTGCAGCAAGTTCTGCAACTCTGCCGTGATAAACATATCCGCCTCTGTCGAAAACAACAGTTTTGATGTTTGCTTCCAATGCTTTCTTTGCAACAGACATTCCAACCGCTTTAGCAGCATCTTTGTTGCCACCGTAGTTTGCCTTGAGGTCAGCGTCAAGTGTTGATGCTGAAACCAAAGTCTTGCCGGTTGTATCGTCAATAATCTGTGCGTATATATTTTTGAGACTTCTGTAAACGCAAAGTCTTGGCACATCAGTTGTTCCTGAAACTTTTTTACGAACTCTTGCGTGTCTTGCGCGTCTAGCCTCTTCGCTACTTTTTCTTTTAATCATTTTAAATTGCACCTCCTTGCGGTTTAGTGTAAATATACCTCAAATAAGTTATTTCCTAAGATACAATAGGCATAGGACTAAGTAAAAATATTTTATTTCTTCTTAGAACCTGTCTTACCTTCTTTTCTTCTGATAACTTCTTCAACGTACTTGATACCTTTACCCTTATAAGGTTCAGGCGGTCTCTTTTCTCTTACCTGTGCGGCAAACTGACCAACCTTCTGCTTGTCATAACCTGAAATGATAATCTGGTTAGGCTGAGGAACATCGATTTTTATGCCGTCGATTTCTTCCATTTCAACCTGATGTGAATAACCAAGGTTTAAAACCAGCTTGTTGCCCTGTTTTGCAGCTCTGTAACCAACACCGTTGATTTCAAGCTGCTTCTGATAGCCTTCAGAAACACCTGTAACCATGTTAGCGATAAGAGTTCTTGTAAGGCCGTGGAGAGCTCTGTGTTCTTTCTGGTCTGAAGGACGTTCAACAACGATAGTGTCACCGTCTTTTTTGATTGTCATATCAGCAGACATTGTCTGAACCAAAGTTCCTTTTGCGCCTTTAACTGTAATTTCATTGTTTGCACCTATTGTAACATCAACACCCTGAGGTATTGTGATAGGCTGCTTTCCTATACGAGACATAGTTTATTCCTCCTTCCTTACCAAATAAATGCGAGAACTTCGCCGCCTACGTTCTGTTTGCGGGCTTCTTTGTCTGTCATTATACCCTTTGATGTAGAGATAATGGCAATACCAAGTCCTTTGAGAACCTGAGGAAGTTCTTCCTTTGATGCGTATATTCTAAGACCGGGCTTTGAAACTCTCTTAAGACCGGTGAGAACCTTCTGCTTGTTCTCAGCATATTTGAGAGTAACGCGAATTACGCCCTGTGTGTCATCATCAATATACTCAACATTCTTTACATATCCTTCATCAAGCAAAATTTTTGCAATAGCTTTTTTCATGTTTGATGCAGGAATATCAACTGTCGCGTGTCTCTGGTTGTTAGCATTTCTTATTCTTGTAAGCATATCTGCTATTGGATCTGTGATGTGCATATTTATCCTCCTTTTTATCGGATTTTGTGAGTCAGTTTGGCTATCCGTATCCAATCAATTAGCCACTTGACTCTCCTTGAATTTAAAATTTTACTTTTCAGACAAAACGTCTGTATTTACCCTTTACCAGGATGCTTTCTTCACTCCGGGAATCTGACCTTTGTAAGCAAGTTCTCTGAAGCAGATTCTGCAGATGCCAAACTTACGAAGATAAGCGTGGGGTCTTCCGCAGATTTTGCATCTGTTGTATTCACGGGTAGAATACTTCTGTTCTTTCTGCTGTTTTAAAACCATAGCCTTTTTTGCCATAAGCTTTAATCTCCTCCATTTCTGATTTTTCAATGGACAATTTTGTTTTAAGCAACTGCTTCTTTACTATCTTGTAAAGGGAGCACCCATAAGTGCGAGAAGTTCACGAGCTTCTTCGTCACTCTTTGCTGTTGTAACAAAAATGATATCCATACCACGGATTTTATCAATCTTATCATAGTCTATTTCCGGGAAAATAAGCTGTTCCTTAATACCCAGTGAATAGTTTCCTCTGCCGTCGAAGGAATTGGGGTTGATACCTCTGAAGTCACGAACACGTGGGAGTGCTGCGTTGAACAATCTGTCAACGAACTCATACATCTTCGCACCACGGAGAGTAACCTTACAACCAATGTTCATACCTTCTCTGACTTTAAATTGAGCTACAGACTTCTTTGCTTTTGTGATAACGGGCTGCTGTCCGGTAATCAAAGCAAGGTCGTTCATAGCATAATCAATAGCCTTTGAATTTTCTTTTGCTTCACCAACGCCGACATTGATAACAACTTTGTCAAGCTTTGGAATCTGCATAACACTCTTGTACTCGAATTTCTTCATAAGAGCGTCTTTGATTTCTTTTGTATAACGTTCTTCAAGTCTCATTATCGCTTACCTCCTTTCATGAATTAAAAATTATTCACCAAATGTTTCTCCGCATTTCTTGCAGTAACGAACGTGCTTGCCGTCCTCCAGAACCTTTCTGCCAACTCTTGTAGGAGCACCACATTTGCCGCAGATGTTCATAACCTTGCTTGCATATATGGGAGTTTCCTGGCTGATAATTCCGCCAGCTTCGCCCATACGGCGAGGTTTCTTGTGCTTTGATGCAATAGAAACACCTTCAACGATAACTGTACGTTTTACTGGGTTTACTGAAAGAACCTTGCCTTTCTTGCCCTTATCTTTACCGGAAAGAACAATAACATTGTCGCCGGTTTTAACGTGCATTTTCAACATGATTTTTCCTCCTTTCGCTTTTACTCAGGAATTACTAATTTAAAATCATCCGATGTTTTTCCGCCCTATCGGGTGTTTCGCCAAAAGAACGAAAAAACGTTTCAGGTTTTAAAATCTTTACAGAACCTCCGGAGCAAGAGACAAAATCTTCATATACTCTTTTTCACGAAGTTCTCTGGCGATTGGGCCAAAGATACGAGTTCCTCTGGGAGTTTTGTCGTCCTTGATGATAACTGCTGCGTTTTCATCAAATCTGATTTTTGAGCCGTCAGCTCTCTTTACGCCCTGAACACTGCGTACGATAACCGCTTTTACAACATCGCCCTTTTTAACAGCGCCACCGGGAGCTGCCTTCTTTACAGAAGCCACGATAACGTCACCGATGTTGCCATAACGTCTGTATGAGCCGCCGAGAACACGGATGCACATAAGTTCTTTAGCACCGCTGTTGTCAGCAACTTTAAGCAAAGTCTGCTGTTGTACCATAATGGATTTCCTCCTATCCTTAAGATATCAATTCTAAGATGCAAATTGCACCTTGTCTTAAAGCCAAATTATTTAGCTTTTTCAACGATTTCAACCAATCTCCATCTCTTGTCTTTAGAAAGAGGTCTGGTCTCCATAACCTTTACTTTGTCACCTATGCGGCACTCATTGTTTTCATCGTGAGCCTTGAGCTTATAGGTGTTCTTCATAACCTTCTTGTAAACCGGGTGCTTAACGCTGTCTTTGATAGCAACAACGATAGTTTTGTCCATCTTGTCGCTTACAACCTCGCCTACACGGGTTTTACGATAGTTGCGTTTTTCTTCCATTAGACCCTACACCTCCTATTTGTTTATGTTGGCATTAAGGCCAAGCTCTTGTTCTTTCAAAACCGTCTTAAGCTTTGCGATATCCTTCTTAACTGCAACGATTCTCATGGGATTATCCAGCTGATTCATTGCATTCTGGAAGCGAAGATTGAAAAGCTCTTCTTTGAGGTCCTGAATTTTATCAACAATTTCCTGTGATGAAAGGTCTCTAATCTCATTTATTTTCATTACATTTCACCTTCCATTTCCTGATCGGCTTTTCTCACAAACTTACACTTGAGAGGAAGCTTGTGCATAGCAAGACGCATAGCTTCACGAGCTACTTCTTCACTAACACCGCCGATTTCAAATAATATTCTGCCGGGCTTAACAACTGCTACCCAGTACTCAGGTGAACCTTTACCGCTACCCATACGAGTTTCAGCAGGTTTCCCTGTTACAGGCTTGTCAGGGAATATCTTAATCCAAACCTGACCGCCTCTCTTTGTATAACGAGTCATTGCGATACGGGCTGCCTCAATCTGGTTGCTTGTAATCCAAGCAGGAGACTGAGCCTGAAGACCGAATTCGCCGTAAACAACTTTGTTACCGCGAGAAGCCTTACCCTTCATTCTGCCACGCATAACACGTCTGAACTTAACTCTTTTTGGTGATAACATTATTTGTTTCCTCCTTCCCTTTTCTTGGCAGGAGCCTTTGTTTCCTTTACTT
>JAZQUY010000009.1:0-68278 GCA_045631525.1 Clostridia bacterium
ACCGGCTCCAGTAAATCCACCCTGGTGCAGCTGATTCCCCGGCTCTACGATGTGTCCGACGGCACGCTGAAGGTGGGCGGCATCGATGTGCGCAAGTATGACTTGGAAGTGCTGCGTGACAACGTGGCCATGGTGCTGCAGAAGAACGTGCTGTTCTCCGGCTCCATCAAGGAAAACCTGCGCTGGGGCAATCCCAAAGCCACCGATGAAGAACTGATCCACGCCTGCCGTCTGGCCTGCGCCCACGATTTCATTACCTCCTTCCCCAACGGCTATAACACCCACATCGAGCAAGGCGGAAAAAATGTGTCGGGTGGTCAAAAACAGCGTCTTTGCATAGCAAGGGCACTTCTCAAAAAACCAAAAATTCTTATTCTTGACGATTCAACAAGCGCTGTTGACACTCACACCGACAAACTTATTCGAAAAGCTTTTGCGGAAGAAATTCCCGACACTACCAAACTGATAATTGCACAAAGAATTTCCTCAATAGAACACGCAGACAAGGTTATTGTCCTGGAAAACGGCGAAATCGTTGCCTTTGACACACCGAAAAATCTTCTCTCAAACAACGACATTTACCGTGAAATATACGAATCTCAGCAAAAGGGGGCGAGCGACAATGAGTAGACCACTTCCATCTCCCCGAGGCGGACGTATGATGGGTAGCGGCAGGAAGGCAAAAGACGGAAAGAAAACATTGAAGCGTCTTCTCTCCTGTATTTTCAAGGACTACAAGTTCCACTTTTTCGTGGTTCTTATCTTTATAATTATCAGCTCCCTTGTGGGTGTTGCCGGTTCATTGTTTATTGAAACACTGATTGATGACTACATCACCCCAATGCTGAAAAATTCGTCCACCGACTTTATGCCGCTTCTTCGCGCAATCTTGTTTATGGCACTGATATATTTGTCGGGGGTTATTTCAATTTTCCTTTACAACAGGATGATGGCTGTCATCTCCCAGGGAGTTTTAAAGCAAATACGTGACGATATGTTTGCAAAAATGCAAGCTCTTCCAATTTCCTATTTTGACACCCATTCCCACGGCGACACCATGAGCCGCTACACCAACGACACAGACACATTGAGACAAATGATTTCCCAGAGCATTCCTCAGGCATTTTCTTCGGTAATTACCATAATTTCGGTGTTCGCCGCAATGCTAAAAACCAGCTGGGCGCTCACCATTCTTGTTCTTCTATTCGTTTCGGTTATGCTGACAGTAAGCCGAAAAATCACAGGAAAAAGCTCAAAGTTCTTCATTGCCCAGCAAAAATCTCTTGGCGAAACAAACGGCTTCATTGAAGAAATGATAAACGGTCAAAAGGTAATCAAGGTCTTCTGCCACGAAGAAACCACGAAGAAAAACTTTGACAAACTGAACCGAGAGCTCTGCATTAACGCAACAAACGCCAACACCTTTGCAAACATCCTGATGCCCATTATGGGAAATATGGGACATCTTCAGTATGTCCTCCTTGCCGTTGTTGGCGGAATCCTCGCGATAAACGGGTTTCCAGGCATAACAATCGGTGCAATCGCCGCATTTTTGCAGCTAAGCAAAAGCTTTACAATGCCCATAAACAATATGTCCCAACAGATAAATTCAATTATTATGGCACTGGCAGGCGCTGAGCGCATCTTTGAGCTCATCGATGAGGCGCCCGAAAAGGACGAGGGCTATGTCACCCTGGTCAATGCCGAGTACAAAGACGGCGAGCTTTGTGAAACCGAAGAACGCACAGGACTCTGGGCATGGAAACATCCCCACGAAGATGGTACAACTACCTACACCCCTCTTTCGGGTGATGTGACTTTGACAAACGTAGACTTTGGATACGTTCCCGAAAAAACAGTTCTCCACGATGTTTCACTCTATGCAAAGCCAGGTCAGAAAATTGCTTTCGTAGGAGCAACGGGTGCAGGAAAAACCACCATAACAAACCTCATCAACCGCTTTTATGATATTGCCGATGGAAAAATTCGTTACGACGGCATAAACATAAACAAAATAAAGAAAAGTGACCTGCGTAAATCCCTTGGGGTAGTTCTTCAGGACACAAATCTTTTCACAGGCACAGTTATGGAAAATATCCGCTACGGAAGACTTGATGCAACCGACGAAGAGGTTTATGCAGCAGCACGCCTGGCAAATGCCGATGGCTTTATAAAAATGCTCCCTGACGGTTATAACACAGTCCTCCACCACGGCGGCGAGGGGCTGTCCCAAGGTCAGCGTCAGCTTTTGGCTATCGCAAGAGCAGCTGTCGCCGACCCGCCAGTTATGATTCTTGACGAGGCGACCTCAAGCATCGACACACGAACAGAGCGCATTGTCCAAAAGGGTATGGACTCACTTATGAAGGGCAGAACAGTTTTCGTAATTGCTCACCGCCTTTCCACCATACAAAATTCCGATGTGATTATGGTCCTTGAAAACGGACGGATTATTGAGCGCGGCAACCACGACGAACTGATAGCCCAAAAAGGCAAATATTACAGCCTCTACACAGGCGCTTTCGAGCTTGAATAAAAGATTTCATTTAAAGACGATAACCAAAGGCTCAGGTTATCGTCTTATTTTTTGAAATAAAACACAATATATCGCAAAAAGATATTGACAAAAGCACAATATATGGTATAATTATTTAGCAACCTTGATTGCAAAATAACAACAGAAAGTAGGGAAAGTGATGAAAGTAATAAAAAGAAATGGCTCTGAAGTTATTTTTGACATAACAAAAATTATTGCGGCTATTACCAAAGCCAATGAAGCAGTTGACGAAGACGCGCGTATGACTCCACTGCAGATAAAAAGAATTGCCGAGGCTGTTGAGCTCAGCTGTATCCGCATGAGCCGCGCCCCCGAGGTGGAAGAAATTCAGGACCTTGTTGAAAGTCAGATTATGGCTCACGGCGCATATGAGGTGGCAAAAAAATACATTACATATCGTTATACCCGTGCCCTTGTTCGCCGTTCAAACACCACAGACGAAAGGATTTTGAGCCTTATTGAATGCTGCAACGAAGAAGCCAAACAGGAAAACGCCAACAAAAACCCCACAGTGAACAGCGTTCAGCGTGACTATATGGCAGGTGAAGTAAGCCGAGACATTACAAACCGCATACTTCTTCCTGAGGACATAGTGAAGGCACACGAAGACGGAATTATCCACTTCCACGATACCGACTATTATGCACAGCATATGCACAACTGCGACCTTGTGAACCTTGAAGATATGCTCCAGAACGGCACTGTAATTTCAGGCACAATGATTGAGCGTCCTCACAGCTTTTCAACCGCCTGCAACATTGCGACACAGATTATCGCTCAGGTTGCCAGCAACCAATACGGCGGTCAAAGTATTTCTCTCACTCACCTTGCTCCATTTGTTCAGGTGAGCCGTGAGAAAATAAGAAAAAGCCTCACTGCTGAAATGGATGACGCAGGAATAGAACTCACCAAAGAACAATTTGACGGCATTGTTGAAAAAAGACTCCGCGAAGAAATAAACCGCGGTGTCCAGACCATTCAATATCAGGTAGTGACACTTCTCACCACCAACGGACAGGCACCCTTTGTCACTGTATTTATGTATCTTGGCGAAGCAAAGAACGAACAGGAGAAAAAGGACCTTGCAATCATAATCGAAGAAACCCTCCTCCAAAGATACGAGGGTGTAAAAAACGAAGACGGCGTTTATGTGACCCCCGCATTCCCCAAGCTTATCTATGTTCTTGAGGAACAAAATATCCACGAGGATTCACCTTACTATTACCTCACAAAGCTTGCAGCAAAATGTACTGCACGCCGTATGGTTCCTGACTATATCTCCGAAAAGAAAATGTTGGAGCTGAAAGTGGACAAGAACGGCGAGGGACACTGCTACACCTGTATGGGTTGCCGCAGCTTTTTGACTCCTTTCGTTGACGAAAACGGAAATCCCAAGTACTACGGCCGCTTCAATCAGGGCGTTGTCACCATAAACTTGGTAGACGTGGCACTTTCCTCAGGCGGAAATCTTGAAAAGTTCTGGTCAATTTTTGATGAAAGACTTGAGCTTTGTCACAGAGCACTCCTTTGCCGTCACGAAAGATTGAAAGGCACCACCTCTGATGCTGCACCAATCCTCTGGCAACACGGTGCTTTAGCACGTCTTGAAAAAGGCGAGGTTATTGACAAGCTCCTCTATGGCGGATACTCCACCATTTCCCTTGGCTATGCAGGTCTTTATGAATGTGTTAAGCAAATGACAGGCAAAAGCCACACCGACCCCTCTGCAACACCTTTTGCACTTCAGGTAATGCAACATATGAACGATGCCTGCAAAAGGTGGAAAGAAATGCACAACATTGACTTCAGCCTCTACGGAACACCCCTCGAATCCACAACCTACAAATTTGCAAAATGTCTGCAAAAGCGTTTTGGAGTAGTTCCGGGTATCACCGACAAGGGCTATATAACAAACAGCTATCACATTCACGTAAGCGAAGAAGTTGACGCTTTCACAAAGCTTGCTTTTGAATCACAGTTCCAGCAGCTTTCACCTGGCGGTGCCATCAGCTATGTGGAAGTTCCTGATATGCAAAATAACCTCGAGGCAGTTCTTCAGGTTATGAAATTCATTTATGACAACATTATGTATGCAGAGCTGAATACCAAATCCGACTACTGTCAGGAATGCGGTTGGGACGGCGAGATTGAAATTGCCGAAGTTGACGGAAAGCTCATCTGGAAATGTCCAAAATGCCAGAACACCGACCAGAGCAAAATGAACGTGGCAAGACGTACCTGTGGTTACATTGGAACTCAGTACTGGAATCAGGGAAGAACCCAGGAAATAAAAGAAAGGGTACTGCATTTATAATATGAACTACTGTGAAATAAAAAAATGCGATATTGCCAACGGAGAGGGTGTTCGTACCACCCTCTTTGTTTCGGGTTGTACCAACCACTGTGAGGAATGTTTTCAGCCCCAGACGTGGGACTTTGACTATGGAAAGCCTTTTACAGACGAAATAGCAAACGAGATTATTGAATCAGTAAAGCCCTATTACATAAACGGGCTTACCCTCCTTGGCGGCGAACCCTTTGAACCAAAAAACCAAAGAACGCTCCTCCCCTTCCTGAAAAAATTCAGGGAAAAATGTCCCGACAAAACCATTTGGTGCTTCACAGGCTTTCTCCTCGACGAAGAACTTTTAAAAGACGGCTCTTACCCAAGGTGCGAAGCGACAGACGAAATGCTCAGCCTCATTGACGTGCTGGTTGACGGTAGATACAAAAAAGAATTGAAAGACATTTCCCTCAAATTCCGTGGTTCATCAAACCAAAGGATAATTGATATGAACAAAACCCGAGCCTCTGGTAAAATCGTCTTGTGGGATAATTAAATAACAAAAAAGGCCAAAGCATCCGCTTTGGTCTTTTAATTTGCAAAACTTACTTGCAAAAGTTCTCAATATAGTTTGTGATTGCATCACCTATAACCCGACGTGCCTCTTCCTTTCCGCTTACCTCATCAACAGCCGTGTCCTTATGCTCAAGATTTTTATAAACCATAAAGAAGTGTCTCATTTCATCAAAAATATGAGCAGGAAGCTGGTCAATGTCGGTATAATGATTATATGTGGGATCGCTGAAAGGTATGGCGATTATCTTTTCGTCACTTCTGCCGTTATCAATCATTGAAATCACGCCTATTGGATATGCTCTCACAAGTGACATTGGTTCAAGAGGCTCAGAGCAAAGAAGCAAAACGTCAAGGGGGTCATTATCATCCCCATAAGTCCTTGGAATAAACCCATAGTTCGCAGGATAATGGGTTGAGGTATAAAGTATGCGGTCAAGCATAATATACCCTGTTTCCTTGTCAAGCTCATACTTTTTCTTGCTGCCCTTTGAAATTTCAATTACACAAATGAAATCATCGACATTTATTCGCTTTGGTGAAATATCGTGCCATATATTTGACATTTATTATCTCTCCTTATTTTTTCTTTGAATATATTTTATACTATTTTGAAAATAAAATCAATACTAAATATTTTGAAATTAAAAACAAAAAATCCTATCTCTCGACAGGATTTTTGTTTTGGAGGAGAGGATGGGATTCGAACCCACGGTACGCTATAAACGTACACAGCATTTCCAATGCTGCGCCTTAAACCATCTCGACCACCTCTCCGAGACCTAAATCAGTATACTACATTTCTTTGAAAAAATCAAGCTATTAAATAAAAAAATTTTGGATATAATATCATAAGTACAAACTTAAAAGAAAAGAGGGTACCAAAATGAAAGAATTTGTATACAAAATAACCGACGAAATAGGCATCCACGCACGCCCCGCAGGGCTTTTGGTGAAAAAAGCCTCGGAATTCGCCTCGGAAATAACCATCCATTTAGGCGAAAAAGAGGCAAGTGCAAAAAAAATATTTTCCGTTATGTCCCTTGGCGCAAAGTGCGGTGATGAAATAAAAGTCACCATATATGGCGACGACGAAGATAAAGCCGCTATGGAAATGGAAGACTTCCTAAAAAACAACCTTTAAAAACCAGAACACCTGCACCCCAAAAGGGATGCAGGTATCTTTTTTTATTTTTCTCTTGCCTTTGCTTTGAGACGGAGCTGTGTATCAAGAATACGTTTCCTGAGTCTCAAACTCTTTGGTGTTACCTCCAAAAGCTCGTCATCCGCCAAGAATTCAATGCACATTTCAAGGCTGAGCTTTATTGGCGGCACAAGCTTAAGTGCCTCGTCACTGCCTGATGCACGGGTGTTGGTAAGTTGCTTTTTCTTGCAGACATTTACCGCCATATCTTCAAGCTTCGGATTCATACCAACAATCATACCCTCATAAACAGGCGTGCCTGGTCCAATAAACAGCGAGCCTCTGTCCTGAATTTTAAAGAGTCCATATCCCACAGCCTCACCCGTATCAAAAGAAACAAGTGATCCTGTATATCTTCTTGTTATCTCGCCCTTATAAGGCTGATATTCATAAAAGATAGAGTTCAGAATTCCCTCGCCCTTGGTGTCTGTTAAAAATTCGTTTCGGTAACCAAGAAGTCCACGTGCGGGAATAAGATATTCAAGTCTCATACGGTCGCTTCCCTGAGGCGCCATCTGTGTAAGCTCACCTTTTCGAGACCCCATCTTTTCCATAACAGCACCCATTGTGGCCTCGGGCACGTCAATAACCAGCTTTTCAATGGGCTCACAAAGTGTTCCGTCAATCTCTTTGAACAAAACCTTTGGCGTACTCACCGAAAATTCATAACCCTCACGGCGCATGGTCTCAATGAGAATAGAAATATGCATTTCACCTCTTCCCGCCACACGGAAGGTATCTGTTGTGTCCCCGTCTTCAACCCTCAGCGACACATCTTTCAGCATTTCTTTCATAAGTCTGTCACGGATTTGTCTTGATGTAACAAACTTTCCCTCTTTCCCTGCAAAGGGGCTGTCATTTACAGCAAAGGTCATTTCAATGGTGGGCTCGCCAATCTTCACAAAAGGCATCGGCTCGGGCTTTGTGACAGACGCCACAGTGTCACCGATTGTAATATCAGGAATTCCTGAAACGCAGACAATGTCCCCCACCTTTGCTGACTCAACGGCGGTTCTGCCAAGGCCGTCTATCTGATATATATTTGAAATCTTTGCCTTGTATGGTGCGTGCTTTTCGTGATAGTCACAAACCATAATCTCCTGATTTTGTCGGAGCTCGCCACGTTCAATTCTGCCAATTGCCATTCTGCCTACATAGTCATTGTAGTCAATGGATGACACAAGCATCTGCACCTCATCATCAGCATCGCCCTCAGGTGCAGGAATATGCTCAACTATTGTCTTAAACAAAAGCTCAAGGTCTTTCCCTGGCGAATATGGGTTAAGTGTTGCCGTTCCCGCTCTGCCTGAACAGAAAATAATGGGGCTGTCAATCTGCTCATCATTTGCGTCAAGGTCAAGGAGAAGCTCCAGAACCTCGTCAGGAATTTCATCAAGACGTGCATCGGGTCTGTCCATTTTGTTCACAACGATTATAATTCTGTGCTGCATCTCAAGAGCCTTTTGAAGCACAAATCTTGTCTGCGGCATAGGTCCCTCTGCCGCATCAACAAGCAGAATTACGCCGTTAACCATCTTGAGAATTCTCTCCACCTCACCACTGAAATCAGCGTGTCCTGGTGTGTCAATAATATTCATCTTTATATCTTTATAATAAACCGAGGTGTTTTTTGCGAGAATGGTGATGCCCCTCTCTCTTTCAAGGTCGCCGTTGTCCATAACGCGCTCCTCAACCACCTGATTTTCACGGTAAACACCGCCCTGCTTCAGCATTTCGTCAACCAAAGTTGTCTTTCCATGGTCAACGTGGGCGATAATTGCTACATTTCTCAAATCTTCTCTTTTCATAAATTCGCTCCTTTTTTGTACCAAACGCTATTATACAACTTTTTTCTCTGTTTGTCTACCGCTTTGAAAATATTTTTCACAAAGGGCAAAGCCCCGCCATATGGCAGGGCTTTTGTCAGAAGATTGTTTAGCAGCATCCAGTGCGTCCAAAATAAAAAAAGGTGCACGGCAGCGCCGCACACCGAAAAACGCACTGCCTTTGTCGCCAAACAAATTCAAACAAGCAAAACAAGCATGTGTAAATAAGCAATGCATTTTTACCAAAATGTAAAAAAACACACTCGTTTCACTCATATTAAATTTGTTTGGCACAAATATAATACCACACCTTTTCCCTTTTGTAAAGAAAAACTTTTCCCATATATTCCCCTTTTCTTGACAAAATTCTGCTTTGTTGATATACTTGTTTCATAAAGTTTAAAACGAAAGGTTGTATAAATTATGTGGGAAGAATTTAAAAAGTTTGCCTTCAAGGGCAATGTAATCGACATGGCTGTCGGCGTTGTTGTGGGCGGTGCATTCAGCACAATCGTGAACTCTCTGGTTAAAGATATTATCATGCCAATCTTTGGCTTTATCACCGCAGGTATGGACTTTTCCGCACTCAAGGTTGTTCTCTCTGAGGCAACAGAAGAAAAAGCAGAAGCCGCTATTCTTTATGGCTCATTTATCCAGAACATCATCAGCTTTTTGATTATTGCATTCTCAATTTTCATTGTTATCAAGGGCATCACAAAGGCACAGTCCTTAAGAAAAGCTCCCGAGCCCGAGGTTATTGAAGAAGCTCCAAAAGCTCCGACACAAGAAGAGCTCCTTGCTGAAATCCGTGACCTTCTTAAAGCATCTGCCGTTGCTCCCGCACTGGAAGAAGCAAAAGACTAACACAAAAAAAACACAAACCCCGAAAGGAAATCCTTTCGGGGAATTTTTTATTTTATACTGAAAATTATATCGCCATAAGAGGGAACTGGCCAATATCCTCTGTCAGACTCCGCTTCAACGCTGTCAACCAAAAATCTCAGCCTTTCCATCTTTGGAATAACGCTGTCAGCAAAGAACCTTGCCACCTCCAGCGATGTACCATTCGGCACATTTTTAAGGTCGCTATCAAGAGCATTGTTGATTTCTGTGATTTCATCAGCCGCCGCCGCTATCTTTTTAAGAGCACCCTTTTCGGTCTCAAAAGGAATATCAGGGCATACCTCACGCTTTGCAATGATTGTTTCACAAAGACCTCTCTGAACATCCGAAATTGCAGGTGAATAATCCTTTTTCACCATATCCACCATGGTGAGCGCCTCAATGTTCACAAGCTTTGAATATTGCTCAAGCAAAATCTCATATCTTGCACGCATTTCGGTTTCGTTGTAAACCCCATGGCGTTTGAACAAATCAAGGTTTTCCTGTTTTATGTAATAAGGCAGTGCATCAACTGTTGTACGAAGATTAAGGAGTCCGCGTTTTTCAGCTTCTTTCACCCAATCATCTGAGTATCCGTTTCCGTCAAAGATAACCGCATCGTGTTCTGTTATAATGCGCTTAAGCAGAGTGTGTACAGCACCAAGGAAATCAGGCTTGCCCTCAAGCTCGTCTGCAAATAGCCTCAGCTCATCAGCAACAATTGTGTTGAGCATAATATTTGAGCAGGCGATAGATGCGCTTGAGCCAAGCATACGGAATTCAAATTTGTTTCCCGTAAAGGCAAAGGGCGATGTTCGATTTCTGTCGGTTGAATCTTTGGGAAACACAGGAAGAGCATTCACCCCAACCTTCATAGTCTGTCTGCCCGACTGAACATAATCATTGTCAGCCTTTATAGCCTCCAAAACCCCCGCAAGCTCTGTGCCAAGGAACAAAGAAATAATTGCAGGCGGAGCCTCGTGGGCACCAAGACGGTGGTCATTTCCGGCACTTGCCGCTGAAATACGAAGCAAATCCTGATGCTTATGTACTGCACTGATAACAGCGCAAAGGAAAACCAAAAATTGTGCATTGTCGTGGGGTGATTTTCCCGGCTCAAAAAGGTTCTCTCCGGTGTTTGTGGTAAGAGACCAGTTGTTGTGCTTACCGCTTCCGTTTATGCCCTCAAAAGGCTTCTCGTGAAGCAGGCAAACCATACCGTGTCTTTCTGCAACAACCTTCATCATTTCCATAGTGAGCTGATTGTGGTCTGTTGCAATATTTACAGTAGTAAAAATCGGTGCCAGCTCATGCTGAGCAGGTGCCGCCTCGTTGTGCTTTGTTTTTGCCAAAATTCCAAGCTTCCAAAGCTCTTCATCAAGCTCTTTCATATATGCCGAGACCCTTGACTTAAGCTTTCCAAAATAATGGTCTTCAAGCTCCTGTCCCTTTGGTGCAGGTGTGCCGAAAAGTGTTCTTCCGCAATATATAAGGTCCTTGCGCTGTTCAAACACGTCCTTGTCAATGAGGAAATATTCCTGCTCAGGTCCGACAGTTGGAACAACACGCACTACATCATTTTTGCCAAAGAGTTTCAGGATTCTCACAGCCTGACGGCTCACAGCCTCCATTGAACGAAGAAGCGGCGTTTTTTTGTCCAAAGACTCTCCGCCATAAGAACAAAAGGCAGTAGGAATACAAAGAGTTCCGTCCTTAATAAAAGCATAGGACGTAGGGTCCCAAGCGGTATAGCCCCTTGCCTCAAAGGTAGCACGAAGTCCACCAGACGGAAAGCTGGAAGCATCAGGCTCGCCTTTTATAAGCTCCTTGCCCGAAAATTCCATAATGATGTTTCCGCCGCTGCTTGGGGTAATAAAGCTGTCATGCTTTTCAGCTGTAACGCCCGTCATAGGCTGGAACCAGTGGGTAAAATGTGTAGCACCCTTTTCAATTGCCCAATCCTTCATGGCGCACGCAATCTCATCCGCAACAGCACGATCAAGAACCTCACCGTTGTTTATGGTTTTTTTAAGTGCTCTGTAAATATCTCTGGGCAGTCTTTCTTTCATAACAGTTTCGTTAAAAACCAGACTGCCAAAAATCTCAGGTATATTCATAAAGCTTTCCCCCCTACGTAAAATCCGCATCAAATACCCAAAAAAAGTGCTGTGGGCAACCCCACAGCACCCATTGGTTTTACAGGTAAATTATACACTTTGGGGGCTGTTTTGTCAATACAATTAAAAAAAATATAAAATTTTAAAAAAAGTCTTGATTTTTTAGATTATCTATGGTATTATATTACAAGTTGACTTAAGATTTAGATTATTAAGCGGAGGTGAAATTATGCCTAACATTAAATCAGCTAAAAAAAGAGTTAAAGTTATTGCTACAAAGACTTTGCAGAATCAGATGGTTAAATCACAGCTCAAGACAGCTATCAAGAAGTTCGAAGCTGCTCTCACAGCAGGCAAAGATGATGCCTCTGTTGCTTATGCAAACGTTGTTAAAAAGACTGATCAGGCTGTTGCAAAGGGTATTCTCCACAAGAATACAGCTGCTCGCAGAAAGAGCCAGTATGCAGCAAAAATCAACAAGCTTGCTTAAGTTTATATGCATTTAAAGGGTGCGTTTTGACGCATCAAGGCGCACCCTCTATATTAGCTCTTAAAGGCTTGGCAAAAGCCACGCCTTAAATTTATATAGGGGTATAGTTCAGCTGGTAGAGCGACAGTCTCCAAAACTGTAAGTCGTGGGTTCAAATCCTACTGCCCCTGCCAAAAATCCGTACACGAAAGTGTGCGGATTTTTACTTATATGAACGTAAGCGCCACAAAAAACACCGACAATGTCGGTGCTTTTTATTTTTATCTACTGTTCATACCCTTTTCAATACTTCCGCAAGCGATTCTTTTTCCACCGCTGCCCGACGGCTGCGAGACATAGTCATCAGGAGACTGATGAATTACCACCGACCGACCGATTATTTCTTCAGGGAAAAATCTGTCTGTAAAGAACAGCATTTTTGCAGTTCCCCCATTTGAAAAAAGCACAGGAAAGTCCCCTGGGTGGTTGCCGTGTGGCTCACCATCAGGATTCCAATGTCCCCCCGCCGCCGCAAAGGGCGGGTCGCCGAATATGTTCCCACAAGTGTCGTTTTCGTGAATGTGGAACCCAAATGGTCCTATCTGCGGCGCGTTTTGTGTCGCCTCCTGAAAATCAGGAAGCCCAAACATCTCCACCTCCACCCAGCTACCCTCATCAACGCCCCAGAACTTAACTGTTCCATAGACCTCAGGAGCAAGGTTACTGCCTCTCATATGAGCTATTGCGTCAAAAACTTCAAGCATACAAAAACTCCTTTCACCAAAATTCTCTTGCTATTTATTTTATGCAAAGCAGCCTTTTCGGTGAGGAGCAAACCCACTCACAAAAGCAAAAACCCGGACACCAGTTTGGTGTCCGGGTAATTTTTTTAATTTTTAAGATAAATCCTGAACGAAGAGAGTTCTTACGCCGTCTTCGCACGCAGCCTTTGGAGCTGCATCACGAGTTTCAAAGAATTTCTTTGCAACCTGTGGGAAGAGTGCATAGCTGAGAACATCTTCCTCGCATTTAGCAATATCCTTTGTCTCTTCACGATACTTTTCAAGCTCGGGTTCAAGAAGATCAGCAGGTCTCACTGTAATAACCTCGTCATCACCGATTGCCAATTTGCGAACTTCCTCATTCACCTTGCCGGGAAGAAGACCATATTCGCCACGAAGAAGACCCTTTGATTCCTTTGAAATCATCTTGTATCTGCCCATAAGCACGTTGAGAACCGCCTGAGTTCCAACAATCTGGCTTGTGGGAGTAACGAGTGGTGGGAAACCAAAGTCTTCCCGAACTCTTGGAACCTCTGCCAAAACCTCATAATATTTATCTTCAGCATTTGCCTGTTTCAGCTGTGAAATAAGGTTTGAAAGCATTCCGCCCGGAACCTGATAAAGAAGTGTGTTTGAATCAACATTCAGCACTTTTGGGTCAAGAGTTCCCTCTGCTTTCATTTTTGTTGCAATGCCTCTGAAATGGCTTGCCGCATCACTGAGGAGCGAGAGGTCAAGTCCACTGTCACGTTCTGTGCCACGAAGGGTTGCAACAAGGCTCTCTGTTGAGGGGTTTGATGTACCGTTTGCCATTGGCGAAAGCGCACAGTCAACAATGTCAACTCCTGCCTGAATAGCCATAAGATTTGTCATATCACCTGTACCCGCTGTGTTGTGGGTGTGGAGGTGAATGGGAACACCAACCTTTTCTTTAAGCTTCTTAACAAGGCTGTATGCACTGTAAGGAAGCAAAAGGTTTGCCATATCCTTGATACAGATAGAGTCAGCACCCATTTCTTCAAGACGGCAAGCAAGGTCAACGAAATAGTCTTCATTGTGAACAGGGCTTTCAGTATAGCTGAGAGCTGCTTCAAGATGTCCGCCGTACTGCTTTACATATTTGATAGCCGCTTCCAGGTTTCTCACGTCATTGAGCGCGTCAAAAACACGGATAACATCAATACCATTTTCGATTGATTTTTTGCAAAATGCCTCAACAACGTCGTCAGCATAATGCTTGTATCCTAAGATATTCTGACCGCGGAAGAGCATCTGGAGTTTTGTGTTGGGAAGATGTTTTTTGAGAGTTCTCAGTCTTTCCCATGGGTCTTCGTTTAGAAATCTCATACAAGCATCAAAGGTCGCACCGCCCCAACATTCAAGTGACCAGTAGCCAACCTTGTCAAGTATCTCGAGAGCTGGTATCATATCTTCGATTTTCATACGTGTTGCAGCCTGAGACTGATGAGCATCACGAAGAATTGTGTCTGTAATATATACTTTTGACATAAGTCAAATTCTCCTTTCTGTGGTATCAAAGGGGCACGGAGCACGCACCCCTTTTTATTATACTTTTTAGCCAAAGAGTGCTATAAGAACACCCGCTGCGATTGCAGAACCAATAACGCCTGCAACGTTTGGACCCATAGCGTGCATAAGCAAGAAGTTTGACGGGTTCTCTTTCTGTCCAACCGTCTGTGAAACACGAGCCGCCATAGGAACAGCAGAAACACCTGCTGAACCGATAAGCGGATTGATTTTGTTCTTAAGGAACAAGTTCATAAACTTTGCAAGAAGCACACCGCCTGCACTACCAACAGCAAATGCTACCACGCCCACAACTATAATTGCTAAAGTCTTTGGAGCAAGGAATGTTTCTGCAGTTGCTGTTGCACCAACCGAAATCCCAAGGAATATAGTAACAATATTCATAAGCTCGTTCTGTGCAGTCTTTGAAAGTCTTTCAGTTACACCGCACTCTTTTGCAAGGTTACCAAGCATAAGTGCACCAACAAGCGGAGCCGCTGACGGAACGAGAAGCGCAACGAAAACTGTGATTGCAATAGGGAAGATAATCTTCTCTGTCTTTGAAACTTCGCGGAGAGGCTTCATAACAATCTGACGCTCTTTCTTTGTGGTAAGAAGCTTCATAATCGGTGGCTGAATTACAGGAACCAGTGCCATGTACGAATATGCCGCAACAGCGATTGGACCAAGGAGATGCGGAGCAAGTCTTGTGGTAACAAAAATCGCAGTAGGACCGTCAGCACCACCTATAATACCCGTTGAAGCACCTTCCGCCGGCGTAAAGCCGAAGAGTGATGTAGCCGCAACATATGTGATAAAAATACCAAGCTGTGCAGCAGCACCAAGAAGAAGGCTCTTTGGATTTGCAATCAGCGGGCCAAAGTCGGTCATGGCGCCAACGCCAAGGAATATAAGGCATGGATAAATTCCAAGCTTTACGCCAAGGTAAAGATAGTCAATAAGACCGGGAGTAATTGAGTTTGTTGCCCCAAAAAGTTCCCAATGAACGTGACCGTCTGCAAAAAGCTCTTCGTGGAACATATCTGCCCCCGGAAGGTTTGTAAGAAGCATACCGAATGCAATAGGGAGAAGGAGCAACGGCTCAAACTTTTTAACTATCGCAAGGTACATAAGCACAAATGAGATAAGAAGCATAACCACTATCTTCCAGTCAGCAAAAATTGCCGCAAAGCCGGTCTGTGCAAGGAAGTTCTTAACCGCTTCCATTGGTGTTGCCGCAGAAGAAAAGATATTTTCAATGGTTATATCTTTCATTTCTCTCTCAACTGTGAGGTCAACCTCGTTTGTGTTGGGAGTACAGTTGAGAGTGATTCCAAATGCGGGAATATTTTTCTCATTATAATTTTTGATTTCAGCATTTATTTTGAGGACAACCTCTTGTCCCGGAGCAAGCAATGCACCATACTGAATTCCGCCATACTGAGGAACAATTTCATCAGCGTCGCACACGAAAGTGATGGTCTGTATGTATGCTTCAACCATTGAAGTGTTTGCCAAAGTAAATGTGATAATTTTTGTATCTTTATCATAAGTCGCGTTTTTGGCAGCAAAGGAAAGCTCTCCATCACCTGATGCAAAACAGGGAAGAACAGAAAGAGCCAGCATAAGCACCACCAAAAGGGCCGCAAAAATTCGTTTTTTCATATCAAAATCAACAGCCTTTCTATTACTGAATTGTGCAAAGAGCAGAGCCCGCTTCAACAGCCTGACCAGCAGCTACCATAACAGCAGTAACAGTACCGTCACTACCTGCCATGATTTCATTTTCCATTTTCATAGCTTCAAGAATCATAAGAACCTGACCCTTTTTAACAGCGTCACCGGCCTTCACATTTACAGAAAGAATTGTACCGGGCATAGGAGCCTTAACTTCTTCGCCAGCGCCAGGAGCTGCTGCTGGAGCAGGTGCTGGTGCAGCTACAGGTGCAGGAGCTGCTGCTGGAGCCTGTTTTGATGATGCTGCTTCTTCCTCTGACATAAGTTCGATTTCAATTTCATAAGCTGTTCCGTTTACGTTTACTTTATACTTTTTCATTTTTTGAATACCTCCAAATTTATTTTTTCGTCAAAATATGACAATTTTTGGTGAGTTAAACTCTTTTAAAGGATAAAACCCTTATGTTGCTCACATCTGTACCCAATTCCTCTGCAATAACTGCACAAGTTCCGGCAATGATTGCCTGCTTGTCCTGTATAGGAAGTGAGATAGCGGAAGCAACATTTGTTGCTGTTGCCACTGCAGCCGGTGATTTTTTTGTAAATAATCTTATCACAAAGCTGATAACACTACAAATAAAAACTATACAGATAAGCCCAATGAATACTGTACCCATACCCATAAGGCAAACGAAAGTGTTGGACATAACAGACGCCTCCTTTCATTTGAATTCAAACTTTATCCATTTAACATAATATCACCTTTTTGGCAAGATTTCAATATAAAATCCCAAAATTGTTAAATTTTTTTCAAACTAAAAAGGTGCTCCATAAGGAACACCTTTTTGTTATTATTTGTTTTGGTTATGCCGAGGGAACAACCTCAACATCGCCATATTGAGCTGTACCTGTTCCTGCAGGAACAAGCTTACCAATGATAACGTTTTCTTTAAGTCCAACAAGCGGGTCAATCTTGCCTTTGATAGCAGCTTCCGTAAGAACTCTTGTTGTTTCCTGGAAGGAAGCAGCTGACAGGAACGAATCTGTAGCAAGAGCCGCCTTTGTGATACCCATAAGAACTTCAGAATATTCTGCCTCGTGGCCGCCTTCTTCGCGGACACGCTCATTGATTCTTTCGAGTTCATAACGTTCAACCAAAGAACCGGTAAGAAGATTTGTATCACCTGCATCTTCAACCTTTACCTTGTGCATCATCTGGCGGATAATAACCTCGATATGCTTATCGTTGATATCAACACCCTGAAGACGGTAAACACGCTGAACTTCCTGAATGAGATAATCCTGAACAGCTGTGTAGCCCTTGATAGTAAGGATATCATGAGGATTAATTGAACCTTCTGTGAGCTCGTCTCCGGCAACAATCATCTGGTCCTCTCTTACCTTGATACGTGAGCCATAAGGAATGAGGTATGTTGCGCTGTCACCGATTTCATCATTAAGAATAGTAACTTCACGTTTCTTCTTGTTCTCTGAAATTTTCACACGACCGCCGATTTCCGCAATGATTGCAAGACCCTTAGGCTTTCTTGCTTCGAAAAGTTCTTCAACACGGGGGAGACCCTGTGTAATATCGTCACCCGCAACACCGCCGGCATGGAAAGTACGCATGGTAAGCTGTGTACCAGGTTCACCGATGGACTGTGCAGCAATAATACCAACAGATTCACCGATGTTAACCATTTCGCCATTAGCAAGGTTGTGTCCGTAACATTTTGCACAAACGCCCACTTTTGAACGGCACTTGAGTACGCTGCGGATTTTAACCTTTTCAACGCCTTTTGCTACGATTTCATCAGCCTTATCTGAGGAAATCATATCCCCTGCTTTGCAGAGAACATCGCCATTTTCAGCCACGACATCTTCACAAGCAAGACGGCCAACAAGTCTGTCTTTGAGCTTTTCAATTATTTCATTTCCGTCTTTAATATCAGAAACAAAAATACCGTCATTTGTTCCACAATCGTCTTCACGGATAATAACTTCCTGAGAAACGTCAACCAGACGACGTGTAAGGTAACCTGAGTCGGCTGTACGGAGCGCTGTATCGGTAAGACCTTTACGAGCACCGTGTGTTGAAATGAAGTATTCAAGAACTGTAAGACCTTCACGGAAGTTAGCCTTAATCGGAATTTCGATTGTTCTACCTGATGTATCAGCCATAAGACCACGCATAGCAGCCAACTGACGAACCTGGTTTACGCTACCACGGGCTCCGGAATTCGCCATCATAAAGATTGGGTTGAGCTCGTCGAGGTTCTTCATAAGAGCATCAGTAACCTTATTTGAAGTTTCTGACCAAATCTGAATAACCTTCTGATAACGTTCCTCGTTGGTAAGAAGACCACGGAGATATTTCTTTGTAACCTTATCGATTTCGTCTTCTGCTTCCTTGAGGTAAACTTTCTTTTCAGCAGGAATTTCCATATCCGAAACACCAACAGTGATAGCACCGCGGGTTGAATATTTAAAGCCCATAGCCTTTACATCATCAAGGAGAGTAGCAGTTTCAGTGATGCCGTGAATTTTGATACTTCTGTCAATAATCTGACCAAGCTTTTTCTTGTCAACACGGAAAGCAACCTCCAACGCCAAAGCATTTTCAGGCTTGCTTCTGTCAACAAAACCAAGGTCCTGAGGAATCTTTTCATTGAATATAAGACGTCCAACTGTCGCATCAATGATGCCGGTAACTGTCTCGCCGTTTATTTCGCGGCTCACTCTCACCTTGATAGGAGCGTGAAGTCCAACAGCACCATTGGCATATGCAAGTGTCGCCTCATTTTCAGAGCCAAATACCTTGCCTGCACCGATTTCATCATCAATCTGAATTGTGAGGTAATAACTTCCAAGTACCATATCCTGAGTAGGAACAGTAACAGGATTACCATCCTGAGGTTTAAGAAGGTTATTCGCTGAAAGCATAAGGAATCTCGCTTCCGCCTGAGCTTCTGCTGAAAGGGGAAGGTGAACAGCCATCTGGTCACCGTCAAAGTCAGCATTAAACGCTGTACATACGAGAGGATGAAGTTTAAGAGCCTTCCCCTCAACAAGAACGGGTTCAAACGCCTGAATACCAAGTCTATGGAGTGTAGGAGCACGGTTGAGAAGAACCGGATGCTCTGAAATTACGCTTTCAAGCACGTCCCAAACCTCGGGGCGCACACGTTCAACCATACGTTTTGCTGATTTTATATTGTGTGCAAGACCGTCTTCCACCAACTTTTTCATAACAAAGGGCTTGAAAAGTTCAAGAGCCATTTTCTTTGGAAGACCGCACTGATAAATCTTGAGTTCAGGTCCAACAACGATAACACTACGGCCTGAATAGTCAACACGCTTACCAAGAAGGTTCTGACGAAAACGTCCCTGCTTACCTTTCAGCATATCTGAAAGCGACTTGAGAGGACGGTTTCCGGGGCCTGTAACGGGTCTGCCACGTCTTCCGTTGTCGATTAAAGCATCAACCGCTTCCTGAAGCATTCTCTTTTCGTTTCTTACGATAATTTCAGGAGCTCCAAGATCAAGAAGTTGTTTCAGTCGGTTGTTTCTGTTTATAACTCTTCTGTAAAGATCATTGAGGTCAGACGTTGCAAATCTGCCACCGTCAAGCTGAACCATAGGTCTGATTTCCGGAGGAATTACCGGAATAACAGGCATAATCATCCATTCAGGCTTGTTTCCTGACTGACGGAATGAGTCAACAACCTCAAGGCGTCTTACTGTTCTGATTTTCTTCTGACCCTTTGCGCCGTCAAGGTCAGCCTTAAGCTCTGCATAAAGTGTTTCAAGGTCAATAGCTTTAAGCATTTCAAGAACTGCTTCAGCACCCATACCTGCACGGAATGCATCGCTTCCGTATTTTTCACATTCTTCGCGATATTCCTTTTCGCTAAGAATCTGGTTTTTCATAAGACCGGTTTTGCCCGGGTCAATAACCACGTATGCTGCAAAATAGAGAACTTTCTCAAGAACTCTGGGTGACATATCAAGGATAAGACCCATACGGCTGGGAATACCCTTGAAATACCAAATGTGTGAAACAGGAACAGCAAGCTCGATGTGTCCCATACGTTCACGCCGAACCTTTGATCGTGTAACTTCAACGCCGCAGCGGTCGCAGACAACGCCCTTATAACGAACACGCTTATACTTTCCGCAGTTGCACTCCCAGTCTTTCTGTGGTCCAAAAATTCTTTCACAGAAAAGACCGTCCTTTTCGGGCTTTAATGTTCTGTAGTTTATTGTTTCCGGCTTTTTAACCTCACCGTGAGACCATTCTCTGATCTTTTCGGGTGAAGCAAGCCCTATCTGAATGGCATCAAAACTTTGATATTCTGACATACAATAATCACTCGACTTTCTGCTCACAAATATATCAAATTCCTGTCTCCGCTATGAGCGACAGAGAAATCAGGTTGTAAAAATCAACTAAAATTAAAGTTCTTCGTCTGATTCGTCAAGGTCTTCTGCATCAAGTGCAGCAAAAGCTTCAGCCATCATATCAAAGCCGCTGCCTTCAAGATCATCGTCCGCATCTTCCTCTTCTTCATCAAAGTCATAGAAGATTTCTTCGTCAAGAAGGTCACTTTCTGCATTTTCAGGGGAAATTGCTGCCGGAGCATCCTCAGGCGCATCCTCTGCTCTGTCAATTTTTACTGGTAAATCGTCACCGTCTTCGTCGGTACATTCCTTAAGGAATACTTCGTCGCCGTTAGAATCAAGAACCTTAACATCGAGAGCAAGACTCTGGAGTTCTTTGATAAGAACTTTGAAGGATTCAGGAATACCGGGCTTTGGAATGTTTTCGCCCTTAACGATTGCTTCGTAAGTTTTAACACGGCCAACAACGTCATCGGATTTAACTGTCAGAATTTCCTGAAGTGTATATGCCGCACCATAAGCTTCGAGTGCCCAAACTTCCATTTCACCAAATCTCTGACCACCGAACTGAGCTTTACCACCAAGCGGCTGCTGAGTAACCAGTGAGTAAGGACCGGTAGAACGTGCATGGATTTTATCATCAACAAGGTGGGCAAGCTTTAACATATGCATATAACCAACAGTTACGCGATTGTCAAAAGGCTCACCTGTTCGACCGTCATAGAGAACAGTCTTTCCGTCACGCTCATAGCCTGCCTGTTCCAAAGCATCCATAATATCATCTTCGTTTGCACCATCAAATACAGGAGTTGCAACCTTCCAGCCGAGGGCCTTTGCCGCATAGCCAAGGTGAACTTCAAGCACCTGACCGATATTCATACGCGAAGGAACGCCGAGGGGGTTGAGAACAATCTGGAGCGGTGTGCCATCAGGAAGGAAAGGCATATCTTCTTCAGGAAGAATTCTTGAAATAACACCCTTGTTTCCGTGGCGGCCCGCCATTTTGTCACCAACAGAGATTTTTCTCTTCTGGGCAATGTAGCAACGAACTATCTGGGTAACACCAGGAGGAAGCTCGTCGCTGTTTTCACGGGTAAACACTTTTACGTCAACAATGATACCATATTCACCATGAGGAACACGGAGTGAGGTATCACGAACTTCACGTGCCTTTTCACCAAAGATTGCACGGAGAAGTCTTTCTTCGGCACTGAGTTCTGTTTCGCCCTTTGGTGTAACCTTACCAACCAATATATCACCGCTTGAAACCTCGGCACCGATACGGATAATACCACGCTCGTCCAAATCCTTAAGAGCGTCTTCGCCCACGTTTGGAATGTCACGTGTAATTTCCTCCGGACCAAGCTTTGTATCACGGGATTCGATTTCATATTCTTCAATATGAATTGAAGTAAGAAGATCATCGCGAACAAGCTGTTCACTGATGAGCATAGCATCTTCATAGTTATAACCTTCCCAGGTCATAAAGCCAATGAGAATATTTCGTCCAAGACCTATTTCACCGTTCTGGGTTGATGGGCCGTCAGCAATGATGTCGCCTTTTTCAACGTGTTCACCCGCTGAAACAATGGGGCGCTGGTTGATGCACATACCCTGGTTTGAACGCATGAATTTGATAAGCTTGTATGTGTCGGTATCGCCGTCATCTGTCTTGATTTCAATCTGACGTGCAGAAACTTTTGTAACCGTACCGCTGTTTTTCGCGAGAACACAGACACCTGAGTCTTTTGCTGTCTTGTGTTCCATACCTGTACCGATAATCGGTGATTCAGGAACAAGAAGCGGAACTGCCTGACGCTGCATGTTTGAACCCATCAGGGCACGGTTAGCGTCGTCATTTTCAAGGAATGGAATCATCGCTGTAGCGATTGAAGTAACCTGTCTTGGAGATACGTCCATATAGTCAACCACGCATTTTCCGGGTTCTGCTGAAACCTCAAGGAATTCATCTCTGTATCTGGTAACAACCTTTTTAGCGATAAACTTGTTGTTTTCGTCAAGTTCTTCGTTTGCCTGAGCAATGTAGAAACCATCTTCCGTGTCCGCAGCCATATATTCAACCACGTCAGTAACGCAGCCGGTCGCTTTGTCAACCTTGCGGTAAGGAGCTTCAATGAAGCCGTATTCATTTACCTTTGCAAAACCTGAGAGTGAGTTGATAAGACCGATGTTCGGACCTTCAGGAGTTTCAATAGGACACATACGTCCATAGTGTGAATGGTGAACGTCACGAACTTCCACGCCGGCACGTTCTCTTGAAAGACCACCGGGGCCAAGTGCTGAAAGTCTTCTCTTGTGAGTAAGCTCACCAAGTGGGTTAATCTGGTCCATAAACTGTGAAAGCTGTGATGAACCAAAGAATTCTTTAATTGCTGATGTCACAGGACGGATGTTGATAAGTGTCTGTGGTGTAACAACGTCCAAATCCTGAGTTGACATTCTTTCACGAACAACACGTTCCATTCTTGAAAGACCGATTCTGAACTGGTTTTGAAGAAGCTCACCAACAGAGCGCAAACGACGGTTTCCAAGATGGTCAATATCATCCACCGTGCCAACACCTGCAGCAAGGTTTCCTACATAAGAGATAGAAGCCATTATGTCATCAACCAGAATGTGCTTTGGAATAAGCTCGTCACGTCTGTCACGAAGAGCCGCCTTGAATTCGTCAGAATTCACATCAGGGAACTCGTCCATAATTTCTTTAAGAACTGTATAACGCACCTTTTCGTTGATACCGTATTCTCTTGGGTTGTAATCAACCATCGAAGCAAGGTCTGTCATTCCGTTTGAAATAACACGAGTCTTGTGTTCGTCATCAACTTTAAGTGTGATTGCGTTTACATTTGCTTTTTCAAGAGCGAGAGCTATTTCATGGGTGATTGTTTCGCCCTCTGAAACAAGAAGCTCGCCTGTTTCTTTGTCAACAATTGTTTCAGCAGAAACATGACCTGTAATTCGTGCAGCGAGCGCCAGCTTTTTGTTGAACTTATAACGTCCAACACGTGCCAAGTCATATCTCTTGGGGTCAAAGAAGAGGTTTGTAATAAGTGATTTTGCACTTTCAACCGTTGGGGGTTCGCCCGGACGGAGTTTTCTGTAAATTTCAAGAAGACCTTCTTCAACTGTTTTTGTAGTGTCCTTTTCCATTGTGCTCATAATGCGATCATCTTCACCAAATAGGTCAATGATTTCAGCATCTGTGCCAAAGCCAAGGGCACGGATAAGAACAGTGATTGGAGTCTTTCTCATTTTGTCAATCTTTACGTGGAAGATGTCGTTGCTGTCAGTTTCATATTCAAGCCATGCACCACGGTTGGGAATAACCTGAGATGAGAAAAGTTTCTTTCCGATTTTATCAAACTTTTCAGCAAAATACACGCTTGGGGCGCGGACAAGCTGGCTGACAATAACACGTTCAGCACCGTTTATGATAAAGGTGCCTGAGGGTGTCATGATGGGGAAATCACCCATAAAAATTTCCTGTTCCTTGACTTCACCGGTTTCCTTATTGATAAGACGCACCTTTACTCTGAGGGGAGCAGCGTATGTAGCGTCACGCTCTTTGCACTCCTCAATGTCATATTTTGGGGTCATATCTATTCTGTAATCAACAAATTCCAGAATAAGGTTTCCCGCATAGTCAGTGATAGGTGACACATCGTGGAATACTTCTTTCAGACCTTCTTCCAGAAACCAGTCATAAGAATTTTTCTGGATTTCGATAAGATTGGGCATGTCAATAACTTCCCTAATCTTACCATAGCTCATTCGGGTATTTTTGCCAAGTTGCACCGGATGTACCATAAAATAATCACCTCTTCGTAATATTTGCCGTTCGGCTTTTGCCCAACAGAATAGTATATAAACTCATATAGCGACACAATATATTGTGGGATTTTTGCCATATCTGGAAAAAATTTCACAAAAATATTTTAAACAACTATTGCATTTTTCATACACTTATGCTATACTGCAAATACAGCAAAAAATAAGGGTAAAATTGAAAAATACGCAAAAGTATGCACTATAATAGACTGACATTATATCATATGGTTTTGCCTTTGTCAATATTTTTTGCAAAATTTTGGTGAAAATATTATTTTGCTTGGACATTGGACAATTCGGACAATGTCCATTTGTTTCATATTTAGGGGAGGTTGACAAGATTTGGAGCTATACAATCCGTCTCAGCTTAAAAAAGCAATCGAAAGCTTCGGTTTTTCTTTTTCAAAATCACTGGGTCAGAACTTTCTTATAGATAAGAACGTTCTTGATAGCATTGTGGCTGCATCCGGTGTTTCAAAAGACTCCTGTGCCCTTGAAATCGGTCCGGGAGCAGGGGTTCTCACAAGAGAATTGGCAAAGGCTTCAAAATCGGTTGTTGCGATTGAGATTGACAAGAGCCTTATGCCCCTTCTTGACCACACTTTGGGCGAATTTGACAACGTAAAGGTGGTCAACGAGGATATCCTCAAGGTTGATTTGAAAGCATTGATTGAAGAAAACTTCGGGGATGGCGATGTCCACGTTGTCGCAAACCTTCCTTATTACATAACAACCCCAATTATAATGAAATTTCTCGAAGAAAACGTAAAAATCAAATCCCTCACCGTTATGGTACAAAAGGAAGTTGCCGACCGAATGGCAGCACTCCCCGGCGGAAAAGACTATGGTGCACTGTCCCTTGCGGTACAGTTTTATACTGTCCCCAAAATAGTGGCAAAAGCCGAGCCACACTGCTTTATGCCACAACCAAAGGTGGCTTCGGTGGTGATAAGACTTGCCGTGACCGATGAACCAACAGTAAATGTAAAAAACAAGAAACTGATGTTTGCAATAATAAAATCGGCTTTTGGACAGCGGAGAAAGACACTTCTCAACGCCCTTTCAAAAAGCCCATATATAAATATAGAAAAAGAAAAACTTTTATCTGCCCTCTCAGAGCTTGGCTTTGACCAAAGTATCCGAGGGGAAAAACTGAGCCTTTCAGACTTTGCAAGGCTTTCGGATTATCTTGAGGAGGAAAAATAAAATGACAAGCAAAGAAAGAGCATACCTTCGCGGACTTGCAAGCCAAATCCCGAGTCTTTATCAGGTGGGAAAGGACGGCATCGGCGAAAATATGATTGAGCAGATAAAAAATGCACTTGCTGCCCGTGAACTTATAAAGGTTCACGTTCTTGAAAATTCTATGATGACAGCAAGAGAAGCAGCAGAAGAACTTGCAAAGGAAACCGCATCTCAGGTTGTTCAGGTCATCGGCAACAAGTTTGTTCTTTACAAACGCACCGACAAAAACCTTTGTGAAATGTAAAATCTTTGCAAATTCGACGTTATATCAATATGGATTTATTGACGCTGCCTGAAAACAGTGATATAATTGAAAAAATCCTGTTTATTTTATCGACAAAAAATTTGTTTTACAGAAAGAAATGGTTTTGATATGTTCAGCAAAAAAGGAAAAACAATTTTAGCTTTCATATGTGTTTTGTGTCTGGTGGTTGCTACCACCGGGGGAGTTTTGTCTGCCAAGCTACTTGCAAATCTCTATCTTGGCGAGGGCATAACTCTTGCTTCCCTTGACAAACAATCAGACGGCGTGGGCATTGTCAACATTCTACTTCTTGGCGTTGACGAGGGCGGAATGCGCAGTGACACCATTATGCTGGTGAGTATGAACGGCAGAACAAAGGATGTAAACATCATTTCCATTCCCCGTGACACACGAATTCCTATGGGGAAAGGCTATCAGAAAATAAACGCCGCCATTGGCGTGGGTGCGTCCGAAGTCAAACGTGGAAACCTTCAGGAGCCTGAAGAACTCAGCGTTCAAAAGGTAAAGCTTATCACCGGGCTTCCTATTCATTATTTTATGAGTGTAAACTTTGACGGCTTTAAGGAAATAATTGATGCCCTCGGCGGCGTTGATTTCAACATTCCTTTCCATATGAAGTACGACGATCCCGTTCAGAATCTTCACATCGACCTAAAACCTGGCATGCAGCACCTTGACGGCAAGGCCGCTCACGATTTTATGAGATTCCGGCAGGGTAACCCCGGATACAAAGGTTATGTAACAGGGGACTTGGGAAGAATAGAAGCACAGCAGGCATTCATAAAAGAGCTTATCAATCAGAAGCTCCAGCCAAAATATTTACTTAAAGCAAAAGATATTTTTGATGTTGTCTGTGATAACGTAAGAACAAACTACACGGCAAAGGATTTGCTTTCCCACCTTGGCACAATCAGCAAGATTTCATCCGAAAATGTTACTATGCATCAGCTGCCTGGCTATCCGCAGACAATAAACGGAATTTCATATTATATTTGCGATACCGCAAAAATGACAAAGCTTGCAGAAGACTTTTTCAGTCCACGGGCAAAGGATAACAATGAGCCCAAAAATAAATAAAGGACAGGGATTTTTGTATGAGAGTTTTAATGGCAACAATGCAACTTGATATTGGCGGCGCGGAAACCCACATTGTTGAGCTGTCAAAGGAATTGTCACGCCGTGGCATTGATGTTTTTGTAGCATCAAACGGCGGAGCTTATGTCCGTGAGCTTGAAGAAGCAGGCATAACTCACTTTGACGTTGCTCTCCACAATAAAAAGCTCAGTTCTATGCTCAGTGCATACAAGCGTCTTGAACGGATTATTGTGGACTATAAAATTGACGTGGTACACGCCCACGCAAGAATTCCGGGGTTCCTTTGCGGACTTCTTCAAAAGAAATATGGTTTTCGCTTTGTTACCACTGCCCACTGGGTGTTCAACACAAGATTCCCTTTCAATCTTTTGAGCAACTGGGGAGACCGTTCCCTTGCAGTAAGCGACGACATAAAAAACTATCTCATTGAAAACTACGGAAGTCACGCCGACAACATCAGGGTCACCATCAACGGCGTTGATATGGAAAAATTTTCAGAGGACACCGACTTTTCGGATGTAGCGAAAGAATTCAAATTCGGCAAAGACAAAATACGTATTGTTTGCGTAAGCCGAATGGACACAGACCGCAGCTTTGCGGCACATAAGCTCATTGAAGCCGTTCCTGAGCTCTTGAAAGAATTTCCAAATCTTGAAGTGGTGATTGTAGGCGGCGGAAACGACCTTGAGAAAATCTGTGAGAAGATAGACGCCACCAACAAAGCTCTTGGTCAAAGAGTAATCATTGCCACAGGCGGTCGCACAGATATAAACAAGTTCGCAGCATCAGCTGATGTCTTTGTGGGCGTAAGCCGCGCCGCACTCGAGGCGATGGCAGCAAAAAAGCCCGCTATTATTGCAGGCAACGAGGGCTATATCGGCATTTTTGACGAGGACAAGCTCCAAATTTCCATTGACACAAACTTCTGCTGTCGTGGCTGTGAAATGACCACAACCGAGGCTCTTTGCCGTGACATAAAAATGATTCTTGACCCCGAAAACAAAGCTTACAAAGACCATCTGGGTGAATATTCACAGGAAACCGTCAAGAACTACTACTCGGTAAAAACCATGGCAGACGATGCCCTCAGGATGTATATTTCAATTATAAAGGACTCAAAAATAAACGAGGTTGACCCCGCAGAATTTCAGGATATCGGGAAATACCTCCCACACGGAAACAGCAAACGCTCTATTGACGTTTTGATTTCGGGATATTATGGTTTTCACAACAGCGGTGACGATTCCATTTTGTCATCAATTATAAATGGTCTTAAATCAAGCTGTCCCACCATAAAAATCGTGGTACTGTCCAAAAACCCCGCCGAAACCTCAAATCTTTACGAGGTGGAAAGCATTGACAGATTTAGCTTTGGCAAGATTTTTAAAGCACTTCTTAAGACAAAACTTCTTATCAGCGGCGGCGGAAGTCTTATTCAGGACGTCACCAGCTCAAAGTCACTTTATTACTATCTTTCGATTATGCACCTTGCAAAGCTTTGCGGTGCAAAGGTTATGGTATATGCCAACGGCATCGGCCCAATTACAAAAAAGAGAAACTTAAGACTTGTAAAAAACGCCGTGAATAAAGCTGATATGGTTACTCTCAGGGACAAAGCTTCCCGCGCGGAGCTCGAGAAAATTCTGGGTGATGAAACCACCGCCTTTGTAACTGCCGACCCGGTCTTCGCACTGGAAAACGCAGAAGAAGCTCTTGCGAAATCCGCCCTTGAAAAAATTGGCATAAAAGGCGAAGACGATTTTTTTGCAGTCGCCGTGCGTGAATGGAAAGAGAACGACAAACAGTTTGAAGAAAAAATCGCAGAGTTTTGTCGCAGGACAAGCGAAAAACATGGGATCAGAGCGCTGATAATTCCTATGCAAAAGGGTATTGATAAAAAAATCAGCGAAAAAATATCCGACCTTTGCGGTGAAAATTGTTACCTTTTAGAGGAAGGTCTGTCCCCTCAAATCATCCTGACAATTATAAGTAAAGCAAAATTTGTGGTGGGCATGCGTCTTCACACCCTTATCTATGCGGTGAAAAACAACGTTCCCCTCATAGCCCTTGATTATGACCCAAAGGTGAGCGCCGTTATGGAGCCTCTTGATATGATGTTCTCACAAAAGGTTGAAAGCATCAACTCCCACGAATTATGTAAGTTTGCGGATGAAATCCTGAAGAACCACGATGCACTCTCTGAAAAAATAAAGGAAAAAAGCCAGCAATACAGCATACTGGCTGACAAAAACATCGATATGACAATGGAACTCCTTTAAACCTCTTTAAAACAAAATAAAAAAACGATACACCTTCGCCCCAAAAGACGGATATGTATCGTTTTTTTTGAGAAAATCTTAAATCGTTAAAACCTTATTCTTCAACGCTGAATTCAGAAAGAGATTCTTCGTATTTTGCGAGAATCATATCCTGAAGAAGTTCTCTCATCTCGGCATTGATAGGATGTGCAATATCCTTAAATTCGCCGTCCGGAGTTTTGCGGCTGGGCATAGCGATGAAGAGCTTCTCGTGACCCTCGATTACTTTGATGTCATGAACCACAAATGCGTCATCGAAAGTGACAGAAACAACTGCTTTCATTCTGCCTTCCGCATTGATTTTTCTGACTTTAATGTCAGTGATTTGCATAAAATGCACCCACCTTTGTAAAAAGTTTATATGATTTTAATTATTTTCTGAATAAAAAATTTCAAGAATAATATAATACCTATATTGATAAATTCTCCCTTTTGTGTTAAAATACTAAAAGAAAGTAAAATAATTCCAAATCCCAAGGAGATGAGCCCTTTGAAAAACTTTCGTTTTTTGGACCTTCCAAAAAATTCACACATACATATGGTTGGTATAGGCGGCATAAGCATGAGCGCCCTTGCCCATATGCTAAGGCATTTCGGATACAATGTGTCAGGCTCTGACCGTGCAGAAACCAGTGCCACGCAGAAACTTGCTTGTGAAGAGTTTAACATTTACATCGGACACAATGCTGACAACTTACAAGATCCCGACCTTGTTTGCTACACAGCAGCAATCCCAAAAGACAATCCGGAACTTGTGAAAGCTCGTTCCCTTGGCATCCCATGCCTTGAACGCGCCGAGTTACTTGGGCAGCTTATGGAAAGCTATAAATACCCCATAGCAGTCTCCGGAACGCACGGAAAAACCACAACAACATCAATGCTGTCGCTGGTTTTCCTTGAAGCTGGACTCGACCCCACCATTCTGGTCGGCGGCGAGCTTTCTCAAATTGGAGGAAACTACCACATAGGAAGCCAAAATCATCTGATTTTTGAGGCTTGCGAATACGTAGAAAGCTTCCTGAATTTTCATCCGTATTTGTCAATTATCACCAACGTAGAAGAGGATCATCTCGACTATTTTAGTGACCTTAATCATATTATAACATCTTTTAAAAAATTTACAAGCCTAAATTCACCTCTTGGATGCATTATTGTTTGTTCTGACGATAAAAACGCTGTTGAGGTTGTGAAAGATTCACAAAAAAAAGTAGTCACTTTCGGCTTGCTTGGTAAAAATAACGATTTTTTTGCCGAAAATCCTCACATCAACGATAAAAGTATGACCCAGTTTGACGTGTATGCCTACGGTGAAAAAGCGACAACGCTTGAGCTTTTTGTGCACGGTGAACACAATGTCAGAAACGCGCTGGCAGCTTTTGCAGCAGCATGGGAAATGGGTATTGATATAGGTGCCATAAAACGTGGTCTTGAAAGCTATACCGGCACAAAACGCAGATACGAAAAACTGGGCGAAGTTGATGGTATAAAAGTAATCGACGATTATGCCCACCATCCCACCGAAATTGAAACCACCCTGAAATCGGCGAAAAACGTGTCACAAGGCAAGGTCTGGTGCATCTTCCAACCCCATACCTATTCAAGAACAAAAGCTTTCCTGGGCGAATTTGCCAAAGCTCTTGAAATTGCCGACACCGCAATTGTCACCGACATTTATCCCGCAAGGGAAACCTTTGACGGCACAATCCACAGTTGTGATATGGTTCGGCTTATGAAAAACGGCGTGTATATAAACGACTTCGGTGCAATAAAAAGATATGTGCTGAAAAACGCAAAAAAAGGCGACACCATCATTACAATGGGCGCCGGAGACGTCTTCAAAATAGGACATCTTCTTATAAACGAAAACTAAAAAACAAGCCACCTGCAAAAGCAGGTGGCTTTGCATTATACAAACAACAAATCCATCACACCGCTTCAGTGCGGATTTTTTTGTCTTCAATATAAATATGCTTATTGCAAATTTCAAATGCCGCACGCTTGTGTGAAATAATGAGACAAGTCTTGCTTTTGAGATTCTTTATGTTTTTAAGAAGTTTTTCTTCCGTTTCCTCGTCAAGTGCCGAGGTTGCCTCATCAAGAAGAATAATTGGCGCATCCGAAAGAATGGCGCGGCTCACAGCAAGTCTTTGAATCTGTCCCTCTGAAAGTCCCGCACCCTTTTCACCCAAAAGCGTATCGAGCCCATCAGGAAGCTGCCTTATAAATTCCGCCGCACAAGCAACCTCCGCCGCTTTCATAATCTCATCATCGGACGCATCGGGCCGCACCATAGAAATAGCATCACGTATAGTCCCCGAAAGCAAAAGGTTGCCTTGGGGAACATAAGAAAACAGCGGTCTTGAGTTTTTCCCCACCGGCACTCTTTCCTCACCCAAATCGAGATATATCTTCCCATTCACTGGCGTATAAACCCCAAGAAGAAGCTTTATGAGGGTGCTCTTGCCTATGCCTGAAATCCCGCCGATAACAGCAAAATCACCCTTGTTTATCGAAAGACTGGCATCTTCAAACACCTCAGTTTTGCCATAGCCAAATGAAATATTCTCAAAACAAAGTCTCTGCAATGATTCATAAGCCACGCGCGCATCAAAAATTTCACCGTTTTCCTTTTCATCGGGAAGATTGTCAAGTTCAATAATTCTCTCTGCCGAGGCAAGAATGGAATAATATTGCGGAACAACCCCGGAAAGTCCCGCAAAAGGTGCCTGAACCTGATTTACAAGCTGAATGATTGCAGTAAGAGTACCAAACGAAATCGTTCCCATAAATAATCTGTAAGCACTCCACACCAAAGCATAAAGCGAGCCTGCGCTGAAAATGATGCTGAGCCCCGAAGACGACACAAGCGTAATATTTCTGCGCTTCATCTGTGCCTTGTAATTTTCCTCCTGAAGCACGTCTCCCTTTTCGGCAATTTTATTTTCAATTCCAAAAACCTTTATCATAAGGAGACTTCCAAGGGTCTCCTGAAAGAAAGAACGCACCTTTGCCTCTGTTTCCTGAATGCGCTTATGGGTTCTTTTGAGCACCTTTCTGAATGCTCCAATAACCAAAAGCAAAATAATTCCGCCGAAAAGAAAGATAAACGCAAACCCTCTGTCAAGAATAGTAAGTGAGTAAAGTGCATAACAAAGCCCCGCCACCAAAGCCAAAACGCTTGGAATCAACGTTAGAACACCCTTTGAAATAACAGATATGTCGTTGTTTAGACGCGTCATCAAATCTCCTGTGTGATAGGAAGCCACTGCCGAATAGTCTTTCCCAAGAAGCTTTGAAAAGGCCTTGCCACGAAGGCTATTGTTGAGCCGTGCACCCACGTGGGCCTCGATTGATTGACCAAGAAGGCGAATTCCCACCTGCACAAGAATTATAACAACAAGCTTTGCCGCCGCAAAAAGAAAGCCGTCAAAGTCCTTTGAAACTGCGGTATCAATAACGTGCCGTGAGGTCAGCGCAAAAATAACGCCCAAAATAGTGAGGGTACACCTAAGCACAGACAAAAGAAATATAGAACTAAGCCGCGCCTTTGAGTGTCGGTACAGCCATTTTAACGTTTTCTTGTCTTTCATTTTATCACCTGCCGTATAAAGCATAAATCTACATTAAGTTTAGCACAAGACCGCCCGTTAGTCAAGGGAGCCTTTTCTCCCAAGAACAGACAAGAAACGTCTCCCTGAAAATAAACATTTGCAACTGCTTAAACCAAAAATGCATTTCAGAGGGCATAAAAAAGAGAGGAAACCCCCCTCTTTTTTTATATACCTATTTGTACTCGTCTATGTCCGAAAGGCTTATCCCCTCGTGAAGGGCTATATTTATTCCGTTTGCGATTATCCTTGACATTTTCTCTGCCTGTTCATCAATATCCTTTGGGGTAACAATAAAATCCCCCACATTTTCACCCAACACCTCTTTGAGAAGAAAAAGCCGGTCTTCCTCCTCTGCGTCTTTCAATATTTCCAAAAAGCCCTGGTTTTCCCCTGAATTTTCTTTCATATTCTTTATAAGCAAATCTATGGCATCTGCTGCGATTGTTGCCGCATCAATCACCGTAGGAACGCCAACTCCAATCACGGGAACACCCATTTCTTTTTTGTTTAAGGACATACGTCGGTTTCCTACCCCCGCCCCGGGAGTAATCCCGGTATCCGACAGCTGAATGGTTTTGTTCACTCTTTCGACCGAGCGGGAGCAAAGAGCATCTATTGCGATTATAAGTGATGGCTTTATCTTTTCGGTGAGCCCTTTTATTATCTCACCTGTTTCAAGTCCTGTAATTCCTAAAACTCCAGGAGCTATGGCGCACACACTTTTCAGCCGCTTGTCAATCTCCTCAGGCATATACCTGATAAGATGCCTTGTCACAAGCACATAATCAAGAGTAGTGGGTCCCACTGCGTCAGGAGTAATATTGCGATTTCCAAGTCCCACTACCAAAACATTTTCAAGGGAATTTCCGCTGACAAGCTTTTTTAATTCTTTTGCACAAGCCTTGCACGCCGCTTCATATACCGCCTGCTTCATCCACCAGTCCTTTGGAAGCTCTATGGTTATATACCTGCCCTTTTCCTTGTGCAATGCTTTTTCACCGTTTTTGTCAAGAATTTCAACAGCCGTAGCCTTTATGCCCTGCTCGATAAGCTCTTCCTCCGCCCTGACTCCCTGAATTTCAGAAATCATCTCCCCTGCCTCAAGGAACAATTCCCTCATTTCAAGAGCAAGGTCTGTCCGTCTGTTAAACATTTTTTCTCCTTTCCTCTCTTCCCCTCCTCCAGCCACATAAATCTTGACACAAGATATTGTTTGTGATAAAATGTGAGCATAGTATGATGCTTTTATTTTGGGGGACTTTAACAACTTTTCACAAGCTTTTATATAGCGAATCAGAAAACCATTTTCAGCTTGTGAAATCCTCTAAAAATCCCGTAAGGGATGACGCACTGTAAAGCTTTATTCCGTCACTGAGCATTTCGAAATCATGCTGTGACAAATCGTTTTTGAAGATTTTGTGGCTGTAAAGGAACTCTTCCTTTCCATCGTGGGACACATATATCCCGATTTCCTCACCGCAAAGCTTCACCAGATAATAATCGAACTTTGCGCCATCTGTCCTTTTTTCTTCTGTATCGGATGAAGTATCAATTGGAACAGTGGTCTTTGATACCTCCACCACAGGCGCGGCAAGAGCAGAGCTTTCTTCAAGACTCGCTTTGGTTATATTATAGGTAAGAACTCCTGTGGCAACCGACACAACTGCCATAAGGATAAAAAGCATAAATATTTTGAATGTAGTTTTAAGCATATTTTTTGTCCAACCTTTCTTTGTGGGCTTTTTGTTAATTTTTTACACTTTTTCGTGTTTTATACCCAGAGCGCAAAAACTTTTGGTTTGATATTTTATTTTACGCCTCCGTTTTGGCAGGCAAAAGGAGAGATTTTCTTGAAAAATAATCCTTATTCAAAAATCTTTTTAAAGGTGTTTGGCATCACCGCAGCATGCGGCCTTGCTCTTGCTTTCCTTGTTTTTCTTGGGGCTGTGCTGGGCTTTTTCGGAAATATGCAATCCCTTGACATCGATTCAATCATTTCAAACAGCTCAAGTCAGGTTGTTTATATTGATCCCGCAGGGAACGAGCGCCCTCTCACAACACTTTCTGCCGAGCAGAATCGTATCTGGGTTGACTTTGACGACATTCCTCAGGATATGAAAGACGCTTTTGTTTCAATTGAGGACGAGCGTTTTTATTCCCACAGCGGCTTTGATTTGAGGCGTACGTTCAAGGCATTTCTGGTATTCGTGAAAAACAAGTTCACAGGTGGCAAAACCACCTTTGGCGGAAGCACCATTACCCAACAGCTTGTGAAAAACCTCACTCAAAAAACCGAGCGCACTGCCGCACGAAAAATTCAAGAAATCTCGCGATCGGTAAATCTTGAAAAACGACTTTCAAAAGATAAAATTCTCGAGCTTTACCTCAATTCCATTTATCTTTCTCAGGGCTGCAACGGCGTTCAGGCGGCATCCCACAAATTTTTCGGCAAACCCGTAAGTGAGCTCTCTTTGGCAGAGTGCGCATCAATCGCCGGAATAACACAATATCCCACGCTCTATGACCCACTGATTAATCCTGAAAACAACAAGAAAAAGCAAGAAATCGTTCTTTCAAAGATGCTGGAGCTTGGCTATATAACAAAAGAAGAACACGATGAGGCAATGGGTGAAGAATTGGTCTTCGCCGAATTTGACGAAAGCGCACTTGTTACCGGAACCATACATTCATACTTTGTTGACCAGATTGCCTATGATGTTTTAGAGGGACTCCAGGACCTTGGCTACACCGAAAGCATCGCAAAGAAAATGCTCTATTCAGGTGGCCTCAAGATTGTTTCAACCATTGACCCAAATGTTCAGAAAGCTATGGAAAAAGTCTTTGAAAACACAGATAATTTCCCCAACTCCACAGGAAATGACCCCGCCCAATCCGCTATGGTTGTTATGGACCCATATACCGGACAAGTTAAGGGTATGGTTGGCGGTGTTGGTAAAAAATCAGGCAACCTCGTTCTCAACCGTGCGACTCAAACACTCCGTCAGCCCGGTTCATCAATAAAGCCCATTGCGGTTTATGCCCCCGCTATTGAGCGCGGAATAATAAACGCAGCAGACATTTATGACGACAAGGCGATTTCATACGGAGAGTGGACTCCCCGAAACTATGACCACACTTACAGCGGAAAGGTTTCAATCCGCACAGCAGTCCGCAAATCACTGAACACCATTCCCGTTCAGGTCCTTGATGAAATGGGGGCAAACGCTTCATATAACTTCCTCACCCAAAAGCTTGGTGTTTCATCACTGGTTAAGAATCGTACAGGCAGTGACGGAAAGGTTTATTCGGACATAGGTCTTTCACAGCTGGCTCTTGGCGGCCTCACCGACGGAATTTCCGTCATTGAAATGACTGCCGCCTATACACCCTTTGTGAACCGTGGAATCTTCACAAAGCCTTATTGCTTCACCTCGGTTGTGGACTCAAAGGGAAACGAGCTTCTTTCAAACAAGCCAAAGCAAACTATTGCCTTAAGTGAACAAACCGCATATGTTATGAGCAGACTTCTTTCAGAGGTAGTATCTTATGGAACAGGCGGTGGCGCACAGCTTGCATCAGGTATGTATACCGCCGGAAAAACCGGTACAACCTCTGACAGCCACGACCGATGGTTTGTGGGATATACCCCGCATTATGTAGGCGCAGTATGGTACGGATATGACATTCCCCGCCCTATGACACATTCAGGAAATCCGTGCATAAAAGCTTGGAAAATGGTTATGGACGAAATAAACAGTGGAAAAGCGAAGACCTCTCCCGCTGTCCCAAAAGGTGTAAAATCCGTCAGTTATTGCGCTGAAACCGGTCTTTTGCCAGGTGAACATTGCGGCGAAAATGTAACAAACTTCTGGTTCACAAGTGACAATGAACCCAAGGAAAGTTGCAAATCAAAGCATCTCCCCGAAGGCGCAGAAGAAAACCAAAATGCTGAAACAGGCGAAGGCACCGAAAATGTTGAAACAACAACTCCTAACACAGCCGGCAACGAAAGCGAAACAACTCCCTCTACGGAGGTTGTTGAAGAGGTCATAGTCCCTGCCGCATAAAACTTGAAAAGCAAAAACCCTTGTACCATAGTGGTACAAGGGTTTATTTTTATTATTTCTATTTCTTTATAAGCTCTGCAGCATAAAGTTCTGTGGCAATCCATTTGTCAAGCTTTCCCGACCTGACCTCAGCCGCATACCGCGCACCCTTAAGAGTCATTTCCCTGAGGTAATCTTCACCAAACCGTCTGCTCTGTTCGCACAACTTCTTCACCACAAATGGATGTTTCCTCGGTTCAAAATATCCTGCAATATTGTCAACGGAAACTTTGTCCTCCAAAAGCTGCTTCACCATTAGAAGCTCACCCATCCGTGATGCCACAAGAGAAAGTATTGTCGCCGGATTTTCTCCTGCCGCCCGAAGAAGACCAAGTCCCTCAAGGACCTTTTTCTGTCTGCCCTCTGCAATATCATCAATCAGGTCAAAGACCCTTGCTTCCAAAGATTTTGAAACCACCGACTCAATGTCCTGTGCGGTAATTTTTTCTCTGTCTGCCGCAAAGCCCACCAGCTTTTCAAACTCATTAAAAAGCCGCGCCATAGACTGTCCCACAATCTCTATCATTCGTGAAATATCCTTTGAGAGAACAGTCTTTCCTCTTTCTTCAAACATTTTTTCAAGCCATATTTCAAGCTGTTTTGGCGATAATAAATCGAACTTCACCACCGAGCCGTTCTTTTTGACTGTATCAAGATTTTTTTCTTTCTTTTTATCAAATTCTTCCTCGGTAAAAATCAGCGTTATATATTCAGGCAAGGAAGAAATAAGTTCACAAACTTCAGCAAAATCTTTAGCTTTAGCATTCCCAAAAATTCCGCTTTTTGAAACCACCACCATTTTTTGTTCTGCCATCACCGGAACGGATAATACCTGATTTTCAATTTCACGGGCTGTTATTTTTTTTCCCTCAATTTTGACAAAATTAAATTCCTCAAAATCCGGTTCTACAATCCGTTTCTTTATAGCCTTTATTTTGTTTTCAAGCAAAAACTGTTCCTGTCCGTAAAAGAAATACAGACTTCCTATTTTCCCTGCAGAAATGTCTCTGTCAAGGTCCCTTATCTCCAACGCCTTTCACCTCCCAAAACTTTTATCTTTCAGTATGGATGTTTTTTATTCCATCTTTTGCAATTTCAAAGGTAATATCCCCGTCTGTATCTGTGCGATATACCCTTATATCATCATTTTCAAGATTTTCCAAAGTCTCATAGTGAGGATGCCCATAAGAATTTCCCTTTCCTGCTGAAATAACGGCATACGTCGGGTCTGCTGCCGTCAAAAATCCTTTCGAGGATGAACTTGACGAGCCGTGATGAGCAACCTTCAAAATATCGCACTCAATATCTTCTCCTGCAAAAATTTCACTTTCCGCACGGCTTTCGATGTCACCTGTAAGCAAAATATCCGTGTCAAAACAACTCGCCATAATAACCAGTGAGCTGTTGTTATGAAAATTCTTGCCTTCCGAGCCACCTTCTTCAGGGTGCAAAACCCTCAGCGAAAAATCCTCACTGATTTTTATAATGTCACCCTTTGAAACATACTCTATCTCACAGCCGCTTCTCTTCGCTGCCCGTTCAAGTCCCCTTCTTGTGCCGTCGGTATCGGAATAATCAGGCAAAATCAGTTTCTCAATCATCCCATCAAGAAGGCTTTCATAAATTCCACCCTCGTGATCGCTGTGATAGTGACTGACTATGGCAATGTCTACCTTTCCCCCATGAGAACTGAGAAACGGCAACAAGCTTTTTTCATATTCGTCCGCCTCACCGCCGTCAACCAGAACAGTGTTTCCCGAGGGTGCTTCAAAAAATGCCGCATCCCCCTGCCCTATGTCCACAAAGGTAACGGCAAAGTTTTCGGATGCAATTTTTTCAGGATAAGTTTTTGCCGCTAAGCCAGCAAGAACAGCCGCCGCCACCCACAAAAAATAAAAAAGCTTCTTTTTGCTACGCATAATAAAAACCTCTCAATAAAACAAAAGGGCTGCCAAATTTTTGACAGCCCAAGCTTTTGATTTTTAGAAAATACGTCTGCCACAGGTAATTCGATTTGAATAATTCCCTGTAACAATGCTTTCGTATTTTACAACATCTCCGGTCTGCGGAGAGTGTATCATCATTCCGTTGCCCACATAAATTCCCACATGGTTTATGTATCCGCTGCGGTTCTGAAAGCCCACAATATCACCGGGCTGGAGTGCATTCTTTGGCACCCATTTTCCATTGGTCATCTGGTCTGCTGCAACACGATTGAGTGTCACACCCATCTGCTTGTAAATAAAATATACAAATCCGCTGCAGTCAAAGCCATTAGGCCCTGCCGCACCATAAACATAGGGTTTTCCAAGATATTTTTTTGCAAGTTCAACAACAGCTTGTCCTTTTGACGTTATGCTGTCATTTCTGTTAGGCATTTCGCCCTGAACAATTGTTATGTAATCAAGTGAAACATATCCTTCTGTTCCATAATATGAAACTCTTGCCCAGCCTGACTCAATCCATTTCACCCCAACCGTCTGTCCGTAAGGTAGCTGTGCAAGCACAGCAGATGATGTAGTGGCGTTTTTCCTAAGATTGAGCAGTGACGCTGTAACAATGCCATATGATGAATTTCCTGTTGCTCCGACAAATGTAGAAACCGCCGAAAGCACTATAACGCATGCGGTAATTACCGCAAAAACTCTTTTAAATTTAAACAAAATTTTTACCTCCAAATTAGTCAGCACCTACGCTTTATTCCCTTTCCTCTCTCCTTTCAAAATGAAATCATATACCATAAGTATACATAATTTTTTCTTATTTGTCAACCTCTTTGCGAAAATCAACGTTGGAAATCAAATCCACAGTATACTATAAAAGTTGATAAAAGCCTTGACAAACGTCAAATATTGTGGTATTTTAATATCAAATTGAATATAAATGCGTTGAAGAAGAGTGCTCCAAGGGTAAGCTTTAGAGAGAAGCGGCGGTTGGTGAAAGCCGCGAAAGCCGAGTTTGTGAGCTGTAGCTTCCGAGCAGGAAGGAAGAAAGTCGAATTCGACAAGTAGAACCTTTCCGTGTTTGCTACGTTAGTGCATAGGGCCTAAAACAAAGGGTCTGAAGTGGCATCTGAAAGATGGTGCAATTTGAGTGGTACCGCGGGTAAGAAAAGAAAATTTTCAGCTCGTCTCAAAGAATCTCCTTTGGGGCGACTTTTTTTGTCTTAAGGGATTTTTAAGGAGGAAAACTATGAAAGAAGAAACTATGACCGGTCTTGATTTTAAAATCAGCGAGGTTGCTGCCAGAATAAAAGAGCTTCGTCAAATCAGCGGTATTTCCGTTGAAACAATGGCAAAGCTTACTGGTGTTACATCCGAACAATATATCGCTTGTGAAGAAGGCCAAAAAGACCTGAGCTTTGCATTTATCTATCGTTGCTCCCTTGCTTTCAAGGTGGGCGTTACTGACATTGTTGAAGGTGTCAGCTCAAACCTTAAATCCTACACCGTTACACGCTTGGGCGAGGGCAGAAAAATCGAAGAAGCCCACGGAATGGTTTATTACAACCTGGCATCAGCTTTTAAAAACCGTGTATCAGAGCCGCTTTTTGTTGAGTGCGCCTATGATGCAGCAGCAGAACAACGCGACATCGAGCTCACCACACACACCGGGCAGGAGCTTGATATCGTAATTTCAGGAACTCTCAAAATCCAGATTGGTTCCCACAGCGAAATCCTTTCAGCCGGCGACACAATCTATTTTGACAGTTCAACACCCCACGGAATGATTGCCGTTGGCGGAAAAGACTGCCAGTTTTATGCGATAGTATTGAACGGAAAGGAAAATGAAGAGCCCACCGGCACTGCTTTCATAAAAGAAAGTACATATAAACCCCATCAGGAGTACAAACGTGTTTATCACGACTTCATTGATACGGTTGAAGACGAAAACGGCGCTCTTGTTTCAATCAGCTTCAAAAATGAGGACAACTTCAACTTCGCTTTTGATATTGTTGATGAAATCGCACGTCGCAAACCGGACAAGCTCGCTATGGTGCATCTTGACAAAAACAAGGTTGAACGTCGCTTCACCTTTACCGATTTTATGAAAGAGTCTGCAAGATGTGCAAATTATTTTGAATCTTTGGGAATCAAAAAAGGTGACAAGGTTATGATGGTGCTGAAGCGCCATTATCAATTCTGGATTGCCATTCTTGCTCTCAACAAAATCGGTGCAGTTGCTATTCCTGCATCAAATCTTCTTCAGGAGCACGACTATGAATACCGCTATCAGGCAGCAGAGGTTGATGCAATCATCTGCAGCGCTGACGGAGACATTGCAAATCAGGCAGAGCTCGGTGCAAAAAATGCGCCAAATCTTAAAGAAAAAATTATCGTTGGCGGCGAAAGAGTGGGTTGGAGAAACTTTGACGAAGAATATAAAGCTTTCCCCGACACTTACGCACGCCGCGCCGACTCACCCTCGGGTGATGACGATATGCTTATGTATTTCACCTCAGGAACTACCGGAAATCCAAAGATGGCACTTCACAGTTGCAAGTACCCTCTTGGACACTTCCACACAGCAAACTACTGGCACTGTGTTGACCCCGAGGGTCTTCACCTCACCATTTCTGATACCGGCTGGGCAAAGGCTGCCTGGGGCAAGATTTATGGTCAATGGCTTTGCGAGGCGGCACTTTTTGTTTATGACTTTGACCGCTTTGATGCAGCAGACATTCTGCCGCTGTTTGCACAGTATAAGATTACCACATTCTGTGCACCTCCCACAATGTACCGCATGATGATAAAAGAAGATATTTCAAAGTACGATATGTCCTCTGTTCAGCACGCGAACACAGCGGGCGAAGCACTCAACCCCGAGGTTTACAAGCAAATTGAAAACCTCTTGGGCCTCAAAATTATGGAGGGCTTTGGTCAGACTGAAACCACTTGTCTCATCGGAAACCTCCACGGCAGAGAATACAAAATCGGTGCAATGGGTAAACCCGTTCCACTCTACGACGTTGACATCGTTGACCCTGACGGCAAGAGTGTGGGCGTTGGCGAAAATGGTGAAATTGTTATCCGCACCTCCGAGAAAGTTCCCTGTGGACTCTTCAAGGGTTACTATAAAGACGACGAAAAAACCGCTGAGGTTTGGCACGACGGCCTTTATCACACAGGCGACGTGGCTTATAAAGACGAAGACGGATTCTATTTCTATGTTGGAAGAATTGATGACGTTATCAAATCATCAGGCTACCGCATAGGGCCTTTTGAAATCGAAAGCGTTATTATGGAGCTTCCCTACGTTGTGGAATGTGGTGTCTCAGCAGAGCCTGACGATATTCGCGGTCAGGTGGTAAAAGCAAGCATTGTCCTTACCCGCGGAACTGTTCCCAGCGAAGAGCTGAAAAAGGAAATCCAGAATTATGTAAAAGAGCACACCGCACCTTACAAATATCCGCGAATTGTGGTTTTCCGGGACGAGCTCCCCAAAACAACCAGCGGAAAAATTATCCGTGCGAAGCTTTAAAAAACCTTTCCCCCGCTTTTTCGAGCGGGGGTTTTTGTTTACAAAATCTTTAAAAACGGTGTTGTATATTTTTTTGGGGTATGGTATAATTAAATTTGGGGTGATAGCGTGAAAATCAATTCTTGGAAGAAGGCTCTAAGAAATGGAGTATTTGGGGGAGTAATATTGTTTACAGTATATATTACTTTTGTTTTTCTTATAAGCTATTTGACCGGTGGGAAAACATTTATAAAATATGATATAATTGTTGAAAAAATTGGCGTGATTTCCTTTAATTCTGTAACAATCATCGGATTTGTTTTATCTGCTGTTGTCCCTATGATTACTTTGCGATATCAAAGGATAAGATATATTTTTTTATACATCTTATCGGGGATTATGTTATTTGTTTTCTTATACTGTTTGGTGTGGGGAGTTCTTTTCCTTATTTATCATATTTTTGATGATATCTTTTATTGCCCACTAAATACTTTTGATGCGATTTACTATGCTATGTTGACATTTCGTGGCGCGGGAATTGGCACCTTGCTTGCACTTATAATCAACCTAATTAAGAACAGGTCGTTAAAAAACAATAGCAACTAAATCGGCTACGAATTATACAGCGAAATATGTCAGATTTTATTAAGCTCAGAGGTTAAATATATGTATATAACAGCTCAAATAATCGGAATACTTGGTGTATCCACATTCCTTTTAAGCTACCAACTGAAAAAGAGAAAAAATATAATTGTAGTAAATGCAATCTCAAGTGTTCTATATGTTCTTCAATATATTCTGCTGGGCGCCTTTGAAGGTGCTGCCCTTGACATTCTGGCGGCAGTTTCAACCGTCGCGGCACACAACAAGGACAAGGGTTTTATCAAAAGACATACAAAGCTTGTCATCACGATTTTGACCTTGTCATTTTGCATTGCAGGTATGGTATTTTACAAAAACATTTTCAGTCTGTGTTCTGTCGCGGGTGCAATTCTTCAAAACAGTGCATTCTGGATAACAAAAGAAAAAATATTAAGGCGCGTCTCCTTTGCGGCATCACCATTCTGGCTTGTATATAATCTCACAAGCGGTGCATATGGCTCCGCAATAGGTAGCGCTTTAAGCATCGTGTCCATCGGTCTTGCAATCCTTAGATATGATATATTGAGAGCTGAACCCACAAATGACGTAACTGAAATAGCATAAGAAATTCAAATTTAACTTGAAAGTGCAGGTGTTTTATATGAGCAAATCGGCTTGCGAAACAAAAAAAGCCCTCAAAACCTCAATCGGCGGACAAGCAGTGATTGAGGGTGTTATGATGCGCGGTCCTCACAAAATAGCAACAGCAGTGAGAAAACTCGATGGTGAAATCATCATTGACGAAAAACCAATTGGCGAGGGAAGAAAAAATAGATTCTTTAAACTCCCCATAATTCGTGGCTGCATTAACTTTTTTGACTCTATGATTGTAGGAATCAAGGCGCTTATGTTTTCCGCCAAATTCTTTGATATCGACGAAGACGGAAATCAACTTGAAGAGAATCCCGGCAAATTTGAAAAATGGCTGAACGAAAAGCTCGGCTCAGAAAGGGCAACCGAAGCGGTTATTTATATCTCCGTGTGCCTTTCTCTTTTCCTGAGTGTAGGTCTTTTCATCCTCCTCCCTGCCGTAATCGCAGGATTTCTCAAAGGTCTCATTGAAAACCACATTCTTCTGACTCTGGCAGAAGGCGTTGTAAGAATAAGCATCTTTGTCATTTATATAGCCTTGGTTTCAAAAATGGAAGACATAAAACGTGTTTTTATGTATCACGGTGCAGAGCACAAATCCATCCACTGCTTTGAAAATGGCGAAGAACTCACAGTGGAGAATGTCCGCAAGCATTCACGTCTCCACCCCAGATGCGGAACAAGCTTTCTGCTCATTGTTATGGTAATAAGCATCATCGTTTTCTCTTTCATTTCCTGGAACAATCCGTTCATACGTCTCGTCTTAAGACTTGCTCTTCTCCCCGTTGTAGCCGGTATTTCATATGAAATTATCAAATTTGCAGGCCGTCACGACAATCTCCTCACAAGAATTATCAGCGCCCCCGGAAAATGGTTTCAGTATATAACAACCAACGAGCCTGATGACAGCCAGATTGAAGTGGCGATTGCCTCCCTCAAGGCTGTTATCCCCGAAAACACGGAAGATGCAAAATGGTAAAAATAAAAGAACTCAGAAAAACCGCCCTGAAAGTACTTGAACAAACGAAAAACGACAGTCCTTTGGCAGATATAGATTATCTCCTTCTTCACATGCTCCATTTTTCACGCGAAGACTTGATTCTGGGCGACAAAACTCTTGACAACCAACAATTACAGCTTTTTGACAACGCTCTCACAGAACTTCAAAAAGGCGTTCCCGTCCAATACACAGCAGGGGGCTGTGAATTTATGTCTCTTTGGTTCGCCACAAGCAAAAGCACACTTGTCCCAAGGGCAGATACCGAAGTCTTGGTTGAACTTATCATAGAGAATTTTAAAGGCAAAGGCACACTTAACATCCTTGACATTGGTACGGGCACAGGCTGTATAGCCATCAGCCTTGCACATTTTTTGCCAAATGCAAGGGTTTTTGGAATTGATATTTTGCCTGAAGCCATCAAAACCGCAGAAAATAACGCAAAAAATTTGGGTGTTTCTGACCGTTGCCATTTTTTCCAGTGGGATATACTCAAAGGCTTTCCGTCTCTGCCTGCAGAAATGGATATTGTGGTGTCAAACCCTCCCTATATTCCTGATGTAGATGTTTTAACCCTCGATGAAAAAGTAAAAGACTTTGAACCTGTTTCCGCTTTGGCAGGAGGAACTGACGGTCTTGACTTTTACCGAAAGATAACTGAAAACGTACAGCTCACAAAAAACGGATGCCTTGCCTTTGAGGTAGGAATAAACCAGGCAGAAGACGTCACTCGCATAATGGAAAAACGTTTTTCTCAAATCAAAACAAAAAAAGATTTAAGCGGAATAGACCGCGTTGTCTGGGGAATTTTGAAAGACTAACCGCAAAAACGCTCCTTAAAATACAAAATAAGACTTGAAATTCCTGAGCGTTTGTGATAAAATGTTATTTAAGTATGATACTCTTTTCGGTTAGGAGAGGATATTTGCTTATGCGAAGATTTTTCACAGAGCCAAATTTCATAAAAGACGGCATCGCCGAAATTTTTGAAGACTCAAAGCATATTGAAAAAGTTCTTAGAATGAACGTCGGAGACTCCATTTTGGTCTTTGACGGCACGGGCACTGAATATCTGGCAAAGCTTGTTTCAATCGAAAAAAACCTTTGCCGCGCCGAAATCATAGAAAGTCAAAAATCTTCTTCTGAGCCAAAAATATGCGTTTCGCTTTTTCAAGGTCTTCCCAAATCCGGAAAGATGGAAACCATAATCCAAAAATCCGTCGAGCTTGGAGTTTATGAGATTTTTCCCGTTATCATGGACAGATGCGTTGTTCAAATAAAGGGAAGTGCAGCAGGCGAAGAAAAAGCGAGTCGGTGGAATAAGGTTTCTCTTGAGGCTTCAAAGCAGTGTGGTCGCGGCATTGTTCCCAAAGTTTATCCGCCTATCACCTTTGATGAAGCGATAAAGAAACTCCATTCTCTGGAAGTTTCTCTTATGCCTTATGAAGAGCTTGGCCACCAAGGTCTTCATGGACTGAAAGAAATCTTGATAAATCATTCCCGAGCAAAAACCTTTGGCTTGCTTGTCGGTCCCGAAGGAGGCTTTTCCGACAGCGAAGCCAAAAGAGCTCTGGAGCATGAGATAAACACCTTTGGTCTTGGGCCAAGGATTCTTCGTACCGAGACTGTGGCAAGTGCCGTTATTCCGGTGATTATGTATCAAAGCGACGAGTTTTAGTTCTCAAATAATATAGATAGAAAGGTCTGGAGACTTATGTCAGCAGCAAAAAATCAAAATATAAAAAGGCAAAAAAGACTTGAAAAACGTGCAAAAATCGATAAAGCTACAAACCGCTTTATGATAAACCTTTCCTGGGGCCTTCTGGGCATTTTGTGTCTGAGATTCGTGGAAAATGGTTTTCTTGGAAGCGCTGCGGCATCAATGCCCACGGTTATGAAAGTCCTTGCCGGCATTTTTGCAGCTATTGCAATCGCCCTGGCAATATGCGGAAAGTGCCGTGTTTTCAAAAACACAGCCCGCACCTTTGATTATTCAATCTTTGCAGCAGTTGTATGTCTTGTTTCACTTTTCATCGGCTTCTATGCCCCAATTCGACTTTTCCTTGGCGGCATTTCCGAGGGGCTTTTAAACATCGACTCACGCTGGTGGATTTCAAGAGGCCCTATCACATTGATTGTTGTTTACTTGATTGTCGATTTTCTTTGGATTGCTTTCAAAATCGCAAAAGTTGAACATAAATAAATTTTAATTTTGAAAATTTAACCCCCGCAAACTTGTTATTTGCGGGGGTTTTGTTATGTTTTTTTATTTTTTCCCAAGTCTTCTTTTTTCTCTTTTAAAGCTCTTTCTTGCCATAGTTTTTAGAGGATAACACTTCTCCCAATGCGCAAACTAAGTTTGAGAAAGGAGCCTTTTAAAAATGACCTCACGCTTCAAAAAAATCGTTTTCACGGCACTTGCCGCAATGCTTATTTCAAAAAATTTTTACACCCCGGTTCTTGTAAATCTTTCTCCCACAGAAATTTTTCAAGCGGAACAAAATTTTGAAACAGCATAAAAAAGTGGCAAACTAAAACCTTTTCGGTGATAGTTTGCCGCATTTTTTTATTTTTATTCAAATTTCAGAAATTAACCAAGAAATTTGTCATGGATTGCCTGAACAGCTTTTTCTGCATTATTCACATTGATAAGAACAGAAATTTTTGTTTCTGATGTTGAAATCATATGAATGTTGATATTTGCATCATAAAGAGCTTCAAACATCTTCGCTGCAACGCCAGGATTGTTTGTCATACCTGCACCAACGATTGAAACCTTGCTGATGTCGTCACGGTGTGTGATTGCTTCATATGAAAGGCTTGCCTTTTCGCTTTCAAGAATATCGATTGCTTCATTAAGGTTTCCTTTTGACACAGTGAATGAAATATCCTTTTTGTTATCGCGTCCGATGGACTGAAGAATAACATCTACATTTATACCCTTCTTTGCAAGCAATGAGAACACTCTGAACGCAATACCCGGCTTATCCTCAAGACCGATAACAGCAATACGGGCAACATCGTTATCCCTTGCAACACCTCTGATTAACATTTTTTCCACAGCAATCGCCTCCTTAACAACTGTACCATCAATTTTTTCAAAACTGGATTTTACTTCAAGCTTAACACTGTATTTTTTTGCCATTTCAACCGAGCGGTTGTGAAGCACGTTTGCGCCAAGGCTGGCAAGGTCAAGCATTTCATCATATGTGATTTCGTCAAGCTTTTTCGCAGACTTCACAATTCTCGGGTCAGCAGTATAAACACCATCAACGTCTGTATAAATTTCACATTTGTCGGCGTGGATTGCTGCAGCTATTGCAACAGCAGATGTATCACTTCCGCCTCTTCCAAGTGTTGTTATGTTCTCATATTTGTCAAGACCCTGAAAACCTGCAACAATAACAATTTTCTTCTGGTCAAGCTCTGCCTTTATTCTTTCGGTATCCACTTTTTTAATTCTGGCATTCCCCGCATTTGAGTTTGTAAGGAAACCTGCCTGCCATCCGGTAAGCGAAACAACCGGAACACCGATTTTTTCAATAGCCATAGCAAGAAGTGCTATTGAAATCTGTTCGCCTGATGAAAGCAACATATCCATCTCGCGCTTTGAGGGACTTTCGTTGATTTCATAAGCTTTTTCAATAAGATCGTCGGTGGTATCACCCTGCGCTGAAACAACCACAACAACCGAGTTTCCCGCGCGGTAAGTATCAACCACACGGTTTGCAACGTTGTTTACCTTTGCAGCATCTGCAACAGAGCTTCCGCCGAATTTTTGAACAATAATTGCCACTTTAAAAACCTCCCATTTTTTTATTCACCAATAAGTCTGAGTTTTCCCAAGAATTTGCAGCCCTCAAATTCAACAGCCTTAACAAATTCGTCGAGTCCTTTTTCTGTCATCGCCTCAGAAATTACAGCAAATTCGTTTTTATTCACTTCCTCATCGAAGGTAACCAGCCTGCACCCCGAAATATTTGGAACAGGTGTGCCTTGGAACCTTACATAATAAGGATATTTCTGCGCCTCGCCCTCAGATTGATTTTCTTCTTTGTATACATTCCATTTTATGATGATGTTTACCTTCTTGTGCTTTATGGCATCAACCACATCGGCAACAACAGCATTGGCGGTAGGAAGCTTTCCTGCGCCTCTACCATAGAACATAACTTCGCCCAAGTCATCACCTTTTACGATAATTCCATTGAACACATCATTGATGCCCGCCAAGGGATTTGTTTTTGGAACAAAAGCCGGGAAAACTGCGGCATAAACTCCGCCGTCCTCTGCCCTTGTAGCATGACCGATAAGCTTGATTGAATATCCCAACTTTTCAGCATAAAAAACATCTTCTGCGGTTATTTTTGAAATACCCTCGGTTTTGATGCGGTCGGTAATAACAGCATCTCCAAACGCAAGAGCTGAAAGAATAGCAATCTTGCGGCAGGTGTCATATCCCTCAACATCAGCTGTGGGGTCTGCCTCGGCATAACCCTTTTGCTGTGCTGCGCGAAGTGCATTTTCAAAGGTTTCGCCTTTTTGGAACATCTGTGTCAGGATATAGTTTGTTGTACCATTAAGAATACCAAAAACGTCTGTTGCTTCACCTGCAGTGAGGCAAGAGAAAAGCGGTCTTATAATAGGAATTCCGCCGCCGACACTGGCTTCAAAAAGATAATTTATATTCCTCTCTCTTGCAATTTCCAAAAGCTCTGTTCCGTGTGCCGCAACAAGCTCTTTGTTTGATGTTACCACATGCTTGCCTGCAAGCAAAAGTGATTTTGAAAACTGATAAGCAGGATTTATTCCGCCCATGGTTTCAACAACAACGCCAACCTCGGGGTCATTCAAGATATCATTAAAGTCCTTGGTGAAGCACTTGAACTCACTGTCAGGAAAATCTCTCAAATCAAGGATATGAGCAATCTCAATAGGCTCACCGCATTTTTTGATGAGCATTTCCTGATTCTTGGTGACAACCTCACCGACGCCCGAGCCAACAACGCCAAAGCCCATAATGGCAATTTTCATATAAATTCATCCTTTCTTTAAAAGATAAGGTTTTAAACTCTTTTAAAATTTGTGTACAGATAAATCAATAATACAACAAAATCCCCCACAAGTCAAGGAATTTTTGACTTTATGAGGAATTTTCTGCTGCAAAATTTTTAGGTTTTTCTATGCCAACTTTTGTTGAATTTATCCAACCACAGTTCTAATAAGGTCGATAACTCCAAGCATATCTTCTTTTGTTTCTGCCCGATTTATAATTTCACGGAGTCTCGCTCCGCCTTTCATTCCCTTTATATACCAAGCCATATGCTTTCGGGCTTCCTGAATGCCACGATATTCACCCTTGTATAAAATCAAAAGTTCAAGGTGCTCCGCCATTTTTTCGGCACGCTCCAAAAGGGTTGGTGGCGAAAGTTTTTTCCCTGTTTCAAGGAAGTGTATTACCTCACGAAAAATCCAAGGGTTTCCCTGAGCGCCACGACCAATCATAACACCATCACAGCCCGTATAATCAAGCATCCTTTTTGCGCTCTCCCCGTCAGTTATATCACCATTGCCAATTACATGAATCGAAACAGCATTCTTCACCGCCTTGATTATTTCAAGGTCAGCTTTTCCGCTATAAAACTGCTCGCGTGTCCTTCCGTGGACGGTTACTGCCGCCGCTCCGTTTTGCTCCGCAACCTTTGCCATTTCGACCGCATTGACAGATGCTTCATCCCAGCCTTTTCGGATTTTCACAGTAACAGGTACTTTCCCGCCAACAGCATCAACCACTGCCGAAATAATCTCCCCTGCCAAAGCAGGATTTTTTGAAAGCGCCGAGCCGTCACCGTTATTCACAATTTTAGGGGCAGGGCAACCCATATTTATATCAAGAAGCGCAGCACCATATTCCAGGGACTTTTCAGCAATTTCCGCAAGAACCTTCGGCTCGTGCCCGAAAAGCTGTACCGCTATTGGCTTTTCAAAATCCTCAGCATCAAGAAGTCCAGCGGTTTTTTTGTTTTTATAAAAAAGCCCTTTCCCTGAGACCATTTCGGTGTACATAAGAGCAGGACCAAAAGGCTTGACGATTTGCCTGAACGCCTTGTCAGTGACCCCCGCCATAGGGGCTAAAAATACATTATTTTTAAGCTCAAGATTTTTTATTCTAAGCATTCCTGTTGCTTTCCTTTTCACAAATTCTGTTTTTCCTTTTCAATTATATTCATTTTTTGCCCCTTTGTCAATGGATAAGCGCACTCCGTCTTGACACCTTGACCATTTGGCGATATAATTATCTCAAAATGGGGAGCAATTTTCCCGCTGCCTTTTCTGGCAAATTATACTTGAAATTGGAGCAATTATTATGGATTACTCAAGATTTGAAAATTTAAAGCGTGTGGTTGTCAAGGTGGGCACATCTTCCCTTACCTATGAAACCGGAAAGCTTAATATCAAAAAAATTGAAAGCATTGTGCGCGTAATTGCAGACCTTAAAAACCGCGGAGTTCAATTGGTTCTGGTTTCAAGCGGTGCTGTGGGCGCAGGGGTTGGAAAGCTCAACCTCTCCGAAAAGCCCTCAGATACCCGAAAGAAGCAGGCACTTGCCGCAATCGGTCAGGCTACCCTTGTTTCAATGTATGACCGCTTCTTCTCAGAATATGGCCACTCCTCGGCTCAGGTTCTCCTCACAAAATTTATTCTTGACGACCCCGAGCGCTACCAGAACACAAAAAACACATTTGAAACAATGTTTGAATATGGTGTTATCCCCATCGTAAACGAAAACGACGTTATCTCTACATATGAACTGGAATTTGGCGACAACGACACTCTTTCTGCATATATCGCAGAGCTCGTTGAGGCAGATTTGCTCATTCTTCTATCCGATATTGACGGGCTGTTTGACAAAAACCCCGCCACCTGCCCTGAGGCAAAAATCATTCCTGTGGTGAACAAAATTGATGAAACCATTTATTCTGTTGCCGGCGGTGCAGGCAGCCGCAGAGGCACTGGAGGTATGCTTACCAAGCTAAAAGCCGCCGAACTTGTGACACCTAAAGGCATCGATATGATAATCTCAAACGGCGCATATCCCGAAAGAATTTATGACATTTTTGACGGAAAGCAAGTAGGAACTCTCTTTATTGGACATACTAAATGTTGATTTATGAAAATTTATCCATAAAATAGTTAAATTTTTGTCAAAAACATATTGAAAATTTGCAAAGTGTGTGATAATATGTTATATAAGGGAGAAGTTGAAAAATTTGTCCTTACATTTTTTCTTTTATTTTGTTAAATATTTTCATATTAAATAAGGGGGTCAAAACTATGACTAACAACAAAAAAGTTCTCACCTGGCTCGAAGAAATGAAAGCTTTATGTAAGCCCGACAAAGTTATCTGGATTGACGGCTCAGAAGCTCAGCTCGAGGCTCTCCGCGCAGAAGCAGTTGAAACAGGTGAAATGATTAAACTCAATCAAGAAAAGCTTCCCGGCTGCTACTATCACAGAACAGCCGAAAACGACGTTGCCCGCGTTGAAGACAGAACATTTATCTGCACTGAAACAAAGGAAGAAGCAGGTCCCATTAACAACTGGATGGCACCCGCTGAAATGTACGCAAAGCTCAACGCTCTTTATGACGGTTCAATGAAAGGCCGCACAATGTACGTTATTCCTTATTCAATGGGTCCCGTTGGCTCACCCTTCTCAAAGATTGGTATTGAGCTCACAGACAGCATCTATGTTGTTCTCAACATGGACATAATGACAAGAGTTGGAAACGATGTTCTTAAAGCTCTTGGCGAAGATGGCGATTTTGTTAAATGTCTCCACGCAAAGCGCGACGTAAATCCAGACGAAAGATACATCGTTCACTTCCCACAGGACAACACAATTATGTCAGTTAACTCAGCATACGGCGGAAACGTTCTCCTTGGCAAAAAGTGTTTTGCTCTTCGTATCGCATCATACCAGGGTATGAAAGAGGGCTGGATGGCAGAACATATGCTCATCCTCGGTCTCGAAAATCCCAAAGGCGAAGTTAAGTACATCTGTGCTGCTTTCCCCTCAGCTTGCGGAAAGACAAATCTCGCTATGCTCATTCCTCCCAAGTTCCTCAAAGACCAGGGCTACAAGGTTTGGACAGTAGGCGATGACATCGCTTGGCTCAGAGTTGGCGAAGACGGCAGACTTTATGCTATCAACCCCGAAGCAGGTTTCTTCGGCGTTGCTCCCGGCACTTCTGAAAAATCAAACTTCAATGCGCTCGAAGCTACAAAGACAAATACAATCTTCACAAACGTTGCTATCAACGAAGAGGATATGACAGTTTGGTGGGAAGGTCTTGACAAGAATCCTCCCGAAAACGCAATCGAATGGAAAGGCGCAAAGGTTAACGGCAAAGAATACACAGCAGAAGGCAATAAGCTTGCTCATCCAAACTCAAGATTTACTGCTCCTGCAAAGAACTGCCCTTGCATTTCTTCTGAATTTGAAAATCCACAGGGTGTTCCGATTTCAGCTATCGTATTCGGCGGCCGCCGTGCTAAAACTGCTCCGCTGGTATACCAGGCTCGTGACTGGGATCATGGCGTGTTCGTTGGTGCTACAATGGCATCAGAAACAACAGCAGCAGCAGCCGGTGCAGTTGGCGTTGTAAGACGTGACCCAATGGCAATGAGACCTTTCGTTGGCTACAATATGGCTGACTACTTCCAGCATTGGTACGATATGGGCAAAAAGATTCAGAACCCGCCCAAAATCTTCAATGTAAACTGGTTCAGACTTGACAAAGACGGAAACTTTATGTGGCCAGGCTTTGGCGACAACATGAGAGTTCTCAACTGGATTCTCGACCGTTGCGAAGACAAAGTGGATGCAGTTGAAACAGAAATCGGTTTTGTTCCAAACAAAGAAGACCTCCAGCTTGATGGTCTTGACCTCTCTGACGAAGTTGTTGACGAACTCCTTTCAATCGACATTGACGCTTGGAAAGAAGACGTTAAGAACCAGAGAGAATTCTTTGCTCAGTTCGGCGACAAGCTCCCCAAGGAAATCAAGGACAGCATGGACGAACTCGAAGCAAAGCTCAACAAGTAATTTAAGCATTTTAAAAGGACACCTTTCGAGGTGTCCTTTTTCTTTTAACTTTCATTTTTTCATGCTGATAAGCTTTTCTGCCATGATATATCCCGCTTCTTTGTCAAGTCGACTTGAACCCAGATGGGATTCATAGATGGTATCAAAGAACATATCCCTTGTGGGTACATATCCAAAAGCCTCGTTGCAAAGTGTTGCCACAAGATTTATGCCCGTTCCATCGCCCTTTTTAACCATAGCTCTGGCATAGGTCTATCCAGAACATCCTGTCTCCTTCGGCGGTATAAATTCTGTACAAGAAATCATCTTTATCTCCTCCAAAACAATTTTTGTTTTGCCTTTCTAAAGTCATTATATAATACAAGGAAACTTAACGGATATTTTTTTCGTTAGACGTCCTCTCAAAGCAAATAAAAAGCGGAAACGCATATATTTTCCACCCAATTATTGTTTTTTTCTTGACATGTTACAATATTTAAGGTTAAATAAATTTAGAAATGATTATAATTCCCGCAAGGAATCCATTAAGGAGTGAAATCACAATGAGCCCAGATAAAAAATACTGCAGCTACTCTGACTATCACACGGTTTATGATCCAAAATCTCATGTCTTCGACGTATTTTGCAGCCATACACTCATAACAACAATACATATTGACGGAGTCCACAAGGACGGAACAAAAGTACGCGACTTCAAAGATTTTCCTTTCATAAAATATCACAATGATATTTTGCTGCATGAAGATTTTTCAGCTTTGAAAATTTTCCTCAGAGATGAGGAAGAAACCGAAACACCTCTTCTCACTTTCAGTATTTATACCGGAAACGGCGATGTCCGCATTGGTATTGAAAGCAGCGAATACGACTCCGTTGCCATCAGCGGAACTATCTACACAGACGCAAAAGAAAATGACGATGTTTTTGCTGTTCGCCTTGACAAAAAACAAACGGGCTTTGGCTGTGCTCTGGGAAATGCAATTTCGCCTGATGCTCATGCCATATATAACCGCAGCAACGACAAAGCAATCGTCATCGGCGAACCCCATCAGGCAAAGCTCACCAAAGGTGAAAACATGGGCGAATACAATTTTACCTCTGCCATTTTCAAAAGCGACTATGCAAATGCTATGCGTCTTTACATGAAAAAGGATGTCCTTGCTGAAGAATACCACATCAAATTTTCACCCAGAAACAGAAATTCTGTGTTTCCAAAGCCACCTATTGGATGGATGACATGGTATGCTGTGAAATTTGATGCCTGTGAGGAAAATGTTCTTGCCAATGCAAAATGGCAGGCTGAAAACCTCAAGGATTTTGGTGCAGACACAATCTGGGTTGACTGGGAATGGTTCCATCCCGGATTTTCCCACCAGATACCCGAAAGAACCGATGGAGTCTGCTCTCTTAAGCCGGCCCCCGAAAAATACCCCCATGGGATGAAATATGTTGCCGAAGAAATTAAGAAGTTGGGTCTTATCCCTGCCCTTTGGGTAACCTTTTTCAACGAGCCCGCCAAAAGTGAATTTATAGAAAAATACCCCGATATGGTCTTTCTGGAAGAAACTGAATGGTGCGGCAAATACTGGCTTGACCCCACTCACCCCCGTTACCTGGATGAATATCTCCCCAAAGCGGTGCAGTGTGTTCACGACTGGGAATATGAGGCAATCAAAATAGACGTTATTCCCCTCGCGGTGATTAAGCTGGAAGAAGCCCACCACAATCTGTTTGACCCATCACTTTCAACAAAAGAAATATTAAGAAATGTTATAAAAAAAGTCCGTGAACTTGTGGGCGAAAATATGTATATGCTTTCTTGCTCAGGTTCAAGCAACTCCTCTATCCTCTGGGCATCAGACATCTTTGATTCTGCCCGCATCGGTGATGACGTTTTTTCATGGAAGAATTATCTTGACACCGTAAAGAAGCTTCAATTTTTCTACGGAACTCACAATATCCAGCTCCACAATGACCCTGACAACGTGGTTCTCCGGGATGAATTCAGCAATTTTGAACAGGCAAAATCACGTCTGGTTCTTCACTCTCTCCTTGGTCTTCCTATGACCTTCGGCGATGAATTCCGCGTATTGGGCGAAGAAAAAATTGATATGATAAAAAGGTCACTGCCAATCCTTGACATACACCCCACCGACCTTTTCAAGAAGAGTTTTGACACAGACTGTTTCCCCTTGAATTTGAAAATCGCAATGCCATATGAAGACTATCAAGTCACCGCAGTTTTCAATTCCACAGAAGAGAAACTCAGCCGCACTTTCAATCTCCTTGAAGATTTTCAGCTGGAAAGCGGCACATATCTGGTATACGACTTTTACAGAGACAAATTCCTGGGCAAGGTAAAAGGCACGCTCGACCTTGACCTTAATCCCTTTGAAGCAAGAGTACTTTCATTCAGACCTTGTCTTGATATTCCGCAAATCATCAGCACTTCACGTCACATAACGCAGGGCGCTGCAGAAATCCTTGATATGTGTTTCTGTGACAATACCCTTTCATTCAAGTCATCTCTTGTTGCAAAGGATTCCTATACCGTCACCTTGTACGTTCCCGACGGCTATAATTTCCAATCTCAAACAGGCTTTACTGAAGCCGACAATAACAGAAACATCTTAAAGCTTTCACTTGTTCCAACCGAAACGACAGAATTTGATTTTTCTGTGACTTTTGAAAAAATATAGGAGGAATATTTTTATGACAACAATATCTCCCATCAGCGAAAGCGTACGCTACACAGGCCGTTGGTTTGTGACCGAAAACAGCGCAACCTCCACCACCCCGGGTGCATCTTTTGAAGTTGCATTCAAGGGCTCTTGGTGCGATCTGCGTTTTGATTTAACCGAAAACGCCGAAGCCTATCCCCATCTTTATATCCAGCTTGATGGCGGCGCAAAAATAGGCGCAAGGCTCGACCACTATATCAGGATTGAAGCCCCCGACGACGGCAACCACACCGCAACAGTATATTTCAAATCCGCCATGCAGGACCAACAGCGATGGTACACGCCGCTTGTTGCAAAAGTTACCTTTATTGGCGCCGAAACCGAAAGTGACGGAACCTTGCCTGTAGACGACCGCAAAATCATTGAATTTCTTGGCGACTCCATCACCGAAGGTATTTGGGTTGACGAATACAGACGTCCGTACTGGGGTTCCACCTCAAATCGCAACAATATGGTGTTCCAAAACGACTCAACCGCCACATATGCATATCTGACAGCCAATGCTCTTGGTATGCGGCCTTATATAATGGGCTACGGGTCACTGGGTCTTGCAGTAAAAGCTGCCGGCGGAGTACCAAAAGCAAAAGAAGCGTATCCTTTCTGTTTCAATGACGCCCCAAAACAGCCCATCGACACAGAGATAGTCGTTATCAACTATGGTGTAAACGATCTTTTCCACGCAGATTTTCGTGACCATATCCGTGAATATGAAGAGTTTCTTCCTCTGGTAAGAAAGCTTAACCCCAAATCAAAGATTGTGGCTCTGAGCGCTTTTTATGGGGCCTATCCCGAGGAAAAGGCTGCCTCTCTGAGTTCTTTCGAGCCCTATCCCAAAGAAGTGGAAAAACTGGTAAACCGATACAACAAAGAACATTCAGACAATGTACTGTTCATTGACTCTACCGGCTGGATTCCCCGGTCTCCTATGCACCCCACCAGGGAAGGACATAAAATCGTTGCCGAAAATCTTGTTAAATGTCTTAAAGAGTCTCTCGGAATTTAATACAAATAAATATCCCCCCGTAAATTGAAGTAGTAAAATAAAAGTAGACACATGGAAAACCACCATGTATCTACTTTTTTGTTTTTGTGTTAAAATAATTGTGGAGGTGTTTGATTTGAAAAAAGGACAAACAAAACGAACATGGACAAAGGAACAGAAGCTAGCAATAATAAAAAGATATTATGAAGAACATATATCAGCTGGTACTCTTGCCAAAGAACATAATGCAGATAAAGGAATGATATGCCGTTGGATAAGGAGTTACAATCAACATGGTGAATCGGTATTTGATTCTAAAAATAGCAGAAAAGGCAATCCGTTTTCTGCATTACATACCAGTAAGTCATTAACAGAAACTGACAGATTAAAGTTGCAATTAGCGAAATTAGAAATAGAAAATGAACGGTTAAAAAAAGGATACCACGTGAAAGGAGTTGGTGCAAACAAGGAGTTCGTTATCTTAAAAGGTGTGAATATGAAATAATATACTCCCTTAAAGATAAGTATAGCGTAAAATCCTTGTGTGAGATAATGTCAGTTAATCGTTCGGGGTATTACAAATGGTTAGCAAGAAAAGATAAACCCAATCGTTATGAACAAGATAGAATAATTCTGACAGAATTGCTTTTAGAACAACACAAAAAGCATAAAACAAAAGGATATCATTATCTCGCAAGATTAGCTCGTAACGAAACCGGATGGCTCTTTTCAGACAATCTCGCTCACAAATGCTGCAAGTTGGCAGGAATCCGTTCTAAAACAAACCGAGGAAGAAAATATGCAGGGAAAGAGCATATTAAATTTCCTAATACAATCAATGGTAATTGGAAAACAACCCGACCGTTAGAATTTGTTGTATCAGATATGACTTGCATTTATCATAAAGGGATTCGTTGGGAATGGACATATATATTGGATACATACAACAATGAAATAATAGCAAATTTTGTAACAAACAAGAGAGGCAGCAGTTTACCATATTACCATTGTCTAAATGAGTTAATAGAAAAAACAAAAGAGCAGAGCTACCCAGTCACTTTGCATACCGACCAAGGTAGTGTCTACTCTTCATCAGGGTTCTACCAAACCCATAAATATTATACTAACATCAAACGCTCTATGTCAAGAGCTGGAACACCAACCGACAATCCTATAATAGAGTCTTTAAATGGATGGATAAAAGAAGAAATGAAAATAGATTTTAATTTAAAATCAGTTGAAAATGTTCCGTCTTTTCTCGAAAGCTATGTTCATTACTTTAATAACGAAAGATTATCATACAAATTAAATTACAAAACCCCTGTCCAATATAGAATTGAACAAGGGTTTGCATAATTCGTGGTTTTAGTGTCTACTTTTACTTGACAAGTTCAGACGGCTTTTTCTATTTTCCATCAAACAGCCTTGCTGCATTGTTATAGAATATATCTTCAAGCTGACTTTTCCCCAAATCAGCCAAAATGCTCAGCTCGCGCATTGCCATAAAGCCTTCGGTGATAACGTGCCTCAATGGGAAACCATTTGGGAAATTACGTTCGTTAATCCACGCAAAAGTATTACCCAAAGAAATGGGTTTTCCTAAAAATGCTGCCACCGGATAATCCGTTCCCCACATACAGCGGCTCACACCAACCTTTTTGATTATATAAAGCATTGCCGGCGACTCACAGATTCCCGAAAAATCATACCACACGTTTTCAAGGTCTGCAAGTTTATCCACTGTTCCAAAAACAGTCCATGCAGCAAAAGCTCTTGCTGCGTGCGCCAAGATAAGCACCGCATCAGGATATTTCTTTGCCATTTCAATTATGTAATTAAGATTATCAGGATGCGCCAGACATTCATTTTTCACCATATGCAAGGTAATAGCCATTTTCCTTTGGTTTGCAACCTCCCACGCACTCTCAGGAAGATATTCATCAATGGCAGCCTCATATTTATCCTCACACTCCGCATAAAAGCAATAGCACTTAAGCCCCTTTATATTGGGATGCAGAAGCCTTGCCTCTATATCATAAACTGTATCCCCGGGAAAAACAATAATCTCCCCCACATTTTGAGGATGCTTATTAAGTTCCTCCACCAAAAAACCGTGGGATTTTGCCAGTTCCGTCAGGTCGCTAAGAGAATCATCCCATTGCAACGTACCTCTCTGTTTTTCGCAAACAGCTTTATATCATCATAATAATCATCAAAAGACTTTCGCCCGTCATACAGAGAATCAAGATGCGTAATATGCATATGGGCATCAAAAAGCTTATCCGGCAAAAAATCGTCAATTATTTTAGCCGCCTCTATATCATGATTGTTATAAATGGACTCTCTCATTTCCCATTCCCCTTTTAACAGCTAAATTCAAAGGGATTGCCACCGCGTGAGCAGTTATAATCCCTTATCCATTATATACTATATATGTTTTATTTTCAACAAATCAAAATATGTTGTCTTATTTTACCAATTAGAGAGCAAACTGAAATACACAAAACGCTGCATATATAAGGAGCAGAAGAATACCCTGAGTCCTCGAAAGCTTGCCACGTATCAATGCAGGGAATACCATAATTGACATTACCAGAAACATAACAGGAATATCCACAGCAAGTGACGTATTAACGCCAAATGCCTGTGAACTATTGGGAACAGGGAATGGTGAAAGCACAGTTGACACGCCGCTTACAAGCACAAGGTTAAAGAGATTTGCACCAATGATATTTCCAAGGGACAATGAGCTGTGCCCCTTTATAAGCGACGTGATTGCTGTAACAAATTCAGGAAGTGATGTTCCAAGCGCCACAAAGGTCAGAGCAATTACCGACTCAGGAACACCAAGCATCTGGGCAATAATAGTTCCATTGTCCACCAGCAAATCAGCACCAACAGCAATAACAGCAGCTCCCGCAACAAGCAAAATCAATTCTTTCCACAAAGAGCCGCTCGTTTCTGTTTCTTCTTCCTCGCCTTTCTTTTCAGCAAGGCTTTTCTTGGCCTGAATAACCGAGATTATCATATAGACAGCAAAAATCGAAACCAAAACAATGCCTACAGCTCTTGAAAAGTTGCCTGTAAAATAAGCAACCGCCGAATAAAACACCGCAGCCACAAAAAAGAAACCCACCGGCAAAACAAGGGGTTTGCGGTTAACATCAGACGGACGGATGGCAATTGTAATCGCCGCAATCAGCGAGGTATTGCATATAATCGAGCCAATAGCATTGCCGTATGCGATTTCCCCATGGCCACTAAGAGCCGCGCCTGCAGATACCATAACCTCTGGCAAGGTAGTTCCAATTGAAACAATGGTCGCACCTATCAAAATTTCAGGAATATGAAATCTGTGTGCAATGCCTGTAGCACCATCAACAAACCAGTCGCCGCCCTTAATCAGCAAAACGACGCCTACCAAAAACAATAAAACCGGAATTAACATAAAAAATCTCCCTCTTTCCCATATGATTTTGTGTTTCAAGCGCATCTTTTATGCAAAAAAAGACCTTTATTGTGCCAAAAACACAATAAAAGTCTCATTACACTTAAAAACTTTAAATGCTGTGCCGCGATTTCAAAAGAAATGTACTGACGCGCGCACAGGCGGAAAACCCGCAAATTACTCCCTTTTATTTGTATGTATGATAACATATTTTGGGAGAAATGTCAATGTTTTTTCACCGCTTCTGTGGCATCATCCCCGTGCTTTATAGCACCCTTTAAAACATCTCCTGCCTCATCCGTATACTTAAGAGCGCCAATTACTGGAAGCATCGATAAAACATCAAACAAAGTCTGAACTATATGACCTGTCGACACCTCAAAATGTGTTACATCATAAATGAGGTCACGAATATCCGCCAGTACATCAACACCCAAGAACCCTAAGCCAACCTGACCCAAAACGCCAAGTAGCTTTATTTATAACTAATTTATCTTTTTTCCCTCTGCAATTATTTCATAAGGAAAGTTTTTGTAGTTAATGCAAAAATATTCATCCTCTGTGATATACACAGGCGGATTACCGGTTAAATCAATTACTTTAAAAACAAATGACCAAAATTCTTCATAACCAGCTTCATCCATATCGCATTCTGAATCATCTTCTATATATGAATCAAATATTCCCTGAATATGACTATCATCTTTCCATTTTAATGTCATTTTTTTTCCATAGTTTTCATCAACAGTATCCATAAATTTTCCGATTATTGTCTTTTCCTTATCATTTAAATACATCCTTAATTCCTCCAATCAATCGGCTTTTCTGGTACAATGTGCGTCCCGGAATTTGAATAATGTATTGTTCCAACAGTCGTGTTATATAACTTTCCTGTTTTGGGGTCTACATATCTACCAATAACTTTGCCAAAATCAACTCTTTCTTTATTTTTCCCTATTTTTTGACCTTTGCCGCTATATTTATTTACTAAACTTTGAGCTTCGCTAATTGAAATATCCAAAAGACTTTTCCCCTTGATATAGTTATTATGTCCTACAATGTGTTTTCCCTGTTTCCCCAAGTGTATCTGTTTGGAGTAATCTGAAAAATCAGTAACTTTTTTAGCAGCTTTCACCGCTTCTGTGGCATCATCCCCGTGCTTTATGGCACCCTTTAAAACATCTCCTGCCTCATCCGTATACTTAAGAGTGCCAATCACTGGAAGCATCGATAAAACATCAAACAAAGTCTGAACTATATGACCTGTCGACACCTCAAAATGTGTTACATCATAAATGAGGTCACGAAGATCCGCCAGTACATCGACACCCAAGAACCCTAAACCAACCTGACCCAAAACACCACCCAGATTGACATCTTCCGCATAATTCCCCAAAAAAATTTGCTTTAATGAAGTCCGCAAATACCCTAAAGGATTTGCGCCATCTTCATCTTCAGTATTTTGAGACGCCACAACCTCAGTATTTTGATTTTTATCTAACACCTCAACAAAGCAATCACAGTTGGGATGAAACGGCATAAGGCTTTCGCCCATTTCTGCATCACCAATGAGAAAAACTTTACCGTCCAATTTGGTACATTCTTCACAATTGTCGCCGTTTGTTTTAATTCGATAATGAGTATATCCCTTATCCTCATAATCCCATAGTAACATATATTGCTTTAGCTGTCCAGCGCTGTCCTTCAAAAAACTTTCCAAAGACGTGAGTCTTTTTGTTAACACCTTTCGAATGTGAGCTATAGCCGATTTAGCATCCTTGTTTTGCATCATTTGCAAATTCATTTCGTGCTTGACCGTGCTGATTAAAGAAGTCTTTGATTGATTCAACCTCTCATTAAACTGTCTTTCAAATTCTTTTCCCCTGTTTCCGTATGTATCAAGCTTTTTTGAGGTCTGGAGACTCAGCCCGAGCTCATCATAAAATTCCGCAATATGCTTTTCTATGCTTGAATTTAAAACATCATAAGGAAAAACCAAATTTTCCCCGGCAAAATTTTGCAAATCCTGACCAAGAAACAACCTATCTTTTAAAGGGATATTTCTTTTCATTATAGAAATCACTTTCTCACCATCATCAGGCACAAAAACGGCATAAGCATAAGCAATTTCCTTAGCTATATCTTCCTTAAGCCTTTCCGCCATACTCTCGAACATCTTTTCGTTCATTAAATCCAAATCATCCTCCTTTGGTATTTTGTTTACATTATATACCAATGAAAATGGACAAAACGAACATATTTGAAAGCAAAAAATCCCGTCAAAGCGGGACTTTCGTCTTCATATTAATATTAATTTTCAATCTCCCCATTCAAAAGCTCAGCGGTTTTTGTCAGGATATCTTTTGGGACATCGCACTTTTTGCCGGCGTTTCGATAGTCAAAGCTGTCGGCAAATTTTTTGATGTACTCATGATATTCTGCTATTTTATTCTCCTCCAGCTCTATAATCGGCTTAAAATACTTCTCAATTTCCCGGTCCGAAAGCTCGTGGAATGCAAATTCGGTAAGTTTTGCAAAATGTTCAAAGCAAAAACCGTTCTTTGAAAGAACTTTGTCAAGGAAACCCTTTTCGCTCTTAAGCATAAAAATGAATGTATAAAAATATCTGTCAAGGGTGTGATTAATCTTCGAGCATACCGCGCATTCCTCTGCAACATGAGTAACCGCTGACACAAAAGGATTGTCAGCTTTTTTCTTTTTAAAAAATGATTTCTCGTTGTTTTCAAGTTCAAAAAGCGACTTTATCTCCTCAAGATGCGTGTCCATAATGAGCGCAAGGGACAAAGCATTTCGTTTCTCAATCAATCTTTTTATATGAGTCTTGCAAAATCCCTTTTCATTTGTAATCATCCGGAAATCCGGCTCCATCATCGCCGCCCCAAGGGTATAGTCAAGCGCCTCATCCTCAAGCTTTCTCTCCAAAAAGCAAAACGGACAACTGCAATCCGCATCCAGCGATTCATTTATCGGAATTGTATATATTTTTTCTTTCATTTTTATTCCTTTCAGTTGGCTCGCAGCAAATTTTTAATGCACTACACCCGCCCTGTCTTTTCTCCGTTTAAAAACTCTAACCGAAATTTCTATTTAAAATCAGCGAACCATTTATATCAAACACACTTGGTCGACACATTTTCCAGATTAATAATTTCATCTACTATGTCTTCATAAAATTCAGGTTCGTGGCTTACAAGAAGAACTGTTCCTTTGAATTCTGAGACCGCCTTTTTAAGTTCTTCCTTTGCCATAACATCAAGATGATTCGTAGGCTCATCAAGCACCAGAAGGTTAATTTCTTTAAGCATCAAACGGCAAAGGCGCACCTTTGCATTTTCACCGCCCGAAAGCACCTTCATCTGGGAGGTAATATGTTCGGTAGTAAGACCGCATCTTGCAAGTGCCGCCCTCACCTCCGCGTTTGTCATTGAGGGATACTCGTCCCATATTTCAGAAAGTGCAGTTTTATCACTTGCGGTTTCTTCCTGCTCAAAATATCCCTCCAACAGGAACTGGTCACGGCTTACACTTCCCGCAAAAGGTGGAATAATTCCCAAAAGCGTTTTCATAAGTGTGGATTTTCCTATACCATTAGTCCCCTTGATGGCTATTTTCTTATTTCTTTCAACAAGAAGATTGAGCGGACTGGTAAGCGGCTCGTTATAACCCAAAACCAAATCTTTTGCCTCAATAACCACTCTACCTGGGGTTCTTGCCGTTTTAAAAGAAAAACTTGGTTTTACCTTTTCGGGGGCAAGGGTAATAATCTCCATTTTGTCGAGTTGACGCTGTCTGGACCTTGCAAGTGTAGCAGTTGCCGCCCTCGCTTTGTTCCTTGCAACAAACTCTTCCAGATTAGCAATCTCTTTCTGCTGTTTGCTGTATGCCTGTTCAATCTGTCTCTTTTTGAGCTCATACATGCGTTCAAAATCGCTGTAATCCCCTGTATATCGGGTAAGCACGCAATTTTCTATGTGATAAATTACGTTCACAACCTCGTTAAGAAAAGGAATATCATGGGACACCAGAATAAACGCATTTTCATATTCCTTAAGAAAGTTTTTAAGCCATACGATGTGATTTTCATCGAGAAAGTTGGTCGGCTCGTCCAAAATAAGAATCATTGGGTTTTCAAGCAGAAGCTTTGCAAGAAGCACCTTTGCCCTCTGTCCACCGGAAAGCTCTGTAACATCTCTGTCAAGACCAATTTCATTAAGTCCAAGGCCGTTTGCACATTCACTTATTTTGGAATCTATTATATAATAGCCCGAGGAATCAAGAATATCCTGAATTTCCCCTACTTCCTCCATCATTTCATTCATTTCGTTTTCAGACACATCTGCCATTTTTTCATAAATTGCAAGCATTTCTGCCTCAAGGTCCGTAAGATGGCGGAACGCATCACGAAGCACATCACGGATGGACTTTCCTTTTTCCAATGTGGAATACTGGTCAAGATACCCCGTTGTTATATGCTTGCACCACTCAACCTTTCCCGAATCAGGCGTAAGTTTCCCCGTAATAATATTCAAAAAAGTAGACTTTCCCTCACCATTTGCCCCAACAAGCCCGATATGCTCGCCCTTGAGCAGGCGAAAAGATGCATTATCCAAAATTTCACGACCCCCAAAGCCGTGAGTTACATTTTCAACATTTAAAATACTCATTTAACTATCCTTTTCTCGAATTTATTTTTTTGCTGGTAGTATCAACAAATTATTATAACATAGTTAAGAAAAAAAGACAATATTATACATAAGATGCCGTAAAAATTTACGAAACAAAAAAGGATATCCGTTTGGCAAAAAACAAGTCTCCAAAAAAATCGGCTGGGGCAAAATCGCCACAGCCGGCTTGGTTTATTTAAAGTTTTCTTTTGAAATCACACAAGAGAAACGTCCTCTTGATTAATGTTCACAATTATGTTTATTTTTCAAATTTTGTTTCATAATACTTTAGTGGTGATAATTATGTATAAGTTTACTGTTTTTTCAGCTATAATCCCTGGCATTTTTACCTTATATGGTATTTTTACAACGCAATATGAAATTGCCCTCAACTCAGCATATACCCTACTTTTAATTGGTGCGCTTTTTCTGATTCATAAAAAATTTTCCGTTTTTAAAAGCAGCACCTACAATAGTTTTGTCATATTTATCTTGCTGTCTGTGTTTCTGGGAAGAACTCTTGGCATGTATGCGTCAATCCCTTACTGGGATAAACTTCTTCACTTTCTTTCGGGATTTATTTTTGCACAAACCGGAAAAGAAATATATGCAAAATTAGATGGCAACAAAAAAAGCAAAGCCTTATTAATTAGCTTTGCTTTGCTCACAGCCTTTTCAATAGCAGGCTTGTGGGAAATATGGGAATTTGCCAGTGATAAAATATTAAACACAAACGCTCAAAACGGCTCACTTGACGATACAATGTACGACATCATCGCAGGGTCATTAGGTGGAATAATAAAAGTTGTTTATGATATTCTTCGCCGCAAAAAAGAAGTGTAGTATTATTTTAGAGTATTTAAAGATACTTAAAGCGGCTGAGGCAGAATCGCCACAGCCGGTTTATCTTTTTCAACTTCTTTCAAAAACTTCAATCGGGAGAACCGTCCCCCTGATTGGTCCATTTTGCAATTAGTTCTCTTGTTGAGCCAAATCCTCTGCTGACATAATAATATTTCCCTCAGAGTCTACAAGCTTACCTTGTTCATCTATATCTCCCCAAATACTTTCTTGCTCATTATTTGTATCGCTAGCATTTTCTTCCGGCCAAACCATAATAGCTTCTGTTTCATATCCTTCTGCTATATATATATTGTACGGTTCGACTGTTTGTACTAAAATATGCCATCCATCAGAATGCAAATAATCATAATAAGATGAGTTCATCATACTGTGTATGCCCAAATATGTTAATTGGGAGTCTTTAATGTTTTTTGTTTGCAAATATTCACTTAAAACATCTATGCTTTTCTGATTTATATCATAATCACTTTCTTTGTTCACATCTTCTACTGTCTCACAAACATTAGGGAGTTTTATCTTTACTTTTTCCCATTTATATGTATCTTCAAAGATAGTACCATCTTCAAAAATAACTGTTTTTTTAATTATATTATTATCTTCGTCAAACTCGTATCTATAATCTATCCTTTCTTCATTATACAGTCTTCCATTTTTATATGTAGTCTCGGTTATAACATCTCCGTATTCATTGTATTCTTCGTAACCAACATCTCCATTCTTATAATACCTTGTTAAAGACTTTAATACACCCGCTTCTGTGTATTGTAACATCGTAGTAGTTACGCCCTCATCTACTTTACCGTTTGTAATAGTTTTCATATCGCATTGTATTGGTTTACCCGCTTCATCATTGATAAATGTCGTTTCATAACCATTTGCAAAATTGCTCCATCCATTAACATCTAACATTTCTTCTTTAATTTTATAACCTTTTGAATCATATAAATAAGTATATGTTGTGCTTCGGTCTTTTTCCCATTCGTAATATGTCATTTTCAATCGGCCTGTATCATCATATGTATTTTTATACTGAACAGTCCTATCTTTTTGAATCCATTTTGTTTTGTTTCCAAACTCATCATATTCAAATCTATCATCATTTTCTTCTATCATCAAATAAACGTACTTATAATCATCGCTATCTGTTTTATTAGTTGATATTTCTTCAACACCAGAACATCCAACTAGGGCAAATATTAATATTATAAGACATACTACAATAAAACTAAAAAAAATTCTTTTTTTCATTTCTCTACCTCTCTTTTCGATAATATTCGACACAATTCAACTTTTGTCAAGTCAGGACCAAAATTTTTCCTTAGTTTTCTTATCTATGCGCCTGATCTCAATAATTTGCAATACAATTAGAACAATATGCATTATTAGCAAAATTATCGAAAGTATTTCACCCAAATTACATATAAAATTATTTTCAATCAAACTTCTCGCACTAAAATCAACAAACTATTTATTTTAGTATAACATAGTTAATAAAAAAAGACAATATTATCCTTTATGTATTTTTAGAGCTGATGATACGCAAAAAAAGAGATACCCTAACGGATATCTCCTTGCAAATTTCGGCGTCACACCGTAAAAAAGGTGCCGGTGGCACGTTTTTAGGTGAGATTGAGATGCGACAGCATCGGCAATAAAAGAAATTCCTTAGAATTTCAACATAAACGTCGTACGGAACGCACAAAAAAACAGACACTCAAATGAGTGTCTGTCGTGTGTTCTGGCGACGTCTTACTTTCCCAGGCGCTGGAACGTTAAGCCAACAGTTCAGTGAACTGTTGGTAGTGTAAGTTTGCAAAAACCGAGAGGTTTTTGGAATCAGGCAGAAATCCGCAAGGATTTCAACAGTTAAAAAATGCCTCAAGTGTCATCAGCGTTATTCAATAAAACTCGTTAGAGTTTTTACCTAAGCTTGATGATACTTGGTGGGCTATGACAAACAAAAAAGGATATCCAC